>DLNM01000027.1 GCA_002479485.1 Firmicutes bacterium UBA7510 | reverse complement strand
TTACCTTTTGCTAAAATTAACATATCTTCTATTATTTTTTTAAATTCCTTACTCATAAGTTATCTCCTTTCTACATAATTTTAATAATCACCATAATTGCTATCTTTAAACTTTTTATTGAATATAGCTTGTTGCAAAAGTTTATTGAATTTCTCAATTTCTTTCTCAGTCCTTTTTATTCTTATTTTTTCTATTAATCTACATATTTTCATTCTTACCTCGACTAAATTTTAATTTACCTAACTAGTAAGTATTAGTTACTAGTTATACTATTCTTAATTAATCCTTTAAATATATGCGCTATTACATCAGTTGTATATCTTTTTTCGCCTGTTTGTGTGGTATAACTGCCTGTGTTAATGCGACCATTCACAGCGCACATAGAACCTTTATTTAAATACTGTGCTGCATTCTCTGCTTGTTTACCAAACACTGAAACATTTATAAAATCAGCAGTTGGTTTTCCTTGATTAATAGCCTCTTGTTTCTTATCTCCAAATAATTCTTTATCTACTGCTAAAGTTAATTTAGTTACAGCCATACCAGATGGCATGAATTTTAAATCTGGGTCTTTTGCTAATCTACCTATAAGTACAACACTATTCATTCTCGTTTTCCTCCTCAACTAATGACATTTTATATTTACATTCTTTGATTCCACCGTTTCTGCATTGGTCTAAAAAATTTATATTTTCTACGCATTCAACACAAGCATACATACAACTTTTACAAACGCAATCTCTATCACACATTTTCTTTGTCCTCCGCAATTTCAAATTTAATGTTATTTTCAATGCATTTTCTGCAATTATCGCCTAAATTGCACTCTATATGCCTGTCTATTATTTCATTAGTACACGCACTTTGTAGAATACACTTAATAATATTTTCTTTTTCTTTCTCTGTACACTTAATTATCATTCAATTACCTCCACTTAAATACTTTCTTAAAGAATGTTTTTACTGTATTAATAGGATTGAATTTTCTTTTAAAATGCTTACAACTATAAGTTTTCACTCCGCAATGTTTGTAATATTTACAACTGTAATATATTTCTTTTCTGCTCATGTATTCTTTGCTATATTTACATTTAGGACAAAGTATCATTCTCAACCTCCGCTATATAGGGACTTAATAAGTCTTTATTGTCATGTATATTGCCAACAATCTCGTATACAGAAGCAATGTTTTGTGATATGCCAAACTTTTCGCCATCCACCTTAATATATACTCCGTATACCTTATTATCCTCATCTTTATCTTCACTTCCAAAACATTCACCTATACCGACTAAGACATTACCGTATTGTGTGTAATATTCCATTCCACCGTACAATATATCGCCCTCACATATTTCTTTACCGTTCTTGTCTTTAAGTCCTGTATATTGTCCTATTGTTTTACTATTCACTTTGTACCATTTTTCTACACCTAAATCATCATCAAAACTATTTTCATACCAACTCGCATCTTCTTGAGGAATTATTAAATAGTTAAAATAATCTGTCTCGTCATTGCTTTTTATTAGATTCCCATATACCCAATCATTATCAAATGTTTTACCTCTATATTTAATCTCTCTATTCATTACCTTGTACCTCCTTTAAATACTCGCCCGATTCCCACTCTCTATAAAGCTTTATCCAATCCTCAAAACGCATTGTAACTTTCCAACCCTCATTATTTGCCCTATGAAATACAGTTGGTATATTTCCGTCTTTACTGTCACTTATAGCTTGGTTCATAGCTTCTTTAAGGTTTAGTCGTTCAACTCTTTTACACTCTATATGTATGCCATTTAAGCCTATTACGTCGGCATTGCCATTGGCTCCACAGAATTGTTGCCCTCTTTTGCAGTCATAGCCCTCTTCTTTTAATAAGTTCGCAAGTTCTCTTTCCCCTCGCTTGCCTTTGTTTTTACTTGCCTTTCCTCTTTGAGAATTAGTTTTCATCTTGCCCCTCCTCAATTATATTCTTGCCTAGTCCTCGAGCATATCCGTATTCAATACATGCACCTTTTGATTTTCCCCAATCTTTCAACATGTAGATTGTATCAGCCATTTTAATTTGTTCGTAACATATTGCCATATAGTCCTCATGTGTTGCGCTTTCATGTAATTGTATTTTAGCCGGGTTTATTACTTCGTTTCCCTTTGCTTTTAATACTGTTTCTGCTGTGTTAAATATGTCTTTAAAGTTTTTTATTCCTGTTATTGCTCCACTTATGTAAACTATGTCTTTATTAAAGTCGTAACCGCAATTTAGACAATGTCTATAGCCTGTTTCTTGTTGGGTGTCACAACTAGGACACGTTATTATTTCTTCTTTAAGTGCTACATCAAAATGTTTTATTACATTACCCATTGTTACCCTCCTTGTATGGTTGTGGTAGTGGTTGCCATGCTATAACATACTCCGTCATATCTGCTCCATGGTTCCACCATTTACCTCTACCGAATTTATACGTTCTAGTGCATTCAGCATATTCAAATTTAAGAGAAACATTGTAAGCTAAAAAATCATTTGTTATATTATCAATATTCTCTTCCGGCAATCTCTCTGATACAGGAATCCAACTGCTATTTAATTGTTTTTCTAGTACCTTTTTAATACTTTTACTAATTTCTGATAATCCAAACGCGCTTAATACAAACGAAAGTTCTGTTGTGTGTCCTTGCATATGATGAAAAAACTCGTCAGGATTTTTTAATTTCTCTGCATATCTTGAAAGTTTTTCTAATTCTTCTATAGCTTTTTCTATATCATTCATTGGTTACCCTCCCGTATCTTACAATATTTACATTCTTTTATTACTGTATCATCAAGGTTTTTAAATCCTTTGCATTTACCATTATCTAGCTTGGTTGTATCGTTAAAAATTCTTGCAGCTCTTTTTCTTATAGAGCAGTTTTCAAATGTTCGTTTCATATTTCACGCCCTTTTTAATTCAAAAGCTTCTGTTCCTACAAATGTATATTCTCTATCTCTTTTGATAGCTTGATTTATGAAGTTTTGTACTTTCTTATAATCTTTATGCTTTCCACACACACAATGACAATAAAGTTTGCGTTGCGTACAGTTTAAACATGGATTGTTCATATAGCCTCCTCTATTAAATCAAATAATGTAGGAACGTCCCTTTTAGATTCAGCTTCATTCAGATATCCAACTCCGTCTCTAAAATATTCTTGGCTTAATTCGATTCCATAACCTTTTCTATTCATTTTTATAGCTGTCATTGGCACTGTCATAAGTCCCCCAAATGGATCTAATACCATATCACCCTCATTGCTATAACGATTTATAATTCTTTCTACTATATCAATTTGTAAGGGGCAAACGTGCATTTGTAATTTTCGCCTACTCTGTGTTGTATTTAATGTTTTCATACGATTAACATTATCCCAAACATCATCATTCCAACTTGCAGGAGGCACAGTCATAAATGTTTTACTAATTTTGTCTATTTGTTCTAAATTGTCAGCCAATTCTAAATGTTGAGCATAGCTATAAATGTGTGTTTTTGAATGTTCTCTATACATTTTCTGTATAACGCCTATATCAAATGTTTTTACTTCCTGAGGAGTTATTAATCTATCGCCCGAACTTCTCCAATACCCATGAGCATCAAGTTGCCATTGTGATAAAGGATAGTCTTTTTTGTCCTTTGTTACTGGTACATCTGCGTAAGCTGTGCTTGTATCTGTTGGTAATTTTCTAAAAAGTAGTATATATTCAGGACAGCCTACTCCCATTTTCGAACCATCTTTACATTGTTCAGTCCAACCAAGACGATAAGTTTGATTGTTTTCCCTTACAACATCCGTTACAACTGTAATCATTCCAAAGTATTGAAATCCGTGTTTTATGTAATGCGCTATACATAATGCATGAAATGGTTCTACGGTTGGCATTCCTGTTCCTGTTGTATTTCCAAATAATACTCTATCTTTTACATGTATAGCTGCCACTCTACCTGGTTTTAAAATTCTAAGTAATTCAGGTGTTAGGTAGTCCATTTGTTCAAAGAATCGCTCTGTATTTTCATTATGGCCAAAGTCATTATAATTCGCCGAATACTCGTAATGATTGCCAAAAGGTATTGATGTATGAATTAAGTCAATGCTGTTAATCTGCATTCTCCTAGTTTCTTCTACACAATCATCATTTACTGCAACATAATGTTCTCCTTCTACTCTTATTGTTTCGACACCCATCTTTCTCTCCAATCTTTTAATTTTACTACTTGGATTTAATCCGTATTTTTTCACTATATCTATCATCTTATTAACCATATAATTATGATTTTTCCACTTCTCTAGAAGTATTTCTTTGATATTTCTTTCCTCTTCGGTATATATAATATCAATAACTACTGTTTTAGTTTGCAAAAACCTATAGCATCTATGGATTGCTTGTATGAAGTCGTTAAATTCATAATCAATACCGACAAAAATTTCTCTGTGACAATACCTTTGAAAATTACATCCAGAACCTGACAACTCTTTTTTAGTTGCAAATAGTCTTGTTTTTCCATTTGAGAAGTCTATAACTCTTCTTTCTCTAATGTCATAGTCCATAGATCCATATATGTCTACTGCTTCAGGTACTGTTTTTTTTATGGCATGTCTTTCAGCTTCTAAATCGTGCCACAAAATGAAGTTATCATCAGGTGATGTATTTATAATATCCTTCATTACTGCTATTCTCTTATCAATACTTTCTCTTTTTATAGCAGCGGCATCTTTAAGACTTACATTGGCATTTCTCACTATTTCCATTTGGCCGTTTTTGTTATAATTGTCGCAGTAATCTGTCGGTACCTCATGCCAATTTACAACTAATTCAGGTAAATCATATCCTTTGTCAGAATATTTGGGATTTACATCTGAAGGTTTAGTTATAAACAAAGCCCAACTACTTATCCATAACCAAAACTCATCTTCCATATTTGGATATAATGTTAAATTATTGGCTTTTGTGCTATCTCTTTGAAAGAATCTTGTTAGTGCTTGCCCTGTATCCATTACCTCAAGATATCCAGCATAATGTATGAGTTCCTTGTATCTATTTGGCGATGGAGTTGCTGTTGCGACTAATTTATAAGGTACTCCTTTAAATTTATTAAGGAATGTTTGATATGTTTTGCTTCCAAAACTTCTAAGAACTGATGCTTCATCTAAAGATGTCGCGGTAAAATAGTCTGGTCTTATATCCCCATCTCTAACACGTTCATAATTTGTAATTAATATTTGCTTATTAGATTTTTCAACTTCTTCCATTGTTCTTACATAATCAGGAGCTTCATATCCTAATATTTCAACAGCATCCCTAGTAAATTCTTGTTTAACCCCTAAGGGTAATACTATTAAAGCCTTACCGCCCTCATGCTTTATAACTTGATAACAAAATTCTATCTCTTGAACTGTTTTTCCTAATCCAAAACTTTCAAATAGTGCCCTTTTGCCACCCTTAATTGCCCACTTCACAGCATCTCTTTGATGTAGTTTTAAAGCAGGATTAATTTTATTTATATCTATGTCAAAGCCTGTATCTTTGGCTACTTCAACTTTACTCTTTAAAAAATCTTCGTATGTCATCTTTCACCCCATTAATTTTTTCATTTTCTTTTCTGTATTCTTCTTGCCTATTTCTTCTAAGTCTCCGTAATCTCTTTGCTCGAAGTTATGAAATTTGTTAGATTTAGGAGATTGCTGTTCAACCTTTTTATCTTCTTTTAGAGGAAATAATCCTTTCCAACAATTCATAGTTGATTGGTTTAGTATTTCTATAGCTTTTTGATTATCACCGTTAGATAGTTTGTTTAGATTATTTAACATCATAGTCCTTGCTTTATCTGTCATAGGTGCTTTAATCTTCTTTCGCATTTCCTCAAAATCTTTTAAAGGTTCCAACAGTTCCAAAGGAACATCACTATATATGTTTTTATTTACTTTACTTTTATTTACTTTACTTTTATTTACTTTACTTTTATTTACTTTACTTGTTGAACGGTCGTTGAATGTCGGTTGAACGTCGGTTGAGCCACTGTTTAATAATTGTTGTTGTTTTCTCTTTTCTGCTGACCTTTTCCCTGCCTCTACTGCTAATTGTCTTTTGTATTCAAGATGTGACATTCTGCCATTTAAGCTATTCGAGAAGAAAAATTCATCATTTGTTATCTCGAACAGTCCATAACTTCTAACTACAGCTTCAACCTTTTGCGTTGTTGTGTTATATCTTCTTGCTAATGCCGGTATTAATGCTATTGGGTATTTATACTCTGGTTGGTCTCTTAAAGTCTCTATCAACACCCAAAATATACCGTAACCCTCTAACCCTAGTTGTTCTATTAATAACACGCATTTCGGGTCGTCTTTTGCGTTAGCATCGTGACTAAAATAGTACGCGTCTTTCACTTATTCACCCCCATAAGGGAGGGGATATACCCCTCTATAAATAATTTTTACCGAATATTTTCATGTATTTTTCATGCCCGTATAGCTTTTCAAATTCTCGTTGTGCCATCTTTTTAAGTTCTAATCTTAGAGCTTTGTTTTGACCGTGTACACCCTCAATTTGTCCTGTGTGATGTTTCATACACAAGAGCACTTTTAGTCCGTATTTTTCGCTTAATTTTCTATTAGCTGCTCCGAAAACGTGATGGTCTTGCAAATTACTTTTACAAGTGCAGTAAAAACATTCTCTTTGTTCTTCGTAGTCTTGCAATATAGATTTCATATCTACACTGCCGGAATTAACTCACTAAAATGAATAGGTTTAGTAAGAATTTTAGTATGTTTGCAATAATCACACACTCCACAACGCAAAGGTTCTATCTCTTTGTTTTTAAGTCTTAAAACTTTAGGTGTATTTGCTTCGACTTCAAGTAATTTTTGTCTTAAATGATTATCATCTATGTAAATTATTTCAATATTAGGCTCTTTTGTCTTGTCAGCAACCGCTATATAAAACGGTAATCTTTTACCTGTATTTTGATAAACCACTTCTTGATAAACTGCGCCTTGGATGTCATATCCCCAATACTGTATAAAGTCCATATATCCAAAATCACGCACCCAAAATGTCTCGGTCAAGTCTTTCATACACTTAAGGTCAACAATCGCTAAATTAGGCAAATAACTGTCTATTTTTATCTTCCATGGAGTACCAAACAATTCAGCAGTCATTATTGTTTGTTTTTCACCACTCATAAACTGCATAAACTTTCCGTCGCGCTCAATACGATTAATAATTTCCTCTGCTCTTTTATAATCAGCTTTCAAAGTACCTTTCTGTGTAAATATATCTGGGTTTTGAGCCTTAAATAAGTCCAAACTTCCCTCAAAATGTGCATCTACATAACTTCCTACTAACAAAGCGGTTGTCTTTTCCATTTCCCATGCACCGTTTAATTTAGCCATAGCTTCGGCTTCACAAGCTGTTTTTCCTAAAGTTCCGATAAAATCCTTGTATTGACTAACAGAGAGATATTCTCTGCTAGCATCTGGACTAAAATAATTTTCATTAGTTAGTTTCAACATTGTTTTGTACCTCCCTGAATATGTCTGGTACTTCTATATCTGTTGGGAAATAATCTTCAACTTTTGCCTGTCCGTCTTTTAAAGCTTTAAATACTCCCTTAAGATTAATAAATTCATCCTCTCCGAAGTCTGCAAGGTTTCTTTCTGCATACTTTTCTAATTGTTCCTTTGTAACTTTAAATTCCTTTTTAAACGCATTGTAAAGCTTTGTTACACGCTCATTTATAGGTTCTTTGCCTATGCCGCTTTTTATAGTTGCTCTGCATTCATCTACTGCCATATCAACTACATCACCAGGAATAACTCCTAGAATGCAAGCCCTCATTCTTCTAGCTCCAAAGTTTGCAGTGGCTTCATATATATCCCTGCTGTCTGTTAATGCATATGAACCTTTTTTAGTATCTCTTTTATGCTCTACAGCAAAGACTTTTGTAACGCGTGTATTTGTTTCTAAATCCCACGCATAAGCCATCATTTCGCTTTTTCCGTCCTTTTGTTCAAGCTCTATAATTCCATAATCAATATTGCCCCAATTTTGAGCCAAAGCTTCTGCTAATCTTACGGATGGACCCGTAACAGTTTGCCCTCCTCTTGGATATGAATATATTGCTTGGTCTGCTAATGTTGCTCTTTGACAAGTTCTTTTTATTTTTTCCATAGCCTCATATTCATCTCTTGGAAACTTCTTAGCTATAACCATAGCGGCTTGCACTTCTTGAGCTTGTCTTGATACCATCATTTCCGTTTGACTATTTCTAGTCTGTATATTATTATTTAAAGTTGTTATTTCACTCATAATTACCTCCTACAGTTCCAAAATAGTTAAATCTTCATCATCGGTAGTTCTAGTTGCTATAAATTGCAATCCTTTAGCTTTACACTTGTCATATAATTGTTTTCTTAGGTCGCTCGCCAACTTCTCTACACCATCTATTAAAATAATTTGTAATCCATTAGGTTTTTGTATTGCTACGTCTATACATAAGTCAAGTTTTTCGCCCTCGGATAGATTAGAAACAGGAAGTCCATTAATTAGAGGAATACCATTAGCAACTGTTAATCCTTTAATAGGAATAATAGCAGTCTGTAAAATCTCTCCTGGTAATGTTCTAGCTTTCTCAATCTTCTCTGTTAAACTTTCGCTTCTATCTTGCAATTCTTCAACCTCTTGTTGTAGGTTCAACATTCTCTTGTACTCATTTATATGAGCTTTCATTTTCTCAATTTCTTTAGCTTGTTCTTGAAGTTTTGTTGTGTCTTTTATATCCTTATCTGCATACTCTTTATATTCTTCTACTTCTGCATCGTACTTAGCGACATTAGCCTTGTATATTTCCTCGATAATGGCTAGTTTGTCCTGTTTCTTTGCTGAAAGATTTTGTTTTTCAACTTCATAAGCTTTTATTTGCTCTTGCATTCTTAAAATGTCTTTATCTAGTTGATTTGCTCTATTATTAACCTCTGTTTCTAACGCACTCTTTGCTATCTCTTTATCAGCTTCAAATTTACGAACCTTATTATCTCTGTTTTCAATAATCTGTTTAGCTTTTTCAATTGTCTGATTATCTTTTCTAATACGCTCTATTTGAGTGTATATTTCGCCTACATTAGCAGCTTCCCATTTTTCTACTTGGTAGCCTGTAGGAATGGTTGCTCCAATTTCTTCGATCATCGCTTTCTTGTTTCGAGCATCTCTGTTAAGGTCTTGTCTTAGTTGGAAATACTGTCCTTTTTCGCTTTGAATGTCATTTAAGACTTGTAATATATTTTGGTCGTATGAAACCCAACTTGGCAACTCTCCAAACCAACCCTTTATAGTGTCTAAGTTCCAATCATATACAATCATATCTAAAAGAATTGCATTTTGCTGACTACTATTCATATTCATAATAAATTCTGTCGGATTAAGTTGTAACGGCGTAAATATGTCTCTTAAAAAAGTTTCCGGAGATTGAACCTCAGCACCATCCTTTTTAATGCTTTTATAATCTGCTTGGTTAGTTCTAGCCTTACGATTTATTTTTAGTCCATTATCCGTTTCAATAAGGATTTCGCCCTCTGTCTCGCCATTTCTAACTATGTAATCTCTATCTGATTTGTTAGTTAATGCATATCTTATAGTATCTATGACAGAAGTTTTTCCAGTTCCATTTTTACCGTATAACTCAATACTTCTTCCATCTAGTTCACATTCCTTAATGCCGAATAAATTCTTAATTTTTATCTTTGATATCTTCATCTATATAAATTCTCCTTGATTTTTATAAAAATTTGTGTTACCTTTATCTTGAATTGTTTTTTAATGTGCCGTTACAGCGCCAACTGTGCGGCTTTTTTTATTCGGTGAACGCTTTTTCCTACCGTTCGCAGGTAACATGTTCTTGGTTCTCCAACCATAAATTAATTGTCTACACGTTCCCATTATTTCAGCAATTTCTACATCACTATTGCCTTCTTTGTAAAGTTCTAACATTGTATTTTCATCATATATCTTTGGTCTGCCTCTATATTGTGGACCTGTTGGTTTAGTTCTGTATTCTTCTACTTCATAACCAAATTTGCTAAGAATATTTAATACTTCTGTTTCTTCACCAGAAAAATAAACATCTGCGTCGATTTCGATTTGAAGTCTTTTATCTTTTGCTTGCCTAAAGTTGCTACAGATTCTTCCTTCTTTTGGTGTCACTTCTTTTCCCTCCTCTCTTTAGCTTCGCATTTATAACATTTAAATGCACCCTTTTGATATATACTTATGTTGTATTCATCACCGCATTTTTTACATAATTTGTACCTAAATTTTTCCCTTTCTTCTAGTGTTGGTGGTCTCATATCTAACACCTACTCTCTCCAATCGTCGTATATTTCTAGGCTCGGAGTTATTTTATCTATTGTACTTGTTGTTATTATTACATCAGTTTTAACGCTTTCTACAAATTGCATTAGTTCTTCTAATGAGTTTATTTCTATACCCCAAGTGTTTTCTTTGTCCAAATCTCTTGCTATACAACCGTTAATTATTCTATGGTTAGTACCTTTTTCTAGCCATTTGCCCTCTCTGTGACCAAATTTATTATCAAATTCATTTGGAGTTTTTAATGTTCTAATTTCCAAGTGTGTAAGTTGTATTTCTTTGCATTTTTCAAAAGGTTTATTATCTGTATAAATACTCGTTCTTGTTACTTCAAATAACATTTCATCCTCCTAGATTTAATTTATTTTAGTAAGCCCATCCAAAGCATAACCACCACGATAATTTTCTAACATTACGCAAACTGTACCACATAAATTAAATGGCTCACTTCTAACAACAAATTCAACACCTTTATTTTTGTCTGCTACTACATAATTGTCATTCATAATTACCTTATTTCCGATTTTTATATTGCTCATGTTATCCTCCTAAGTTTATTTACTCATTTCTTTCATGGTGTCGTACTCAAAATCTTTCTGCTCATTGTAATTGCATTTAGTAATTTCAATTGCTTCGTTTGTAAGTGTGCAGTAACTGCCTAATGGAGTATCGCACACGTATTCGCATATTTTACAATCCATATTTACCTCTCATAAATTTTAATTTAAACTATCTATCCAACCACCGAGCAAAAGAAGCGCAAACATTACAGCCATTACTATTAAGCTTTGTGCTGTGTATATTAATTTAGCTTTCATTTGCGACCTCCACTAATTTAAAATATACAAAAGTATCATAGTTAAAATCATACTCAACTCTATATTTATCATTAGCAAAATGCCCTATCATTTCACCATTTCTATATATCTTTGTATTGTCCACATTAACCTTTAATTTATCGAATAATATAAAAACTCCGTTTATTTTCAATCTTTTTTCGTATTTCATTTGCTACCTCCGTATTTGATTTTGCTACACCATACAGCAGTAAAACCGATTATGCCTGTTATCACTATTGCTGTGTAACATATTAATCTTAGTTCCATAAAACCTCCTAATCCGCTATTCCATACTTAATAGCCATTTCTTTAACTATCGCAATATAACCCTCAACTAACTTTTTATCTTCTGCAATTATGTCTATTCTCGAAAGCTTGTCCCTCTTAGACTTGCAAACTCCTTCTTCTGCCATTCTTCTACGCTTATTTGTTAGTCTAGTGTCAAGTTTTGCGCCCATTCTACGCTCAAGTAAGTCGTAACTTTCAGCTCTAAGTTGTTGGAAAAATTGTGATGTACCGCCTAGCTTAACCGCTATTTTATTAAGTAAGTTTTGAGTTTCTGCTCTCCAAGCAGTATTGTCTATTGCAACAACTTCTTTTATTATGTCTATGCGGTTGTTAGCATTAGTTATTGCTATATCTTGTTGTTCCAATTTAAGTTTTACATCTTTCATTTCTTGTAATGACTGAATTAATACATCTTCTATACAAGTAGGTTTTAATTGTTTTTCCATTTCCTCAAATTTGGTTACATATTCAGCAGTGAATAAAATTCCTTTCTCGCCTGTCATTTTATTTGCTACCATATCACAACCTTTTCTAGTTAATAGATAGCAAGGTTGTTCTTTGTTCTGACTATTTAAATATGTACTTTGAATAAAGAAGTCTTGACTCCTTAATTTTGAGGAGTCCAAAATATCCTCATATCCTTTGATTTTGGTTAGTAGATTATCATGTCTCACATCTACCATTTCCGCAACCTCTCTGCTGTCTATTGTGTTTATTCCGTTTATTTGTGTTACTGTTAAATTATTCATTTGTACCTCCTATTGATATAGTTATTCCTAATGCTTTGAATATTTTGTCTGCACTCTCTGTTGTCATTTTTCGTTTCCCAGATTCCCAAAAGCTAATAACCGTTGCTGATACTTCTGCTTTTAACGCTAGTTGTCTTTTGGATAATCCTTGTTTTTCTCTTTCCAATTTCAAAATATTTCCTAAATTCATTTTGACTTTACCACCTTTTTATAATATACTATATTTAGTTATGAACATTTGTTTACATACAATATATTGAGAAAAGAGGTGAATATATGGATAATTCAAAAATTATAACTTACGATTTACGTTTCCCTATCAGAAACTATTCTAATTTGTATGCTTATTTAGACACTTTCCCTTGTCGGCTCAAAATTACGGAATCTACTTGGTATGTTAAATCTCCTCTTAGTTGTGCTAGAATAAGAGATGATATTCTCAAAACTTTAGATTCTAACGACAGAGTTTTTGTAGCTGAATTAAAAATCAGTGCAGCTTGGAATAATCTAATTTGTGACAGTGATAAATTAAAGCATAATTTAGAAAATTAATTCATAGAGACATTATTGTGTTGACGTTTGTCCTTTTAAGTCATCGCTATAATGTCTTTCTTTTTCTATAATTATTTTTATAGTACTTCCATCAGACATATCTAATTCATCATTTAAAATGGACATTATTGCATCTTTTTTACTTTCCGTTGTTATTCCATAAATAGTTATTGTAGTTTTTTTCTCCACTCTCTTTCTCCTTTCTATAATTTTTTAATTACTTATTTATACTTCCTCTAACCATTTCTTAAATTCAGATTTTAATACGATTTTTCTTCTTCCTATCTTCTTACACGGTATTCCCCCGGATTCTTTTGGGGTATCTAGTAATTCGTAAACTCTTCTTAGACAAATTCCTATAAATTTAGAAATTATGTCTGCTGTTATAATGTCAGGAAGTTCTTCAAAGTTTTTGCACATATTCAATACCTCTCTAATTAGTAAAGTATTCTAATTGGACATTAAAATAATTTGCAATTTTACTAAGCTTGTCCACTTTGGGTGTACTTCTTCCTTTTTTCCAATCCGATAATGTTACTTGGCTTATTCCTGTCGACTTAGCCACTCTATACGGTGTTACATCATTTTTTTGTAATAATTCGACAAATTTTTCATACATTTATAATATTTCCTCCTTTCTTTTTTTAAAAAACCCTTGCATATACTAAATATTTATGTTATACTTCGGTTATGCGAATTAAATAAAACTTAGCATACAAAAATACTTAGTGCTTAATTAATATGTATTAATTAGTAATTGTTTAGTACACATTTACTATACTACATATTTATTTAGTAGTCAAGTATTATTTGCTACATTTTTATTTGGTAATTTATGGAATAAAGGAAATATGAAAATGTATAGTAGATATGAAGAATTAATTAAAGAAAGAGGTTACTCAAACTACAGAGTAGCAAAAGAAACAGGAATAAGCCAAGTAACATTATCGGATTGGAAAAATGGTAAAATAACACCTAAAATTGGCGCGTTACAAAAAATAGCCGACCTGTTAAACGTATCATTAGATTATCTAGTCGGTATTGAAGCAAAGGAAGAACCTACTAATTATTATTTAAACGATGAAACTGCCAAAATTGCACAACAAATTTTTGATAATAAAGAATTGAAAATATTATTTGATGCTGCTAAAGACGTTAGCCCACAAGATCTAAAACTTGTTTATGAAATGACTAAAAGATTAAAAGACAAGGAGGGTAGCGACAATTAAATAATTCTCACACAAGGAGGAGCAAGGTGCCAAATACTGATGATTGTATTATAGCAAAATTTATGGATTTGCCTTGTAAAGTGAAATCATTTGTCATTCCTAACGAAGATGACACTTACACAATTATTGTTAACAGTAAACTTTGCGTCGAACAACAAAAAAGTGCTTATGTTCACGAGTTGAAACATATTTTTAGAAATGATTTTTCTAAGCATAATATACAAGAAATTGAATATAGTACACATTCTAAAAAAACTTATGAATTAAACAAGCAAACGTTTTAAGGAGGTTTTAATGATAAGCGATATTATTAGATTTATGCCTATGTTTTTGTTTATATTATTATTGGTTTATCTTCCTTTTAAAATAGGTTTTGGAAAGGGCTTTACTAAAGGGAGATATAAAGATAAGTTTATGATTGGTCATCTTGATGATAAACTTATAGAATTGCAGTATAAAAAAGACCGTTTAACTGATGAAATTAAAAATTATGAAGAACGTTTCGGAGGCGAATTAGATGGATAATTCTTTTGACAATTTTTATTTTTTCCTCTTTATTATTATAGTTTATTGGCTTGGTTATCTTGTTGGTGTATTTATAGGCAAATATGGGGCAAAAGATATTCATTGGAGTAAAAATATTCACATAGTAGAAAAATTAGAGAGTAAAATAAAATTAATAGAACTTGAAATAAGAATATTAGAAGAAAAGAAAAGTAAAATAGATCCATATCTATTATAGGTGATAATATGAATTTAAAATATCAAGAATTAGGAAGATTGTTAGCTGACATAAGCAAATTAACAGATGAGGAAATTATAGAATTAATTAATAAATCACAAGAATTTAAGAATAACACGATTACAACACTGCAAAGAATTAGTAAACTTATTAAATAAGAAAATAAAGCCTCGTGTTGCGACCACAAGGCTTCAATATATATCTACAAAGAATTATGCGGATATACTGTTTAAAATATTTTATCAATAATTCTTTGTTTTTACAATAATTATTTTTGAAAAGGAGTAAACTATGAAAGGACATATTTATAAAAGAGGAAAAACCTATACCTATGTGATTGATTTAGGTAAAGACCCTTTTACAAGCAAACGACAACAAAAAACTAAAGGAGGTTTTAAAACAAAAAAAGAAGCTGCAGCTGCCCTTGCGGAAATACAAACAGAATATAATAGGAATGACTATATTGAAGAAAGTGACATATCGTTTAAAGAATGTTGCAAGAAATGGCTTGATGGGTATAAAAAAGGACTTTATTCAAGCGGAACAATTCCAAAAATAAGTTCTGTAAGAGTAAGAAAATACGACATTAATAGAATGGAGAATTTTTTTAAAGATATTAAGCTAAAGAATATTACAACAGAATTATATCAAACTTTTTTATTTGATATGCTAAATAATAACGAATACAATACCCTACTAAACACGCACAGGTCTGCAAGAATGATTTTTAAAAGTGCGATAAACAATAAGACTTTAAAAGATAATCCGACCGACAATGCAGTTGTGCCAAAAAAACAACTAACAGTAGAAGAGTTAGAAAACAGAGATAATGTTCCTAAATATTTAGAAAAGGAAGATTTATATAAATTCTTAGAACTTGTCAGACAATCGCCCGAGCCACAATTATATACTGCTTTTCTTACATTGGCATATACCGGAATGAGAATAGGGGAGCTGTGTGCACTGAAATGGAAAGATATTGATTTGATAAATGGAGAAATAAGCATATACAAAACTATCTACTGCCCCAATAAAACAGTTGACTATGTAATTATTCCGCCTAAGACTAAAGGCTCTGTAAGAACAATAGATATAGACAAAACTGTAATTGATACCCTAAAAAAACATAAAGCATATCAAAATGAGTTTAGATTAAGAATATCAGAATGGCACAAAGAAGATTTTGTTTTTACAAAATATTTTAGGAATCCTGGTTATCCAGAAACAACTAAGCAACTTGAGCTTAAATTTAGCAAATTGATTGAACTTGGTAAATTTAAAAAATTAACACCTCACGCTTTAAGACATACTCATGTTTCTTTATTAGCAGAGGCAGGAGTTAGATTAGAGGAAATAATGGAACGTTTAGGACACAACGACGATAAAACTACAAGAAATATTTATCTTCATGTAACTAAGGTAATGAAAAAAGAAGCCTCACAAAAATTTGAACAATTCATGAAAAGCTTCTAACAAATGTTAGCAAATTGTTAGCAATCACACATTACAATTTGCTAAATGTGTTTATTTTAATACTTTCTTAGCGTTATTGTATTATTTCAACTATAACTCTCTTATTCTCTTTAGTAGCAGCTGCCTTAACTACAGTTCTAATTGCTTTGGCTATTCTACCTTGCTTACCTATAACCTTGCCCATATCTTCTGGAGCAACGCTAAGTTCAATGATAAGCGATTGGCTACCTTCAACTTCTTTTACCTTAACGAGATCAGGATTATCTACCAGTGATTTTGCTAAATATTCAACTAATTCACCCATTGTTTTCTCCTCTTATTTGTTTTCATCTCTTTTGTCAAAAATACCGTTAGTTTTGAATAACATTCCTACTGTGTCAGTTGGTTTTGCACCATTATTTAACCATTTTATAGCTTTTTCATCATCTATTTTAACTACTTTTGGCTCAACTACAGGATTATAGTATCCTATTTCTTCTATGAAACGTCCATCTCTTGGTGAACGAGAATCAGCTACAACGATTCTGTAAAAAGGTTTCTTTTTAGAACCCATTCTTTTTAATCTAATTTTTACTGCCATTATTGTCACCTCCTTATAATTATCTTAAGTTTTTATTTTTATATATGATAAAGGAAGAAATATTCCTTATCTACTAATTAATTGCTAGAACGGAAACTTAAATTTGCCGCCTCCGCCTCTTTTTTTCATCATTTTTTCCATTGAGCTAAATTGCTTCATCATTTTCTTCATATCTTCAAATTGTTTTAAAAGTCTGTTAACATCCTGAACTGAAGTACCACTTCCTGCTGCAATTCTTTTTCTTCTACTACCATTTATAAGTGATGGTATAGCTCTTTCTTTTTTAGTCATTGATTGAATTATAGCTTCTGTGTGCTTCATATCTTTCTCGTCAACCTTCAAGCCTTTAAGTTGCTTAGAATTAGCACCTGGAATCATAGCAAGTAAATCATCAAGTGGTCCCATATTTTTCATTTGTTGAAGCTGGGTTAAGAAGTCATCAAAATTAAATTCTTGATTTTTAATCTTCTTCTGAAGCTCGATAGCCTGTTTCTCATCAAAAGCTGCTTGTGCTTTGTCAATAATCGATAAGATATCTCCCATTCCAAGTATTCTAGAAGCCATTCTATCCGGGTGGAAAACTTCAAGCTGATCCATCTTCTCACCAATTGTTACAAACTTTATTGGCTTATCTACAACACTCTTAATTGATAAAGCAGCACCACCTCTAGCATCACCGTCTACCTTAGACAGTACAACACCTGAAACATCAAGGTATCCATTGAAAGTTTCTGCAACCTTAACTGCCTCTTGACCTGTCATAGCATCAAGAACTAAAAGTATTTCATTTGGTTTAACTTCATTTTTAACATTAACTAACTCATCCATTAATTCTTCATCTATATGAAGTCTACCAGCTGTATCTATGATAACTACGTCATTATTAAATTTATTAGCATGCTTCATTGCTTCTCTAGCTATAGTTACAGGATTTTCCTTGTCACCCATTGTAAACACAGGAACATCGATACCTTCACCTACAACTTGAAGCTGTTTAATAGCGGCAGGTCTATAAATATCACAAGCTACAAGTAACGGTCTTTTACCTTCTTTTTTAAGCTTTAATGCAAGCTTACCAGAAGTTGTAGTCTTACCAGCACCTTGCAAGCCACACATCATAATGTATGTAATACCATTTGTATTAAACTTAAGCTTGCTTTCTTGGCTACCCATGATGTCCTTTAATTCTTCATGAACTATCTTAACAACCTGCTGTCCGGGAGTTAAGCTTTCCATAACCTCATGACCAACTGCTCTTTCTTTAACCTTATTTATAAAGTTTTTAACAACCTTAAAGTTAACATCTGCCTCTAACAACGAAAGCTTGACCTCTCTCATTGCTAAATCTATATCTTTTTCAGAAAGTTTTCCTTTGCCCTTTAAAGCTTTTAAAGCATTTTGAAGTTTTTCAGACAAATTCTCAAACATGATTGTACTTTCCTACCCTTCATTTAATATTTTCTCAGCTTCTTTTCTAATACTATTTACTTCATCTTTATATTTATCATCATCAATTTTGTTTAATATCTCAATTATTTTCTCTGCTGATTCATAATATTTTTCCAATTTTGTATGCAAAGAGAGTTTTTCCTCAAATTCTGTTAGATTTTTTTCAGCTCTTTTTAATGTATCATGTATACCAGCTCTTGATATATTTAACTCTTCTGCTATCTCACCTAAGCTTAAATCCTGATTGTAGTATAAATCAATAACAATTGCTTGATTTTCCTTTAATAAGCTTCCATAATAATCGTACAATACACTAAAGTATAAATTTTTCTCCAACATTTCTTTCACCTACTGTAAAGTAAATTACTTAACAGTGAGATTTTATATTAAAATCAATACTTTGTCAATAGTTTTTTTTAAAAACTATTGGTAATTCTTTTAATGAATTATTAAAAATTTAATAAAAGGATATTGAGTTTTTACACTTAGAACTCAGAGTTATTAAACTATTATATAATTAATCAATATGTAATTTATAAACATTAGATTCAAATATTATATTCGTACCTTGCTGAGTAAAACTGCTTTTATGATCAAAATACATTCCGCTTTTTTCTAAAACTTTACTAGAAGCGATGTTTTCAGTTGCACAATCTGATATAAAATCTGTTACACCTAAACTAATTCCAAAAGCAATAATTGATTTCACAATTTCAGTAGCATAACCTTTACCCCAGAATTCTTGCTTAATCGAATATCCAAAGCCCCACTCTTCTTGTTTTTTTGTTGGACCAAAACAACAAGTTCCAATAATCTCGCCTGAGTCTTTTAAAGTCGCAACTGCAAGGTGATTATGATTATTAGTTCTTTTGTTTTCTATACAAAAAGATATTATTTCATCTTGTGATGCTACTGGATCGCCCATATATTTTTCATTTTCACTGTTACTCCATATCTCCCAAACTTCCTTTGCATCTTCTTCTTTCATATCACGTATGATTAATCTTTCACTCTTAAAATTATTAAATAACATATTATTTTCCTTTCTATTTTCTTTCTAGTATTATATAAATGACAGCATAATTATTGCTTTTAATCATTAAATATCAATTTTGTTGTTTAAACTCCTGCAACTAACATATATGTTTAACTTCTTCTTCCATGCATGTCCTATACCTATCATAGTCATAGGAATTAATAATAAAATTATAAAATAAAATATGACCGTAACAATTTCTCCTAAACTATAAAATAATTAACATTAATTAAAAAACAATGCTAATTCCTTTGAATCATTCATTGCTTTAATGTCATCTTTGCTTGGAACATTATTAGTGTTATGACTATATACAACAGGAAAAATATCATAAGCATTCATGTGATGAAGTAAAACGACAGCTGTTCTATAAGCTTTTTCTACTTTTCCATCTCCACCTCCAACAATTATAACTCCACCTTTTTTAGCCTTTTTTATTGGAGTTTCTTTTCTAAAAAATTTAGCGCTAAAATATGTTTGTAGTCTACTTAATATAGCTAATAATTGACCTGTTAACTCTGAAAAATACAGCGGAGATGCTATTAATATATTGTCACATTCTTGTATATAATCATATACTTCTTGCATCTCATCATTATGACAACAGCCTTTATTCTCCCAACAATATCTACAATCAGTACATGGCATAATATTGCAATCATAGGCATTTATAATTTTATACTCGCCTTTAATATTATTTATAACTTCATTTATTAAAGTATTTGTATCTCCGTTTTTCCTTGGAGAGCCGTTAAAAATCAATGTTTTCATTTATGTTTTATCTCACTTCCTCCCCATTCAATAACCGTAAATCCATTTCGATTGAATGGTTCTAACTTTTGCTCTTTAACTTGTGTAGGATTATCAAGAGGTTTATAAGCCATAAATACTCTCAACAAACTGTCTGGTTCCGGAGTTATTGTCAGCTTTGCTGAATTTGTGTATATGTCATCCTGAAAGCTAATTATATTATATTTATTCTCCTTCATTTTTGGTAACCAAAAAACTATAAATTCATTATATTCCCTTGGAGTTAATCCAATGTATGATAGCTTTTCCTGTAAAAAGTCTTTTGTATCTTCACCCTTAATAACAAAACCCTCTGAAAAATCATATTGTGTATCTATAATACCCTCCCAAAATAAATATGAGTATTCTTTATTATCTTCTAAATTAATAAGCGTTCCATCAGGTCTAGCTAACACTTCCCAAGCTCCATCACTTTCAGGATATGTACATGTTAGTTCTCCATCATAATCTAGTACAACTTCTACTTTACACTCTTGTTCCGGATATAAGTATATAACAGGCTTTGCATTCTCATTTACATCATTATTTTTATAATCATCCTTTACACAGGATGAAAATAACATTAAACTTAAAATAATAGCTAAAATAATTATGTATTTAAATCTCATAGCACACTCCTTTACAAAATATATTAAAAATTATAATTCAATTAAATATACATTGTATCTATCCATTATAACTAATACCTTATTATTATATATTCCGCTATACTCAATATAGCTAGGCTGAATATACTGACTTAAATTAAATCTGATTACCTTAGTAACTTCCCCATTATTCAAGTCTAATGTTTTTGTAAAATATTCATATTTTTCCGATTTAAATGAATATATATACAATTTGGATATATCAGATGATATTAACCTACTAAATTCTAAATAATCACCTTCTGACTCATATATTTCTCTTTTATTTTCAGCGTTATATACTTCAGTATAAGGATAAGATATACTAGTTAAATCATAATATCCAAACATATACGGAAAAGTTTCGCCATAATATCCAAAAATACCAGCATATAATCTTCCATTCAGTATTTTATGAATCCACTTACCTCTTGAATTTTCTAACTCTATGTTTTCTCCTGTACTTATGTTTACTATACCAAAGCCATTACTCCATTCATAACCAGTCATAGTATAAATAAGGCGTTCATTATCTATCCATTGATAATTATTATATGCATTGTACTGTGATATCTTAGTTATCTTATCCTCATCAGTTGTACTTTCTAATGTTATAATTATCTCATCACTTTCTGTATTTTTGACAAATAGGCTTCGTTTTTCATCAGTGTATGCATAAAACTTATTGTCAGGTGAGTAGATTTTTACATTAGCATTTTGCTCTAACATACTAGCCTTTCCATTAAAATCAATAAAATGTTGTTTCTTACCATTATCAAAATAAAAGCTTTTATTAAAATAGCCGAAATTGTATCCTTCAATTTCTTCTAAACTAATTGAATTTGTTATTAAATGTTTTTCATAATCATAACTACAAATCTTTAAATTATGATATAGTACTCCACCTTCACTTAACTTGTAAGGCTTACCCATTAGAAAAACTATCTTTTCTTCTTCAACACCAATTGAGTATATAGTATACCCTTCAAAAAATTCGTTTCTATCTAATATATTAACTCCTTCAGTTAAAGTATTCTCTTTATTAAACTTTTCAATATCTAAATTTTTATTAAATCTAGAATCACTAGCCAGAACACTAAGCCCATGCTCAAACACACTAATATAATCAAGATTTTCATTCCTAATTGAATCAAGATAATAATGGTATGGTTCACCATTTTCTCTTTTATCAGCTAATACAAAATAAATTTCAGTTATATACATGTTATCATTGTTTTTTTCTAATCCATCAATATTTTTATCAGAGTTAAATTGAACAAAAATTTTTTCTAATCGTAAATTAAGTTCATCATTAATATGTTTATCATAAAAGCCAGTTGCTTTAGTCCTAACATTAGATAAAACCATATCCTTATATGTAAACTCTAGCCACTTTTTAGTCCACTCTGTTTGTATAGGATCACCATTTTCCCAGTAAGGATTTCTCTTTAAATTAAGCTTCAATAGTTCATCTCTAAATGTTGAGCTTAATTTTATACTAAGGTCTTTTTCAGGATTCTCTTGTAAATCCTTTGTATCATTAGGCTCATTTTCACTGGTAGTTGGTTTCTGATTATCTACAGGTACAACATTGTCTTTTTCTATAATCGTATCTTTGTTATTTATCCTTTCTGAACAGCTTGTTAGCAGAAATATAATTATTGCAATATTCATTAATGCAAAGATATACTTTTTCATTTTTTAAAATTTAATCCCCCAAAATATTCCTTAATTAATGTTAGTTCAATACTTCAACTAACATTTTTAACTCAATTTTTTATATTAAATCTATAATTTTAGTTCATTTAAATACATTATTATTGCAGGCCTATCTATATCAGAAAACTTGTTAAATTTAATATAATCTTGTATTTCAGATATTGTTGCCCAGTGAGCCTTTTCTGTATCATCACCAATTTCTAAAAAGTCTCCCTCAGCTATACATAAAAAATACAAACCAAATGAATCTACAGGTCCAAATAATGTTTGATACGCTGCATATGGCTTTATACACTGAACTTCAAATAATGATACATCTGATTTTTTTACAATTTGGTCTTTCTCATTTTGAATAGTAGTTACATATAATCCTGTTTCTTCTAATATTTCTCTTCTCAAAGCTTCTGTGATAGATTCATATTCTTCAATTCTTCCACCAGGCAATTCAAAACATTCTGGTTCACCAACTCTTTTTCTTAATTGCACTACAATTTCTTTTTGATTGTTGTTCTCTCTTACAATTATTCCCCTAACATTAACGTGTATCATAAACTCTCCTCAGTTCATTAATAAATAATTTTACCCTTCATTCTTCAATCTCTATAATTCTTCCACAGTTTCTACAGTGAAACACATGCTTTCTTGCGTATATAAATCTATCTAAATTTTCAAATTTTCCACAGTGCGGACATTTACACTTAATGATCATATATATAATAGCTATCAAGAGCGGTATAAAGGATATATATATTAATGGCAAATATACCAACATCCCTCCTACCATAAATAAAAATATAAATATACCTAGTAAAAAATAAATAAATTTAATAATTTTAAATGGAAACTTACTCATAAGAAACTCTCCTCTTAAAAGTGAAATGTATTCTAGTTATCTTTTAGATAATAATAATATTCACAGTCAATAAATTTGCCTTGATAAAAAACTTCAGACTTTCTTTCACCCTCATAAGTCATATTTGCTTTTTTCATTACATTACCACTTGCAGTATTATCCTTAAAATGTGCTGCTGAAACCTTATTGTATCCAACAATATTTGTTAAAAAGTTCAAAACTCCACTTAATGCTTCTGAAGCATATCCTTTACCCCTGTAATCCTCATTTATGCAAAAACCTACCTCACATCGACTAAAGGTTTCAACATGATCACATAGGTTTATAAAACCTATCATTTTACTATTAAACTCAATTACCCAAAAATAACATGAGTTTTCTTTTGAATATTCGTAAGTCTTATGTAAAAATACCTTTACGCTTTCCTTAGATTGAAGCCCTTCGCATATATAGTTTTTAACAACAGTTGGATCTGAAAAAATTTTAAAAAATCCTTCCAAATCGCTTTCCTTAAGCTGCCTTAACAGTAGCCTTTCAGTTTTTATGTCAATATTACCTACAATATGGTTCATAGAAATCCTCCAATTTTGAAAACATTTTTCTTGCTAATTGTTATAATTATATCAGAATTTACCAATTTATCAAATTAAATTTAGATTAATAAACAATAGAACATAGATATAGTTTAATAAACTAATCTATGTTCTATTGTTTATTCTATTGGTTTTATTTTTAGAATAATTCATATTCTAATTGACAATCACATGGTTCTAATTCAACTAGTTGTTTATTATATTCTGCCGCTTCTTTACATCCTATTTTTTTGTAAAAGGCTTGAGATTCTTCTGATGAATGTGCTGAAATATATAATTTCTTGGCCTTTCTTTTTCTTGCTTCATCAATCATTATATTAAACAGTTTTTTCCCTACTCCATAACCTCTACTTTCAAAAGAAGTATGAATATTAGATAACTGTAAATACTGATTTTCAGTACCAAACTTCTCATTTTCTAGTGAAGCAAAACCAATCAAATAATCATTTTTAAATGCGCCATAAACACTTCCACCTGTCTTTATTGCATTTATAAGACATTTAACAAGATACTCATATTCTTCCTCATCCCATACTTCAACAAATGCTATATCCTTTAAAATCCACTCACCGTCAATTTTTCGCCAACATTTTTTTACATCTTGATGACGATCAAATTTACTAAAGAGTTTTATATTCAATTCTTCAACTTTAATTTCTCTATATAATATATTGTCCATTTTTACCTCACACTTTTCTATTTTTGTGTAACTATAATTGTTGTATTCTCTACTCGCCAAACATCTTTAACAGTTTTAAAACCAGCATCTTTAAATAACTTTATTTGATTGTCAATAGTACATGGAGTGTCATAATGATAAAATTCGTTATCATTTAGATTTTGTTCCTCCCTAAATCTTTTCATTTCACTAAAATAAAAATCCTCGTCTTCCTGATTTATTACCATATAATCACATTCTATATATACACCATTTGGCTTTAGCGAGTCACAGATATTTTTATATAACTTTAGCTTATCTTCATGCAAAAAATGATGCATCGTTTGAAAAGATATAGCTGCATCATATTCTTCAAAGCCTAAATCACAGTCAAAATAGCTTGCATTTATTAAAGTTATACCCTTATCATAATACTTCTCTTTTAATTTATCCAGCATTGATTTTGTTAAATCTATTCCTGTTACCTGAATATTAGGATACTTTTTAAATATTTCTTCAAGTTCAAGACCAGTTCCACATCCTAAATCAAGAAGTTTTTCAGTGTATTCAGGTAAAAGTTCTGACATTTTTATATATCCTTCTTTGCAACCTTCAACATTATTTATCATATGTTCGTCATAATCATTTACTCTGGTAGTAAAAAATTCATTCATTCTTTCTAATTTTATACTCATATTTATGACCACACACCTATCCCACAATAAATTATAAAAAATTTGTACAAAAACACAGTGCATACTTTCTTATCATTTTTCAATTTTAACTTTAACCAAAATATCTAATACTATTTCTTTATATAAAACCAATATATTAGGTACAATTGTGTTCATCCCACACCCATGCATTAACATCTGCTTGAGGTAAAAATCCAACTTTTTTGGCAATTGCTTGAGAGGCTGTTTTTTCCGGCCATGAAGACCAACAAGGAATTAATGATTGTTGTATAAGTTGTTGTATAAGTGCCAATGCAGTCAATGTTCCATAGCCTTTTTTCTGAAAATCAGGATTTGTTTTAATATCAATTTCCGCATATCCTCCGCCGACCATTGGAGCGCTGCATATACTTAGGCAAACACCTTCAAGCATTAGTTTAGCAACCCATTCATTTTTTATGCAAAATGGGTCACAATGTTCCTTTGTTATAATCATTTCAGCATTTTCAGGCATCTTGTTTTGCCAATTGTCTACCTTACAGTAAGATTCATAGCTGAATGAAAATATTTTTCGTGGCACAATAAATCCTTTACGAGGCAAAAAGATAGATTCCAATAATAATTGCCAATCATCAGACGGTGAAAACACAATAAGTTGTTTTTCTTCTTGAGTTTTTAATATTTGGTTAAAAAGTATATCTTCAAGTATTTCATTCTTAATAGGGTTTCCTGCTACAAAATGATGACCAACTGGTGTTTGTAAAACAGCCCAAGTTGGCTTACTCTCTTTATCAACAAGAACTACCCCTTCATAATTACCGTCAAGCACACTTTGAAATATAGGTATGTTGTTTTTGTATGCATTGAAGAGATTTTGAGTTGCTTTCATTTTAGATCCAATAAGTTTATACATAAAAATGTCTCCTTCTCATAAATTTATTCATTAAAATTTTATATTTTTATGACTTAGCAATTTTTATAAATAAAAATCAATGCTATCTAACT
Organism: Firmicutes bacterium UBA7510; assembly: GCA_002479485.1. Taxonomy (GTDB): domain Bacteria; phylum Bacillota; class Clostridia; order Tissierellales; family Sedimentibacteraceae; genus UBA1535. The sequence goes on along the minus strand of DLNM01000027.1, from coordinate 36,946 downwards.
TAAAGCTTTTTTAGCTTATTAAATGTAAATTAACTATTAATTTTTTTTATTAAGATAAAATTTTGTAGTTATTCTTATTGATTTTACTATAAAAACTTCCATAAATAATATTGTATAATGAAAATTATAATTAAAAAACCTAATAATTTATTATGAAATAAAAATAAGCCAATATGTAATTATTTACACTGGCTTATTTTTATTTCATGCTAACTTTCTTTTTTCATATATAATTCTTTGAATACTTTTAATTGATAGGAAATACTTCGTAGTTAAATCATCAATTTTAGATCCATTAACATAATCACTATATATGTTGTCATTTCTATATTCTAATTCTTGCTTAGTACTAGTATTACTGCCCCAAGACTTTTTATTAGATTCCTTTTTAGGTATGTATATGTATTCTCCGTCAATGTATTCTTGTATTAATTCTACCAGTTCATCCGGCAGTATATTATTTGCTTTAATATAGCTCATTTTGCCCTCCTAAGATAATTGTTATTTAGGAATAGCAAAGGCTAATTATTAATTATTCTGCATTAGCCTCTGCTATGCAAACATAAATAATTTTAGCATATAAAAAAATCTCACTCCTTTAATTAAACTAATTTTAACCATTCTTCAGCTAAAATTGCATATTGATATGTATCATGCCATATAGGCTGATTGTTTTCATCTTTGTCTTTTTCAAAATTTACTGCTTTTAAAAAATGTCCTTCACGTCTTAAGTTTAAACGTTCTAACAATTTCCATGAAGAAGTATTTATTGGATTACACTTTGCAACCACACGTCTAACACCTAATATAGTAAACGCATAATCAAATAAAGCTTTTATACTTTCAGTTGCATAAACTAATTTTTGATAATTTTTATTAAAAACATATCCTAACTCAAAAGTATCAAAGTTACCCTTACAAAAATATATGTTTCCTATAAGCTTTCCATTGTCCTTCAAGCATACTGCATAAAAAGCATTGTCAGTTATTCTATAATTTGTTTCCTCTTTAGCTTGTTCTAGATTAAAAGCTTCATAAGGCTCAAATTTCACAACTTCATCATCAGACAAGTATTCATATAAATCTTGCCAATCATTTTCTTCAAATCTTCTAATAATCAATCTCTCAGTATTTAATTTATCCATTATCTCTCCTAAATTTTTGCATATGTTATAGCAATATTTAACTATATCATATATATGAAGTAATTAAAAACCCCAAAATTTATTAATAAACAAAAATTAGTAAAAGTGTATATAATTTATAGTATAACTTTTAATTATATAATCTTTAATTTAATATCTTTTCAATTAATTTATCTATTCCATCATTATATAATTGTGTAATGATATTTAAATTATTAGCCAAATACAGTTTTCCGGCAATTGCACCAAACTTGTTCCAATATTGTCCACTATTTGATAATAATAAATATTCCTTTTGAATAACAGGATTTTTTCATTTAAAGCCTCTTTTAATTTCTGCACGGATTTATCATAATATTTGTCTGTTAACTCACCAAAGTCGAATTTCTCAATATTATCTTTAAAAGCTAAAATATGCGCAAAGCCTTCATTAAACACATTAAACTTTAATTGCTCTATATAATCATTTTCATCTTTACAGCTATACTTTTTACGTAGGCACACATGAGTCAGCTCATGTGTCAATAACTGACGTATTATTGCTACCGCAATCAAGCCATCATCTACATATTCATTAAGCCTTATTAAGTCGAAATATACTATTAATTTTCCTTCATGTTCTCTTACAAACGCATCATATGGATTTTGGCATCCAACTATCAGTTTTACATTTACATCTCTGGTAATTTTCTCCCAGTTCGGAAAAAAAGAGCAAAATAATTCAAAATTAAATGGATGAAAATTATTTAATTCTGCATTCATTAGTTTCAACAAATCATCAATTTTATCTTTTTTTGACATATCAGGCTCTTCAAAAACATTTTTTCCTTCTTCAACATTGTCAAATATCCAGTCACCTTTATAATTTGATGAACTTTCACCATTTAAGTATTTCTTTACAATGCTATCATCAATAATCATAATATCACCTTTCATTTACTAAATATTTTTACTTACTAGATGTAACTTACAATACCCCTTTTCCTCAGATATAACACCCTCGTCAACATAACCATGCTCCAAAAACCATTGCAAATTACCATTTGGAAATGTACCTATCGCATCTGTTATAGCATATATCTTAGAATATTTATTTTTTAAATATTTTTCAAGCTCAAGAAGTGGATAATATTTATAATCATAATCTGTAGATGAATGATATAAACAAGTTAAAAATGCATAATCATCATTTCTTGGTATATTATACGGAACATATTTAGATGGAATATATTCAGCTCCACCTAGTACATTATCATTTTCAACATTGAGATAACCAAATATTTCATCACAGTATTTTGATAAAAACAAAGCCTTTTTATCACAACTACAAACACTATCAGACAAAGTACATTTTTTAGATACCATATAAATATTGTCTTTAGTTAAAGGTATAACATCTCCTTTATATTTTTCTTTCCCAAAATCAATAATATATGGTTTTTCTACACATTTTTCATTGTTTAGCAGTTTATCTAAAAGACTTGATTTTAATGGTGCTCTAAATCTTTCTTCATCATTTAATACTGTCAAAAATGGAAAAAACATTTTTACACTTTTGGCTAAATCAAAGTCTTTTTCTACGTTATATGTACGTATATCAATCTTATCTTTATATTTATCTAACAAACTAAGTGTTTCGTAATTTATTGGACATTGTGCCGCCCAATAGTAAAAATCAATTTTCAATTTTTTTATATCCTCCTACATTAACTAATTTTTATCTATGCAGTTTTATATCAAAATACTTCTCTTGAAACATTACACTCTTTAAAATCTCTTCATCAGAGAAATTAATTCCTTTTGGTGCTACAACCCATTTATCTTCTACATCATCTTTTCTATGTATAATTGCTATTATCACACCTTCGAAGTTACTTATAGGTTTATCTGCACCTAAAAAATATATATCTTGCTCAGAATTGTCAGCTGCCATAACTCCATTTACATATCCATAATTTATATAATATTTAATATACTTATGTTTTGGATGTACTGAACCTAGTGGTCTATCAATTGTACCAATAACGCTTTTGCCTATAATATTGGAATAATCTATTTCTTCTATATTTTTATTTATAACGGTTTCTATATAACATGATAAAATATCCTTAATTACTTCAATTATTTCATTAGATTTGAAATTTTTATCTAAAAATATTGATATTCCAATATCATTTTCTTCACTATCTATTATTCTTTTCTTTATACTATTTAAATCCATTTCAGCATTATAAAAATCATTCAAATAATTTTTAACACCATATACTTCAAAATTATATTTGGTTAGTTTATTAAAATTATATTTAAGTGCTGTTTGTTTTAATATTTTATATTCAATAAATATATGCTCTAAATCTATTCCAATATCACATATACCATTAACATCTATAACTGGTATTGGAAAATGCTCTAAAAGCCAGTTATCATTATATCTAATATAATGTTGTCCAAAATAACCCCATTCACATTTGTAGTTATTATTTTTTAGCTCATTAACAATTGATTTAGTATGATCATACAAAGATTTATATATTGAATTTAGTGATTCAAATTTTTCAATATTCATATTACAATCCTCTTATATTTTATTATATCAATAATTATATTATATAAAGTTTGCATAGTCTAGATTATTATTGTATAATGATGGAAAAAACACAGGAGATACATAAATGTATTATATTTTTTCTATATTAATTGGATTAATTATAACCATAATGGTTGTTTTCAATGGAGAGCTAACATCGTTTTATGGTGTATATATATCAACAGCTATAATCCATATCGTTGGATTAATTTTTGTTTCAATATTATGTGTAATAAAAAAGATTCCATTAATAACTAAGAAAATATCTTTTTTACTATATACAGGTGGTGCTATAGGAGTCCTTACCATTTTATTTAATAATCTAGCTTTTAATAAAATAAGCGTATCAGCAATAGTAGCCTTATCCTTATTAGGGCAAGCAATTACCTCTATTATAATTGATAACTATGGTTTCTTTGATATGTCGAAGCAAGTTTTTAACAAAAAAAAATATATCAGTCTTTTATTTATGATACTTGGAGTTATATATATGTTATCAACATTTAACAGTATTATGATAGTACCAATTATATTATCATTTTTAACTGGTATAACAGTTGTGACATCCAGAACTATAAATGCACGTTTGGCTCAAAAAACAAGTATGCTTGCTAGCACTTGGTATAATTACTTAGTTGGATCTTTAGTTTCCTTTTTAATGCTGATAATATTTTTTAAGAATATAGATTTTATTCCATTTTCTTTTTCAAAAAACATAAGTATGTATTTAGGAGGTATTTTAGGAGTTGTTACGGTACTTCTATCTAACATAACAGTTACAAAGATTTCATCATATTATATGACTTTATTGCTTTTTGTTGGTCAAATATTTTCAGGAATTATACTAGATGTTATTTTAACTAATGAATTTTCTACAATTAATTTAGTAGGTGGAATTTTAGTATCTATAGGATTATCACTTGATTTATGGATTGATAAAAGAAATGTTTGATATTAAGTATACGCTTAACATCAAACATTTTTTTATTAACTAATATATTGTTAATTATTTTTTGTAGTCATTATATATTCATCTAATAATTCATAAATCCAAGATTTTAGAGGTAAGAATTTGTATCCAATACTATTTGCTTTTTCTGTATTTAAATAAAATGATGGAGTTCCATTGTAAAGTGCTTTTTCGGCAGCTTCATCATATATAGCCTTTATTCCTGTTTTATTTTCAACATAATCGATTATTTCTTTTATAGAAATAGTTCCTTCAGCACTAGCATTTATAGTACCTGTATAGTTAGATTTAGCTAAATAAACAAGAAATTTACCAGCATCATCTGATCGAATAAAAGAAATTTGTTCATCAAAATTATCAATGTGCATAGGTTTAAAATTAACAATATGATCTACATAAAAATAAAGTCTTTTTGTATAATCATCATTACCTATAACATAAGGGAAGCGCACAGCAGCAGCATTTTGATTAGTATAATGCCTAAATATTGCTGTTTCAGCTTGCCTTTTTATTTCATCATATGTAAATTCATCTCTTGTACACCATTTTAACTCATTAGTAAATGGATCAAAATCATTCTCTTTTAAATCCAATTTAAAATCATATACTGAAGCGGATGATGTCATTATGTACCTTTTGCATTTGATATTTTCTAATAGAGCCTTTACATCATTTGAGCAATATGAAATATTATCACAAACAACATCATAAGTTTTACCTGAAAAAGCATTTGCTAAGCTTTCATCACTTGAGCGTTCAATTTTAATTCTTTTGACATTATCACCGAAAATATCTTTTGTCAATCCCCTAGTCGCAATTGTTACCTCATCACCTTGCCTTAAAAATTCACGAACCATATGCACGCCAAAAAATCTTGTGCCGCCTAAAACCAATACATTCATAATATTCTATACTCCTTTATTCAAATTATATTACTATCTAATTGTACAAACATCTATCCATTCATTAAAGTTTGAATATTTTTCTAACTCATCTATTGTAAGCTCTATTGCACTATTAGCGCTTCCACAAGCAGGAAAAACAGTAGTAAATCTTTTAAGAGATTCGTCAAGATAAACATCTACGCCATCTTTTATACCAAAGGGGCATACTCCACCAATATCATGTCCTACTGTTTCTAATAACTCATCTCTTGTTAGCATTTTTGCTTTTGTATTAAATTTAGCCTTATACTTTGGATTATCGATTTTGGTATCCCCCGCTGTTACTATTAAAATACTTTTATCTCCAATTTTAAATGATAATGATTTCGCAATTCTTTGCGGTTCACAACCAACCGCTTTGGCTGCTAATTCAACAGTTGCACTTGATACATCAAATTCAAGCACTCTACTTTCCGTATTAAATTTTTTTAAATATTCTCTAGCATTTTCTATTGACATTATGACACTTCCTCATTAGTATAAATTATTTATTTACTTCCTTATGAATAAGCTGCATTTCCTCATCTAACTTAGTTATAACATCTGAACAATTTGTTAGTCTATCTTTAAGATATTTCGGAACATCATTTTTTGATTTATATTTCATATGATGCTCTAAACTTGCCCAAAAATCCATTGCAATTGTTCTAATTTGTATTTCAACTGGCATAAGCTCAGTTCTATCATATAAATATATTGGAATTTGCAATATAATGTGAAGGCTTCTATAGCCATTTTCTTTAGGGTCTTTTATATAATCTCTTACACGAATTATTTTAACATCATCCTGTCTAGCTAAAAAATCCTCTATTTTATATATATCATCAATATAATTACATATTACACGAATACCAGCTATATCTAAAATGTTATTTTGTATAGATTCAAAACTTAATGGCAAATTCTTTTTCTCCAATTTACCCAGAATACTTTTAGCAGATTTCAATCGAGATTCAATATGATGAATCGGGTTATAATCATATTTGACTTGAAACTCCTCATTTAAAATCTCTAACTTTGTATAAATTTCTTTTATAGCAGCATTGTATAGTTGTTGCATTTCTATAAATTTTTTAGCATTTTGAAAAACAGGTGAATCATCATCTGGTAAATCATTTAAGCCTAATAGATTAATTTTAGACAATTTATTAGTTTCTATTTGCATATTGTTATCCTCCTGCAAAATATTCACGTCATTAATAAAATAATAACATAATTTTATTAATTTAAAATTAATTAAATTGCTTTTAGCTTATTACTTAATTTTTTATAAATTTTTTTCATATGTGGTTCCGGACATAAGTTTACACATTCTTCTAAATCAATCCATTTAACCCCACTATTTTCATCGGGTTTAATTATTAGTGTTTCATTTTCATCTGCTTCCAATAAATATGTTATATTAAGGTGCAAATGTCTACCGATATATTTACCATGCTTAATATGGCCGTCAACACCAATTATCTCAAGAGAAAAAATGTCATTTGACAGAGGTATTGCATTATTAATACCAGTTTCTTCAGAAGTTTCTCTTAACGCTACCTGAAGCAAATTAAACTCTCCATCAGCATGCCCGCCTACCCAAGACCATGCCTTATAAATATTATGGAATATCATTAAAACTTTTGTTTTTTCCTTATTAACAATCCAGCATGATGCGGTTAAATGCGCCAATTCATTTTCTCTAGTAAATATATCATCAAATGAATCTATATATTTAATTATTAGTTCCTTTTCCTTTTCTTCCTGCTCATCATATGGTTTAAATCTTATAATCTCATCCCTTAGCTTCATTTATAGACCCTCAAATAAACTTATCTGTTTATTAGCACTTTTATCCTCAAATTCGTGTAAGTAACCAAATACCTTATTTACATTATATTCAATATTATTTTTCTTACATATCTCTTTAAATAATATCATTAATTCATCATTTTTATCACTATTAATTTCATATGAATAACCATATTTTTGATGATATTTCTCCTTTAGTCCTGGAAAATGTTCATCTAGTTTTTTATAAAAATACTCTCTATTACCTTCTCTTAGCGTCAATCCCATGCCAAAACATAATATACCATGTACTTTGGCTTCTATACAATAATTTAATATACCTAACAAATTCTCCTTTGTATCATTTATAAAAGGTAAGATTGGATCTAACCATACAACTGTTGGTATACCGTTATCTCGCATAATTTTTAAGACTTCAAAGCGTCTATAGGTTGTACAAACATTAGGCTCTAAGATTTTGCATAATTCTTCATCATAAGTAGTTAAAGTCATTTGAACAACGCATTTTGTTTTTTCATTAATTTTCTTAAGCAAATCAAGATCTCGTAAAATTCTATCAGATTTAGTTTGAATACTAAGTCCAAAGCCGTATCTTTCAATGAGTTCAAGACATTTTCTAGTATGTCCTAACTTCTCCTCTAGATGAATATACGAATCAGACATACTTCCAGTACCAATCATACATTTTTTTCTTTTTCGTTTTAATGCATCCTCTAATAGCAGGGTTGCATTAGATTTTATCTCAATATCCTCAAAGTCATGGTCCATATTGTAGCATTTACTTCTTGAATCACAGTATATACATCCATGAGTACATCCTCTGTACAGGTTCATGCCGTTTTGAGCTGATAATATTCCTTTAACTTCTTTATAGTGCATAATTACCTCATTACGCCGTTTCACGACATCACAATAATTTTAGTTTTTAGTGTAAAACAAATTTTACACTTGTGAATAGCATTTTTCTTAATACTTTTCACATTTTTATAACTTTCCACGCTTCTATTAACCTATCAAGTGTATATGTTGCATTCGCAGGGCTTGTTGATGGCAGCTCAATAATTTTGATACCTGTATTTTTCTCACTATACTTTTTATATAGCTTACTTGCTGTTTTTCCGTTAGCATATATATTTTGAATATTGCTATTATTTAGTATTTTACTTAAATCAGCAGGTATAACATTTTTTATACTACTATCGCTAGAGCCTATAATATCACAGCTTTCAATAACATCCCATATTGCAATATTGTTATTTATTAACATTTCGATTTTTTCATCAATTATTTTAGGTATTTCTAAATTATAAATTGATGACAAAACCGACCAAAATCTATTTTGAGGATGTCCATAATAAAAACCTTCTTCCCTTGATTTAACAGAAGGTAGGCTCCCTAATATTAATATTTTAGAATCCTTATTAAAAATAGGTTCAAAAGTATGCTTTATCCTTTTATATTCTTTCTCCATGTATCACTACTCTTCCTTCATCTGGACATTTAACATCAAACATAGGTGCTTTTTTATCACCATAGTCTAATATACCACCATTTTGCAAAGTATAAACAAAAGGATACATACAATTCCATAGTTCATGACAAATTGGTGGACATAAATCTTCAACTATGTACTCATCTCCTGCATTACAATAACCACATCTACAATTGCTTTCTAAAACTTTCAATTTTACTTTTGCCATTAAATCACCTTTTCATATATAAATATTTTTACTTAATTTTCTACCTTAACTAACTTTTTAGTTTTTAAATTTAAAAAATACACAGGAAGATAATATACTGCTGATAGTACAAAAAATAACGGTATTATATAAAAGCTACCTAAATAATCCTGCAAAAATTCTATTGGAAAAGGAGCTTCATTTAAAAACATGAAATTGGCTCCTGTAATTTTGTCTATAACAAATGTAAATGTAACAGTTATGTAAAGTGCAATCATGGTTTTCTTAAATTCTTTAAATCCCATTTTATAATCTAAAACTAAGGCTCCAAAGAGATTCGTTATAATTAGTAAACCATGACCAGCGAAGAATTGAAAAAATCTAAAGTGTGGAAAATCTAATCCATCAGGACTTCCAAATAAGCAAGCAAGTGCAGCTCCAATAATAGTTATAGGAAATGAATACTGCCATAACTTCTCACTATCTAAGATTAAAAATATAACACTTAGATACAAGCCTATACCACATAATTCAAGTGGAAAAGTTTTTAAAAATGGTCGTCCAATATTTGCTGCCCAAATATAGTATGAAATTTCAAATCCTATATGGAATATTGCAAAAGCATATCTTAAAAACGCAGTTAATTTTTTATTTTCCTTAATTTTTTTATGCATTACGCATAGTAAAAGAATCATTAGGCCTTCAAAAACTAGAAATCCTAAATGTGTCACTCCAAAGATTTTAAACTCATTCATAATATCAGATACAGCCTCTTTCCATGATATAACGGGTATCTTTTATTTTTTCAGTTATTTCAAATCCTAATCTAGTATACAACGAAACTGCCTTTATGTTTTTTGAAAATACATATAGAAAAATCGGAATATTTTTTTCATTAGATTCTTTGATACAATCCTTTATAATCTTTGTACCTATTCCTTTATCTCTGTACATTTCAAATATGTATAAATCATCAATTTCTAGCTTATTATTTTCTTCATGAAAATTAAAATAGCCAGCCTTTTCTCCATTATAATAAATTGCTTTATACGAGCTAATATTATCATGAATTTTCCTCTTCACCCAATCTAATACTTTTTCATAATTTATTTTTGTAATATCCTCATACATGTCAATATTTTCTTTAGATAATTTGTATATCATATCAATATCACTAATGTCTGCAATTTTAAAATTTATCATATATAGTATCCTTTCAGTATAAAATTAATTATTATAACACTTTATTATAAACAATAGAGTATTATACTTAAAAATTGAAAAAAGCTACCTAATAAAACAAATACATGAAAAACATTATGCATGTATTTTTTTCGTGTTCCTATGCCATAGGTTACAGCGCCAATTGTGTATAAAACCCCACCAATAAATAATAAAATAAAACCCTCTAAGGTTAATGCCTCAATAGCAATTTTATATACAGCTATAACAGCCCACCCCATGGCAATATAACAAGTCATTGAAAAAATTCCGAATTTTTTTAAATCTATTGCTGTTAAAGTAATAGCAAATGCTGTAAGGCCCCATTCTATACCAAACAAAGTCCACGCAACAACTGGATTTACAACTCTAATCGCACTTAATAATATAGGTGTATAGGTTCCAGCAATCAATATATAAATTGTGCAATGATCTAGTACTTGAAAAACTTTTTTACCAGTACCAGGTCTTAATCCATGATAGATGCTTGAAATTGTATATAATAAAATCATAGATGAACCATAAATTACTGAAGTAACTATACCATAAACATTATTATTAAGCGCTGCTACAATTACACATAATACAAGTACTACAACCCCTATAGCCCCACCTACTATATGTGAAACCATATTAAATATTTCTTCACCCCTAGTATAATTAGGTAATTTTCTGTCAATTAGTTTTGTTCTCAAAATTTTTACCTCCAAAAACCCGTAAATGCTATTATAATTTAATACTTTAAACTTGACAATATTTTGAATTCTTCCTGTGAAGCTGTTTTTCCTTTCTCTTTCGGAGGAAATTCATTATCAAACTTTTCAAATTCTCTTTCATCTGGAGTAAATTCAAAGCCCTCAATTAGTCTTCCATTAACTCCACTCAATGCATCTTTTTCTAGCTCTAATGCCATCATTGGAACACAATACTTTCCGTCAGGTGTTTTAATATCGTATCTTTCGGCACACCTAAAACCAAATTTACTATAGTATCTAGGATCACCATATATTAAAACAGCTTTATACCCCAAGGATTTTGCTACTTCTAAAGAATGCTTAATAAGCGCGCTTCCAACACCTTTACTTTGATACTCTGGAAGCACACTAATTGGACCAAATATTATAACATTATGCAGATTATCTGCATTAACTATATTGGCCTTACTATATGCAATATGTCCAACTATTTTATTTTCATACAGAGCGACAAAATCTAATTCTTTGATAAATGCATCGCTATTTCTTAAATTATGTAAATAAAAATGCTCATCACAGCCTGGAACATGAATATTCCAAAAGGCTTCACGAGTTAATTTCTCAACAGTTCTATATTCATTTTCATTTTCCAAACGTATTTTTAATTCCATACTTATCTCCTACTTTTAATCAATAAATAATATTTTTCTCATTATAAATATAGCTATACATAGTTTTTTTAGTAATATCTTAACAAACAATAATTTCCACTATTATAGTAATGTACTATATAAGTAATTTTTACCATCAATTGTATAATAACACAAAAAACACCCTAAAACAATTATTTTAAGGTGCATATGTCATAGTTTTAAATTATAAGCTAAAGAAAATTAATTTCTTTATTCAAAATTCCAATAGCTTCTTCGTAGTCTAATATTCCATTTAGAACTTTATGTTCTTTTTCGTCAACAATAGATTGCAACATTTTTTTTCTTATAGCCTTCTGACCTTCTACATCAATTTCTAACTTTAAATTCTTAAAATATGGATTATTAGAATAATCATAATATGTTGATATGATACCCTCCACGTATATCTTAAACCACTTAGAGGCTAAACTATAATCATTTAATACTAGATATAACTTATAATAGTTATATGCACCAGAATACATTCCAACATTAAATATATTCTGAATTTCAACTATAGTGTTTATAAACAGTTTAGTTTTTTCAAAATCTTCTTCTTTTTTTGAAATATTACTTAATATTGAAAGCATCGCAGTAGCTTGATTTATATATTGTAAAAGCATCCTCTCACAAATCTGTATAGTTTCCTTGTCCTTACCTTGTCTTTGTAATAAAGATGTATATAAAACCATTGGGTCTAAAAAAGAATTTGAAATTTCTATAATAGCCTTTTCACTTTCCTCATAATTTTCTAGCATCATTTGTATATTAGCAATAGCAAATAGTGCAGCATTTACATATTTTGATTCTCTACTATCAACCACTTGTTGAAGAAGCTTCAATGAATAATTAAGTTTATCATTTATAACATTCTCATCTTTAGTATCTAGTATAGTAATATACATTGTAATTGAATTAGCAATAATATATTTTAAATAGACACTATTTGGATACTCTTTTAGATATTCATTACACCTTTTTTCTCCCTCATAATAACTCTTATGTAAAAAGATTTCATTTATTTCTTGCTTTATATTAATTACCTCATCGTCCGTAATATTTCTTTGAAAATTTAATAACATATCTAAAGAAGTGTTTAGCGACCTTGCTAAAGGTGCTAATAATGCAATATCTGGTGTTGAATTTCCATTTTCCCACTTACTAACTGCACCAGCAGTGACTCCAAGTATTTCTGCTAATTGTTCCTGAGTAAGGCACATTTCTTTTCTTAAACGTAAAATTGTACTTCCAATATTCAAGCTAAAATCATTCATATTCATTTCCTCCTTTTCTATCATAAATTTATTATATATATTATACATAACTATTACAATGGAGGTAAAATCATAATATAATAAAAAAACTTGAATACTCTTCAAGTTTTTTATATTTAAGCTTCATGTTTTTGTGTTAATTTTTCATCATTTTATAAAACTACTTATTCAAAAATCGCATCTACAAACATTTCTGCATCAAATACTTGTAGGTCGTCTATTTTTTCTCCAACACCGATGTATTTAATTGGAACATTTAATTCTTTAACTATTGGGAATACTATTCCACCTTTTGCGGTACTATCAAGCTTAGTTAATATTATTCCATCTATTGAACATGACTGTTTAAATAACTTAGCTTGAATTAATCCATTTTGACCTGTGTTAGCATCTATAACTAATAAAACCTCTTTTTGTGCTGACGAATATTCTTTTTCTATAATTTTAAATATTTTTGTAAGCTCATTCATAAGATTTACTTTGTTATGAAGTCTACCTGCAGTATCACAAATCAGTACATCAGTTTTACGTGCTCTTGCTGCTTGTATTGCATCATATACTATAGAGCCTGGGTCTGACCCTTGCTCACTTGCAACTATATCAACCTTTGCTCTATTGCACCATTCTTCAAGTTGTTCAATTGCAGCTGCTCTAAAAGTATCTCCAGCAGCAACAATAACACTTTTTCCACTGCTTTTCAATCTGTATGATAGCTTACCAATTGATGTTGTTTTACCAACTCCATTTACACCAACTATCATAATTATCTTTTGTTTTTCAGCTATATCCTCAACGCCTTTAGTCGATTTTAGCATATCTACCAAGTATCTTTTAATTACACCTTTGATTTCATTAGGATCTTCTAGCTTATTTTTCTTTACTTCTTCTTTGATATAATCAATAATATCCATTGTAAGCTCAACACCCATGTCAGCAGATATTAGAATTTCTTCTATCTCATCTAAAAATTCATCATCAATTTTTTTATAAAGATGAAAAACATTATTAAATTGCTCAGTAAAGCTTTCCTTTGTTTTAGCTAGACCTTCTCTAATTTTAGCAAAGAATCCTTTTTTTTCTTCCTTTGGTTCAGACTTTTTAGGCTTTTCAATCTCTTCAAGCTCTAAAACTGTTTCTATTTGAGTATCTTCATCATTAGAATTTACACTTTCAAGTTCTTTAAGAATTTCCTCCTCACTAATTCTCTCAAAGTCCTCTTCTATTTCACCATCTAAATCCTCTATTAATTCTTCAAGTTCCTCATTAATTTCATCAACTATTTTTTCTTCTTTGTCTTTCTTGCCAAATCCAAAAAACTTCTTAAACATATTAACCTCCTATGTTATAAAACTGTTTGGAAAATTCATACCTTACAATTTTATTCAATTTCTGATAGTTTCATTGACACTAACTTAGTAACACCCTTCTCTTCCATAGTTGTTCCATACAAAGTATCAGCGTTTTCCATTGTACCTTTTCTGTGAGTGATACATAAAAATTGTGTATCTTTTGAAAATTCTTTTAAATACCTTGAAAATCTATAAACATTTATATCATCTAGTGCTGCCTCAATCTCGTCAAGTATACAAAATGATGTTGGTTTAGTTTGAAGTATTGAAAATAAAAGAGCTATTGCAGTTAATGCTTTTTCACCACCAGATAAAAGTGATATTTTACTTAGTTTTTTACCAGGTGGCTGTGCTGCAATTTCTATAGCACTATTTAGTGCATCATTTTCATCTTCTAGATAAACATCAGCTTTACCACCATTAAACAAGTCTGAAAATACCTGATTAAATATGACTCTTATTTTTCCAAATTCCTCAACAAATTGATCTCTCATTTTTATTTCAAGCTCTTTTATAACATCATTTAACTGATTTTTAGCATCAATTAAATCTTGTTTTTGCTTTGATAAGAAATCATATCTTTCCTTAACCTCTTTGTATTCCTTGATAGCATTAATATTTACATCACCAAGATTTTTTATTGCCTTTCTTATAGATGAAACATCACTGTTAATTCTTGTGAAGCTAACATCCTCATTTTTAAAGGATAATGCCATAGCATAATTCATCTCATAGTCTTCCCATAGACGAGTTGATATTTCTTCTATTTTAGAAGTAAGCTTTTCAATCTTTATATTTAGACCATATTCATCATCTAGACCTTCAGTTATTTTTTTATTAATATTATTTAATTCTACTTGAGAATTATTAATAATTTCTTGCTTTTTAGAAAAATTTGTTTTATATAAATCATATTTTTCTTGACTTTCATCTAAGCTTTCTTTTAACTTATTACACTCATCTTCTAAAAGTTTTATTTGTGCCTTTGCTGCTTCTATTTCAGTGTCAGTATCATTTAAAGTGTTATTTTTAAGCTCAAGCATCTCATTATTTTTATCAAGTTCAATATTAGTATTATTAATTTTTTCCTCTATAAACCTAATTTCTTGATTAATTGATAATAACTCATTATTTTTTGTAATAAGAACTATGTTTAACTCATCGTATTTTTCTTTATCATTCTTATTTGAATGAGCTATATCATTGATTTCCTTTTCTAAATCTGATATATTTGCCTTTATCTGTTCAATGTTATTATTTATACTTTCAATCTCTAAACTTCGTTTTTCATTTTCACCAATAGTATATGCCTTGTCCTGAATATATTTATTTATTGATATATCAATCTTTGAAATTTGTTCAGTATACAAGCTAATTTTATTATCAATCTGCATACCCAATTTGGTGGATTCTTCAATCTTAAGCTTTAATGTGTTAATTTCCCTATTGCCATAAGCTAAATCTTTTTCAATATTTTTTATGTCTTGCTCTATATCATGACATTTTTTCTTAAGGCTAACTAATCTTTCTTGGCTTTCTTCGATTTCTCTTTTCCTACTTAAGAGGTTTTGGTTTTTACCGCTTATATGTCCACCTGTTACTGCTCCACCAGGGTTTATAACATCCCCCTGTAGGCTGACAATTTTAATTGTATTATTAGATGCCTTTGCGATTCTAAAACCATCTCTTATATTTTCAACTATAATAGTTCTGCCAAGCAAGCTTTTGATTATATTAGTGTACATATCATCTGTTTCAATTAAATTATCAGCAGTATCAATAACTCCATGCTGAGTTAAAAGTTTAGACTCTTCATTATTTAATCCTCTGCCATTAATCGATCCAATAGGTAAAAATGTTACTCTACCTATTTTATTTTCTTTCAAATATTCAATTATAGCTTCAGCATCTTGATTGTTGTTTACAATAACATTTTGTATAGCTGAGCCTAAAGCAATTTCAATAGCAGTTTCATATCTTTTATCTGTTTTGATTATGTCTGCTACTGTGCCATTTATTGCACCTCTAAATAAATTATCCTTTTTGTGTAAGCCCATCAAGGTTTGAACACTCTTGTAATAGCCCTCATATAAGGATTCCATGTTATTTAGAAAGTTAATTCTAGAATTAGCAGTATTAAGCTCATTTGTAGAAGCTCTAAGTCTGTTTTCCATTTCCTTTTTATCTTCTATTAAATTCTCATGCTGTGTAACATTGTGATTATATTCTTTATTATACTGTGCTAATGTTTTTTCATTATCCAGCTTATCTTTTTTAATTAATTCTAATTCTTCAAGCTTTATTTCTTTTTCTTTTGTTTCTAATTGTATTTCCTTGTCAAACTGGTCAATTCTCTCTTGAAAATTTGCCATGATAGATTCTATCGAGCTTCTATCGCTTTGAAGCTTATTTATAATCTTATGCATTTCAAATAAGCTATTTCTCTTATCATCGCTGGCATTTATTGAGCTTTCCATTTTTATTTTGAATGCTAAAGCTTCCTCGTTTAACTTTTCATATTCTGCTTTTTTATCACTTAAAGATATATTAAGTTTTTCAATATCTAAGTTATGCTCTTCAATCCTATGTAATAATTCTTTTTTTCTATTTTTTAAGATTTCTATTTCATTTTCTATATTTCCAACGTTTTCAGAATATAAAAATATCTTTTCATTTTGAACATTAATTAAATTATTTTTAGCATCATAGTCCTTTGAAAGAGTATTTTTAGCCTTTTCTAACAAGTTAATTTCATTCTCAAGAACTATTAAGTTTTCTTTTTCTGTAGCTATTAAAGCTTCTAAGCTATCTCTTTTTGAAACTATATCTTGTTTATTTTTCAATACCTCTGATTTTTGATTTTCAAAAATAGAAAGCTGTTCTTTATTTTTTTCATACTCTCTTACATATAAATTTAACTCGATGTTTTTTAGATTTTCTTTAAGCTCTATGTATTCCTTTGCCTTTTCACTTTCTATCCTTAAAGGCTCAACCCTTGTTTCAAGTTCGTGTATAATATCCTTAACTCTGTCTAAATTGTCATTTGTTTTTTCAAGCTTTTTTATAGATTCTTCTTTTCTTGTTTTAAACTTTACAATACCAGCGGCTTCTTCAAATACTCCCCTTCTAACATCAGAGTTTGGACTAAGTATTTCTTCTACTTTACCTTGTCCTATAACTGAATATCCGTCTTTACCTATACCAGTATCCATAAAAAGCTCTTTTATATCCTTTAGTCTACACGACTGCTTATTTATAGAATACTCGCTTTCTCCAGTTCTAAATAATCTTCTTTTTATACTAACTTCCTTATATTCTATAGGAAGTCTTCCACTTTCATTATCAAAGATTAATTCTACATCTGCATATCCAAGAGGCATTCTTTTTTCAGTTCCTGCAAAAATAATATCTTCCATTTTAGAGCCCCTAAGAGTTTTAGGACTTTGCTCACCCAAAACCCATTTAATAGAATCAGAGATATTACTTTTACCGCTACCATTAGGACCAACTATTGCAGTCATACCTTTTTCAACTATAATTTCCGTTTTATCTGCAAATGATTTAAATCCATGAACATATATCTTTTTTAAAAACATATTACCTCCATTACGCCGTTCACGGCGTATATAACTAAATGAAGAATCGTTTTTTGATTCTTCCATAGAGTGAAATATTTTTTTTATTTCACTCTTTTTCCTCAATTTTAATAAATTCTTTAAAAATATCTTCCTTATTTATTTTGGTAACTAAATTTAAGTCATCATATATGTCTATGCTATTTATATCCTCAACTTCGTGTAAATAAATTCTTTTTAAATTAAATCTTTCCTTTATGCAATTAAAATTTTTCTTTCCATGACCAACTATATAGCTCATGAGACTCTTATTAGCATTTATTGCTATGCTGTCATTAAGCTCTTTTTCTCTTAGATTATATATAATAGAATTCAAATATAATCTTTCTTCTACAAGCTGCCTAAAAGCAGGATGGAAAGGTCCTGACACTACATCATTTTCTTCATTAATTGTATCAGTATTTTGAAGCCCGATTCTAATAACATTAATGTTATTAACTGTATACAAAGAATAAATATAAGCACTTAAATTCACCGCGTTTTCCAATGTTAATGGTGAAAACTTATTCTCTTTATACATATTTTCAAGCTCTGTTTCTTTTATAATTAAAGTAGGATATATTCTAACAATGTCAGGTTTTAATTCTATAGATTTTTTGCATGTATCTATATCATTTTGCATACTACTACCTGGTAGACCCGGCATAACCTGATGACCAAGAGTAAAACCGTATTCCTTTATCAATTTACTCGCTTTTATAGAGTCTTCAACTGAATGACCACGATTTGATTTTTTTAGTACATCATCATCTAAGCTTTGTATACCTAGTTCTATTATTGTAACACCATATTTTTTTTGAATTTTTAGTATTTCATCATTAATTGCATCTGGTCTTGTTGAAATTCTTATATTATCAAAAACACCCATTTTCTTGTAGTGATATGCAATTTCTAAAAGTTCTAATTGCAAATCTAAATCAATGGCAGTAAAACTACCACCAAAATAGGCTAAATCACTGTATTTATCACGTGTTTTAAGATAATCTTCAATAACGCTTACTACATACTTTTTATCTATATTGTTGTTTGTTTTTCCTGTTATTTTTTTCTGATTGCAAAATACACAATCATTTGGGCATCCTCTATGTGGAACAAATATAGGAATTATTTTATTATTCATTAATTTCACCTAGTCTTATTAAAGCTTTTCTAGCAGCATTTTGCTCTGCAATTTTTTTACTTTTACCAGTACCCTCTCCAAATTTTTTCTTGTTAACTAATAAATCAACATAAAACATTTTATCATGGTCTGGCCCTTCTTCATTTGTTACAATATATTTAATCTTATACATTGAATTTTGGCTTTGAAAGTATTCTTGTAAATATGATTTATAGTCTGAAAAAATCTTACCTTTTACTAAGGTATTAATGCTATCTTTTAAATTATCTAGTATAAACTTATCAGCATTTTCTAATGCACCATCAAGATAAATTGCAGCTATAATAGCTTCTATAGCATCTGCAAGTATAGATTTTCTATCCCTGCCACCTGTTGCTTCTTCTCCCTTACCAAGAACTAGATATTTGCCAACATTATGTTTTACAGCTATTTCATTTAGCATGTCCTCACAAACTACCTGAGCTCTTAGTTTTGATAAATCACCCTCTGGATAATTAGGAAATTCTTTATATATGTATCTGCTAACAACAATACTTAATACAGAGTCACCTAAAAACTCCAATCTTTCATTATTTATTCTCTTATAGGTTTTGTTCTCATTGGAATAAGAACTATGAGTTAAAGCATTTTCTAAAAACTTTATATTTTTAAATTTATAACCTATGCTAGTCTCAAGGTCTCCTAAAACATTAATCTTTCTATTCATTCACACACCTCCTTACACCCAAAAGCAATATAAATACAATTAACCACAAAGAACACGAAGGTGATTATATTCTTTGTGCCTTTGTGGTTATAGTTTTTATATAATCTTGCATTATTTAATAATAGAATATTATTTATCAACGATACTCTCTAAATATGATACTACGTTTCCTACAGTTTCTATATTTTCTGATTGTTCATCATCAATTTCAATGTTAAATTCATCTTCAAACGCCATAACTAGCTCAAATAAGCTTAAAGAGTCAGCATCTAAATCATCCTTAAATGAAGTGTTCATTGTTACTTCAGAAGGATCTACTCCTAATTTTTCACATATAATTTCCCTTACTCTTTCAAACATTATAATCACCTCCTTGAAATACTTTCTCTAATTAAATCTACTACACTACTGTCTAAAATATTTTTTGTTTGCTTTATAGCATTTTTTATAGCTATACTATCTGAACTGCCGTGTGCTTTTATTACTGGTGCATTAACACCTAAAAGCATGGCACCACCAACCTCGCCATAATCTAATCTTTTCTTAAAATTACGCAAGGATGGCTTTACAAGTAAAGCACCTATTTTTGATATAAAGGTTGACGTTAACTCTTCCTTTAAACCTTTCATAATGTATGATGCTGTGCCTTCAATGGATTTTAATAGAACATTGCCTGCAAATCCATCTGCAACAATTACATCCGCATCGCCATTCAAAACATATCTACTTTCAAGATTTCCGCTAAAATTCAAATCAGAATTTTTAAGAAGCTCATATGTATCAATTGCTAACTTATTTCCTTTACCTTCTTCTCCACCAATATTTAATAAACCTACTCTTGGATTATCAATATTTAATACATGTTTAACATATATGCTACCCATAATAGCAAAATCTATCAAATATTCTGGCTTACAATCAACATTGGCTCCGGCATCAACTAGCAAAGAAAAACCTTTATTTGTTGGTATAAATGGTGCAAGTGCAGGCCTTTCAAGTCCGCCAACTCTACCTATAATTAGTGTTGCACCACTTAAAAGTGCACCTGTACTTCCAGCTGAAACTATTGCATCTGCTTCATTGTTTTTTACAGCATATAAAGCCTTAACAAGCGAGGATTCCTTTTTTCTTCTTATTGCCATTACAGGTTTATCATCATTTGTTATCACATCTTCAGCATTTAAAATTTCAATATTTTTATAATCTTTAGTTTCGCTTTCAATACATTTTTTTATTATATCCTCTTTACCAGACAATACAATATTGACATTATACTCATCTCTTGCTAGTAAACATCCTTTAACTATAGCATCAGGTGCATTATCTCCACCCATAGCATCTACAATTATTTTCATAAGGCACCTTCCTTATATTAATTTCCTATGTGTTAGTATAGCGCAATTGTAAATCAATTGCAATATGCAATTAATTTTTAATTAAACAAAAAATTAGTCTTATATAAAATGCTAAAATACTAACATTTTATGAGAAAAAAAAATAGTACAAAAGTACTATTTTTTATTCAACTGTTACTACTTCTTTACCGTTGTAATATCCACACTCACCACATACTGTGTGTGGTCTTTTAGCTGCGTGACATTGAGGACACTCCATAACTGCTGGAATTGTCATTCTGCATTTAGCTGTTCTTCTTTTATCTCTTCTTGCTTTTGAAGTTTTTCTCTTAGGTACTGCCATTGTGACACCTCCTTAATCTCTTAACAAAGTTTTCAATTTTTCTAATCGTGGGTCTATAACGAAATCATTACATTCACATTTACCTGTATTTAGATTAATGCCGCACATAGGGCATATACCCTTACAGTCACCTTTACATAAAGCTTTCATTGGCATAGACAAATACACGATTTGCTTTATTGGTTCTTCCAAATCAATACAGCCATCTTTAATCAATATTTCTATATCCTCTGCTTCATAATCTTCATCGACTTCATCAACTATAATTGCGTTGAAATTAGCTGTAATTTTATTTTCAAATACCTCTAAGCATCTCGCACAAGTCTCAGAATAAGAATAAGTAAACTCCGCATTTAATAATAAGCTTTTCTCCACTTTAAAAAACTTACCATTAAACTGAATGTCTTTATTCAACTTATTTTTTTCTAATAGTTCCTCATCTGTTATAGTTAATGTATCATTTACATTCATAACTAAGTCATCAGATAGCAGGAATTTCTTTAAATTAATTAACATTATATCACCCTTTTTTGACTTACAAAGTCAATTATATGAGAATATGATTATTTTGTCAAGAAATTATTTTACTAAAGATTTAGTTTCTCTTGCAATCATTAATTCCTCATTTGTTGGAATTACAAAAACTTTTACGTTAGAACCATCTTTAGATATTTCTACTTCTTTTCCACGAGTATTGTTTTTGTCAGTATCAATTGATATTCCTAAGAATTCTAAACCTTTACAAACTTCTTCTCTAGCTGGTGCTGAATTTTCTCCAAGTCCAGCTGTGAAAATAACTACATCTACACCGCCCATAGCTGCTGCATATGAACCTATATATTTTTTAACTGTATAATAGAATTTATCAAGTGCTAATTGAGCTCTTTTGTTTCCTTTTTCTGCTTCGCCTTCAATATCTCTAAAGTCGCTGCTAACACCAGATATACCTAATACTCCTGATTCTTTGTTCATTAAGTTATTAACTTCTTTGATGCTTAATCCTTTCTTTTCCATTAAGAAAGTTACAATAGCTGGATCTATATCTCCACATCTTGTTCCCATTACTAATCCTTCAAGTGGAGTTAATCCCATACTTGTATCTACTGATTTGCCATCTTTTATAGCTGTAACACTTGCTCCATTACCTAAGTGGCAAGTAATAATTTTTAAGTCTTTGATATCTTTATTTAATATTTCGCCAACTCTTTGTGCAACGAATTTATGTGAAGTTCCGTGGAAACCATATCTTCTAATTCCTAATTCCTTATATAATTCATATGGAAGTGGGTAAATAAATGCTTCTTCAGGCATTGTTTGATGAAAAGCAGTATCAAATACTCCAACCATTGGTACACTAGGTAATAACTCTTTACAAGCATTTATTCCTATAATGTTTGGAGGATTATGTAATGGCGCTAAATCTGTACACTCATCCATAGCTTTTACAACTTCATCAGTTATAACAACTGAACCAGCAAATTTTTCTCCTCCGTGAACAACTCTATGACCTATAGCGTCAATCTCATCTAATGATTTTACAGCACCGTATACTGGGTCAACTAAAGCATTTAATACAGTATTAATTGCTTCTTTGTGAGTTGCTAATGAATCTGTATAAACTTTTTTCTCTTTTCCAGTAGCTTCATGCTTAACTTGGCTACCTTCAATTCCAATTCTTTCAGCTAAACCTTTAGCCAAAACTTTTTCGTCTTTCATGTCTATTAACTGGTATTTCAATGATGAACTACCACAGTTAATTACTAATACATTCATGTTAATCCTCCTGAAAAAAATTAAATTAAATTTTTATTATAATATAGTCTTAGCAAAGCTGAGTCATTATAGCCTCGACTTTGTTAAACTATTTAATATATATATATAAAATCTAAATGATCTTATAGCTACCTATTTAAATAATGTATCTTATCATCCTCAATATATAAAACATGACAATTTCCAATTGGATATTCATACATATTATCATAGCCAATAAAATTTAAATAGTATAAAATTGATCTAATTAAAACACCATGTGCTACAATAACAGAATTGTCAGTTATATTTTCAAAAAATTTTGATACCCTTTTAATTACATTATCAAAGGTCTCCCCATTTTTATATTCATACCATAATTCTTGTTCGATACATTTTTTTGCTTCTTCTGGGTACTTTGATTCTATTTCTTCCCAGTTTAATCCTTCAAAGTCACCAAAATTTCTTTCCTTTAATAAATCACTTGTTTCTATTTCAATATTCTTTAATTTAGATATTTCAATAGCAGTATTATAAGCTCTTATTAATGGACTGGAATAAATTTTTTCAATATGAATATCTTTAAACAACATGGCCATATTCTGGGCTTGAAGTTTACCTTTTTGTGTTAATTCCACATTAGTATGTCCACAATATATACGTTTATGATTTCCTTCTGATTCTCCATGTCTAACTAAATATAATTTCATACTAACCTCTCAATATGCCACGTAGTGGTATCATAAATAAAGATGAAAAATCGTTTTTTGATTTTTCCATAGCGTGAAGTGTTTTTTTCACATCTTTCCGATAATTAAGCTAAAAAACATAAATATTATCTGTGATATCTCTGCAACAAATCCGCATGTATCTCCGGTCATACCAGAAATTTTACCCTTTATCCATTTGCCTATCATTAATACACAAATGAACGTTAAAATAGTTGACATAATATTAACTATGTATCCCGGCACAATGGCACATACAACTAAAACAGTTGCCACATTAAAGCATAATTCTTTTGCTTTAATTGATTCTACAAACAAAGTACCCATCCCAACACCTTTTTTAGCGTAATTCATATTTGAACATGCAACTACTACACTGGCCTTACCCACCATTGGAACTAATAACAAAGTATATAAACCGATATGTGAAAAAAATAAAACCTGTGACATCAGTATTAAAATAAGACTTATAACTCCAAATGCACCGATTCGAGAATCACTCATAATCTCAAAAATTTTATCGCCTGTCCTACCTGAAAACAAACCGTCAACAGTATCAGATGCGCCATCTAAATGTATACCGCCTGTTATTATAATATAAATAGCTGTAATTATCAATCCTTTTATATAAATAATTTCTAAAAAATTACCTACAAAATATCCAACAGCTAGAAAACATCCTATTATGAGTCCAATTAAAGAATATAGTGATAATCCTTTCACAAACTCCTCTTCATTGTATTCAATTCTTTTTCCAATTGGAATTCTTGTAAAGAATGATATCAGCACTAAAAATCCTCTGAACATTTTATATTAACCCCTTTGCTTTTTAGCTTCATTGGTATACCTGATACTGTGAAATAAACATTATCAGCCTCTATAGCAATACTTGAATTAATCCTACCACTAATATCTCTAAAGAAATTTCCCATATAATATGCAGGAACGACCCCTAGTCCAACTTCATTAGAAACTATAATCAATTTTTTATTTAGATTTCTACATAAAGAAATTAAATTTAACACTTCTTCTTTAATTTTAGATTCCAAGTTATTAACTTCTACAACTTTACAATTATCAAAGTCTATACCGCTATCAATCATAAAATTAGTTATTAAGGTTGTTATACAATCAATCATAATTGTATCAGAGTTTACAAAATCAATATCATTTTGTAGTTCGCTAAAATTTTTATATCTCTCTATAGTTTTCCATTCCTGTGGTCTTTGTGCTCTATGTTTTTTTACCCTATCCGCCATACTCTCATCTGTTATAACAGATGTAGCTAAGTATGTAATATTACCACCATATTCTTTTGCTTTATTTTCTGCAAAAGTGCTTTTTCCACTTCTTGCTCCACCAACAACTAAAGTCACACACATTTATATCACCTATCTTATATATACAATTTCATAATAAAGCTATTATATCATAGTCTCGACTACGTCGAGCCATTTTAAATATGCTACGCATATTATATCATAGATAATTTTTAAATAAAATATAAGTTTTTATTTTTATAAAATTATGTGGTAAATTTTTTTTACCTTTTTGCATATTATTTCTTGATATTGTTAAATCTTTGTTTTATAATACAAATATATCAATATAAAACAAGCGGAGGGAAAAACAGTGTTTAATGTATTCAATGTTACAAAAAAGTATGGTAAAGTAATAGCTAATAATAATATTAGCTTTTGTGTTGAAGACGGACAAATCGCAGTATTACTTGGTCCTAATGGTGCAGGTAAATCTACTATAATTAAATGTATATCTGGTCTATTAAGATTTGAGGGAGAAATTGACATATGCGGATTTAAAAACAAAACAATCGAAGCTAAAAAAGCATTAGGATATGTTCCTGAAATGCCAGCAGTTTATGATTTGCTTACAGTATGGGAGCACTTAGAATTCATTGCTAGAGCCTATAGCTTAACTGATTGGAAAAGTTATGCTGAGGAATTATTAACCAGATTTGAATTAATGGATAAAAAAGATAAGCTTGGAAAGGAACTATCAAAGGGTATGCAACAAAAGGTTAGCATTTGCTGTGCTATATTACATAAGCCACGTGTTATAATTTTTGATGAGCCAATGGTAGGGTTAGATCCACACGCTATAAAAGAATTAAAAAATATGTTTGTTGAACTAAAAAATCAAGGTTCATCTGTTTTAATTAGTACTCATATGATCGATAGCGTTGAGGATTATTGGGATGTTGCTCATATTATGATGAATGGATCATTTGCAGCTACAAAGTACAACAAAACAACTTCTGAAGATGAAAAAACTCTAGAGCAGCTATTCTTTGAAATCACAGAAAGGAAGGCTGAACTATAGTGAGCGCATTAAAATATTTATTTTTTACAAATATAAAAAATACTATAAAGGATTTGAAAAATCACCCTGCAAAACTAGTGCTTGTTGTTATTTTTATTGCACTCCTAGGAGTTGTAATTTTTACTGGAAATATGGATACTCCAACTCCTGAGAATATGAGAGATGCACACGAGCTATACGCAGGAACATTTGCATTATATGCATTTTCTTTTATAATGACTGCTATGGCTGGATTTTCATCTGGAGCTAGCTTTTACTCTATGGCAGATATAAGCATGTTATTTATGGCACCAATTTCATCTAAAAAGATATTAATATACGGATTAATTAAGCAAATGGGTACATCGCTATGGATAGGATTTTTCTTATTTTTCCAATATGCATGGCTTCAAAATACCTATGGTCTTGGTGTTTTTGGTTTATTTGCCATATTTGTTGGTTATTGCATTACAATGTTCTGTGCTCAGCTAACTGCAATGACTATATACTCTTTTACTAGCAGCAATGAAAAGCTAAAAAAACAATTAAAAGCTGCAATAATTGCAATATGCGTAATTGTACTAGCACTAATCCTTAAGGATTCATTGTTAACGAATTCAGATAAGCTAAAAGTAATTGTAGATTCTGCAAATGCTACATGGGTATCATTTGTACCCGTAGTTGGTTGGTTAAAAGCTTGTGCTGTAGGCATAATGACACTTAACTTTGCAAATATAGCATTAAGTTTATTAGCAGTAACTGCTTATGTTATAGCACTTGTTTTCTTAGTAGCAAGAGCCAAAGCTGATTTTTATGAGGATGTATTACAGGCAACTGAAGTATCCTTCTCAGCAATTACTGCAAAAAAAGAAGGTAAAATTTCTGATGCACCAAAAAACGTTAAAGTTGGAAAAACAGGAATTAATAAAGGCTTTGGACCTAATGTGTTTTTCTACAAGCATATGTTAGAAAACAGACGCTCTGGAATGCTATTTATAGATAAAAACTCACTTATATTTATCGCTATGTGTATTTTCTTTGCTCTTTTTATGAGAGAAACTAATAGTATCATACCAGCATTTGTCTTTGCTACCTACATGCAAGTTTTCACTGTTGCAATGGGAAGATGGATAAGAGAATTAACGCAGCCTTATATATATATGATACCTGCTGATCCATTTAAAAAGCTTATTTGTGTAGCACAGGAAAATATATTTAAGATAATTGTGGAAGCAATAATATTATTTATACCAATCGGTTTAATTATTAAAGCTCCTGTTCATGAAATTTTAATATGTATAGTAGCTCGTATAGGCTTTGGGGTCTTGTTTATGTCAGGTAATAT
Organism: Firmicutes bacterium UBA7510; assembly: GCA_002479485.1. GTDB lineage: Bacteria > Bacillota > Clostridia > Tissierellales > Sedimentibacteraceae > UBA1535. The sequence continues at coordinate 9,293 of DLNM01000027.1, read as the reverse complement.
ATTAATAGAAAGAGTTCTTGGAACATTAACTAGTAAAACCTTAATTTTTTTCCTATATTTTATTATAATGCTTTTACTTGCTGCACCTGGATTTATATTTGGATTTTTATTGACAGCAAGATTAGCTGCAATACCAGAAACAGTGACAATACTTCTGTCATCATTTATCTGGAATGTTGCAATCTCTGCGCTAATAATTTTCCTTTGCAGAGATATACTTAATTATGCTGAATTAAATAATAGATAATTATAAGTAGGTATTTTTATGAGTAAACCTTTATTAGAAATGTCACTGGAAGAACTAGTACCAAACAACATAACCGTGATGGATATACAGAAAACAAGACAGCCTTTGTATGTGAATATACACAAAAAGCGATTATAGAATATGGAAGAATCTATGGATAAATATTTAGCTTAGAAAAAAATAAAATACTGATATAAGATTGGAAAAACGAATATGAAAATATTAGGAATAGTAGCAGAATATAACCCCTTTCATCTCGGACATAAATATCAATTAGAAATGGCTAAAAAGGCATCACAATGCGATACAATAGCGGTTGTTATGAGTGGCAATTATGTTCAACGTGGAGAGCCTGCCATAGTAGATAAATATAAACGCGCCGAGATGGCTGTAAAAAACGGTGTAGACTTAGTTATAGAACTACCCTTCCCTTTTTCATGTCAAAATGCAGAGCTTTTCGCACTTGGAGCCATAAAAGAACTAAAAAAATTAAATGTATCAACAATTAGCTTCGGTTGTGAAAATACTGATATTAATTTACTATATAAAATTGTTGATTTTCAATTAGATAATACTAAAGAGTATAATTTCTTGCTTAAAAAATATATTAGTGAAGGATTATCTTATCCAAGTGCTATAAATAATACAGTTAATACTCTTCTAAATAAGACTTGTAGTTGCACAGATGATTTAATATTATCTCCAAACAATACATTAGGTTTGGAATATATAAAGGCTGCAAAAAAAATTGATTTTAATGTAGATTTTTTGCCAATAAAAAGGCATATGGCTAATCATAATGATAATAAAATTACACATAAATTTGCTAGTGCTACAGCTATTAGAAATGAGATTTTAGCTTTAAATTTGATTAAAACTAAAGCTTCATTACCTCCTAGCACATATACCTTATTAAAAGATTACTACAAAGAACATAGGCTATTTAATACTCTTGATAACTATTTAGATCTCATATATTATAAGATAATTAGTTCAAATAAAAGCTATTTAAAAAATATATATGATGTAACTGAAGGCTTAGAAAACAAAATTTATGATAATGCTTGCAAATACAAAAGCCTTGACGAGTTTATAATGTCAATTAAATCAAAGCGTTATACATACTCAAGAATAAGACGTATATTGTTAAATATTCTTCTAGATATAACTACAGAAGACATCAATTATTTAAAGGAAAATGATAATGATTATGTTAAAGCCTTAGCTTTCAATTCAAATGGTAAGAAAATTTTGAATCATGCAAAGGAAAATAATACTTTTATAATTACAAAATTCTCTGATTATAAAAGAAATGGTATTGATATATCAAAGGATAAAATCTTCAATCTTACAAGTAAATCAACTAACATATATTATATACCTTTTAAATCTAAAGAAAATTTATGTAATCTTGAATATAAAAAATATGTATCTTATATTAAGTAATATAAAAGTGGGAACAATTAATTGTCCCCACTTTTTATTAATAATATTGAAACAATTTTATTAACAATATTTAGATTACATCTAAAGATATCATATCATCGTAGCTTTGTCTTTTAACCATAATACTTGATATTCCATTATCTAATAATACAACCGCAGGAATTGGATTTCTATTGTAATTGCTGGCCATTGTATAACAATATGCTCCTGTAGAAAATACCGCTAAAATATCACCCTCTTTTGGAGTAGAAAGCTCAATATCCTTAATTAGAACATCACCAGTTTCACAGCATTTTCCGCAAACTGTAACAACTTCAGTATTATCCTCTGTAGCTCTATTGGCTATAACTGCGTCATATTTTGCATCATATAATGCAGGACGAATATTATCAGTCATTCCACCATCAACCGCTATATATTTTCTAATATTTTTAATTTCCTTAATAGCACCAACTCTATATAAAGTAATACCAGCCTCTCCAATTATACTTCTACCCGGCTCTATAACAACAGCAGGTCTTTTCAAGCCTATTTCGTCAGAAAATTCTTGTATTCTCTTCATTAATGGATCAAGAAAATAACTGTATGGCTTAACAATTTCGTCAGTATAGCAAATTCCAAAACCACCACCTAAATTAAGTTCTGAAATACTGTAGTCATATCTTGCTTTTGTTTCTTTAATTAGCTTTAATGAAGTTTCCAGTGCTGCTAAATGGCTATGATTATCAAAAAGCTGTGAACCAATATGAAAATGAAATCCTAAAAATTCAACATACTGCGATGAAATCGCTTCTTTGATGGCTTTATATATTACATCTTCATCAAGTGGTATACCAAATTTTGAATCCTTTTTACCTGTAGATATATAATCATGTGTATGAGTTTTAACACCTGGTGTAATTCTATATAGAATTTTTACTGTTTTATTTTTATTAGCACAAATACTTTCAATTTTTGAAAGCTCTGTTGTACCGTCAACAATTATCCTCCCAACTCCATAATCAATTGCTAGTTCAAGTTCTTCATTGGTCTTGTTATTGCCGTTAAACTCTATTTTTTCAGCAGGAAATCCTGCTTTTATAGCTGTATACAATTCTCCACCTGAAACAACATCCAAGCAAAACCCTTCATCTTCAATAATCTTACACATTTGAATATTTAAAAACGCTTTACCTGCATATGCAACACGAGTATTATCATATTTATTTAAAAATTTATTTTTAAGCTCGCTACACTTATTTTTTATACAGTTTTTTGATATTACGTATAATGGTGTATTATATTTGTCTGCCAATTCAACAGTATTAAAGCCATCAAAGAATAATACGCCGTCATTTATTGTAACATTTTCTCTTTTTATTGTATTTTTCAATATATACCTCCATAGAGCGAAGAGTGTTTCTTCTTCGCTTTTTTTACCCTTCTATCCTATAAAAATTCTTTTCTTAGTTTACTATTTGAACCTGGATATATATATGATGGTGCTATATCATAAACAGTTTTAGCTCCTTTAGCACCCTCTAATCTTAGCTTAAATGCTGCTCTAGCATATGCAGTAAGAACACTGGCTGTAAATTCTGGATTTGATTCAAGCTTTAATGAAAATTCATATATATGTTTTGTATTATTATTTTGTCCAGTAAATCCACTTCTTAGTACAAATCCACCGTGCTTCATTTTACTATGTTTTTCGTGAAGCTCTTCCTTTGAAATAAAATACACTTTCGTATCATAGTCAATAAAATAATCCGGCATATTAACTATTTTATCTTTTATTTCGTCTTTATCAAAAGCTTCTTCTGCTACTACAAAGCACACTCTTCTATGTTTTTGTTTAGCGCTTAATAAAGGCATTTCACCACTTCTAATAGTATCAATAGCTTCCTGTATCGGAATAGTGTATTGAACTGCATCTTCAACTCCGTCTATTCTTCTAATTGCATCAGAATGACCTTGACTAACGCCATCACCCCAAAAAGTGTAAGTGGCACCAAAAGGTAAAATTGATTCTGCATAAAGTCTGTTAAGGGAAAATAGTCCGGGGTCCCAACCAACTGATATTATAGCTATATGACCAGAGCTTAATGCTGTCTTATTTACAGCTGAGAAGTGATGTGGTATTTTTGCATGTGTATCAAAGCTATCAATTATATTAAAATTCTTAGCAAAATATATACTTTGTTGCAATAAATCTGTTGCACTTCCCCCACATAAAATCATTACATCTATTTCATTTTTCATTGTGTCGGCATCATCTATGGAAAAGACTTTAGTAGATTTAAATAAAGTCTTAATTGTTTTAGGATTTCTTCTTGTAAAAACACCTATTAATGCCATATCATGATTTTGTGATACTGATAATTCTACCCCTTTGCCTAAATTACCATATCCAACAATGCCGACTCTAATTTTTTTATTATTATATATATTTGTCATATATACCTCCATGCATTTTTTGTGTAAAATAACCATTTTTTACTATAATTAACCTTTAGGATTAACTTATTAAATTTGACATGGAATAAAGACCATTTTCTTGATTTATTAAAAACTTAGCTGCCCTGATGGCTCCTATAGCAAAAATATCCCTGGAATATGCTCTGTGCGTAATTTCAATAACTTCATTATATCCTGCAAAAACAATAGTATGTTCGCCACAAATTGTTCCTCCCCTAACAGAATGAATACACAAATCATTAGCATTACATTTATTATCCTTTCCAAAGCGTCCATACAAATAATTTTTCTTTTCAGCAGAAGCTTCATTGATTGTATTTGCAAGTAATAATGCAGTGCCACTTGGTGAATCAATCTTATTTATATGATGCTTCTCAATAATTTCCATGTTAAAATCCTCTTCTAAATGAGGTACAATATGCTCTATACTGTTTACTATTGCATTAATACCTACTGACATATTAGAAGAGTAAAAAATAGGTATTTTTGATGATGCAAATTCCAATAACTCAAGCTCTTCTCTTCCTAACGCAGTAGTTGCTATAACTACAGGTAATTTATGCTTTATGCAATATTTAACTAAACCATTTATTGATTTGTAATTTGTAAAATCTATTACAATATCAGCATTTACACTACAATCTTCAATATTTGTATATACAGGAAATTCATATATTGAGTCTCTTAAACTACTTTTATGGTCATTTGCTGAAATATCTACCCCTGCTACAATTTTACAATTGTCCATAGAACTGATAGTATTATGCAAGATTCTTCCCATCCTACCATAGCAGCCATGAATTATAATATTAATCATTCTCCATCCTCCTACAGCATTTATTTAAGAATACCAAAAGTGAGCATTTCTCTATTTAAGCTTTCTATAATTCTTTGATTTGGTGCACATAATGGTAATCTATACTCAAGCTCACATTTACCCATCATATGAAGTGCAGCTTTAACCGGTACAGGATTAACATCCTCAAATAAGGAGTCAATTAACGGCTTCATCTGTAATTGAATATCACAAGCTGCCTTAACATCTCCGTTCAAATATTTTTTAGACATCTCATGTGATACTTTTGGTGCAATATTAGCAATTACCGAAATATATCCCTTGCCACCTAACGCCATAATTGGAATAACCAAATCATCATTTCCCGAATAAATTGAAAAATCCTTAGAAACTAACCTAGCAATCTCAACAACCTGGGATATATTACCGCTTGCTTCCTTAATACCAATTATATTTTTATGTTTAGACAGTTCATAAACAGTATCTGGATTAATATTCACTCCAGTTCTGCTTGGAACAGAATATAAAATTATTGGTATATTAACACTATCAGCACACGCTAGATAATGCTTTTTTAGTCCATCTTGAGAACATTTATTATAATATGGCGTAACAAGTAGCAATCCATCAACTCCAAGCCTTTGGATTTTTTGCATTTTTTCTATACAATGCTTAGTATCATTGCTACCAGCTCCAGCAATCACTGGTACTCTGCCATTTACCTTTTTAATTACAAAATCTATTACTTCAATTATTTCATCATCACTAAGTGTTGATGCTTCTCCTGTTGTGCCACATACCACAATTGCGTCAATATCTTCTTCAATTTGCCAGTTAATTAAGGAACTAAAGCTTTCATAATCAACACTTCCATCTGACAAAAAAGGTGTTACAATTGCAACAGCACATCCTGTAAAAATCGACATTTTTAATCCTCCATACAAGCTATTTATATAATTGTTTAAAATTATTTATGCTCTCATCAATAAAAACACTGGATCCATAGGTTTAAAATAGATAATTGCATAAAAAAAGTTGCGTCCTATTGACGCAACAAAAATAGCATGCTTATTCGTGTCGACATCAATAGCTCCTCTGCTTTTTTCAAATATTTTAACTAAAAGCAGGAGTCTGATATATATTTTATATCAGCCCAGTTAGCAAATCATGCCTGATTTACCCTTCGGCGACCTTGCCTTTTACTGGTATCATAAAATGCCTTCTCCACCAGTTACTAATCTTAGCCGCGCCTCTATCAACTTGAGTAGTAGAATATCATACAAAGAATTCTCTGTCAACAACTTTTTACAAATATTATAAATTTTTATATATTTTGGATATATATAAATATATTAAAAATATTAGCATATTATTTATATTGGGACAATATAGTTATCTTGGAGGTGTATATTTATGATTAAAAAAAATTTAGCACCTATATTTGCATTAATTTTAATTATAATATTTTTTATTCAGCCTAATATTGTAAGAGCGGGAGCTATAAACGGAATTACTTTATGGTATAATAAAATATTGCCTGTTTTATTTCCTATGTTTATATTATCAAACATATTGCTTCAATATAGCTTTTTATATGATGTATTAGAAAAGATATCATTAGTATCTAAAAAAATACTAGGAAGTTCTTTCGCAATTATACCATTTATTATAAGCGTTGTATCTGGATATCCATCAGGAGCTTTAGCAACGGATTTAATAGTAAAAAATAAAAAAATTTCAGACAGCGAGGGTAAATATCTTCTTACTTTCACAAACTTATGTAGCTTTCAATTTATATCAGCTGTAGTTGTACTATCTATGCTTAAAGATATGAATCTACTTTTATATATTGTTTTACCTCATTATATTGGAGCCCTAGTTTTATGTAAATTAATTAAAAAGGACTTTGGAAGTATTAAAATTTCAAAAAAAGAAAACTTCATTAAACATGTCTCATTTAATGAAGCTTTTAGCAATGCTATATCAAAATCAATATTAAGTATACTTACTATTGCAGGAGTAATTATAATTTTTTCTATAATATCTGAATATATTATGTCTATTGTATTTACAGGTAATGGATCAGGAGTGAAGGAAATATTAGTAAGTTTATTAATTGGAATGTTAGAACTGACCAATGGCTGTGATATTATATGCTCTTCATTATTGCCTATTGAAGTAAAGCTAATATTAATAAATTTCTTAATAAGCTTTGCAGGCTGTTCAATTATATTTCAGACAATAACAGTTACTTCTAATGTTGAAGTTAATATATTGGAGTATATTAAGGTGAAGTTTGTCCATGGTATTATATCTTCTCTTATTCTAATAATAATGCTAATAATAGTGTAAAATAAAATAGGGACGTTAATATTTTAAGCTACGTCCCAAATATTCTATTTATCAGTTGAGAATAACGGTAGTTCTTCGAGATAAATAATATCCTTTCTTAAAGCTGCATCTCCTTCTGCTAATATTGCTGCTTTACAAATAATTTCAGCACCTGATTTTATTACAAGCTTTTCTAGTGCTTTTAGAGACTCTCCTGTAGAAATAACATCATCAATCAAAGCTATTTTTTTATTTTTTATTAGCTCTGCATCCTTTCCATCTAGGCATAAAATCTGCTTTGACTGAGTTGTAATAGAATTTACATCAATAGTTATAGTACCATTCATGTATGATTTAATGCTCTTTCTTGCAACTATATAATATGGCATCTGTCTTAGTCTGCATAATTCATGTACAAGAGGAATTCCCTTAGCCTCTGCAGTAACAAAGTAATCTACATCAGGAATTTTTTTTATAAGTTCTTTAGCAGTAGCAGTAATAAGTTCACAATCTCCTAAAACCACAAAGCTTGCTATAGACAAATCATCTGATATCTTAATAATTGGCAGGTCACGCGTCAGTCCTGCAATTTTTAAATTATAATACTTCATGTAAATCTCCTTTATAGTCTATTTATATAATTTAAATTAATTTTTTTGTTAAGCTGTATTAAAAATAACTATAAGCCTTTTACATACTCTTGCCACATATTTCTCAATTCTGTTACGCTTTTACCATAAATATTGTGATAATTATTATTTGATTCCATTAGTTTATTGTATTTTGATACACCATACTCTTTTTTCAAATATTCATTAAAGGATTTATTTAGTATAAAAAATGTTTTATTTTTTATGCTTCCACCCAATTCATCAATATTATTTATTGTTCCGACTTTTTTTATAGTCTTTTTATTTTTATCAGTCATATATTTTTTAGATAATTCCATATAGTTATCATAATTTTCAACATATTTTAGCCATGAAGATTTTAATTCTTCTAAGGATAAATTATATACGTCACTATAAGCTGTTTCAACATCTTCTGATTTATATACTTCCATAAACTTTTTCATTCCATAGTTTTCAATTAAATACCTACAAAATGAATTGCTTAGTATATAAAAAGAGTCTCTGTTAGCTACAGTAACATTGCCGTAGGTTGTACCTATTCTTGATATAGTTGCACTAAAATCGTCACTAATATAATCCTTAGAACAAGTAAAAATATCTATACCATAGCTTAGCTTGTTCACATTCATACCGATTTCATCTTGGATATAAAAGCCTAATCCCTCACTTAAACTTGGAGATTTACTCTCTCCAGTTATTATGTGAGTTATATCTCTAGCTAAAGTTAAAAAGTTTTCCTCAAAGGAATCAATGTTCAATTTTATTCTTAGCTTTAAGTAATGCTCAGCGTATGACATTTCTTCATCATTTTCAACAAAGCTAAAATCAATAACTGGTTCAAAATAATAATCTTCTCTATATTTTGCCTTATGTAATTCTAACCAGTTGGGCATTCCAATATAATCACTTATTAATAAAACGTAATTATCAACAGTTGTTAAAAAATCTTTAGCATTATCGAATCCGCTACTATCATTATCAACAGATTTCCACTTTTCTGTGCTAATTTTTCCATATTTAGATACATAATAATCATTTTTAACTTCAAAATATATATTATCAATTTCATTGTCAGTTTCTGTTATATTTATATTCAATTTTCTTGTTATAGAGTTGTCTGTTGTTAATACAGAAAAGAATAAGGCTACTACAGTTAACAACGCAATCATTACTGAATATTTTTTTTCCATAAAGCTCCTCCAGTACATACACTAATCCCTGATTAAAATCATGACTAGTATACTGTAATTTTACTTCGTATACAATTAAGTTTACTATTATCATATTATAAAGTCAAGAATGAATGATATTCCAATTTTCAATAAAAATATAGCTCAGCTACATTCTAATACTAATTTCAATAATCAAAACCACCAGTGAACTG
>DLNM01000009.1 GCA_002479485.1 Firmicutes bacterium UBA7510 | reverse complement strand
TAAAGCTAGTACAGTATAAATTAAAAATGCATTAGCTATTAATACTATAATATTAAATTTATTTATAAAATCATTTATTTCGTTTTGAGTAGAATTTACATCAATTGAGTTAATTGGAAGAAAAGAATACCAACTCATAACTAATACAGTCAAGTACGCTACTGTAGCTGTAATTACAGCAAATTTGTTTTCCTTTAAATATTTACTAAAACTTTTTATGTTACTCTTTATCAACTTAATCATATGTTTGTCTCCATTATATCCTATACTCCAAAAAAGGTATTGGATTATCATATTCCCCTAAGATGTTTTAATCTCAATTTTATCATTGTCTATAAATAATTTTTATTTTTATCTATATGGCATCTGTTAGATTTAACTACTTCTTGCTAAAAAGCTTTACTAATAACATTTTTAACTTTGAAATTTTTCTTTAGAAATTCAATACATGTTTTATATGCTATAGTATTAATACTGCCACCTGTTTGAACATATCCATCTGAGGTGCTTAATTCGCCAAAAAATCTAATATCTTTTCCAGAGTATTTATTCATAGATTTTATAAAAGATTCATTTGATAGATTATTTTCAGCAAATTCATAAAATAAGTTTTTGTGTGGTGAAGTATTCAGATTAGCATGTCTGTCATCGCACGACCACCTATAAACAGAAAATATAAAGAATGCTATCTTATCTTTAAGTTCAAGAGAATTAAAGATATAATTATATAATCTCTGNNTTTCCTATGAATTTAGAAAATTTAAGCCCCATCATATCAGCATATTCAGCTAGTCCAACATTAGGAGAATACTTATCATTTTGATATTCATAATCGTCTACCATTCTGCTAATAATACATATTACATCCTCTAAACATGCATTCTCTGGAACGTAAACATTTAAGTCTTTTGCATAGTTCAACTGTCTATCACTAGGTTCTCTAAAAGGTATGATTTCTACTGAAAATGGTTCTTTCAGATTATTAGTTTTAGCGATAGATATAGAATCTTCTTTTGTTTTAGCATCTACTTCAATGCCTTTTTTTCGATTAGTTAAAATGTTTATTCCTGTAACTTTAAATTTTGTATAATTTAAAAATCCAAAATTATTATTAAATATTGGTAAGTCTATTGAACTCAATTGAATTTCTTTATTTTTGAATTTAAATAATTTTTTTAAAATATTAAACATAAAATTACTCCATGAAAATTTATTTTAAATTATATATCCTAATATTTCATTATATTACAAATTTTGCAGTAAATATAAAAATAAAATCCTATACTCAAAAAAAGGTATAGGATTAATATACTTTAATAATTTTATTCAATTATGTCATTTCCCCCTAATGATGAATTAATCCCCAAATAAAACTGTAATTTTTTAATTTGACTTTGTATTTAGTCTTTTGTTTATTAAATTTTTTTATTTAATTCATTTTCTTTATTTTTTTTAAATTTAATATAATCAATTATTTCCTTTTTATCGTTATCAGATAAATCCATCAATTCTTCAAGTGCTTCAGCAAGTTCCTCATCGTTTAAAAGTACTGAATATTTTTCATCTATATTTTGAGGTTTTTTTATGTCAGTCTTGCCTAAAAGATAGTCAATTGAAACATTGAAAAAATCTGCTATTTTACTTAAAGTATCATTGTCTGGTTGTCGTTTATTAGTTTCATACATTGCTATAGTACCATTGGAAATATTTAAAATATTTGCTAGTTCACGCTGAGATAAATCTTTTTCATTTCTTAACAGCTTTAATCTTTCGCTTAACATAAACATACCTCCTATTTATAAATTATATCACATATTGTAAGCAAGACAATTAAAATAACTTGAAAATTCAATTATGATAACATAATGTTAAAAAAGTATTGACAATGCTAACATAAAGTGATAATATGTTGCTAACAATAAGAAAGCAAGGTGAAAATATGAATAAACTTTCTTACTTTAGAGAAAAGAACGAATTAACTCAACGCGAACTTGCAAAAAAGTTGCAGGTTTCAAATGCAACTATTGCAATGTGGGAAACAGCACAGAGAAATCCGACCTTAGGTAAAGCTAGACAATTATCTCAAATCTTTAACGTTAGCATTGAAGAAATTTTTTTTAAAAATAATGATAACGAAATGTTAGCTAAATAAATTATATCAATATATATTAAAAACTCAATGTAGTAAAAAGACATAAATAATAAAAATATAAAATGATTTTTAAACTACATTGTTTTTAAAAATAGTATTTCAAATACTGGAGGTAATTATGTTAGTTATAGAAACTAATTTTGGTAACTTTGGTAACTTCAATGACATATATAAATTTATGACTTTAGAAAATAAAAACACAATAACACTTTTAAGTGCATCCTATTGCTGTAGTACATTCAGCAAAATGCCAATGGTTTGCACAAAAGAAGATATTAAAAAATATTGTATTTAGGAGGTTTTATGGAAAACAGAAACATTTATCAAATTGCACGAGAGAGTGCAGGTATAACGCAAGAAAAAGCTGCTGAATTATTAGACATAAGCGTAGAAAGCATAAGAGCATATGAAGGGTTTAAACGAATACCACCTGATAAGGTTGTTGTAAACATGATTGAAATTTATAACACACAATATTTAGCATACCAACACTTAAGAAATAGCAAAGAAGACCTGCAAAATTATTTACCAACTATTGATATAAAGGATTTACCAACTGCAATTCTTAGATTACAAAAAGAAGTAACAGATTATATAAAAATAAAAGACGAGCTAATTGACATAACATGTGATGGCATAATTGATATAAATGAAAGACCAAGATATGAAAAGATAATTAAAGAACTTGATGATATAGCTGATGCAATAATGTCTTTAAAATTTGCAAAATGAGTGAAATTGTACAAACAGCAATGCATATTTTGTAGTGAGGTGAGTTTTTATGGAATATGAAATAGTAAGGACTAAGAAATCTGAAAAAACTGGTATGACAATAAATCTCTTGATACCAAAACGTACACCTGAAGAGCAGAAGATTAGAGATAAAGAGATTGAAGAAGGACTTGTAAACCTTTGGATATCAATAAAGCAAAGAGAACAAAGAGAGCAAGCAATGAATAATGTTAATTAGAAAGGATAACCAATGGAAAACATAAGATTCGTGGGAAAAAACAAAGATTTTAAAGTATTTCTAGAAAAAGCTAAAAAAGATTTAGAAGACAAAGAAAAAAGGAGCTGCACATCTGCCAATGTACATACTCCATTTATTATTACAACAACAAGATTATATAGAAGATTTATCATTTAGTCAAGAATTTTATAAAAGAGGGTGATTACTTTCAAAGTTTACAATTGTACTTGTGGTTACAAAGCTTGGGCAATGGAAAATGTAGAGAAAGTAATATGCAAAGAATGTGGAAGAGAAGTAATTACACAAATTCAAGAAAAAGATGATGGAGATGATTTCACTAAAAAATTACTAAAGAATAAAAGTGCTTAACATCTTGGAGGTGAGCATATAAAAGAGTTAATACTGCAAAGCATTATTGAAGATATGAAATATATGCTTGATGATAAACAACTTCAAAAACTACAGTTAACGCTATGTGAAAAATTTAGAAGTATAACTTTTCAGCAAACAGAAACTTCTCTAGACTTATATAATAATAAAAATGATTACATATTAAGAATGTTTCTAGCTTCCAAAAAAGTAGAAGGATGTTCAGAAAAAACTCTAAAAAGTTATGCACTTACATTAAGCCAATTTCTCATTAGTCATAATAAGGTTGTTGAGAATATTATAACTGACGATATACGATATTATCTTGTTAAATACCAATATGATAGAAAAATTTCTAATCTTAGTATAGACAATATGAGAAGAATTTTTAGCAGTTTCTTCACTTGGCTGACTGATGAAGAATACATAAATCGTAATCCTATGAAAAAGATTAAGAAAATAAGATATGAGATTAGAGTTAAAAAACCATATTCAGAAGAAGAACTTGAAATAATTAGAGATACATGCACTAACATAAGGGATTTAGCTATAGTTGATGTATTTGTTTCTACAGGAATGAGAGTAGGAGAACTTGTGTTATTAGATAGAAAAGATATTGATTTTATAAATGGACAATGTATTGTATTTGGAAAAGGTGCTAAGGAAAGAGAAACATACTTAAACGCTAAGGCAAAAATACATCTACAGGAATATCTAAGAAGTAGAGTAGACAAGAATGAAGCATTGTTTGTATCTTTAAAAAGACCACATAATAGACTTAGTGTTAGCGGTATTGAGAGTATAATCACTAAATTAGGTGAAAAAGCTAATATAATTGATGCATATCCTCATAAATTTAGACGTACTGCTGCTACAACAGCTATCAACAGAGGAATGCGTATAGAGCTAGTACAAGCACTGTTAGGTCATAGACAAATAGATACCACATTAAAATACGCAATGGTTAATCAAAAAAACGTGAAGAATTCTCACGAAAAATATTTAGCATAAAAAATTAAAATTTAGTCGAGGTA
>DLNM01000031.1 GCA_002479485.1 Firmicutes bacterium UBA7510 | reverse complement strand
GTTGCATTGGTGTTCCTGATGGCGGCATCATCGGTTGCATTGGTGTTCCTGATGGTGGTGTCATTGGTGGTATTGGTCTTATCCATGGTGATGATGCTATTGGTGACACTGGTGTTTCTGATCCTGATGATGGCGTTGTTTGTGGTATTGGCATTGCTTCAAAAGGTGCTAATGGAGGCACTGGTGCTCCTGATGGTGGTACTGTTGGTAAAACATTACCAGGACAAGTTGGCAATCCATCTGGTTGCATTATTGGCGCAACATTACCAGGACAAGTTGGTTTTCCTTCTGGTGGTGTAGTTGGAGGTACCGTCACATTTGCAGGTATGCACATTACTATTCCTGGAATTAAAAGATTAGTATTTAATTCAGGATTTAGTTCCAATAATACTTCAATACTTGTTTTATTTCTTGTTGCTATTTTATATAAAGTATCACCAGATTTAACAACGTATTGAACTGTATTATTAGGGCACTTTTTATTTGTTTTATTAACACTATTAATCATTGAATCACCTCAATATAAATTTATTATTTATTCTATTCACTGCAATTCAATATGTGACTTATAAATGAGAATTTAGCACACTAACATTTTTGGCGTAGCATGGTTAAGGCACAATAAAAATTAACTTTTTGGTGCGAAAAGTCGCACTCTTCTCCATTCTCGTGCTCCTTTGATTTAAATACTGAGAAAAGGGAAGGCTCGATATATAGACTATGGCTTCGACAAACAATGTCAGAAAGCTTAGTAGATAAACCTGCCAAAAAACGCAGATAATCAAAGAAAAATCCTTTTATTTTTCTTTGATTATCTGTAGCTATGATTTCCCTACCTTATAAAAATAAGGGAAACCGAATTACGGAATCAGAAACGTTATATAAACTTTGCTTCACTTAGATTCATAGTAAAAGTATTTCGAAGTAGTAACCCCTCTACTAAGCTTACTAAATTAAATTATTATTTAACCTCATTAGCACCTCTTCTAGCTAGTTCATCTGCTAATTCATTGTATTTATCACCTGCATGTCCTTTAACTTTTATTATCTCAAAGTTATCAATATGTTCAATTAAGCTTAATAGTTTTTCCCAAAGCTCTCTATTTTCAACTGGAGTTTTCTTTGATGTAATCCATCCATTTCTCCTCCAGTTTATGTACCATTTATTGTTAATACAATTTACTATATAAGCTGAATCGGAATATACATTAACAGGTATATCTCTGCGCTTTAACGATTCTAATGCCTTAATTATAGCTGTAAGCTCCATTATATTATTAGTTGTATTTTTTTCCCCGCCATATATTTCTTTTATGTTATCTTTAAAAATGAGTACTGCTCCATATCCGCCATAATTTACTGATGATTGATTATTAGAGCATGCACCATCTGTATATATTATTATTTTATCCAATATATTTACCTCCAAAATAAAATTGCTGCCCAAAGCGACAGCAATTAGATTTTCATTAATTGTTACAGCATCCTCCGAAGAAATTACCAAATCCTCCGCCACAGAAACAAAAAATGATTATAAGTATAATAAGTATCTCCCAGCCTCCAAAGCCAAAGCCGCATCCGCATCCACAATTATTGCCACATCCGCATCCGTTAAAACCAGTACTTTTTATTTCAGACATCATATCACCTCTTTTTATTTGTTACAGTAATATATGTAATCAATTAAGTTTGGTGATAAAATTTTTTAGTTTTAACTTATTTCAGTAGTTCGCATAACTATATCTATTAAATTTTCAATATCTAAATTCTCTTCGTCTTCTAAAATATTTTCAAGCTTAGGTTTTGTTACAGGATGTTTAGGTGCAAATATTTGACAACAATCCTCATATGGTAAAATTGATGTTTCAAATGTTCCCATTTCTTGAGATATTTTAACTATTTCGGTTTTATCCATTCCTATTAGTGGCTTTACTATAGGGATTTCTACTGCATTTTCAATAACGCACATTGATTCAATAGTTTGACTGGCAACTTGACCTAAACTTTCTCCCGTTATAAGTATATTAATATCATTTTCCTTTGATATTTTTTCAGCAATTTTCATCATAAATCTTCTAGCTAAAATAGTTGTATTACGTTCTTGGCAGTTAGCTTTTATAGCTTTATGAATCTCTAGCATATTTACACTTCTAAGCTTGATTTTACCGCAGTAATCCTCTAATAAATCTCTTAATTTTTTAACCTTTTCATTAGCTCTCTCACTAGAAAAAGGATATGTATGGAAGTATAAGGCTTCTAGCTCTACACCTCTTTTAGCCATCATATATCCAGCTACAGGACTGTCGATTCCTCCAGATAACAGCAACAATCCTTTACCGTTAGTACCAATTGGAAGTCCACCTACAGTTTTGATTCTTTCAGAATAAATATAGCAATCGGTCTTAATATCAACATAAATATATATATCAGGATTATGAACATCTACTTTAACATCGTTAAAATTGGTTAGAATTACTCCACCTAATCGTCTATTAAAATCAAGTGACTTAATTTCAAATTCTTTGTCAGTTCTATTTGTTTGAACCTTGAATGTTTTGATATTATTATTTTTTACTAAATGAGAAAATAGTTCTTTTACACTTTCCTCTATAACATCAACATTTTTTTCAACCTTTATACAAGGACTCAGTAAAACTATTCCAAAAACTTTTTTAACTTTTTCGATAATCATATCCACATCTTCTTCATTTTCTGGTTCAATAAAAACCTTACCTTGATCCTTAAATATAGATACGTTATTAAACTCTTTAATGTTTCTTTTTATTCTATCAATTAATTTTTTCTCGAAATATCCCCTGTTTTTTCCCTTTAATGCAACCTCACCCATACTTAAAGCTATTAAATTATACATAGTTCCTCCATAGAGTGAAGATGTTTTTTCTTCACTCTTTTCTCTCCAGCTATCTTGTTCTTGTTATTTTTCTTATGTCTTCAACACTTTCCTTTATTTTATCTACAGTAAAGTCAACATCATTTATATCATTAAAATATCCAAAGCTAAGTCTAATAGTACCATTGATATAGTTTTCATTTAATCCAATCGCTTCTAAAGTTCTACTTATACTATCTGATTTAGATGAACATGCTGCACCTGTCGATACATATATATCATAATTTTCTAAATAATGCACTAAAACTTCTGCTTTAACATCTTTAAAGGATACACTTAGTACATGTGGTGCACTATTACTATCAAGCATAGTATTAATGATTATATCATCTATACTTTCACTTAATTTCTTAGCATATGCAGATTTAAGCATATTTAACTTATTAACCTCTTCTTTAAAATCATTTTTAATCAGCTCACATGCTTTTCCAAAGCCAATAATTCCAGGTGTATTTTCTGTTCCTGGTCTTAAACTTTCTTCTTGTCCTCCTCCATACATTAATGCTTCAAAATTAGATCTAGAACTTATAAATAGTCCTCCAACGCCTTTAGGTCCATGTACTTTATGACTGCTAAATGACATTGTATCAACATTTAACTTTTTTACATCTATTGGTATTTTGCCAATAGCTTGAATAGCATCTACATGAATTTTTATTTTATTATTTTTATTTCTTACATATTTAATTATTTCGTCTAATTTTTGAATTGTACCGATTTCATTATTAACATATATTATTGATATAAGTCCAGTTTTTTCATCTACCAATTGTTCTAAACTGTTAAAATCAACAAATCCATTTCTATCTGTACTAAGATATCTAACATCATAGCCTTTTTTTTCATATTGCCTAAATACATTATATACCGAAGCATGTTCTATAATTGTAGTAACAATATTATTATTTTTATTTATCTTTAACATGTGGCTATTTATAGCTAAATTATTAGATTCTGTTCCACCACTAGTAAACAATATATTCTTTTCACTTGCATTTATAAGTGAAGCTACACTTTTTCGAGCAATGTTAATTTTTTTCTCTACGGTTAATCCCATTCTATGAAGTGAAGATGGATTACCATAATCCTTACTATAAGTATTTATAATTTCATCTAATACTTCATCTCTTACTTTTGTTGTTGCACAATTGTCTAAATATATATTCATTTATTCCTCACAAATGTTAAAATTTAATAATATTGAACAATATTAATAATAATATTGGAACAATTTTATTTGTATAGTTTTATTATAACCTAAATTTTTATTAAATACAAAAAATTTTTTTTAAAAAGCTATTGCATATAATGTCGAATTTTGTTATAATAATATTAGGTTATCCCCCCGATAGCCAAATATATTCCCAATACCCCTTTTATGCATATTAATGCTTCACAAAAACGACCCCGAGGTCGTTTTTGTGCTTTTTGTACGTGCGCTGTGCGCGCTACTATTCTAAGATAATTTTTTCATATTCTTTCATTAATGTTATAACAACTTCGTTAGTAGTAGACTTAAGTATTATATCATTAATTGTTTTAATTGGTAAAACATTATTTGATGTTCCTGTGATAAAAGCGGCATCAAAGCTGTTAATTTCTTCTAAATTTATTTTTCTTTTAATTATGTTAATATTCGAGTTTTCAGCTATCTCAAGTACCTTATTCCTTGTTACACCTAATAGCACATCATTATCCTCGGCAGTGATTAGGCTGTTTCCTTTTACAAAAAATACATTTGATTTGCTACCTTCACTTATTGTTTTGTCAAAATTAACTAATATTGCTTCAAATGCTTCATTCTCTTTTAATAATAAATCTATTTCGTCTCTATAACTCTTTGTATTTTTTTTAATATTAGGATTTTCTCTTTCTTTTATAATAGTAATAGTATGTATTCCTGTTTCATAGTAGCTTTTATCAGGATAAAAGCTTTTCACAAAATACATAAATAACAAAGGCTCTTCTTTCAAATCAAAAGAAACTCTAATATTACAATCTCTTAAATCATTTTCACTTATTAATAAATCTATACAGTTTGTAAATGAATCATAATTTATATCCGTATCTAAATTAGATAATTTTATGCTATTAACCAGTCTTTCATAATGCTCAAGTAAAAAAACTGGCTTATTATTAATTACTCTAATAACTTCATATATTCTTGTTTTGTCCTCTTCAATTAATTTATTAGTAGTGTTTTTATCAATTATTCTACCGTTTAATACATTTTTTTCTGAAACTATATTTATCATTCTTCCTCCTATTATGCCACTTCGTGACATCACAAATTGCGATGAAAAATCGTTTTTTTGATTTTTCCATAGAGCGAAGAGTGTTTTTCTCTTCGCTTTTTTCACACTTCTCTTCCTTCAAGCCAAAACTTATTTAAAAAATTATTTAATTGGTTTTCATTATATATTACTTTATAATCTTTCCAATGATTAGGAAATAATTCTAGATAATTTTGTTGTAATAATCTAGAATCAATTAGCAGTGCTAATCCTCTATCTTCTTCAGTCCTTATAACTCTACCAACAGATTGTAAAACCTTATTAAATCCCGGATATTTATATGCAAAGTCATATCCACAGTTATAATTTTTATCAAAGAAATCTTTTATTAAATTTCTTTCAAAGGATATTTGTGGAATACCAGTACCTATTACAATAGAGCCTATTAACATATCATAGGGTAAATTAATTCCTTCAGAAAACACACCACCTACAACTGTAAATAAAACTATATTCCTTTTACTATAGAACAGTTCTAATATTTCTAGCTGTTCATTTTCCTGTAAAGAAGCTGAATTTATTATAATTTTATCATCATACTGTGTTTCATATATATCACACACCTTATTTAGATATGCGTATGAAGGAAAAAAGACTATATAATTTCCCAATTTATTGTTAATAGTAGCATGTATATATTCACAGATTTTAGATATATTATTATCCCTTAGCGTGTATTTCATTGAAAGATTTCCACTTACAATTAAGTTAAAATTATCAATACTAAAAGGCGAATCAAGTAACAATAATTTGTCTTCTTCTGCATTGCCTCCAAGAATTTGCCTATAATATCTTAAAGGAGTAAGTGTTGCAGAAAAAAATATTGAAGAATAAGCATTCTTTAATATGCTGCTTAGTATATCAGAAGTATTAATTAAAAATATTTTTACCATGAAAGTTTTACCCTTCTCTAAGTAGTAGCAAAAATTCTCATCATACAGTTCCGATAATTTTATAAAAAACATACTTTCAAAAAATAATTCTTCGAGCTTCTCGTTATTATAGCCTTTCTTATCGTTCATCCATTTTTCTGTTTTTTCTACAAAACTTCTTAGTGATTTTAGTAGCTTACTAGGTACTTCAGACAATAATTTATTCTTTCTTTCTTCCGTATCATCAAATTCTTTTTTTAATGAAACAAACTCACTATTAATATTCTTGAGAGATTTTTGAATGTCTTTATCTAAAAAAGATATACTCTTTATCTCCTTATAAACCTCATAATATTTCTCTTTTATCAGTTCACATGAATACATATTTCTAGTTCTATCTTCTAAGTTATGCGCCTCATCTATTAGAAGAATATCATTGGTATTGTCCATAAAATCCTCTCTTTGAAAGGCAACTCTCGGATCAAAATAATAATTATAATCACATACAACTACATCAGAAGAATACCCTAATTCTAAACTGAGCTCAAATGGACACACAGTGTATTTTTTAGCAAGCTTTTCAATATAATCTCTATTATACATATATTCTGATTTCATTGCAGTAAGTAAAACATCATTTATTCTCGAATAGTAATCCCTTGCATAAGGACATATCTCAGCATCACAATTAAAAGTGTCATTACAGCATATTTTTTCTTTAGCTGTAATTATTGTTGTTCTAAGTTTTAACCCTCTATTTAGTAGCTTTGAAATAGTATCTTCAGCCATTTGCTTAGTAGATGATTTTGCTGTCAAATAATATATTTTACTGTTATTGTTACTATTTAGTGCCTTAATAGATGGAAAAAGTACAGATATTGTTTTTCCAATACCAGTAGGTGCTTGTGCAAATAGCTTTTTTTTGTTATTTATAGTTTGATATACTGCTACCAAAAGATTTCTTTGACCTTGTCTATAATTTTCAAAAGGAAATACCATTTCATCAATAGTTATTCTTTTAGATACATAGTGTTCAATTCTGAGTTTAGCCCATTCTAAATATTTATCAATTAACTCGTAAAAAAATTTAGTTAACTCATCAATAGTATAATTTTTTCTTATAGTTTTAGTTTCTTCTGTATCAATATTACAATATCTTAACTGAACAACAGCTGAATTTATTGATTCATTAACACAATAAAAATAACCATAACATAAAGCCTGTGCTATATGAGAAAAATTATAATTTTCATCTATAGTATCTAATGTTTTATAGGTAGACTTTATTTCATCTATTGTAATTTCATTCTCTTCAATTATGATTCCGTCAGCTCTACCTTCAACTACAAAATCAATATTCATATAGTTAAATTCATGCTTCAAATAATATTCTTTTTTATAATTTTCATCCATTTGACTTTGTAGTAGTTTATGTATCCTTGTTCCTTCTAAGGCCCTTTCAACACTTATAGAGTCTCCACCTATATCACCACTTTTATATACATAACCAATTAATTCTCTAACTGAAAGTTTAATTTTATCCATTCTTATGCCCATACACCGTGTATGGACTCGGTGCCTACTTTCTTACTCATTTTTTTAAAATGGGTTTTCATCATTTTTCAACCTCAGCTCCAAAAAATAAAACACTATACTTTATAGTGTTTATTATATCATAGTCTTGCTATGCAAGCCATTTAATAATAATACCTAACGGTATTATTATATCAATATTTAATTATTATTAAAACATAAAAATTATTCAATTATATTAACTAAATATACTTTATACTAGTAATAAAATTTTTGTATACAATAAAGTGATCTGATAGACCTTCAACTAAAAGTAGTCCTCTACCAGATTCACAAAAAGTGCAAGGTTCTAAATTTTTTGAATATTTAAATCCTTCACCTTCATCACTAACACTTATTTCTATCCATTTATCATCAATAAATAGATAAATAAAAATATTTTTATCGCTTTCATTGTTGTTTCCATGTATAATGCTGTTTACGATAAGCTCACTTAGTATTAGCTTAATGTTAAATAAATTATCTTCCCCGATTTTCTTATCAATACTTAATATAATATCAGTAACTATATCATTCATTATGCTTATATCGCTTTTGATATTCTTCTTGATAATTTGACTCACTTCACAACACATCCTTTCAGTCATGTGTTATATACCCATTAAATATCAACTTAATCATTCATTATCATCAAATTCTATTATATTTTCAAACAAATCCCAAACTTTTTCGACATTTACCTTCTCAGAAGCTGAAAATGGTATAATAAAATTCTTATCTTCAATATTTAATGTTTTTTTAATGATACTAATATATTTGTCTCTTTGTCCCTTTGAAATTTTATCAGCTTTTGTTGCTATAACAAATCCAGTATAACCGAATGATTTTATCCATTCATACATTTGTATATCATTAGCATTAGGTTCATGTCTAATGTCGACAAGTAAAATAACTTCCTTTAGCTGTTCTCTACTAGTGAGATATGTCTCTATCATTTTACCCCATTTTTCCTTTTCACTTTTCGACACCTTTGCGTAACCATAACCGGGCAAATCAACGAAATTTAAAATATCATTTATGTTGTAAAAATTAATAGTTTGTGTTTTTCCTGGTTGAGAACTGGTACGAGCCAAAGATTTCCTATTTAATAACGCATTAATCATAGATGACTTGCCAACATTGGATTTACCAGCAAATGCTATTTCAGGTACAGTAGTCTCAGGATATTGTTCTTTTTTAGCTGCAGTAATTAACAATTCCGATTTTTTTATAATCATAATAACCTCTCATTATGCCACGAAGTGGCATCACAAATAGATAACGTGAATGTTTTTTTTCACGCTAACCTCTTCTCATTGTAAATAAGAATTTAGCCCTGCTAAATTCTTATTTAACAAATGCATTTTCTATTACTTCATCTATTGTATTAGCATACACAATATCTAAAGTTTTTATTACTTTAGATTTAATTTTTAATACATCAGGTTTATTTTTAATTGGTAAAATAACTTTTCTTATACCAGCTCTTTTAGCAGCCAGTAATTTTTCTTTTAATCCACCAATTGGTAAAACTCTTCCTCTAATTGTAATTTCACCAGTCATAGCTACATCTTTATAAATATAGTTATTTGTCAGAGCTGATAAAATCGCTGTAGTAATTGTTATTCCTGCTGATGGACCATCCTTCGGTATAGCACCCTCTGGCACATGTACGTGAATGTCATTTTCTTTTAGTATTTTACTATCTATATTATATTTGTCAGCATTTGCTTTTATATAGCTTAGACCTGCCATAGCAGATTCTTTCATAACATCACCAAGTTGTCCTGTTAACTGAAGCTTGCCATCGCCTTTCATAATATTTACTTCAACAAATAATGTTTCACCACCTACAGAAGTCCACGCAAGTCCAGTAACAATACCAATTTGATTATCATCATAAGTTGTATCAAATAAATATTTTGGAGCTCCTAGAAAATTTATTAAATTCTTAGTATTAACAACTATAGGTTTTTTCTTGTTTTCAACAATTAATACCGCTGCCTTTCTAACAAGTTTACCTATGTTTCTTTCTAAGCTTCTAACACCAGATTCTCTAGTGTAATGTTGGATTATTTCCTCTATTACTCCTTTTGATACTTTTATGTCAGCATTTGTTAAGCCGTTATCTTTAATTTGTTTATTTAATAAATATTTTTCTGCTATATTGAATTTCTCTTCATCAGTATAGCCTGATACCTCAATAACTTCCATTCTATCAAGAAGAGGTCCAGGTATAGTGCTTGTACTATTAGCCGTTGTTATAAACATTACATTAGATAAATCAAATGGTAAATCCAAATAATGGTCTGTAAAAGTTGTATTTTGTTCTGGGTCAAGTGCCTCTAGTAATGCCGAAGCAGGATCCCCTTTATAATCACTGGCTAATTTATCAATTTCGTCTAATAAAAACACAGGATTATTTACTTTTACCTTTGAAATAGAATCAATTATTCTGCCAGGTATAGCTCCAACATAAGTTCTTCTGTGACCTCTAATTTCCGCTTCGTCTCTTACTCCACCCAATGAAATTCTAATAAATTTTCTGTCCATTGCTCTAGCAATTGAGCTTGCTATTGATGTTTTTCCAACACCTGGAGGTCCAACTAAACATAATATAGAACCTTTTTTCTTAGGATTTAACTGACGAACAGCTAAATGTTCAAGAATTCTTTCTTTTACATCCTCTAATCCAAAATGATCCTTTTCTAATATATTACGAGCTAACTTTATGTCCTTATTGTCCTTACTTTTTTTATTCCAAGGCAAATCGAAAACAAAATCAAGATATGTTCTAATTACACCAGCATCAGGAGATGATGAAGATATTCTATTTAATTTCTTAATTTCTTTAATTACTTTTTCTTTTACCTCTTTAGGTAAATTTTTATCTTCTGCTCTTTTTTTGTAACCTTCCTCGTCATCTTCGTCGTCATCACCAAGTTCTTTTTGTATAGCCTTAAGCTGCTCTTTTAAATAATATTCTCTTTGGTAGTCGTTTACTTGCTTTTTAACTCTTTCACTAATCTTTTCTTCTATTTGTATAACATTTGTCTCTTCAACAAACAGATTAATTAATTCAGATAATCTTTTGAATGGATCAAATATTTCTAACAATTTTTGTTTATCATCTGCTTTAAGATATATATAAGAAGCCAAAGTATCAGCTAACTTATCAGGGTTAGAAATATTTTTTACTGATTGAACGACATCCAATGATATTTTATTATGAACAGAAGCATATTGTTCAAATGTTTCCAAACAAAATCTTCGTGTAGCTTCATTTTGTTCATCTATTTCGGTTTCAGCAATATATGAATATTCATCTATATTTGCTTCAAAATATGGTTCTTCCTGTATTATTTCTAATATTTTCGCTCTATTTATACCTTCAGCTAAAACTCTAATATTTTCACCAGGCATTTTAAGCATTTGCTTTATTTTACATACTACCCCTACTTCATTAAAATCCTCAATTGTAGGATTATCTACATTTGCTTCCTTTTGTACTGTCAAAAATACATTTGAGTCTTCAAGCATTGCTTCTTCTAAAGCATTTATAGATCTTTCACGACCAACGTCAAAATGTATTAGCATATTAGGAAATATACCAATACCTCTAATGGGAATCAATGGGAGTTTTTTATTTTCCTTTTTATAGTTTTTCAATAGATTCACCTCTATGATAATAGTTTCAAATAATATTATTAAACAATATTATAAAATAATATTATTAATAAAAAACTGCCTAATCAAGGCAGGCAGTTTTATGATGCATTTTCTTTATTAATACTTTTTTGTGATGCCTTATTTAAAACGAGAGTAGGCTCACTATTTTTAAGAACAGTTTCTTTAGTAATTATACATTTCTTTACATCTTTTCTTGATGGTATTTCATACATTACATCGAGCATAATGTTTTCTAAAATTCCTCTTAGTCCACGCGCTCCAGTATTTATTTCTAATGCCTTTTCAGCTACCAATTCAAGTGCATCCTGTTCAATTTCTAATTCTACATTATCAATTTTAAATAAATGCTTATATTGCTTTATCAAAGCATTTTTAGGCTCTGTCAATATCTTAATTAAAGCATCCTTATCTAATTTATCTAATGTAACTATAACTGGCATTCTTCCAACAAACTCTGGTATCAAACCATATTTTAAAAGGTCAATAGGTTGGATATGTGATAATAAAGCCTCAGTATCTTTAATGTTATTATGAGATACATCTGACCCAAAGCCCATTGTTTTCTTACCAATTCTTTTTTGTATAATTTTATCTATACCATCAAAAGCTCCACCTAATACAAATAATATATTAGATGTGTCAATTTGGATGAACTCTTGCTGTGGATGCTTTCTTCCTCCCTGTGGAGGTACATTAGCAACTGTTCCCTCTAAGATTTTAAGAAGTGCCTGCTGCACACCTTCACCGCTTACATCTCTTGTTATAGATGGGTTCTCTGATTTTCTTGCTATCTTGTCAATCTCATCAATGTAAATTATACCTTTTTCGGCTCTTTCAATATCATAATCAGCAGCTTGAATTAGTTTTAATAAGATGTTTTCAACATCCTCACCAACATATCCAGCTTCAGTTAAAGAAGTGGCATCAGCTATTGCAAAAGGTACATTTATCATCTTTGCTAAAGTCTGTGCTAAATATGTTTTTCCACTTCCAGTAGGTCCAAGTAAAAGTATATTACTCTTTTGAAGCTCTACATCTTCTTCGCTGACTAATTTATTTATTCTTTTATAATGATTATATACAGAAACAGCTAAAGCTTTTTTTGCTTTATCTTGCTTTATAACATATTGATCTAACTTTTCCTTCATTTCCATAGGTTTAGAAAGCTCAATAAATTCAGGCTCCTTAAAGTATTCCATTTCATCTTCAACTATTTCATTACATAACTCAATACATTCATCACAAATATACACATTAGGTCCAGCAACAAGTCTTCTAACTTGTTCCTGAGTTTTACCACAAAAAGAGCACTTTACTTGCTTATCAATATTTTTGCTCATTCAAACACTCCTAATTATTTTTTAACAATTATGTCGTCAATTAAGCCATATGCTTTTGCTTCTTCAGCTGATAAGAAGTTATCTCTTTCACAGTCTCTAGCTATTTTTTCATATGGTTGGCCAGTATTATTACTCATAATTTTATATAAATTTTCTTTAATTCTCAATATTCTATCAACATGTATTTTCATGTCAGTTGCTTGACCTTGCATTCCACCTAATGGTTGATGAATCATTATTTCAGAGTTAGGTAAAGCAAATCTCTTGCCCTTTGCACCTGAAGATAATAAGAATGAACCCATACTTGCTGCCATTCCTATACAAATTGTTGAAACATCTGGCTTAACATACTGCATAGTATCATAAATAGCCATTCCAGCTGATATAGAGCCGCCTGGACTATTTATGTATAGTTGTATATCCTTATCAGGATCCTCGGCTTCTAAAAATATTAGCTGTGCAACTACCAAACCTGCAGTAACATCATTTATCTCATCTCCTAAGATGATAATTCTATCTTTTAATAATCTAGAGAAAATATCATATGATCTTTCTCCTTTTCCTGTTTGTTCGACTACATAAGGTACTAAAGCCATATTACAATACTCCTTTACTTATTTATTATTAAGCATTCTTAGATAAATTTTGTTTCTTCAACAATTAAATCTACAACTTTTCTTTTTTGAATGCTTTCTTCTATATATTGTTTGCTTGAACTTAACATACTTTCTTTAAAGCCTTCAAATTTGTCTTCTTCTATTTTGTAAGCTTCTGCTAATTTCTTTAATTCTTCTGTTAACTCTTCATCAGTTACAGTTATATTTTCTTTTTCTATTATAGCATTCATAACCATGTCAGTTTTAACATTAAACACAGCTTGGTCTTTATAATTATCTTTATATTGCTTTACTAAGTTGTTTATTAAATCTTCAATTTCTTTTCCAGCAAAACCTTGCATACGGAATTGTTGCTCATAGTTTTTAGCTTGATAATCTATTTCTCTTTCTACTAAAACTTCTGGAACTTCAACATTAGAATCATTTACAATTTTTTCAATTACTTTATTATTACTTTCTATTTTTTCTTTTTCTTTAGCTTTTTCTTCTAAATTTTTTCTAGTATCAGCTTTTAATTCTTCTAATGTATCAAATTCACTTACATCTTTAGCAAATTCATCATCAAGAACTGGCATTTCTTTTCCTTTTATTTCATGAATAGTAACTTTGAAAGTAGCATCCTTTCCTTTTAAATCTTCTGAATGATACTCTTCTGGGAAAGTTACATTAACTTCAACTTCTTCACCTATATTTTTTCCTATAAGTTGATCTTCAAATCCTGGTATAAAAGTTTTTGAACCTATAACTAATGTTTGATTTTGTGCTGTACCGCCTTCAAACTGAATATCTCCAGTAAATCCAGCGTAATCAATAGTTAAAGTGTCACCGTCTTTAACAGCTCTGTCAGTAACTTCAATCATTCTTGAATTTTGATCTTGGATTTTTTTAATTTCATTATCTACATCTTCATCAGTTACATTATACTCAACTTTTTCAATTTCTATACCTTTATACTGTCCTAACTCAACTTCAGGCATAACCTCTATATCAGCTGTAAATACTAAATCTTTATCATCTTCAATTTCCTTAACATCAATTTGAGGTCTATTAATTGGATTTAAATCTAATTCCTTTATAACCTCTGGATATGCATCATATAATGCTATATCTATAGCATCATCATAAAACACATTTTTACCATATTTTTTTTCGATCATGTGTTTTGGTGCTTTACCTTTTCTAAAACCTTGAATAGTTATGCTGTTTCTTAATTTTAAGTATGCTTTATCAATAGCTTTATCAAATTCTTCTCTTGATACTGTAAATTCAATCGATACGATATTCTTTTCCTTTTTAATAATATTTGCGCTCATCTTATCCTCCATATATTCTTATACTATGTATAATAGTTAAATTTGTTGCTTTTCCATTTTATTTGATAATTATTAAACAATATTATAAGATAATATTATTAAACAATATCATAAAATAATATTATTAAACAATATCATAAAATAATATTATTAAACAATATTAAAATAATAATGTTTATAAATAACCATTATATTATATCATATTCATAATGAAAATCAACTATTTTTTAAAGCAATAATAATCACACTCAATAAAATGCTTATTGCTGTTTAAAAATATTTTAGTTTTTCTTTTCATAAATTCCATTCCGCATTTTTGCATAACTCTTCCAGAAGCAACATTATTTATATCATGATATGCATAAATTCTTTCCATTCCAATAGTATTAATCATAAAATTTATAATACATTTTAAAGCTTCTGTAGCTATACCCATATTCCAATAGTTTTTACCTAAAGTATACCCAACATTACATGATTTTAAATAATTATTAATTGATGAAATAGATATAGAACCGATAACTTGTTTATTACCCTCATAAACAATAGCCCAATGATAATATTGATTACTATCATACCTCATACACCAATCTTTTAAAAATTCCTTTGTTTCGTTTATAGACTCATTTATTCTCCAAAGGGTATATTTAGCAACCTCTTCGTCAGAAGCCCAATTATTAAACATATCATATGCATCACTTATCATAAATTTTCTTAAAATTAAACGTTCTGTAAATAAAGAAGCAGTCCCTCTATGATTAATCTTACTATCTGACATTATTTCCATATCTCACCCATTAAATTATAATTTTAAATAATATAGTTTTATGTATATATTCATTATACTCTCTAAAATAATTAAAAACAAATACAAAATATAGTCTATGCTTTTTTAACAATTTTAATTACTATAAATATATAAATATAAATTACAAGTCTTTATAAAATTTTATTTTACTATAAAAAAGTCCTTGCTAATTTTAAATCAGCAAGGACTTTATTATTTTTATTATTTTTTAGAAGCAGCTTTTTTCATAGATACTTTCTTTAAAGGAACCTTTATCAACAACCCATTTTCTTCTAGATTCCTTTTGTATGCCTTTAAATCACAATAAATATCATCTTTAAGAGGATTTCTCTTAGTTTTGTATACTACCATAATTTCATATATAAATACTGCTACGTTTGATATAAGTGCTAGTATTGACCAGAGATATAATGGTGCTACATCGTATGTTGAAGTTATTGAAAATAGCGGTGAACTTGAATATGAACTAAATGTTACTGAAAACATTCCCCATAATGCTAATGTTTGAGCTCTATGTTGTAGCCATACACCACGTTTGAAGAAAAATTCGCAAACTGTACACGATATTAATAATAAAAATCCTGCATACATAGCACGTGTTGAAATACAGTTATATACGTATGCCATGTTCCATAAATCATAAGCTATAATCCAAAACCAAAGCTGATCTACCCATACCATATCGAGAGATTTATCTTTTGAAATTTTTATTCCAAACCAGCCAGTCAAAGTAATAATTAAAAATATACCTGCAATCGCATTTATAATATTCCATGGTCCACCTTGCATCATAAGTCCTTCGATATCGCTCCATACCTTTTGACCATTGTAGTTCATATAAATCTCAATATCTCTTCCAATTGCTTCTAAAATATTGATGACTAATATTGCAACTGGAAATATTAACACCCATTTTTTAGTTTGTAATTTTTCTATATATCTTATTGCCATAAATCCAATAACACCAGCTAATGCTGAAAGTGTCTTTACAATTGGAAACCAGTCGCCATCACCACGAATAGCAGTTTTTGGCCAAACAAAAATTGCTAACAAAATCGGCATTATTATGTATGTACCTATTGAGGCCCATTTACTTCTTCTTGTAAATTCATTTACTCCTATTAAACCTAAAAGAACAACAACTGCTATTAAAATATTAGATACTGTAAAATTTTCAAAAAAGAACATTTAATTATTCCTCCATTTTTATAATAATTTTATTAGTACATAAATTAACAAGCCACTATTTCCTTAATATTAAATTCTCTGCCGCTAATCACTTCAAAACTTTTCTCTTTACACTCAGGACAATATCCATTATTTTTTAGCAATTGATATACTTTCCCACAACTTCCGCACCTTCCAATGCCTGCGATTACTTCAATTTCTAGCTTTGTATTTTCAAACATAGTTCCTTCAACTGCAACTATAAAGCATTCATCCATATATTTAGGAACAATTGAAGATAATTCACCAATTTCTAAAACAATTGTTTCTACTTCAGTTAGATTGTTTTCTTCTACAATTTTTTCAACAGATTTAACCACTTCAAAACAAACAGATATTTCGTGCATAATTACTCTCCACTGTTAAATACTTTTTTAATTTTCTTAGTAACTATCTTAACTTTACGTTTAAGTACATTTTTAACTACAGCAGGTTTAACATGTTCAAATGATATACTTTCATTATCATAGTGACGAACTAACTTTATTGCATCAAATTTACATTTTGTAGTACATTGACCACAGCCAACACATTTGTACTCATCAATAATTGTAGCACCGCAACCTAAGCAGCGTTCAGTTTCTTTTTTGATTTGTTCTTCTGTAAATGTTAAACGATTATCCTTAAATTCTCTATTTATTTGATTATCATGTTTAATGCTTTGTCTTGGTGTTTTATCATAACCATCTAAATTCAAATTCTCTTTGTCTAATGCTTTATACGTTCTTGTATCACGACCAAATACTAAGCTTTGACCTCTTTGAACAAATCTATGAATAGAAATTGCACCTTGTTTACCAGCTGCAATTGCATCAATTGCAAATCGCGGTCCAGTAAAGCAATCTCCTCCTGTAAATACATCTGGTTGGCCCGTTTGGTATGTGAATTCGTCAGCAACTAAAGTTTTATTAGGATTAAATTCAGCTTTTGAATTATCCAATAATTTTCCAAAGTCCATTGCTTGACCAACAGATAACAATACATAATCAGCAGGAACTATAATAGTTTCATTCTCATCATATACAGGTGCAAAGCGTTTATTTTCGTCAAACACTCTTACACATTTCTTAAATTCAACCCCAGTAACCTTATCATTTTCAATAATAATACATTTTGGTCCCCATGAATTGTTTATTGCTATATTTTCTGATAATGCTTCTTCAATTTCTTCTTCAAGTGCAGGCATAATTTCACGTGACTCTAAGCAATACATATTAACAGTATCTGCTCCAACACGTGTTGCAGTACGAGCTACGTCTATTGCTACGTTACCACCACCAATTACTACTACATTACCAGATAATTTAACTTCTTTACCTAAATTAACATCTCTTAAGAAATCAATTCCAGTTACTACACCATTATGATTTTCACCATCAATACCAAGCATTCTTCCACCTTGAGCACCAATTGCTACATAAAATGCGTTATAGCCTTGTTTTCTTAATTCTTCAATAGTTACATCTTTTCCTACTTCTATTCCTGTTTTAAATTCAACGCCTAATTCTTTAATAACATCAATTTCAGCATTAATTACATCCTTTTCAAGCCTGAATGATGGAATACCAAGAGTTAACATGCCACCTAACTTATCCTGTTTTTCAAATACAGTTATTTTGTATCCATCTAATGCTAGATAATAAGCACATGACAAGCCTGTCGGTCCAGCTCCAATAATAGCAATTTTCTTATCGCTATAATCATGTCTTTTTTTAGGTATGTAACGACTCTTTGAGTTCATATCTTGTTCAGCTATAAATTTCTTTATTTCATCAATAGCAACTGGATTGTCTATATCTCCACGAGTACATGCTGATTCACATTTTTTAGGACAGATACGTCCACAAACTGCTGGAAATGGATTTTCATGTTTTATAAGTTCAAGTGCATCAGCATATTTTCCTTGAGCAGCTAATTTAATGTACCCTTGGATTCCTATATGAGCAGGACATTCTGTCTTACATGGAGAAGTACCAGTCTTGACAACGTTTTCTCTATTGGTTCTATAATTTACATTAAATCTTTCAGGACCCCACTCAGTATCACGAGGATTTTCCTTCACTTCAAGTTTGATAGGTTTTATGGTACACAGCTTCTGACCTAACCTAGGTGCATTTGTAGGACAATTTTCAACACATTCACCACAAGCCACACATTTATCGGTATCTACTTCAGCAAGATAATTGCTTCTAACCATATCATTATTATTAAACATATTAGCAATTCTCATTGCAAAGCACGAGCAGCCGCAGCAGTTACAAATAGCATGAGTTTCTCCGCTTCCATCCATATTAGGGATTTGATGCATCAACCCGTTTTCTTCTGCTTTTTTAATTATTTCATAAGCTTCTTCACGATTAATTTGACGGCCTCTGCCTGTACGAATATAATATTCTGCAGCATGTCCCATCTGAATACACATATCTTCTTTTAAGTGTCCACAGCCCTCTCCCATTTCTTCACGAGATGTTCTGCATGAACAATCAGATACAGTAAATACATCATTTTCGTCCAAGTATTTTGATATTTCTTCATACGATGCTCTTCTTGTTTCACCCTGTATAGCTTTTTCTACTGGAATAACACGCATTACTCCAACACCCATAGGGAACTTTCCTACACTTTTAGGTCCTAAAAGACGTCCATAGTGTTCAAAAGCTAAAGCAATCTGAGGATATTTTTTTACATTTTCTTTGTTGTTAACCATCATTTCCATGATACCCGGAACCCAAGTGTCATACCAATACTTGTCAACACCGTCTTTATTATTTACAAAACATACGCCTGCTACTGCAAGCTCAAAAGCTAATTTTTCAGTTAACTCTTCTGATTTTCCACACAGCTTTGCAAGCTCAGCTACGCTCTTAGGTTTTCTAAAATCCATACATAGTGCAACTTCAGCCATTTCATCTGTTACAACTGGTTCCATTATATAGTATCTTGGATCGTCAGAAGTAACAGCACCCTTTTGTCCTACTTTTTTACCTTGAACCTTGTTAGCAAATTCTAATACCTTTTGTTTAACAATTTTTTCGGCCATATTATTTACCCTTCCATTCTTTGACTTCATTTCTTATCCAATCAGCAAATTCATCTATACCTTCTCCTGTTTTCGCTGATATTGGAATTATTTTAATATTTGGATTTAATTTTAATGCCCTCTGTTTACA
Organism: Firmicutes bacterium UBA7510; assembly: GCA_002479485.1. GTDB lineage: Bacteria > Bacillota > Clostridia > Tissierellales > Sedimentibacteraceae > UBA1535. Next base: position 11,805 of record DLNM01000031.1, on the reverse strand, counting down.
CAATTCTAAGTCAAAGTCAAATACACTCATTACATCAATTTTATTAATCAATAAAACATCACAAATAGTAAACATCAATGGATATTTTAGGGGTTTGTCGTCACCCTCTGGAACACTCAAAATCATAGCATTTTTACAAGATCCAGTATCAAATTCAGCGGGACAAACTAAATTTCCAACGTTCTCTAAAATTGCAAAATCAATTTCATCAATTCCTAATCCTTTTAGTCCTTGTCTAGTCATATCAGCATCAAGATGGCACATTCCACCAGTATGTAATTGAATTACTTTTACGCCTGTTTTTGATATTGTTTCAGCATCAACATCAGAATCAATGTCTGCTTCCATAACCCCTATACGCATTTCATCTTTAAGTTTAGGAATTATTTTTGTTAATGTTGACGTTTTCCCAGAACCCGGAGATGACATCAAATTCAGCAAAAATGTATTATTATTTCTTAGTTCTTCACGTAGCAAATTTGCATCTTTATTATTATCTTCAAACACACTTTGCTTAATTTTTAATACTTTATACTCTTTCACTTAAATTCTCCTAACTTCATTCAATTATTTTTTGTTAATGTCATATATTGTAAATATTTTAACATACATCCATTATTTTATCAACTATAACCATTTTTGTAATAAAAAACATAAATAATATGCTGAGAAATTTAATACAAAAGTTAAATAGTATGTAATATAATGTCTACCAAGGTTTTTTAAAAAAAAGAAGAGCTATTGCTCTACTAAATTTTTTTTCTAGTTTTGCGATAGCCCCTTTTAATTTAAACTATGATTGTTTTATATAGTAATATACTGTTTTAACTCCATAGCCTGTTCCACCTTCTATTTGTCCTTCAGATTTAGAACTAGCAAAAGTTGTACCAGCTATATCAATATGCATAAATGGTTTATCTTCTTTAAATTCATCTAAGAACATCCCAGCAGCTATTCCTCCAGCTCCTGCTGTTGTACTATTATACAAATCTGCAATATCTGATTTAATATTTTCTCGATATTCGGCATATGTAGGTAATCTCCAATATTTTTCTCCAGAAATAACTGTATAACTAGCTATTTTATTATACAATTCATCATTAGTCGTTAAAACACCAGCACATACTTTGCCAAAGAATGTTGCGCATGAACCAGTCAAAGTTGAAAGCTCAATAATGCTATCTACATTCTCTTTTCTAATCATATAAGTCATTGCATCTGCTAGCGTAAGTCTGCCTTCAGCATCTGTACTTGCTACAAAGATAGTTTTTCCTGACATAGATTTTAAAATATCGCCATTTCTATAACCATTACCGTCAACAAGATTTTCACAAGCTGCAACTATTGTTACAACATTTTTCTTTACTTTATTGGCAGCTATTGAACACATAGCTCCTATTACTGCAGCAGCTCCTGCCATATCACCCTTCATAGTTTTCATTCCATCGCCTGGTTTAAGGAATAGTCCACCTGAATCATAACAAAGACCTTTGCCTATAACACCCTTCGCTGTTTCGTTTCCTCCACCATTGTATTTCATTACAATTAGCTTTGGTTCGTTAACACTTGCTTTAGCAACATCCAAAAAGGCATGCATTCCAAATTCTTCACATTCTTCCTTTGAATAAACTGTTACATCAAAGCCATATTCTTTACCAAGCTTAACAGTTCGGTTAGCAAGTTCTTCAGGAGTTAATACATTTGCAGGCTCATTAACTAAATCACGTGCTATGCAAATACCATCTGCAATGTTAAAACCTTCATTAAGAGAATCTACATACTTATCTTCTCCAAAAATAATTATTTCCTTTTCTGTAAGGTCACTTTTCTTTTGCTTATAAATATTAAAGGTATAATCACAAAGTGGTAAAGTGCTAGATATTTGCTTAATTATTTCTTCCTTACTATCACTAAAAACAAGATTAGTTGGATTGTCAAAATATATAACCTTAGATTTTAACTCATTTAATTTTGTTCCAATCTTTAAAATTGTTTTTCTAAAACCATCAAAAGCATTTTCCATTGAGCAATCAAAAGAAGCTAATACTAAGTTAACAAATCTTCCATTAAGTTTCATTCTAAGAGTTTTATAAATTCCAGCTTCAAATTTATTATCATCCTCCCCGAATGCCTCATTAAATGCAGTTTGTAGTAATTCAGAGTTAAATTTAGGCTCATAATCTGGTCTTACAAAACAAACTAAAGTATCAACATTTTGCGGATATGTACTACTAATTTTAAAATTCATAATTACCTCCATTACACTGTTTTCAGCGTCTTAAAATTTATTGAAGAATCGTTTTTTGATTCTTCCATAGTGAAGTATTTTTCTTCACACTTTTTTAATATTTCGTTACTATATCTAACATTTTATTAAAATTTTGTTCCATTTCACCTACAAGTTTAAACTGAGTTCTAGTTCTTTCTAAATTATGATTTTCATGACTTATTTTAAAATAAGTATCACCATTCAAATAGTCTGTCAAAAACCTTATGCCACATTCTAATGTCATAAGCTTAGAACCCCAAACTAAGGACAATTTTTCTTCATTAGTTAAGATATTGCCTGTTTCTTCTAGATACCCCTTTAAATATATTTCAAACAACTCTATATCAAAATGCATTCTAGATGTATCAGGCTCATCCTCAGCAGCAGTAGTTGCACCGAATCGTATTGAGTCTCCAAAATCATTTGCACAAAGACCTGGCATAATAGTATCTAAATCAACAACACATATTCCTTTTTCAGTACGTTTATCTATCAAAATATTATTAAGCTTAGTGTCATTATGAGTAACACGTAAAGGCAATTCACCCTTTGCTAGCTTATCCATAAGATAGCTACAGTCTTTTTCTCTTAATAGTGCAAACTCTATCTCGTTTTTTACAAGCTTTACACGTCCAACTCTATCCTCTTTTATAGCTTTTTTTAGATTTTCTAAACGATTTGGTGTATCGTGAAATCTTGGTATAGTTTCATGAAGTGTTTCAACCGGAAAGTCACTAAGTTGTTTCATAAATCTACCAAAGCTTTTAGCGCTTTCATAAAAATGCTCTGATTTTTCAACTGATTGAAGACAGAATATATCATTGATGAAATAAAACACTCTCCAAGTTTGTCCTTCTGAATCTATAAAATAGTCTTTATTATCCTTTGTTTTTACAACATTTAAGGTTTCTCTTTTATAATCTCCACCATTTTTTATAATGTTGTTTTTAAGATAATTTGTTACATTAACTATGTTTTCCATAAGCTTTATAGGTTCTTTAAAAACATTTGAATTTATACGTTGCAAAATATAACGACTGATTTCTTTGTTTTCTTTTCTCACGCAAACACAAAACGTATCATTTATGTGTCCTTCTCCAAATGCATAGGTGTCAGTTACAATTCCATCAAAATTATATGCATTTAACGCTTCAGTGAGCTTTATACTTTCTCCCCAAAGAGGTGTTTTGTATTGTCCATTTTTGTGTTTTTCCAATATAGCATTAACAACTACCTCCTTATCAGCTTGATATGTTACACCATACCATTTATCAGAGCTTTTAAGCACTTTTATGCAAGCCTTACCCTCATCCAACAAATCATTAACTATGCCTGGCAAAAAGTATTCACCTTTTAAGGGATTTGATTTTAATGCAGTGTCAAGAAAACCTGGAAATCTTTTCTTTGCTTCTTCTAAGAAGCTTTGAGAAAATCCCCATAAATTCATACTAACAATACTATTAATAGATAATTTGGTCCATGTGTTTCCATCATCCTCAGTAAATTTTGCACCATCTTCTGTTTTCTCTATTCGTGTTCGTTCAGTTACATCTTGAAGATATCCATTTTCATCTACAGTACAAATACCTCTGGCTACATGTCCATTTTCAGTTAAAGTATTGCCAAGAATATATCCAACCATAGCATAATTATATTTATCAGTATCATGACAATTACTTAAAAAATCATACATTTTTTTAAACGCATCAGGTCCATAATAATCATCTGCATTTATTACTGCAAATGGTGCATCAATTAGATCCTTTGCACTTAAAACTGCTTGACAGGTTCCCCACGGCTTTACTCTACCCTCAGGCACATTATATCCTTCTGGTAGATTATCAAGCTCCTGATATGCATAATTAACCTCAATATGCTTAGAAATTCTATTTCCTACAAGCTCCTTAAATTTTGACTCAATCTCTTTTTTAGTTATAATTATAACCTTTCTAAATCCTGCTTTTATGGCATCATATATTGAATAATCTATTATAGCTTCTCCGTTTTGCCCTACAGCGTCCATTTGCTTTGAACCTCCATAGCGACTTCCCATACCTGCTGCCATTACTACTAATATTGGTTTATTCATAATCTACCTCAATATATCTAGTTCTACCACTTTGCCACCATTAACTCTTGACTTCTCTGCTGCAAGTGCACAATAATGACTTTCAACTGAATGTTCTACTGACGTAATTGAGCTAGTTGGCTCTTTATCATTGATAACTAAATCTAAAAATTCACTTACCATTCTATTATCTCCGCCACCATGTCCTGAGAAGTCTGAGGCTATTTTTGATACATCAATTTCTTCTGTATCTTCGCCAAATCTTGTAACTTTTATTATGTTAGTAGACATATCTGCAATTATTTCACCTTTTGTGCCCATAAATTTTGCATACCTAGAACCAGTTGCTGTGAAACCACTCATTGTAAGGTGAATAGTAGATCCATCAGTCATATTTAGGTTAACCACTTGATGGTCAACAACATTATTATCACAGTGGTACACACATCTTCCATAAGGTCCGGTTTTAATTGCCTCAGTTATGCTTTCAACAGTTGGATGAAGTGTCAAAACATCTAAAGGCCATGCTTTATATCCGTTTGCTACACCTATTTTTTTATGATTAATATATATCTTTTCAGCATCAAAAGGACAGTTTTCTTTTGCCTTACAGCCATCCATACAACGTTTAGCTGCACCTTCTGGTGCACATTCTTCTTTAAATAAATATGTACTTCCAAATGAAGAAACAGACTTACAAGTCTTACCTGTTAACCACAAGTACATATCCATATCATGACAGCATTTTTGCAGTATCATTGGGCTTGTAGTTTCAGAATTTCTCCAATTGCCTCTAACAAAACTATGAGCTTGATGCCAGTAACCAACATTTTCAAGAGCCATAACATTAACTATATCACCAATTTTTCCCTCTTCTATTATCTGTTTAATTTTCGTAAAGAAAGGTGTGTATCGTAAAACGTGGCATACAACAACCTTACGATTACATTCTTTTGCTACTTTAACTATTTCCCTACACTCATCAAGGTCAGGAGAAATAGGTTTTTCCAAAAGTAAATGATAACCCTTTTTTAGTGCAGGTATTGCATGACCTACATGCTGTTTATCTTGAGTAGTTATAAACATTACATCTGCCAGTTTTTCTTGTGAGATAAGTTCTTCAGCGCTATTAAAGCACATTTCTTTTGGTATATTATAAAGACGCGCTACCTCTTCAACCTTACCTTCATCTATATCAGCAATAGCAACGATTTCCATTCTATCAGGAAAAACATTTGCACATTTTGCATATGTATCTTTTCCTCTACTTCCTAGACCAGCTAATGCAACCTTTAATTTTGTCATAACAGTTTTACTCCTTTATCTAATTATTTTTATGCCCATGCACATATTGCACAAGAAAATCAGCCTTTCTTTAATAAAGGCTAAAAATTTGTGCATGAGCTCGGCGCCTATTTTCTTATTATTTATAATTTTTATTAGCCTTTTCAAATCTCCATGAATCACGAACCATGTCCTCTACCGTATGCTTAGCAGTCCATCCAAGCTCTTTTTCAGCTTTGGTAGCATCAGCATAACATTCTGCAATATCACCTGCTCGTCTTCCTACTATCTCAAATGGAATCTCAATTTTATTTACATCTATAAATGTATTTATCAACTGTAAAACAGACGTACCATGTCCAGTTCCAAGGTTATATATATTAACACCATTTTTTATATTTCTTATGGCATCCACATGACCTTTTGCTAAATCTACTACATGTATATAGTCTCTAACACCTGTTCCGTCTACAGTATCATAATCATTTCCAAAGACTTTTAGCTTATTAAGTTTACCCTTTGCTACTTGAGTAATATAAGGCATCAAATTATTTGGTATACCATTTGGAACCTCTCCAATTAATCCGCTTTCGTGAGCTCCTATTGGATTAAAATATCTAAGTAGTATAACACCAAAGCTAGAATTTGCCTTTGCTATGTCAGTTAAAATTCTCTCATTCATAGCTTTTGTTTCTCCATATGGGTTAGTAGTAGGCAATAAATCCATTGTTTCGATAAAAGGAACATTATTATTGCCATAAACAGTTGCAGATGAGCTAAAAACAAATTTATTTACATTATATTTTTTACACATCTTGCAAAGTATAAGCGTACTTAATATATTATTATGATAATATTCTAGAGGCTTTTCTACCGATTCACCTACAGCCTTAAATCCCGCAAAATGAATTATCCCATCAATATTATTTTCCACAAAGATTTTTTCAGTTGCACTTTCATCTGTTACATCTAATTCATAAAATATAACTTCTTTATTGCTTATTTTTCTTATCTTATCAACTACCTCAACGCTACTATTGCTTAGATTGTCTGCAATTATTACTCTATAACCTGCTTCTAATAGCACTATACATGTATGTGAACCTATATACCCTGCTCCACCAGTAACTAATATATTCATAATTTCCATCCTTTCGTTTATTTATGAATATTCTAACATAAATAGATTGTTTTTTCAATTTGATGTTTATAACAAAACAAAAGTTGCAATATTTTAACTGCAACTTTAATATTTCATGTTTAATATAAGTTTAATATGTAAATTTAATCAGATAAACCTGAAATTATAGGTTCATCATAAATTACTCCAAATGTTTCAACTATTATACTTTCAATTATTTCAGGAACGATTGGCTCATTAACTGTGACTCCATGTATACCAACATCTATAGATTTTGTTTTAACATTTTCAATACGTTCTACCTCTTCGTATCCTTCTATAACTCGTCCTATTCCAGTATATTTTCCATCTAATTTTCTTCCTGCCTCGTCACTTAACACAAAATAAAAGCAACTTGGTCCAGCCATTGTTTTTCCGTCACCACCGAGAGCTACAACACCTTTTTCAAGCTTAAGATTATTGTTAAAACCATTTTCTCTAAATTCACCATTTACGGCTACATTAGCCACAGAATCTCTATTAAAAGAATCATAAGTTGGTTGTAGTACAAATCCTGGAACAACTCTTTTTATCTCTCTGTTATTAAAAACACCTTTTTTTGATAAATAAATAAAACATTTAACTGAATTTGGTGCTTCTTTTGGCATAAGTTCAATTACTATTTTATTACCACTACTCATTGTCATTGTTGCTATTGGATTTTTCATTTTATATGTCCCTTTCTTATTTATTATCTATAAAAATTCTAACTTGTTTTATAGAAAATGTCTATAATCTTTTAAATTATTTCCAATTATTATGAAAAAAAATATTTATAGATTCTTAATAATTTTAATATATATTTCTTAAACTTATATTGTTAATATGTGTATATTAAAATATATATGGAGGTATATAAATGTTTTATTTAAAAAATTTATTAATAGAAACTCTTTCAGGATTTATTATAGTTATTCCCTTTTTAATTTTATTTCAAATTATAAACAGAAAGCGCAATGTTTCTTATTTACATATTATCGGTACATACATCTACTCTCTTTATATATTCGCAGTATTATCAATAACTGGAATTCCATTTTTGAACGGTATTAATATGAGCTTTACAATTAATTTTATTCCTTTTATCGATTTAGCAAACAATTTTACTCAATATATTTTAAATCTAATCCTATCTATACCTTTTGGTTTTCTGCTTCCTTTTTTATGGACAAAATATCAAAAATTTAAAACAACATTTTTAAGTGGACTTTTATTTTCCATGAGTATTGAAATATCTCAATTATTTTGTTTTAGAACTACAGATATTGATGATTTGATAATGAACACTTTAGGTACAATTATAGGCTATATATTTTTTTTAATTTTAAAGAGGACATTTAAATTTATGAATTATTTTACCATATCTACTAATTGCTCATTTAACAATACATTTAGCAAGTATGAAGCACTTATATACTTATTAATTGTATATTTAATTATGTTTTTTTTGCAGCCTATTTTATCAGAATGGATTTGGAATCTATTTTTACTTTAATATACAATTAAAATAAAAGTTGTTAGATGTATTACATTATTGCATTTATAAATTATAGATGGTAACATTAGTCCATATGAATTTATTAGTAGATGAATCTATTAATATAAATACAATAAATTGGGGTGAGTAAATGATAGAAGCTTCTTTAAAAAATGATTTATTAGAAATAAAGCAAAACAATTACGAAATAAATAATTCTAATACATTTAACTTTTACGCTTTACAAATGCTTGAAAAAATTGGAACAGTTGATTATGAGCTTAGAGATAATTTAATTTATGATATATTTGCAAATTGGATTGATATGAATGTATTTACGGAAAAAGAACTATGCAATTATTTAGAAATTGCTAAAGACAATAAACATCTCATGTATAATATTGGATTAGAAGAAAGTGACTATGTATTTACAAGAACTTTTTCAGCTTTGATAATAGCACTTATTATTCAAAGACACCTTCAAAAAAATTTTCTATATTCAGATATAATTCTAGATACGCAAAATATTATGCTAAATTATATGGCTTTAGAAAAAGACATTAGAGGTTATATTAATGAAAAGGGGTGGGCACATTCTGTCGCACATGGAGCTGATGTGTTATCAGAACTATCAAAATGCAATGAGATAAAACATGAATCTTTATTATGTATGCTTAATGTATTTAAATTAAAAATTTGTCAAGGAAAATATGTATACATAGATGGTGAGCCAGATAGAATAAATGTTGCAGTAAAAAATATTTTAAATAGAGGTTTTTTAAGCGAACAAGAGATTATAACATGGCTTGGCAACTTTTTAATTTATATAATTAAAGATGGAACTATTGAAAAATTCCATCAAAGAATTAACATAAAAAATTACTTGAGAAGCTTATATTTTATTGTCAAAGATAACTTTCAATATACTTCTATTATTGAAAAGATAGAAGAAATTTTAACATATTTATAATTTTTATTTCTATTGATTTGGTTTAAATTATATGGTATATTTTACTAAAATCTTATTATTTAAAGGGGACATACATATGCAAATTAATAAAGATGAAATTAATTCTAAACGATTACTGCTCAGGAGACTTCGTCCAGATGACTATGAAGCTTATTGTGAAATTTTAATGCAAAGAGAAGTTACAAGATGGCTTGGAAGTGGTAAAGATAACAATAGAGAGAATATAAAGGCAGTAATGAATAAATTTGAAAAACTATGGGAAGAAAATGGTTGTGGAGTTTGGGCAGTTATAACTAAAGAAAATAATGAGCTAATTGGTCATTGTGGTTTTTTACCTATTGCTAACTCATCAGAAGTTGAACTACTTTATGCATTTTCACCTAAATGCTGGGGACATGGATATGCAACAGAAGCCGCTGAAGCTGCGGTTGCATGTGCTAAAGATATATATAAATGGAAAAGCCTAGTTGCTCTTGCTTATCATGATAATAAATCCTCAGTTAATGTATTGAATAAGCTTGGCTTTAAGTATATAGAAGATCAAGAACACTTTGGAGTAAAATTAGCCTATTTTAATCTTATACTAAACTAATAGTAAAAGTCTCAATAGAGTTAGTATATTAGTATTTGTAGCACATCAAAACTAATATTCATTCTTTTGAGACTTTATTTTTATATATCATTTTAATCTTTATTGAAAAGTATTTTAAATTTTATGTAAAACTATGTCGATATATTTATTTTTTCGATTAATCCAATCTGTAGAAACATCCATTGCTGCACGACAAGCACTTGTTTGATCTAAAGCATTTAGCATAACAAAATCGTGGATAATACCTTGCAATCTAATTGCAGTTACATCAACTCCAGCAATACGTAATTTTTTTGCATATGCTTCTCCTTCATCTCTCAACACATCTGCTTCACCATTTATAATCATTGCATCTGGAAGACCTCGCAGACATTCTATTCCTGCACGCAAAGGAGACGCTGTGATTTGATTTCGATCATCCTCTGAACATGTATATTGATCCCAAAACCATTTCATACCTTCGCGGTACAGATAATAATTTGTTGCAAATTGAATATATGAATTTGTATTAAAGCAAGCGTTAGTAACAGGATAATATAAAACTTGCTTATGAATTTTAGGTCCGCGACGATATTTTGCCATTAAGGTCATAGCTATTGCCATGTTACCGCCTACACTGTCCCCAGCAACAGTTAATGTATCCATATTTATATTAGGGTACATTTCGCTTACTAATGTCGGAAGAAAACATAGTATTTGATAACATTGTTCTATGGCTACAGGATAATGAGCCTCTGGAGAACGTGTATATTCAGGGAATACAACTAATGAATTAGTTCTCGCAGATAATTCTCTAACGAGTTTTTCATGTGTATGGAAGCTACCAAATACCCAACCAGCACCATGAATGTAAAAAATAATGCTATTAACACTATTTGAGTTTTCAGGTGCAATAAAATATATAGGGACATTACCCCAAAATCCAGTATCTAGCTGTGTGCGAAAAATAGAAGCAGGATATTTATATACAGGTGTATTCTGTGCTTTTTCTAATTTCATTCTACCTAGTGCTGGTGGTAACTGAAAAATTAGTGGTGGTACAGAGCTTTCATTACTTACTTCTTCGGCTGCAGGCTCTAAAGGAACAGTTCTTATCATAAACAAAACTCCTAATATAAAATTATTATTAAATTCTATGCACTATATATGTTAAATGTTACAATTACTGTTAATCATATATATTTTATACTGTTAGTGATCATTTATATAAATAAAAAAAACACTTACTTAATAAGTGCTTATCTGTCCAATATCAATTAGTCCCATCAGAATACTTGGTGCACCCTAAGGGATTCGAACCCCTGACCTTTCGGTTCGTAGCCGAACACTCTATCCAACTGAGCTAAGGGTGCAAGTTATTAAATTGGAGGCGCCACCCAGATTTGAACTGGGGATAAGGGTGTTGCAGACCCGTGCCTTACCACTTGGCTATAGCGCCTCGAAAAAATATAAAATGGGGTGAGTAATGGGAATCGAACCCATGACCTCCAGAGCCACAATCTGGCGCGCTAGCCAACTGCGCTATACCCACCATAGTTATACTAGCAACATGGCTTACGCCGTTGCGTCTTTTCCATTGTGAATTGAGATTTCTTCAAAATCTCTGGAAAATTGGAGCGGGTGAAGGGAATCGGACCCTCGCAACCAGCTTGGAAGGCTGGGGCTCTACCACTGAGCTACACCCGCAAAATAATCTATGCGTCATTTGTTATTTTTTTGGAGCGGAAGACGAGATTCGAACTCGCGACCCTCGCCTTGGCAAGGCGATGCTCTACCACTGAGCCACTTCCGCATATTTTATTATATGTTTTGGTTAATAAATTATGTCAATATTTTATTTAAATGGTGGGAGGGACTGGATTCGAACCAGTGAAGGCGTTGCCAACGGATTTACAGTCCGTCCCCTTTAGCCACTCGGGAACCCTCCCATATTTTGATACTATTATGTGGAGCTGGTGAAAGGAC
>DLNM01000060.1 GCA_002479485.1 Firmicutes bacterium UBA7510 | reverse complement strand
GTAAAAACAAGGTCAAACAATTATCTAAAGATACTATACTAAAATTATTATTTGAAAAATGTCACTCTTTTTTATCAGAAGAAGAAAGAAAATTATATAAGGAAATAATTTATAGTAAAAACTAAGATAAAATAAGATATTTATAAGAGGTGAATAAATGTATAAAGTAGATTATTATACTTTAGCAATAATAAATGGTAAAGACATAGGTAATATAAAACAATTTGATAACATCTGGTATACAGAACATGAAATATCAATTCTTGAGAAAGAATTGCAAAGAGCAGTTGATAATAAATATGGTGATAACAAATATAAATCAATAGTTAAAGCTATTGATACAGTCAAAGGTCATCTATAAAACAAGACTTTGAAGGAGAGGTGATTAAATGGCTCAAGTATTAACTGAACATAAATTATATGACGAAGATAATTGCATAGTTTTTGAAGAAACTGATGAATTAACTATAAAGCTAAATGACATAACATTTAAAAATGTAACGCTTGATAAAATAAATGAAGATGAAATTAACGTGGAAGATAGTCAGATGAATATATGGACAATTAAAATTAAAGATATCGTTGAATTAGAAAGGTAGTTAAATGTTAGAAATATTAGAATTTATATATAATCACCTACTAGAAACATTATTATTAATAACTTTCATAGGTTGGGCGATTGGTGAAAGCAAGGGGCATAAATAGTAAGTTTTAATTAAAGTGAAGGAGTAACAATATGACAAATGGAGATAGAATTAGAAATATGTCTGATGAAGAATTGACTAAATTTTTAAATGTTATTATTTGCAATTCCAAAGGATGGTGTCAAGACTGTCCGAGTATGTATGGTGATTATTGCAATGGATTTCAAATTAATGTAGGTAAAAGATTACATAGCTTTATCAAAAGTGAAGCAAAGAATTAAATTATAAAGGAGATATTAAAATGAAAGTTTATGAATTAATGAATATATTATCAAAGTGTGAAGCTGGGGCAGAAATTGAGATTTGTGAACTTAGAGATGGATTAGCTTATAATTACTCCATTGATGAAATACTTGATGATTTTAGCGAAAAAGGAACAATAAATTACATATACATAAAACAACAATCAGTTGAAGAAATATAAAATATAGGATTTATACAAAGTAAAGGAGTGATGAAATTGTACATAGATATAAAAGAAACAAATGGGGTTGAAAATAAAGGTGATGTATTAGCTTGTAAATATTATCATACATTGTTTCCAAATGGTATAAAAGCTATAAGTAATGATGGAGTAGAGGATATAGATAATAAAGATTGGGAAATTTTCCATATAAATTATGAAACAGATGATTGCTATTATGGAATACCAATGGAAGGTTTAGGATTATGTAATTGTATGATATACAAGTCTGATACAAGACCATTTACAAAACAAGAGTTAGAAAAACTTCAGAATATAACTTTGGGTATGTTTGGCTCACTTACAGGTAATGATTCTGGAATGAGTTGGAAAGTAAATATAGAACCAATAGTAAATTTATTATAAATTAAGAGGTGAAATATGAACTTATTAGAACATTATGTAACAAACATAACTAAAGTAGAAAAGATAGAATGTGATTGGGGTTATTATTATAAGATAATAGCAGACGTAGATTGTTATGGTATGGAAAAGCAAAAAGAGTTTGGGTTATCACAAAGTGATTACAATATGGTCTTAGAAAAAGGATATTACATGGGATAAAAGGTTGATTTGATAAGTTATAAAACTTAGGAGTGAGTGCAAAAATGCTAAGATTAATCGAAAAAATAAGAATGAAAAAAGCAATAAAAAAGACCGAGAAAGAAACAGAAAAATTCAATAAACTTTTACAACAAGCTATATTCAATAAAGAGTTTAAAGATAGTAATTATGGTGATTATTAAAATTTACGTAGAAAGGAGATAACTTATGAGTAAGGAATTTAAAAAAATAATAGGAGATATGTTAATTTTAGCAAAAGGTAACGCTATAATTCCAACGCTAGAAAACTTTATTAATGATGTTAATAACGGAGAATGTGAGTGTACTTTGGAAATGTTAAATGATTATATAGAAGGTGAAATTGAAGAATGGACTGATAATCAATAAAAATTGAAGTTTAAGGAGATGAAATTATGAAAAAAGGTGACATTATAGAACTTATTGAAGATACAGCTTTCTATAAAAAAGGTAGAAGGGCAGTTTTTATAAGACAAGATAATGAAGTTAAAAGCAAAATTCAAATCAGATATGTTGGAGAAAAATATACTGGTGGAGATGTTGATAGAATGCCAAAAGCATTATTTAAAGTAGTTAGATAATTTGAAGTGGGTATTTAAACAAATAAGTTGCTAATTTTAAGAGGTGAAAATTAATGCGTGTAAAATTAGGAAATAGAATATATTTTTGTACAGTTACAACTCATTCAAAAGGTAGTGATTTAATACTATTAACAACGAGTAATGGTGTTTATACAGTCGATATGGGTTCTGTTTTGGAAGCTGAAAGTTGCCATAATACTTTATTAGTTAAGGGGTTTTATGATTTTACTGAGTTTGAGTATAGCAATTAAATAAGTTTATTATGAAAGGAGTAAAAATATGAAAATACCAAACGTTGAAGTAGGTCAAGAAACATCAGGATATGTAAGAGGTTATTATGAATTTGACGAAGAAAAATTAAATGAGGATGTTAGAAATGAAGTAATGAATAAATATCCAAATTTTCATCAAATTAAAAATGAAGATAAAATAGATGAAATAAATAACTTTATTAAAAAATATGTAAGAGACAATATATATTTATATAAAGGCGATTTTATGGAAGTAAGAGATGATAAAATGGATTCAGAATTATATATAAACCTGAATTAGTACATAAATGAATTATTTTAAAGGAGTGATGAATTGGAAATTAAATATAAATATAAAATTGAAGAAAAATATTATTTTGCTGGTGAGTATAAATTAGCTTTAATTATTAAATATAAATTAAGCAATAAACTTTTTTATCAAAAACAAATTATTTATTTAGATAAAGATTTTGTACTAAAGAATATTGGAGTATTGTGTAAAAATAAAGAAGATGTTTATGAAAGAATTTATAAATTATTTTGTTATGAAAGCATAAATGATTATGTAAAAAGTTATATTAAATCATCTATAGAAAAGGAAAATATTAAAAAAGAAGAGACTAATGAAGAAAAATTAGCAAATAAATTAAAAATAGATTGGCACACTAACAAAATGCACATTGAGTAAAATTAAATGCTGAAATTTCAACAAAAAATTAACCAAAATTCAATATAAAATTTAGATTTTAAAGGGAGTGAGTGAATAAATGTGGGATGAAGAAAAATTAAAACAAGCGATAGCTTTATTGGAGAATTTTAGACGTGAATTATGGCAAATAGATAGAGACCAAGATTCTGAAATTTTACAAGAAGCTGAAGATGTGCTAATAAAACAATTAAACATGTTAAATGAACTCAAAGGAATTGAGCAAATAAAGATTACAGTATGTAATAATTGTAACAATGAAATAAGATATGATGATAAAAATATAATAGAAGATAAACAATATAAAAATGGGGGTTCAGTATTAGTAACTGAAAAAGCAAAGTGTAATAATTGTAATGAAGAAGTAATGATTAAAGAATATTATTGGGATATTGATTAAAATACGAAATTTATAAGGAGAGAAAATGAATATTAATAAATACGATTTATACATTGGAAAAGAAATCACATGTATATGCGGATTAAAATGTCATACCGATTATACAATTATATCTGATATATATGAAAAAGACGGACAAGAAGTTTTTGATGCAGAAGATGAAAATGGTAACGTGGAAACTATTTGGATAGATTTTTTAAATGAATATGCTGTTGTATAGCTGATATGTAAAATTACTAAGAATGGAACATTGAAATTTCAACACAATAGAAAATGTAAATTAGAATAAAACATGTATTTTATAAAAAGAGGTGATTAATTGAAAATATATCAAATACATGAAACTGGTGGTTCATATGAAGATTATTACGATATTTTAAAAGCTTCGTATTTAAGCAAAGAAAAAGCAGAAAAACATTTGGAAGAATTAAATGATAAATTAGCACAGATGATACTTTGTGATAATTGTCCAATATATTATTGTCGTTATAATTGTGATATAGAATGTGGGACTAAAGAATGTGATGACTTTAGAATTGAATCAACAATTAAATATTGTAAAAATTTTTGTATTACATATGAAGAATCTGATAATGAAGAATTAGAATTGTGTTGTAAAAACAGAATGAATGAGCGTTATGATAATACAGAATATGAAATAAGAGAAGTAGAAGTAATAGAATAAAAAGAAAATTTTAAATAAAGTGAGGTAGAAGATATGCAAGAAGTTAGAATAGAAAATTGGAGTATAGTTTCTCCTAGTTCATTTATTATGCCAGAGTTACAAAGTAGAGTTTTACAAGGAAAAGTGTTTGGTCATCCTAGATTTAATGACAATTCTCCAGTTAGTACAAGTACAATAATTGAAATAGATTTAGAAGCTGGATTTATCATCACAAGAAATACTAAATACATTTTAGGTAAAATTGATAATGAATATTTAAATTATTGTATTTCAGCCAATTACAAAGATTTACAACTATTAAAGAAATATAAAGAGGTAAAAGAAAATGTATAAGTGTACGAATATCAATGACTTAATATCAAGACTTGTATTAAAATTTGATATAATCAGAAGAGATGATTTAGAATACATATTTAAACATTCAGGCGAAATTAGTAGTGTATATGATGAATATTTTATAACTTATAAAGAATATGATAAGGTAATAGATTTAATATATTATTTTGCAAGTATTGATAAAGCTAAAGTTGTAACTAAAGAGTTAATAATTGAATTTATGTCAGTATCTATAAGACCATGCACAACATTAAACTATGATAATATACTAGAAACATTAATTTCAAATTATTTATAAACAATTAAATTATAATATATGAGAGGTAAATGAATGGGAACACCAAAGGAAATATTACTTGAAAGAGGTAAGTTTGTTGACACCGCTGAAGGTGAAAGGTATAGAGCATATATATTTAAAGAAAAAATGTATCTAATAAATGAAAGTGGAGATGTTTTAGGTAGCCAAGATGAATTTGCTGATGACTTAAAAGGCGATGAGGAATATCTAAATATTGATAAAATTTACGATACCGAAGGATATTATAAAAACGATGATAGAAATTTACTAACTGAGAAATTAATTCTCATTTGGGAAAGAAATTAAACAATTAAATTATAAAAAATAGAGTGAACTATTTGGGAGGACAGATTGAAAGTAATTAAAAGAAATGGCAATATTGTTGATTTTAATATTAGTAAGGTAGAAGGTGCAATTTTAAATGCTATGTGTGAAATTCAGTATAAAACAGATGAAATTTTTGAAATATCTGAATCCATACAAGAGCAAATTGAATCAGGATTAGAAGAACAGGAACAAGAAATAATTACCGTTGAAGAAATACAGGAAATTGTAGTTGCAGAATTATATTCAATAGATAAAAGGTTAGGTAAAGTATATAACGACTATAGAAATCAGCAAACTTTAAATAGACAAAATAAAACTATATATAAAATATTATCAGAAGAATTTATTAGTAAATATAAGCACTTGCCAGACCCATTCCCTACTGACATGAGTGCATTTGTATTCTATCGCACATATAGTAGATTTTTACCAAAAGAAAATCGTAGAGAAAGATGGTGGGAGACAGTAGCTAGAGTAGTTAAATATAATTGTAGTTTAGCACCAACGAGTAGAGAAGAAGCAGAAAAATTATACGATAATATATTTAACTTAAAACAATTTCCCTCTGGAAGAACGATGTGGGTTGGTGGAACTGATGTAAGTAAAAAATACCCCATGTCTAATTTCAACTGTGCCTTTAATATAGTAGACAACTTTGACAGTTATAGTGATTCATTTTACTTATTATTAATTGGTGCTGGAGTTGGCTTTAGAGTATTGCCTGAAGATGCTGAAAAACTTCCAAAAGTAAGAACAGATTTAGAGATTATAGATGGATATTATCAAGAAAAACCTAAAAGTCAAAGAAAAGAATTAACTGAATATACAATACAAAATAACATTTTAAAATTGACAATCGGAGATAGTAAAGAGGGTAAACATACTTGCCCCTTATATCAGTAATGGTATAAGCAAATTCGGTGAACACTAATGCTTAGTGGTGTACATTTGACGAATAGTTTAAGTAGGAAATGACTTATTAACAAATGTGCTAACAGGGGAAAAGCTTATAAATATAAGAACAATCCTGTGCCAAGCTTTTAAATAAATTCCTTTTTTATAAGTATTGCACTAAAAAGGAAGGTGATATAATTTGAACGAACAATGGAAAGATATAATTGGTTTTGAAAATTATTATAAAATAAGTAATTATGGTGAAATTTATAGTAAAAGAAAAAATAAAATAATGAAACCATATTTAATAAAAAAGGGTTATTTGAGAATAAATCTTTATTTAAACAAAAAAGTTGTAAGGAAATTAATACATATTTTAGTTATAGAAAACTTTGGTGAAACTAAACCTTTTGAAACCTCACAAGTTAATCATAAAGATTTAAATAAAATAAATAATCATATTAATAATTTAGAATGGACTTCCCCTTCAGAAAATGTCAATCATGCCATTACAAATTTAGACAGTCGAAAAGAATATTTGCAAGATAGCATGAGAAATATAGGAAAAGAATATTATAAATTAGGCATAAAAGCAAGTAAAAAACCAGTAGTGCAAATAAATCTACTAACAAATGAAATTATTCAAAGATTTGACAGTGCAAGAGATGCTAGTAGATTGACGTATTCAAATTATAAAAGCATATCTAAAGTGTGTAATAAAGAAAGAAAATCACACAATGGATATGGATGGGAATTTATTTAATTGAAGGTGCAACGACTATCCGTAAGGAGTAGGGTGGATGATAAGCTACCATCTGAAGTGCCGAACAACCTATTATAATTAGTAGGTTGATGATATAGTCTAACTCATAGTTTCTATGAGTTGTGGGTTCAAGCCTTAAATATATTCTTACAAGTTCATTATGACAGTTTCTTTAAACCTATCAATACAATTTTAATTGATTATGACAATATAAGACCAATGGGTGAAAGACTTAAAACATTTGGTGGTTATGCATCTGGACATCAATCAATGAAAGTAATGTTAAATAAAATATCAACAGTAATTAAGAACTGTATAAATAAAATAGATGATACATATGTAAAATTAAAACCGATTGACTGTATGGATATTGCTAATATATTAGGTGAAAATGTGGTTTCAGGCGGAGTAAGAAGAACAGCAGAACTTATATTATTTGATGAACATGATGATGAAATATTAAAATCTAAAAGTAATTTATATACTTTACAAAATGGTAAGTGGGAAGTTAATAAAAATATCATTCATCGTTCAATGAGTAATAATACAATATTTTATAACAGTAAACCATCAAGAGAAAAAATACATTGGCAAATTGAACAAATGAAAAACAATGGAGAACCAGCATTTGGTAATTACGAAGCAATATTAAAACGTGATAAAAACAGAAAAGGAGCGAATCCTTGTTTTGAAATTTTACTAGATAACAAGGGTATGTGTAACTTGGTAGAGATTGTTGTATCAAAGTTCATACAAGATGGAAAATTAAATAAAGAAGAATTATTTGAAGCACAAAGATTATCAGCAAGAACATCATATAGAATGACATGCGTGGATTATGAACTAAATCAGTGGGACATAGTCAATAAGCGTGATAGATTAATAGGTTGCTCGCTTACTGGGTGGCAAGATATGGTAAATATTTTAAATATGTCAATAGATGAACAAGCAAAATTACTATCTGAACTTAAAGAAATTGCCATAAAAGCAAGTAACGATTTAGCTGATGAGTTGCATCAAAACAGACCTTTATTACACACTACAGTAAAACCTAGTGGAACTATTAGTTTATTACCAAATGTTAGTGCTGGTATTCACTATAGCCACAGCGAACATTATGTTAGAAGAATTAGAATTAATTCTAATGACCCATTAGCATATGCGTTAAAAGATATGGGGTATAAATGGCATCCAGAGGTTGGTCAAACTAAGGAAAACTGTACAACTATAGTAATAGAATTTCCAATGAAATCACCAAAGGGTAAAACAAAGCACAATGTCAGTGCTATAGAACAGCTTGAAAATTATAAATTATTTATGAATAATTATGTTGAGCATAATGTTTCTATTACTGTTACTGTAAAAGACAACGAATGGCAAGATGTAGAGAATTGGTTATATGAGAATTGGGATGATGTGATTGCTATTAGTTTTTTACCATTATCAGACGCCATGTATCAGTTAATGCCATACGAAGAAATAACAAAAGAGCAATATGAAAAACTATGTAATATTACACCAAAATTTAATCCTAACTTTATATCAAGATATGAAAAAGGTGAAGATTTTGAATTAAGTAGCAGTGAGTGTGAAGGTGGACACTGTCCAATTAGATAACAGTTAAAATAAAAGGTTAGCTATAGGAATATAGTTAACCTAAAAGTGTAAAAATTATATGTTGAAATTTCAACGTTTTAAAAGTTAAAAATCATGTTAAAATGTTGTTTTTATTCAAAGTTAGGAAGTGAGGTGAAAAAGATAGCTGAATTGAATAATGATTGGTGGGATGCATTTGGTGGTTCTTTCCAAGATGAAGAAGATGTTATTGAGTTTATATTTGAACGATTTGATACAAAAGATTTTGAAGATAGTTATAGGGATATGGGCGGTTATGGTGAACCTAATGAATGTTTTAAAATTACAGCAGAAGATAAAAAACAATGCGTTTATGATTTTATGATGGATTTGATAAAAAGAGCAAATAAGTGAGGTAAAAAATGAAATATTCAGAATATATTACTCACCCATCCCAATATACCGAAACAATTAAATTATTTGATAAAGTGTGGACTTTAGATGGCGGTAAAAAAATTCAAAAATATGTAATAGATATATTTGATGATAAACCATTTGATGGTAGTGATTATGAAACAGTTTGTTGCTACTTAGTTGATGAGTTAAATTATCAAAGCAATAAGACTTTTGCAAGAATAGAAGAAGTATGGATAGATGAGTATTATGCAGATAGAGCAGAAAAAAGATGGAAAGATGAATATGATGATTATGTTACAAGGTTAAGATAAATATTAAATTTTAAAGGAAGGAATATAACAGATGAATTATATATATGAATTAACTTTTTATGTCATAGTTAGATGTAAAGATGATGTGCGTTATATGACACTAACATATGATGAATGTCATGATTATGCTTCAAAAGAAGATTTTGATATTATTTGTAAAAGAATATTGGAATTATCAATCGAAGGGTGTGTAAAACACTATAATTTTTTAAAAGAGGAATGCAATGCTCATTTTATAAATAAACATACATATCAAAAACTTGCTAGTGGAAATTCAGAGTATACTTATAAATTAGATTATCCGTATGAACAGTATAGCTAATGAAATTGTAGATTTAAGGGTAATTAAAATAAAAAAATAAAAGGAGAAAAGAGGTTTGGCTAGCCACTAAAAGTATACTTTACTCCTGAAGATAGATATTGAAGATTGCAATTGTAGATGCAGATTTAATCGGCAGAAAGAAACATAGATTTCCTAACTTAGCTTGTATGAAATTAAGTGGATACTATAAAGAATTAGGAAATGAGGTAATATTAAAAACTGATTACAATGATTTAGAGGAATTTGATAAAGTATTTATATCTAAAGTTTTTACCGATACATACATAGATGAAAATATATTAAAGTTACCAAATGTCGAATATGGTGGCACAGGCTTCTTTTATGATAAAGCCGAACCTTTGCCATATGATATAGAACATCATATGCCTGATTATCATTTATATGACGAGTGGATAAACAATAGAATTGCTAACGATGAAAAAATAAAACAATTTGAATATTACACAAATTATTCAATAGGTTTTGTGACAAGGGGTTGTGTTAGGCAATGTTCATTTTGCGTAAACAAGAATTATAAGCAATGTAATTTACATAGTCCTATAGAAGAATTTTTGGACAAAGATAGAAAATATATATGTTTATTAGATGATAATATATTTGCATGCAAAGACTGGAAGTCTGTATTTGATAGTTTAAATAATTCAGGTAAAAGATTTCAATTTAAACAAGGTCTTGATGAAAGATTATTGACTGATGAAAAATGCGAAGTTTTATTTAATAGTAGGTGGGTTGGTGATTATATATTTGCTTTTGATAATATTAATGACAAGGAAATAATAGTTAAAAAATTAGAATTGATAAGAAAATATACCCATAAACGTTGCAAATTTTATGTCTTTTGTGGATACAATCATTTGAATCCTGAACATTATGATGAAGAATTTTGGGAAAGAGATATTAATGAATTATTTCAACGTATTGAGATATTGGCAAGATATAAATGCTTACCTTATATAATGAGATATAAGGATTATGAATTAAGTCCATATAGAGGGACTTATATAAATGTAAGTGCATGGTGTAATCAACCTAATATATTTGAAAATATGAGTTATCAGCAATTTTGTGTAGCTGACAATAAACGTAGAGGTGGCAATAGTTCTACATGGAGATATTACGAGAAATTAATAAATGATTATCCATATATGGAAAAATATTTTAGTTTTAAATACAACAAAGAATCAGCAATGAATTTTTGAAATACGGTATTGAAATTTCAACATTATTTCAATGCTAAAAAGCAATAAAATATGTTATTTATTTAGAAGGGATTTACAAAAAACAAAACTAAAAAAATAAGAAAGGAACAAAGTGTAGCTACTTAAATGAACGTTCAGCTTTCTTATAAAAAAAATGATAAAAATAAACGAAGTAAATAAGATTTATATTCAAGATTGTATGGAATTTATGAGTACATTGCCTAACGAATGCATCGACTTAATAATAGCTGACCCACCATCGGGTAATGGAATTGTTGACGAAGAATGGGACAAACAATGGGAAAATGAAGATGAGTATGTTGACTGGTTGGTTGGGAATGTTGCTGAGTTTGAAAGGATTTTAAAACCTAATGGCACATTGTATCTATATCAGTGGATAGGTGAAAAAAATCCTCTAACAATGGCTAAAGTTCAGTTAAAAATTGCAGAGAAAACAGGTTTGCATTTTAAAAATTTAATAACTTGGAGAAAAGATAGGGGCTTTGGAGTTCAAAATAATTATATGTATGTTAGAGAAGAAATTTTATTTTATACAAAAGACAAGAAAAACTACACCTTTAATGTCCAGTATGGAAATATAAAGCGAAACTATATTCGTAAATGTGGCAAGTCTTATTATAAAAGAGCTGGAAATGTTTGGGTGGAAATAGAAAACGATGAATTTCCAATACAAAATATCTTTGATGATATAAATGAAAAAACGTATGAAGATATTTATAACCAAAGACAAGAAGAATATACACTAGATACCAAGTCATTATCTTTACATAGTACACAAAAACCAGTCCAATTAGGAGAAAGAATGATAAAAGCATCAAGTAATGAAAATGATTTAATATATATACCATTTGCAGGAAGTGGAAGTGAAATAGTTGGTTGTATAATTAATAAACGAAATTGGATAGCAACAGATATAAAGAAAATATATGTAGAAAATATTATAAAGCCTAGAATTAATAGTATAAATGTCTAATTTTAAAGGAGTAATGTAATGAAAAATATTGATAGAATAAAAAATATGTCAACAAAAGAATTGGCTGAATTATTAATTGAATATAATGAAGATTATGATGCATTTATTACATCTGATTGTGAATCTTTTTATGGTTATGATGAAGAAGAAACTTATAATAAAGCATTAGAACATGAAATTGAATGGTTAAATAGTGAAGAAAGTGATGAATAAAATCAAAGATTGATAGGTGATTAAAATAGTAGATTTCAAAAGAAAAACCGAAGAATTAAAATTAGCAAATTCTATAATAAATGAATTATTGGCATGTAATAATTTTATTGAGCAAAATGAAAAGATTAAAAGTATTGAAGATATTAAAATTGCAAGATTTATAATTAAAAAACTAATTGATAGAATCGAATAAAAGATAATATTTAAAGGAGAAGAAAATGAAAGCAATTAAACCAAGTTATGAAATATTAACACCAATAGATGGTATAAAAGAATTACAACATATAGAAAGAATAGGCAGAGTTTGTTATAAAAGCGAAGGGAATATTACTGAAGATGGCGAATCAGCAAAAAAATTTGTGTCAATGCTAATTAAAAAAGGTCATGAAGCTATGATAGAACATTCAAGTTTGTCAATTAAGTTTACAGTAGATAGAGGTGTAAGTCATGAATTAGTTAGACATAGAATAGCAAGTTTTGCTCAAGAATCAACAAGGTATTGTAATTATTCAAATGATAAATTTGGAAATGAGATAACTACTATACAACTATTAGGTGGAATTTTAGAAGAAAATAAGATAATTAATGATGGTTATAAATTAGGGTTAATAATAAATGAATGGGAAAAAGCTATGGAAGATGCAGAACATCATTATATTAAATTAATTGAATTGGGAGCAACTCCACAAATAGCGAGAAGTGTACTACCTAATTCCACTAAAACAGAAATTACAATTACTGCTAATTATAGAGAGTGGAGAAATTTTTTCAAATTAAGAACACCAGCTTCAGCACATCCTCAAATGAGAGAGATTACTAAACCATTATTAATAGAATTAAAAGAAATGCTACCAATTATATTTGAAGATATTAGTATAGAATAAGTATTTTAAAAGGAGAAAATAATGAATAAAGCTAAAGAACTTATATGTGATTTAAATGGCGATATGTATAGAAACACACGATATATTCATAAAGACAATATATTAAAGTGCAATGTTGAAGGCTTTAAATTTGATGCTAAGTTTAGAATTAAAAGAGTAGGCTGGCAAAATTCAGGTGTATATTTTGAATTAGAAGATAAAGATAATAAAATCATGTATATGTCTGATTGTGAATTTATAAAATATATTGAAAAGAATGACTTGTGTTTGGAAGGTACATTTGAATTTTTAAAACAAGGAACTATACAAAGTTTAGGAATTTGTGAAAATTAATTAGTTAAAGCGAATGTTTTATTTAAAGAAAGGAGAACCAAATGAATAAAGAAGATATAGAAAATATAATAAAGAATTATCTATATGAAAATTTAAAGATTGAAAATAAAATTAAAACTGAACCATATAGTAGTGATATACATGTGGAAACCATAATAACACTAGATAATGAAGAAATTTGTAGTTTATCAGATTACATAGATGCAGACACTATAGTATATATGGCTAGACGTGATAGTTCAGATGATTAAAGAAGAGGTGAAAATAAATGACTGAATTTGAACAAAAATTATTAGATAAAATATCATTTGAAAGTAATGACCTAAATAAAGAAATTATTATATTTACATATAATGGCGATTTTTCTCATGATGATTTAACTATAATGTATAATAAAATATGTACTCTAACAAATAAAAGAGTAGTTACAATACCGAAAGGTATAGAGTTGGATTCTTACAATAAAGAAAGTCTTATTAAGAGGTTAAAAGTATTAATTGATGACTTGAGTGAAGAAGATGAACAATAAAATACAATTAAGATGTTATGGTGCTAATGATAATTTTTGTAATTTTATTAGTCCTGATACTACTGGTATAGGACACACTTGTGATGGTTGTGGTGGTTGCAACCCTGATAACGAATACTTTGAGATATGCGACTGTGGAGATTTCTTTTCTGTAAGTTACACATATAAAGTTAAAGATATTGTTATAGGAAGGTTTTCTGAACGTATTGATAAATCAACATTAAAGCAATGCTAAGTTTGTATAAAAACATTATTTTAATAAAAGAAGGTGGAACATTGGAATCTAATTTACATATAATGAAACTGATAGGTAAAAAAGATACATTAGATTACATAGAGACTAAACAACTAATAGACAGCCAGATTGAGAGTGGCTATGTAGTCGAATGTGACAAAGAACAGCATGATTATTTTACAGTTTATCATATCAGATGGTACGAAAAAATAAAGTAAAAAAATATTTTAACAATTAAATTATAAAAGTATTGACATGTATAATTTCTTATGGTAAGATATAGAAAAGCAAGGTTATATATGTCAATTATTTATATTTAATATCTTTCTTAAATATAGTATAATATAAATAAAGTTTACATTTTATTCAAAGTTAGGAGTTGTTAAAAATGACTTATAAGAACGCATTGAAAGTTAAGATATGCGATACTCTTTCTTCAAAAGATAGATATATTTTTACTGTCGTTAAAATAACCGAAGAAAGTAATGCAGCAAATACAGAAAAATATTTAAGATTTCATGGGATGAGTACTCGTAGCATAAGAGTTAGTTATGTCCATAAGAATGTAAAATAGTTAGTTAACTTACATTTTATATTAATTGAAAAACAAAAAAAGGAGTTTCAAATGAGTGATTTTAGAAGAGTAATATTAAAAGAATATAAGAATACTTTAGATGAAGAAATATTATGCAAATATGGGCTTGCGCTGAAACAACAGGGATGGGTTTTAGTTTCGATAGAAGGTGGTTATTCATCTCCTGATTGTTCCACTATATTTATTACTAACAGGTCTCCTTATCATGGTCAGTTATTGCAGTATTCTGTCAATAAAGATATAGAATATAATAAAATTGTACAAGGATTTTTAGCATTAGGTGATTTTGTTAAATATTAATATATTTTACTCAGAGTTTGGAGGTAAAAATGATTAGAGGGTATTCTAAAAACCAAGTAATCGGAATGAATTTTCCTAGAGAACAATATACTTTTCCAACTGGAAATGGTAATTTTAATGGAACTTTGGCAATGAAAATGTGGTCAGACAAACAAGGATTGATTTGTTATTTTGATACAGACAACAATGAAAAATTTAAATTATGTGTTTGGTTTAGTAATAATGATGATAAATCTTATAGACCTAAACAATCTACAGTAGACATTTCATATTTAGAAATTGGAACAAAGTGTATTATCACTTATGAGAACAAGAATGGTAAAACTGTATGGTTGGATGTAGATGTAAGTAGTAAACAAAAAGAATTACAAAAAGAACATTATCCTTGTCCGATAGATTGTTTAACTTGTTC
The DNA here is from genome assembly GCA_002479485.1 of Firmicutes bacterium UBA7510. Taxonomy (GTDB): domain Bacteria; phylum Bacillota; class Clostridia; order Tissierellales; family Sedimentibacteraceae; genus UBA1535. The sequence goes on along the minus strand of DLNM01000060.1, from coordinate 13,757 downwards.
AAATAGTCAATCAGAAGAAGCCGTAAATGAAGGTGAGGACGATAAATTATACTGTGTATTAAAAGAAGAATATGTTAATGAAACAGATTATTGTGATGATTATAACTAAGGAGGGTTAAATGAAAGTAGAAGCACTAAAGTTCCAAAGAGAAGATAAATCAGAAGTAACTATATTAGTCGGAGTACACGATTTATATAATAAAATTACAGTAAGAATAGAAGATGTTGAAATTAGAGAGTACAGAAAACAAAAGAAAATAAGTATTAGAAGCAAATATACTGATGATTATGAATATAGAGTATTAGATACTGAAGGTCGTTGTGGATACCTAAAACAAAAGTATTTAAAGTATGTTACGGAAGAACAATTAAAGCAATCTGTATTAAATGCATGGGAAATGTTTAGACCAACCATAAATAATTTAGATGATATTATAGTTTTTTAAGTGAGGTGAAATAATTTGATTAAAATTGATATGAAAATGCCTGAAAAATGTGAGGACTGTTCATTTTGCCAGTTAGCATATGATAGCGAAATATTTGATGAGGACGAAGCTTACTGTTGCATAAAAGGTCAAAGTGTTCAAGACGTTTTTGAAGAAAAAAGAGCAGAGTTTTGTCCTTTGATAGAAGATAAGTAATAAAAGCAATCTTTTATATCAAGAGAAAGGAATTAATAAATATGAATCAATATTTAAATATGATAGATATATATTTCTCTTACAATGGAGATTTAGGTAAACTTCAAACTCAATCACAAGCTAATTATTATTTTGCACATCAATTATTTAATAATGGTCTGATTACTGGCGAAGAATATGAGAATCTCAAGCTGGAGATACGTGAATATTTCAAAACAGAATTACAAAAAGCTGTAGACAGAAGTGATTCTATTTTGAATAAGTGAGGTGAGTAAATGGCTAGTAATAATGTTTGGAAATTAGCTAATAGACTAGAAGAAGAATTTTGTATTATTGTTGATGTTGAGACTTTTCATCGAACAAGAGCTGGTAGACATCTGATGTGTAGCGGTGCTTATTCTTGGATGATTGCAGTTAGAGAATATGAAGGTCATAAAATATCTGGTTGGCTTGGTGGATATGAAGCTTTAACAAATTACATTACTAAAAAACATAAGATTACAGTGGATGTAGATGAGTTAAATTACAATTTTGAATTATTTTATTTGCCAATATCGCAATCTGAATATGATTATGCTATGGATAAAGCTTTTGAAATTATGAAAAGCTAATATAAAATAACTAATTTATTAGTCGAAGGTGGTGAATTAAATGCCCAAATGTAGTCCAAATAATGGCGGTTGTTGGTTTTGTAGTACAGACGATGATAAAGATGGATTTATTTTCAGTTATGAATTTGATGCTTGGTATCATCCAAGTTGTATGTTTGAAGCTTTAAAAGATGACGGTAATATGGAAGCTAAAATTATTAAGAAAGAATATGATTATGAGGTAGAAAATTAAAATTTAGTTAAAGGGAGTACGAAATGAGTAAAAGACAAATACGTTATAAATGTAAAGGTTGTTATTATGAAGATATTTGTACAGATGAAGTAAAGGAAAAATCTTTCATAGAAAATGAAAATTGCTATGAAGATGTTTTCGGCAGAACTTATTAATTAGAGGTAGGTGAAAATTTGATAGATTTTGACAAATATAAAACAATGATATTTAGATGTAAAGCCTGTGGAGCAACTATTGACGTAAAAAGAAACGGGAAGAATGAAACTATAGTATTTCATAATTGCAATGAAACTATGATAAGTTTTGTAGAGGTGTGTGGCATAAGTTTATTGGATTATGGAATAGATATTGATGTATTAAAAACAGATGATTTTTATAAAAATAAATGGAAGTTTAGTAATTAAGTTTAAACTAAAATTTATGTTAAAAGAGGTGTTTTATTAAATGTCTAATATAATAGAAGCAACAGTAGCAACATTAAAGTTATCTAATTATAATTTAACAAAAGATGAAATAAATTTATTATATGAACTAGCCAATAAAAACATTGATATTAAAGATGCAGTGCAAAAAATTTTAAACAAATATAAGAATTAAATTATAAAAGAATACACAGGAGATAAAATGAAAAGAATAGCTAAATTTGAGAAAGTGAGTTTTGAACAATTTAAAAAAGATTGGATTGATTCATTTGATTCTTATTACTCAGAAGAAGAAATTCAAAAAATATATAATGAAATCAAATTGCCAAAAAGAGCAACTAAAGGTAGTGCAGGGTATGATTTTTATGCACCAGCCAAAGCATATATAAAACCAAATGAAACGATAAAATTTCTAACAGGTATTAGAGTTTCAATGAATGATGGTTGGGTGTTGAAATGTTATCCACGTTCAGGATTAGGATTTAAATATAGAATACAATTAGATAATTCGGTAGGTATTATAGATAGTGATTATTATTTTTCATCAAACGAAGGTCATATAATGGCGAAATTAACTAATGACTCTAAAACTAATAAAGATTGTATTATTCAACAAGGGGATGGTTTTATGCAAGGCATATTTGTTGAATATGGAATTACTATTGATGATAATACTGACGGTATTAGAGATGGTGGTTTTGGAAGTACAAACAATAATTAAATTATAAAAGAAAGGTAATAATATATGAAAAAGATTATACTCTTACTAGGGAGTTCGGGTTCAGGTAAAACTTCGCTTGGACAACATCTTCAAACTTTAGGAATAAAAGAACTTATATCACATACAACAAGAAAACCCAGAGAAGGTGAAATAAATGATGTAACTTATCATTTTATTACCAAAGAAGAATTTGATAAATTAGACCGTCTTGAAGAAACTTGTTATTCAGGTAATTATTATGCATTATCAAGAGAAGAAGTTGAAAGACATAAAGAGAGTTTAGTATATGCGATAGTGGATGCTGAAGGTGTAAAACAAATCCGTCAAAAATATGGCTGGAATAATGTGATAGTTATTTATATTAAAATTACATATTTAAGAATGATTTTTAGAATGTTAAAACGTGGCGATAAAATAAAAGACATAGTGAAACGTGTAAAAAACTGTATTATTACTAAGGAAATGAAGAATTATAAACTTGCTAATATAGTAATTGAGAATAAAGATTTACAACAAGCAAAATTTGATATGATGAGTAAGTTACATGAAAAATTATATTATAAAGGAGATGAACAACATACATAAGAAAAAAATAGCATGGGATTTTGACGGAACAATTGTAAATTCAGCAGATAAGGTAATTTATCTAGCAAATAAAGAATATGGAACAAAAGTTAAATTTGGAACATATTATAAATGGAATTTCACAGATTTATTTCCACAAATGACCGACCCATTAAAATACTTTAGAAGTCCTGATTTTTTTAAAAATTTACACTATATGGACAAGGATATGAAAAACGTATTATATACTTTTCATAAGTTAGGATTTGAACAAAAAATAGTTACAATAGGTTGTACTGAAAATATTAATCGTAAAAGAGAATGGTTGAGAGAGAATTTACCTTTTATGAACCTTAAAGAAAGTCATTTCTTAATACAAGATGAAATGGGTAAGGGTAGTATAGATTTATCAGATTCAATACTTATAGACGACCATATCACCAATTTAAAAAGTTCAAATGCTTGGCATAAAATATGTTTTGGAAAAGTTACAGATTATAACAAAGATGCTGAAGATTTAGGATATTTTAGGACAAGTAATAGCTTAATACTACTTAGACATATATTAGGACTAATTAAGGAGAATCAAATAGATGAGTGATAAAAGACCTACTGGCTGGCAATACAATAAAAACGGTAATTTAACCGAAGAACAAATGATAGAGTTGGTAAATAAGCCAAAAGAAGAATTTGCGGAATGGTTGTCAAATTTAAGAATAAGTAATCATCCTTGTCCACCAAAGAAATTAATAGCTTTACAGTGCTTTTATTGCGGTGAGTGCTTCTTAACAGCTTTTGATGCTATCAAATCTAAGTTAAAGAGAGGTAAAAAGTAATGGCAGGGTATCTTAAACGTTATATTGCAGACAATTCAGAAAAATATAAAGATGAAAATGGGAATCCAATTCCTGAACCAGAAGATAAAAAAAGGGAAAGACTAAAAGGAAAATATAGAGTTTTAGCAGATTATGACTTATCTAAAAATGACTTTATAAGAGATGAGTACGGAAATTTAGACCCAAGTTTCGATGATTACTATTTAAAATGCAATAATGGAGTAAAAATCAGACATTATGGTGGTAGTACGTTATTCGCTTATATACCAAGTAAAGGCAAAGGAAGAAATATATTAAGACAAATATACAAAGATAAAATTGGTGAACTAAAAGATATAAATGATATAGAAAAAATACATAATGATTTAATAAAAAATGGAATAGTATCATTTATAGAAGAATTAGATTCGGAAGTAGAATTTAGATTTAACGCAAAAGATATAGATTACTTTGCTACATTGTTAAAGGCTCAAACAAGTGGAGCAAGTATAAGTCCGTTTGCTACATCTAATTTACCTAAGAAAAAGTATATTATACCAACGGAAGATTTGTTTCTGTACGAAGAAATTATAAAAGATATATCTAAGAATGAATATTTAAAACTAGCATATATAACGAAGCAATTTGATGAGGTTATACAGAAGAAAAAAGGTAAAAAATATGATATAAATGCAGAAAGAAAATTAAGTTGTTTGAAAAATAAAGAGTTTATTCATAAAATTAAGTTATGGAAAGAATATATTGAATTTCTAAGGAATAATTTAGATTGACAGAACAAGTGTTCGAGTGTATAATAAAAATTACCAAACATTAGGGAGAGGATTTAATGAAGTGTATTTCGTTTGAGTTAATAAAAAATAATGAAGAAATTAGTTTTATAACTAAAGATATAATGGGAGTAGACCCACAGTATATAAAATATAGGGATTTTGCAAATAAAACATATGGCTTACCGATTAGACATATGGATTATCAGCCATGTGTATTTATAGATGAAAATGGTAGACATGCCTTGGTTGTAACTAAAAAAACTAAAGATATAGAATTAATTACAGAAGAAATGAAAGAAATGTTAATGGAGTACGTATCATGATGAAAAAAATATTTATTGTAAATGGATATCCAAATTCAGGCAAGGATGAGTTTAAAAAACTTATCTCAAAATACATAGCAACTTATAGTACATCAATCATAAATGAAACTAAAACCTTTGTCAATGACTTATACGGTACAAGTGCGAAAGACGATGAAAGACGTAAATTATTATCAGACACAGAAAACTTTCTAGCTGAAGTATATAATATACCACATCAACTTACTTCAGCTAAAGTTGATTTATTCCTACAAAGCGATAAAGAAATAATGCTTATTGACGTTAGAAAACCACACATTATTAAAGATTTAGTTGATACATTTGGATTTAAAACTATATTTGTAAAGAATAGCAGACACCACAAGGCTGAGAACGATGCTGATATGTTTGTTGAAAACTATACATATGACTATATAATTGATAATAATGGAACATTAGAAGAGTTAGAAAAACAAGCTATAGAGTTTGTTAAAAATTTATAACAGTTAATTTATAAAAGAATGATAAATCAATGATTTTATCATGATTTGAAAGGAGATAGAAATACACAATGGAAAATATTAAGTTGCCAGATGATATTATTATAAAAATAAAAGATACAGATGATATTTTAGTAGCGAATGAACTTTACATAGGACAAACAATGGAAAATGTATTATATCCACAAATTACTTTTAAAGGATATAGTGTAGATATTAAGACTAAAAGAATAAAAGAACCTGTAAGTGTTGTCTATGATTTAAAACAAAATTGCTATATTGATGATTAATATTAAACAAAGGAATATTTAAATGAATAGAGGGTTATTGAAGTTTATTAAAAGAATAATTTGCAAAATATTTGGACATAGATTTGAAACTTACATACACCAAACAGGCTACTGGTCTTATGATATAGAACAAGCAGGACATTGTGTGAGATGTGGATACGATACACACAGTAAAGAATGAATGATAAGGAGGATATTATGAGCGATATAAAAATCAGAGATAAGGTAATTATGAATGACAATTATAGAGTAGCAGATAAGAATAAAGGTATTGAGTTTATAGTTAGAAGTGAACCATTTGATTTATGCGGAACAACTTGTGTGATGTTAGAAAATTATCGTGGTGGCTATGCTTTAGACGGACTTACTAAAGTAGAGGTAAAAAAATGGATAGAGAATATGGATTTTTAAAACATTATTATGATTTGATTATACAGAATTTAAAGAAGGACATCGATGATGGTAAAGATTTAGAAGAAGAATTATTATATGCAGAATTAGCATCAGAGTGTCCATTTAGAAGTAAAGAAATATTGAGCATAACCAAAGATAATATAATTGATGGGATGTTATGTAATGTAAAAAGTTCAAAAGCAACTCAAGATTGTATACTTGGCTCGATACCATTGAGTGTTTATTTACTAGCAAAAATTGATAACATAAATCGGCACAAATTATTTACTAAATCTAATTTGAAAATTAGAAATAATATTTCAGAGTCATTAGGCGATTCTGGGTTTTCATTATTATTTTTTAGAAAATACAGTATATCAAAATTGTATCACGCAAGTAATAATAATTAAAAGAAGCATTTTAAAGGAGAGTGAACAAATGAAATATGAGAAACTAATAAATACAATATGTCAAGAACTTACTATAGAAGAATTAGAAGAATGTCTAGAATTATTAGATAAAAAAATAAAGGTTTTAAAAAGTTGGCAAATGACAAAATATAGAAATAATCCATTTATATTAGAATACTTCAATAAAAAAAGAAATAAAACCATAACTTTTGAAATGGATAACGAAGGGAATTTACATACTAAGGGCAATGTAATAAAAGAAGTCAAAGAAATATGGGGATTGTGATTATATAAGATTACCACATGATGCCAAGATTGTTGTTTCAATATAATAAAATGTGATTTTTATAGGAAAGGAGATTTGAAAGTTGTTTGAAAACGAAAGTGAGATATTATTAACAATATGGAATGAAATTGAATTAAAACATATAACCCCAAATAAGATTAAATTTAATACTTACGATGAGTTGTATAAATATTTCTTAAAAGACAAATATTTAAAAGTGAGATTAACCAAACATTTTAAAGAGCAAGAAATATTAAAAATAAAAAAAATGACTAAAGAATGTGCAGATGATATATTAAAAAAAATAAAAAATAGTGATGATTTAATCGAATATATCTTAATACATTCGAAAAGAAATAAATATGATATCAGTTGCTCAACAATTAGTCAAATGTATACATGGATTAAAAAAATTGATAATGGTGGATTTTGTTTAATTGATTTATTAAAATATTATAATGACGTTATGTTATTCAACTGGTGTAATGAACTACAATAAATCTTTTATTTTAAACAATTAAATTATAAAAACGTGGGGATAAAATGAAAAGAATAATCTGTAATATTTGTGGAAAAAAATTTAAAGCATTTGATGAACAAGGAGAATTAGGATTACATACAAGATTAGGTTATGGTTCAGTGCATGATGGTGATAAGTTAAATTTAGATATTTGTTTACATTGTTTAGATAACGTGATTATTCATCTGTGTAAAATAAGTCCAATTGAAGAGGAATAAAATTAATAAGTTAGCATAAGTTTAAATAAGTGAAATTTATATTTACAAATTATATAGAGAGGTGTATAGTATATGAGTAGTCAAGTAAAAGAGTTAACAAATTTACCAAAATTATTAAAGCCAACAGATGTTAAAAAATATTTAAATATCGGAAGCGATAAGTTATACGAATTATTAAGACAAAAAAATTTTCCATCTTTAAAAATCGGTTGTCGCTTTTACATAATTGAAGATGAATTTATAGAGTGGTTGAACAAGCAAACAAAAAAATCTTATTGACACTAACTAACAGATATTAGTGTCAAATTAGTGTCAAATACAATTAAATATTAAATATAATTGTTCTATTATAATGGATTGTGGGATTTTAAGTGATGGTCTTCAACACCAGTTGTTGGGCGTTAATAGCGTCCTAGGTGGGTTCGATTCCCACATATTCCCGCCATATATGTTAAATCAAGAAATAGAAAGCACATTAACTGTTTAAAAATAAACAATTAATGTGCTTTTAAAATATTAAATACTTTTTATTTTGTTTCACTGTTATCCTCTTTTTTAGTAAAATAAAAAGTTATTATCATAGTAACAACAGTCATAACATGTTCAACACCGATGACTTTATTTAATGATAAAACAGCAAATACAATCATTGCTATAATAGTTACTAATGATTTTATTTTTAATAATTGTACTAATTGATCAAATAATTTATTCATATCTATTTCCTTTTTTATTTAATTATTCGCAAAATAAAACAGAGTAAATACCTCTGCCATCGCCCTTTAATTTATATTCTTCATCAGCAATCATAAAGGTGCTTCCACCACCATCTAAAGCTACTGCAAATGTGTATTCACAGTCTTTACATAATTTAATTAAGTCGTATTCCTGTGGGTGAGAATGGTATATATTGGGTCTAGTTAAAAATACAACTTGATTTGTATTTTCAATATATGCTAATACTGTTTTGTTGCATTTTCTAGATACTCCTATACCAATAGAGCCATCAAATCCTTCGCTAGTTAAATCATATTTAAAATTTTTATCTTTATTATTTATTAGTCCAATTCCACCTATCAGGTGTTTTACGGAATATAAATTATTTCCTAAATCAGAAACACTTTTTAATCTTTTCATGTCTACAGAGTTGTCTGAATAGATAATAAAACAACTTTGAGGTTTATCATAATTCGAGCCCCAACGATAAACTTTACCATCTACAATCAATGGGGAAGTAGAGTATACAGGATTTCCACCGAAAAAAGTTGCGTTGATTGCATATTCGTATTTAAATGTATTATTGCTTTTTAAATTAGGATAAACGTCGATATTTACTTTTTCAGGTGGTAAAAATATTTGTCTACTTCCATTGGAAGTTTCACTATAAATTACTTTATTATTAATTTGTGCTTCAGAAAAATTATATTCATATTTTTCCCCTGAATTTTGCTTATTTTTTTCAATTTTACTTATTCCAAAGTACTCTAATAAGCCATTAACGATACCTTCAGCACAAGCCTGTCTAAATTCATCGGTTAATAATAATTTAGCTTCTTTTAAATTATCCATAAATGCACATTCACATAAACATGCTGTCATTTTACAATCACGTATTATTTGGAAATCGTTACCTGTATTGCCACGATTTCTCAAGCCAGTTTTAGAAACTAAATTTTTATTTATAATTTCGGCAAAAGCCTTGTCGATCATGTTTGTAGGGTAGTAATGTGTGCTTGTACCATTCTGTATTCCCCAAATACCGTTGAAAGCATTGGCATGGACTGACACTAGTACACACTTTGAGTTAGGGAATTTTTTATTATAATTATCATAAGCGGTATTAACTCTTCTGATTCTTTCATCTAGTGAAACATCATATTTTTCAGATTTAGTCAGAAAAACATCTATTTCATTATAAAATTTTAATAAATCATATACTTTATTTATAACTGAATTGTTGAATTCATTTTCTATCATATATGACCCATCTTCAAAATAGGGTGTTCTTTTTCCAGCAGTGTCAATTCCATGACCGTCGTCTAGTGCTATCCAATATTTACCCATTTTAATAACCTCATTTCTCATTCGTCATTGTTATTTATAACTTTTAACTTTCTTATTTTATATATCAATGTATGTACAAAACTATTTCCTTTAATTTCTTCATAGACCTTATATAAATCTTCCAATGATTGCAACTCATATGAAGTTATATAATTACGTGCCAAGTAATCTTCACAAGCTTTAGTTATAGTATGTTTCATATTTTGCCTTGTCGCATTTGTTAACATATCGAGCTTCATAGAAATTTCCTTTATTTGAGTGCTTTGCTGTAAATTTTGTTCTGCATATACCTTTAATATTTCATGTAAATCTTCTTCTTGAGATTTTTTTTTGTGATACCAGTTAAATTTATTCAAAATCCATTTTAAAAGTTTTTCTACGCTTAAAACTAGTCCAGCTATGGCACATAACACAAAGAGAACTTCAGATAAACTGAAGTTCTCTATAAATTTTATAAAATTATTCATTTACAACTCCTTTATGTAATATAAAAAGACTTTTTTGATTACAAGTGTTAATTATAATCTTTAATATAATGATATCTTGAGTTGTTATTTGTTTTGATTTTTTTATCCGTTTAACTTTGCAAACGGATTAACTATTTAATATTTCTTGTACTTCTACTTTCCATCTTTCAGGTACTTGATCTATAGACCATAAACCTTGTTTAATTAAATTTGCATATATTTTAACCATTATATTGTACCTCCTAGCATAGTTCCTAATTCAGCTAAAGCTATTTGTGTTTCTAATAAGTGTTGTTCTAATGTAGATTTTCTAGCTATTTTTACTTCGATGACATTATTTATTATGTCTTTTGTTATACTGCAAGGTAAATTATATCTTTCGTGAATACCTTGTGTTACCCAAACAAGACCTTTTTCCTGTGTTTCTTGATTAATAATTTGTTCCTCTTGACCTAATATTGTTATACTGTCAAGAACAGTAGTGTCTGCAAATAATAATGTATTTAAATTATCCACTGTATTGTTTAATACTTTTATTACTAATGTTTCTCGTCTGTCGTTTTCTCCAATTGTTTCTGTATATCCAAATATACTTTGAATATCTGTTATTTCTATGTTGTTTTTTAGCTTAATTTTTTGCATTTATAAATCCTCCTTATTTAAAGACTAAATTATTTATACCACTCGGCATTTCTGAATATAAAGTATTGTTTAAATAGCTTGAATAACTATAATAAATCGGCTTTGAAAATATTCCTGAATATTTAAACGTGTTTATTAAAACATTATTGATGTAAAAATTAAAATCAGTATTATTTACACTCTCTAATTTAATATGATATGTTCCTACTATATTGGTATGAATACCTATATTTTTATTTCCTATTGAAGAAAGCTTTGAATGATATATACTTTCAGAATAAAACGCCTCTATATATGCTCTATTAATCTCTTCTCTATCTTCACCATTTCCAACATATCTTATTTGAGAATAGAACTCAACAATAATAAATCTAGTGTTTGTATTATCAAGAGATAAAACAAGTCTTAGCGCACGGCCAAATGATGTTGTATTATGTACATTACTTATTGTTGCTGTAAACTCAACAGTATTGGATTGAATACCACTTCCTAATGAAATATACTCTGGATAATCATTAGCGGCAGGATATTCAGTCCTTATTGTTAAACTCGGTACTCTAAATAATTCACTTGTGTATATCTGTTTATTAATTCCACCCTTACCAATGTACAATTCTTTCTCTTGCTTATTTATACCACTGTTACCTATGTATATTGAACTTAATTCCTTGTTTACTCCATTCTTGCCTAAAATTACTGGCATATTAGCACCTCCTAGTTATGTACTCCGTATAATACGCCTTCGCCAACAAATGCACTAGGTGCTGTTGTACCACTTTGATGATTAGGTGCTTTAGTATTAATCGTATCGTTTAAAACCTTACCTTGATTAGCGTGTAATGCAACACTATCATCAGTAGAACCACTTGCTAAAATTGAATTTATAACCTTAACGTGACCATAGTTGTTAGTAGTACCACCCCCATAGGTCTCGCTTGTTACAGCATGATTTTTTGGAAACGATACATTGTCCCAAATTTCTTTCCATGAACCCCACGAACCATTGTTTTTACCATTCGTGTATAGTCTACCAGTACGATAGTCAATGTAAATTAAACCCACCCAAGACGGAGAATAAGCTTGTGCAAATACTCCACCGTCGGATTGTTCAGATATTGTAGGAGCGTCTGAATACCCAATTGCATTAGTAGTTATATCTAAAAGAGTTAGTCTATTTCCAGTGTCCGTACTTAAAAGCGGAGAGGTAGAACCATCACCCCTTACGAATTGATTGGCATGTAATCCATCTAGTGTATCAGCGTTCCCGCCATTAGCGGGCAGACTTGTTGGAAAATCTGTAATATTAGCTTTAGTATGTGTATGTAAAGTAGGAGCTTTACTATTATTCAAGGTCTTAACAGTTTCAGCACTTGCTACTTTATCAGCACCACCAGTTGTTAGGTTATTTATTATCGAATCTTTATCTATTTTATTTTCAATGTCTGTTAATATTTTTGGTTTTGACATAAAAGATTCTCTCCTTTATTGTTTGATTGTAATTAAAAATGTCTGCTTAATGTTTATAAAGTGGACATTATACCGTTGGATATACAGTCTCTATAATAACCATTAAATCTATTAAATCTTCGTCTTTTAGTAACCCAACACTTTGCCATAGTGCTACATTCTTTGTATTCTGCTCTTTTGTGTTCAACTTACTTTCTATAACTCTCTTTTGTAGATTAAAATAATAACTTCTTTCTTCCATTAAACAGTACCTCCTAATATTTGTTGTTCTATTTCCTTAGATTTTCTGTTTACTTCTGCTACTTCTAGTTGTAATATTCTTTCTTGTAACAGTTCTATATCTGTTTTTGGTTGCTCGTTTATAGGTTTTTCTAATACCTCGATATCTATTAATTTGTTATTTTGAGTAACAAAATTATAATATGGATATGCGCTCCTTATTTTATTAGCCAACACGGAATTATCTTCTATTACGTAGTAGTTGTCTTGTTCTTCTACAGATAACCAATTTTCGTTAGGCTTATCACTTCTTGTTTCATACCCTTTTGTAGTTTTATTTACTAACATACTTGCCTCCTATCCAATTGCAACATAATTATACTCATAACCGGTTCTGTTAGTAGATGCGGCAGTTTGAGTATATATATCTCCTGGCCCTGCATAAATATTAAACCCGTTTGTTTCTACGCTAATATTATTTTGGGTAATACTACTCGTAATAGATGGACTTCCAGACACAGCTAAACCATAAATATTATAAATATTTTGCCACCTTCTAGGAAATACAAATACAGCTTTAGGGGTGAAACCTAAATTAATAAATCTAGCTGCCATATCATCTCCTGTATATGTCCCCGTTACAACTTTAGTTTTGGTATCTATTAAATCTTTAAGCACTTTTCCTTGATTAGCATGTAGTGCATAAGCGTCTGCTCCTAAAAAGTCTAACCCTTGATAAGTTTTAACATGTCCATAAGCTGAGTAAGTCCCTAACCCATATGTTCCATCAGCTACTGCATGCATTGTAGGTGCTTTTGTACTATCTGAAGCATGATAATGTGTTGATATATCCCCTATTAATTTAGCTTCAATTTCAGACTTAGTTATGTCTGAATTTTTCTGTGCATTAGATGGCGCATGAGCTGATTGACTGTGGTCATAAGCCACTTTACCTTTATCACCTCGATACGCTGTAGAAGATGTTTCACCCAAAGATAATCCTGCTGGTATATTATTTACAGTAGCTATTTCATTACCATTAATTGTAGGTGTACCTGTAAATTGGGGACTTTCTTTGTCCGCTTTTTGTTCCATTTGCTGACTAGTGGCAATATTTGTTTTATTTAATTCACTATCCCAAATTACATTCCCATCTATAGATGATACTATAGTAGGATTATT
>DLNM01000019.1 GCA_002479485.1 Firmicutes bacterium UBA7510 | reverse complement strand
TTTCTATTACATCATTTGGAGTATATACTTGTCCTAATATTTTTCTTTCCTTATCTGATATAAGATTTTCATATAACTTTGAAATACTTAAACTATTTATATCAATATTTTCTTTTAAATTTTTTAGTACTTCTACTATTCTTATATCGTAACTTTCATCAAAAAAATTAAAATCATTATATTCCTTAAATATTAAGACTGATTTAACATCAAAAAGTTTCATATTTTCTGAATAATAGTCTATAAACTCAACAAAGCTAACTTTATATATGAATTTATTTATATATATAAGCCTTGAAATTAAATACAAACTGCTTTTAACATTATTTATATATTTAATTTGATCATAATCGCTAATTATTTCTTTTATTTTTTTTGAAAGAATTTTTTCCATAATTACCTCCATGCAATTATTTGATTTCTTTCACCCTTTCTTTTTAAAACATCTGTATTATATATTTATATTGATAATATCCTGCGTATATTATACCATAAAATCGGTTTAAATTCTAACAAAAAAAAAGAAATTTTGATTACACAAAATTTCCTTTTTTATATTAATTTTCATTTACAATTTCTTTAGCTATTTTTACATTATTATCTTCATAATCAACTACAATAACATCTAAACCAACTTTAACTATTTCTTCCCATTTAATTAAAATAGCTTTATTTTTACCAAAGAAGTTTAATAATTTGTTATTTTCCTCTATATATAATGCAGTTACTCTTCCTTTTTTTGTGTCGATTTCAACATCAGTAAATCTTCCTATATTTTCACCGTTCTTTATATTAATTATGTCTTTATCAATCAATTCTAAATAGCTAATCATTATACTCCCCCTAATTAAAACTTTTTACGTATCTGAGAAAGAGCTGATTTTTCTAATCTTGATACTTGTGCCTGTGATATTCCAATTTCATCAGCTACTTCCATTTGAGTTTTTCCCTTATAAAATCTCATATCTACAATTTGTTTTTCACGTTCTGTAAGCTCACTAATACTTTCTTCCAATGTCATCTTTTCAACCCATTTTTCATCTAGGTTTCTTTCGTCCTTTATTTGGTCAACAATATATAGAGCATCACCACCATCGTTATAAATAGGTTCAAATAATGAAACAGGCTCTTGTATAGATTCAAGAGCAAAGATTATATCTTCCTTGTCTACATTTAATTCTTTTGCTATTTCCTCTATTGTAGGCTCACAAGATTTTAACGATGTTAATTTTTCACGAATTTGAAGAGCCTTATAAGCAGTATCCTTCATAGATCTACTAACTCTAATTGAGTTATTGTCCCTTAAGTATCTTCTGATTTCACCTATTATCATGGGAACTGCGTATGTAGAGAACTTCACATCCAATGATAAATCAAAATTATCAATTGCCTTTATAAGCCCTACACAGCCAATTTGAAACAAATCATCAACAGACTCGTTTCTGGAGTTAAACCTCTGAATTACACTTAAAACAAGTCTTAAGTTACCGTAAATAAATTCATCTCTTATTGCTGCATTGCCTTCTTGTATCTTTCTAATCATTTCTCTCATATCAGAAGATTTGATTTTAGGCAATTGTGATGTATTAATGCCACAAATTTCTACTTTGTTAATAATCATTGTTTTACCCCTTTAAATTAAATTATCCCCCATGTAAATTATTACCTTGTAAAGTGTTTTTATTCACAAAAACGCGCTTTTACACCACTTTACTTATTTCCTTTTTTAGTCTTTTTAGTATTTTCTTTTCAAGTCTTGATATGTAAGATTGTGATATTCCAAGCATATCAGCCACTTCTTTTTGTGTAAAGCTCTTGCTTCCCATTAATCCAAATCTCAATTTCATGATTGAAAATTCTCTTTTACTAAGTTTTTTTATAGAATCATCCAATAAATTTAAGTCAATTTCACTTTCCATATCTTTAAATATAACATCCTCATCTGTTCCCAAAATATCTGAAAGTAATAGTTCATTTCCATCCCAATCAATATTTAATGGCTCATCCAACGATATCTCTGTTTTCATTTTACATATTCTTCTTAAATACATTAAAATTTCGTTTTCAATGCACTTTGAAGCATAAGTAGCTAGCTTTATATTTTTTTCGATTTTAAATGTGTTTACAGCCTTTATAAGCCCAATTGTGCCAATAGAAATTAGATCTTCTACATTAATACCTGATGATTCAAATTTTTTGGCTATGTACACAACTAATCTTAAATTATGCTCAATTAATTTTGATTTTGCAGTTGGGCAATCGTTTTTTTGTGCCAGTAATTCTTTTTCCTCATCTATAGATAAAGGTGGAGGTAAGGAATCATTTCCTCCAATATATAATACCTTTTTCTTAATCTTTAGTTTTTTTATAATTATAGTATATAATCTTATGTAAATCTTTTTAATAATATTCATTTGCATCCACACTTTCACCCTCCCAATTAAGTATTTTTTTGTAAAGTAATGCTTGATATTTATTATCGTTGCTTAATGCTTTTGGATATATACCAATAACACAATCTATACAAAGTTGATTTCCCTTATACTTTATAATTGTTTTACTTGGAACTATTCCAATCATATAATCATCACAACTGCTAATAGTTTCGTATTTTAATAGTCTAAAATTGTAGTTGTTTAATTTTATGAGCATTAAGTCAACCAAATAATCATTACCATTATCATAGGCCTTTTTTATTTCATAAAAAGTATCATCACTAAATAAGCCTTTTATATAATTTATATCAACAATGACTACAGGTTTTTTGCTTAATGTATCAATAAGTTCATTTCCAGTATCTATAAATCCAATAACCTCGATACTATTACCATTAAGATATATACTTACATCTCTTAAATAGTCTTTACAATCCTTGTCTTTTCTAATCTCGTAAAACAATATCTTAAACAGCATATATACTGAAAACATGGCGCAAAATAATAAAATAATAGTTAATCTACTATTAAATATAAAATATGATAAAATTATTATTCCCATTATTAATATTGATAAAATATAAAAGCATAATATAACTTTAGCATATTCTATAATTCCTTTTGGTGCATATGATATTGTTAGCATGAATAAAGAAACTAAAAACTTTATAATAAAGTAATTTAAAAACTCTCTATCAATACTGTACACGGCTATTGTATACAACACACCTATAATAGATGCTATTATTAGTCTTTTAAAAACTATTTTTTTATATAATAAAGAACCTGTAATATATAGCAATATAAAATCAACAACAAATTCTTGAAATATAATAAGTTCTATATAGTACTCCAAGTTTCACCCCCGATTTATGCTCATGTTCATGGTGCACAAAATGTTACACACTAAAGCTACTTAGTGTATTATAAATCAAGCATAATGAATATTTTGTCAAATTTACGGTCTAAAATAAAAAAATCTCAATTTTTAATATAAAAATTGAGATTTTTAATTAATTTATTTTTAGTCTTCGCAATTACAGCTGCAACCACATTCGCAATCGTCAAGTAAATCATCTTCATCAAATTCGAAATCATCTTCATCATCATATTCGAATTCACCAAAGATTTCTTCTTCTACTTTTGATAAATCTTCATCTAAAAGATCTAAGTATTCATTTACTTCATCTTGCTCTTCTACTATTTCTTCCATGCTTTCAGCCATTTCTTCTATAACATCGATTAAAGCTGAAAATAATTTTCCTTCTTTTGTATCTTCTGCTATATCTAAGCCATCTGCTAAACCTTTTAAGTAAGCAATTTTTTCAAATAAAAAATCCATAATTAACCTCCATTACACCATTTCATGGCGTCTTAAAATTTAGTGAGAAATGTTTTTCACTAGTGCTAAATTTTTCACACTTTTATTTATTCTTTTTTATGATGGCGCAAATATTGTGCTTTAGTACAATATTTGCATAGCGAATTACGAAGTAATTCGTTTTATACTCTTGATAAGTACTCACCAGTTCGTGTGTCTATTTTTAATTTATCTCCTATTTCTACAAACAATGGAACGTTCACTACAGCCCCTGTTTCTAATTTAGCAGGCTTATTGGCTCCTGTTGCTGTATCACCTTTAAATCCTGGTTCAGTTTCAACAACTTCAAGTTCAACGAAATTTGGTGCCTGCACTTCAAAAGGCTTACCTTCATAAAACCTCATAACTGCATTTTCATTTTCTTTTATATAGATAATTGCATCTGCAACCTGTTCATGGTTAAGCGGAATTTGCTCATAAGATTCAAGATCCATAAAGTAATATAGTTCACCATCACTATATAAATACTGCATTTCTTTGGTTTCAATGTGTGCCTTTGGAAATTTATCACTTGGGTTAAAAGTCTCTATTCTTGTTGCTCCGGTTTTAATATTTTTTAATGTTGTTCTAACAAAAGCTGCACCCTTTCCCGGCTTAACATGTTGAAAATCTGCTATTTGCCATAGTCCATCGTTCCACACCATAGTGGCACCTTTTTTAAAATCACTTGCTGAAATCACTAACTGCATCCTCCTTTTTGTGTATTATAACCAGCATATTAGCTGTTTATTCTAATTTACAATATTATGTACTATTTTTCGCTTGCATTTTTATTACAGATTATCCAGTTTATTAGTAACATCTAAATAATCCTACTATATTTTAAACTGTTTTAACGAATCTGTCAATTAGTAGTTTGAAAATAGTGAAAATAAGAAATATAATTAGTTAAATTCAAATAAGAATCTATATATATAATTTCTTATTATATGATATAATATGCATAGACTCAAGCGGAGCTTGAAACTTTGCATATTTGAAATGTCTAATGTCTAATGTCAAATGTTAAATGTCTTGCAAAGCAAGACTATGCGAAGCAAGACTATGCAAAGTTAAGATTATACGTAGTCGAGACTATAGCATAATAGGAGGTTTTTATGAAAAATTATTATAAAATAAATGAGATTTCTAATTTATATAACATTGGAAAGGATTCTTTAAGATATTATGAGAAACTTGGTTTATTAAAGCCTAAACGTGAAAGTAATGGTTATAGATTATATAGTATACAAGACATCTGGAAATTAAATATAATAAAAGATTTACGCAGTCTTAATTTTTCTATGGATAAAATAAAAGACTATTTGGAAAACAGAACTGTTTCAAATACTCTTGATATTTTGAACGAAGAAATTG
Source organism: Firmicutes bacterium UBA7510 (assembly GCA_002479485.1). Classification (GTDB taxonomy): domain Bacteria; phylum Bacillota; class Clostridia; order Tissierellales; family Sedimentibacteraceae; genus UBA1535. The sequence goes on along the minus strand of DLNM01000019.1, from coordinate 31,003 downwards.
GTATAATAACTGAAAAAATCAATGAACTTAACTTTCAAAAAAATACAATTAAGGCTAGAATCAAGTCATTGACTGAAGATTTTGCTATAACACAGCTTGAAGAAATTGAAATAAAGTATTTACCGGAAAGAAAAGTTATAATGTTAAATGACCAATTTACTAAAGAAGAAGAGGCAGATTTTTTAATCAAAAAATTACATAAAAAATATGAAGATAAATTATATTTACTGGGCAATAATTATCTCGGTGTTACAATGAACTTGTCAGATGTTTACAAAAATATATACAACTCCTATAACTCTGTTTTCTTTGTGTTAAATAAAAATGACAAGGATTACGACTTTATACTGCCTGAAAGTGATTATATTGTTTTGCAATACAGAGGTGGATATGAAAATACTAAAAAATATCTGCCAATAATGCTAGAATACATTAAAAATAACAACTTTGAAATACTTTCAAATCCAATAGAAATGTATAAAATTGATATTCATGAGACCAGCAAGCCTTCTGAATTTTTAACTGAATTACAAATACCTATAAGGAGAATTTAAAATGATTAGCATAGATACATTTAAACGGGGATTAAACAAAGGAGTTACAACCCTAATCGAACTTTCAAAAATACTTATACCAGTATATGTAATTGTTGAGTTATTAGCAATTTCAGGTATTTTAAATGTTATTTCAAACTTTTTTGAGCCAGTAATGTCTGTATTTGGTCTACCAGGTGATGCATCATTGCCTTTAGTTTTTGGAGCGCTATTGAATGTATATGCCGGAATTAGCGCTATGCTACCTCTTAACTTAAACGTCGCACAGGCTACCACTGTAGCTATTATGATTTCAATTGCTCACAATCTGATAAACGAAAGTGTAGTAATAAAAAAAGTAAATGTAAATCCATTTTTAAGTGCAATAATAAGAATTGTTTGCGCATTATTATGTGGATTTATATACTCTAAATTGTTTTCTTAGGAGGAACGTATGGAATTTTTTATTGATTTATTTATAAAAATTGTTACTTCACTTTTTAATATTGCTATAATAGTTATTCCTCTTATGGTTGTAATCGAAATACTTAAAGACTTAAAAATAATAGAAAAAATTGCTAACATAGCAAAGCCAGCAACTAATTTTTTTACAATGAATGAAAAGTCAGCTACTTCATTGATCGTAGGTATATTTATAGGATTACTATATGGTGCTGGAGTTATTATTCAAAGTGTAAAGGATGAAAATTTAGACAAAAGAAGTGTTTTGTTAGTTTGCATATTCTTATCATTATGTCATGCAGTTGTAGAAGACACGTTGCTATTTAAAGCAGTAAATGCAAAACTACTGCCAATTATTGTGTTTAGATTAGTAAGTGCTGTAATTATGACATTAATTTTTTCAAGAATTATTAAAAATGAAAATAATAATTTAATTGATTAAGCTTAGTAGGTAGTTTATTACTTCGTCATACTTTTATTACGAATCTAAGTAAAGCAAAGTATATAAGAGACGTTTCTGATTCCGTAATTCGGTTTCCCTTGATTTTTGTAAGGAAGGAAAACCTCATTAAGTCACATAAACGTCTCTTATATACTTCACTATTCGTAGCTGCCGATAAATAAAGAAAAATTAAAAGAATCTTTCTTTATTTATCTACACCTTTGGCATAGCAATTTACTTAGATTTCTAGTAAGCTGGGGTTGTGAAAGCGCACTGACATTGTCTGTCGAAGCAGTAACGTATATACATTAAAAGGCATAATGAAATTTAACTTTTATACGCCTTCCTCGGAGCATCCCTTCCTTATCAAATTGAGGGACGTGAGAATGAGAAGTAAAAAAGTTAATTTTTATTGTGCCTTAACTATGCTATACCAAAAATGTTAGTGCGCATATTCAATTAAATTCTTATTTTTCTATAACTTGTCTCATTTTAGGAAAAACAATAGTTCCTACTATTGTTACTACCACAAGCTCACCTAATGCTACATAAGCTGCATTTACTATAAATGGTAGCTCTTTAATAAGTATTGTAAGCTCTATTCCTACGAATATTGCATTTGATATAACAGGACCTAAGCTTGCTATTATTAATGATTTTTTATTATCTCCTAAGATTTTCTTAATAAATATTATAAATAATAATGCAACTACTGTTGCTGATGTACCTACAATAACATCAACCATACCAAATGGACTAAAGGCATTACTAATTGCACATCCAAGAGTTATACCTAAGAAATACTTCTTGTCTATAAATACTAATAGAACTAATATTTCCGCGACTCTAAATTGCACAGGTCCATAAGCCATAAAGCTTAATGATAGTGTTAAAACTGTATATAGCGCTGCAACTATTGCAGTTTGTGTTATAAATTTTGTTTTATTATTTTCCATAAAAAAAACTCCTTCACTATTTTTGTACTAATATCTAATATTAGTGCATAGTTTCCGGAGCACCAGTTTCATTTTGGAATGCAAAATGAAACTTCTTGATTTTTTAAGTGGGTGCCAAGGAAACACTAAGCGGTTCCACCATATGGAACCGCTTGAATATATAATTAAAATATTATCTCTTACTAAATTGTGATGCTTTTCTAGCTTTTTTAAGACCATATTTCTTTCTTTCTTTCATTCTTGGGTCTCTTGTTAAGAAACCAGCTTTTTTAAGTATTGGTCTTAATTCAGCGTCTGCTTGTAATAAAGCTCTTGATATTCCGTGACGGATTGCACCAGCTTGACCTGTATATCCTCCACCATGAACATTTACTAATACGTCATATTGTCCTAAAGTATCAGTAATTACTAATGGCTCTTTTACAACAACTCTTAAAGTCTCATAATTAAAATAATTTTCTATGTCTCTTTTATTTATAGTAATTTTTCCAGTTCCTGGAACTATTCTTACTCTTGCGATTGCTTTCTTTCTTCTACCAGTACCGATGTATTGTGCTTTCATTAGCTATTTCTCCTCCTATCCGAATTAAAACTCGTATACTTCAGGTTTTTGAGCTTGGTTCTCATGCTCTGGTCCTGCATATACTCTAAGTTTTTTAATCATTTGTCTTCCTAATCTGTTTTTTGGAAGCATACCTTTTACTGCTAGGTAAACTGCTTCTTCAGATTTATCTACCATGAATTTTCTGTAAGGAATCTCTTTCATTCCACCCATGTAACCTGAGTGATGTCTATACATCTTCTGGTCTAATTTTTTTCCTGTTAAAACTACTTTTTCACAGTTAATAATTATAACGTGATCACCTGTATCCACGTGTGGTGTGTATATTGGTTTATGCTTTCCTCTTAAAAGCGTAGCAACTTCTGTTGATAATCTACCTAATGTTTTTCCCTCGGCATCTATTACATACCATTTTCTTTCTACTTCATTAGGTTTTGCAATGAAGCTTTTCATATTAATTGGTCCTCCTATTAATTTCCTATACTTATTTCCAACAAAATATAAAATTTAAAGTACATAACTAAAAATAAGTTATAATCTATGGTTAAAAAAGCTTCCGGGGCATTGGTAGCTTTTTTATTAACAATTACCTATCAAGTTTATATTAATATTGCAAATATGTCAAGAGTTTTTTTGAGCTTTTTGATAATAAAACTCAGATATTTACAATAAAAAAGTGAACTACGTTCACTCTATCAATAGGAAAGAGAACTTTCCTATTAGATAAAAATGTGTCATAAGACACATCGTGTCAAGACACATTTAAAACTATTTTTCTATTTTTTTGAAACTTGCCTTTAATTCGTTCATTTTGTCCTTATTAATGTTTGTTACTGCATTTTTATTGAATTCCAAAGTTTCCTTTAATTCTTTTCTGATAATTTTAACATCATTGGGTGCATTTATTGCTATTTTAACCTTATCACCAGATATTTCTGAAATAATAACTTCTATATTATCGCCAATTAATATTGATTCGTTTGTTTTACGTTTAATTACTAGCATAATTATCACCATCCATATTCTTAATGAATAAAGGATATCTTAATGGATAATCCTGATTTTGCAATACAGCCTGAATTGCATGTCTAGTATTTGGATTTATAACTATTGGATTTTTTAAATTAACTATTGAATTTTCAAGTTCTTCAGTAATTACAGCTATTAACATATATTTTAAATTTATTATTTCATCTTTATTAGTATTTAATGCTAGTATATCGTCATCAGATAATTCAGGGTGATAATTTGGCAATATTGCATATGGATCCACAATTACAAAATGCAGATCTGGATTTTCAATAGATTGTAGATACATAATATCATCATCGGGCAAATCATTTAATATTACATAACTGTCACTACCTTCAAATCCAAAAATGCTTCTAGTAAATTTTATGATATCATCATTTTTTATTTGTATATCGCCAAACTCTTTAGTCGTGATTTTCATATTTACCTCCATAACACTGTTTGCGGCTTTATCCTTCTAATAATTACGCTCTCGTATCTAATTGATTATGTTTAAAATTTGGATCAGCACTTGGTGGAACATATAATGGAGAACCTACATATTCAAGCTCAACTCTTGCGTATTCTTTTATCACTATTTCTATATTTCCAGGTGTAAATTCCATTTCTGGTCTATTTAATTTCCAATCAAAATTAAGTTTATCCATTTCATACTTAATATATAAGTCATGTGGTGAAAACTCTATATCTATAGGTTCACTTGGAGTAAATCCTAAGTTGAACTGTTTGGACATCATTTCACTATTAAATCTTTGATATGCAATATCAGTGATTATATTGTCGTTAACATGTATATCTAGTAGCATATTGCCCTCCCTTGCATAATTAGCTGTAGCTTCATATGCTGCTTGTATTCCTTTATGTGCAAACTCTGCATTAGATCTCATGGTAGATTTAAATGGAGTTGAGTTACGTGCCTCAAACGTATCAATTTTTAGTTTTGTTGGTTGAACCTTCATCTGTAGACCACCATTATCACGTGTAATTTCGACAGATGCGTTACCTGAAGCTAATTCATATGTTGCTTTATTGATTTTAAGTTCTATTGACATTGGTATAGTTTTAATCTCAATCAATGGCTGCATAATATTTCACCTCTTTATAAATATTTTCCCCTTATTATTTATATAATAATTATTTATTCAATATTTTAACCTAATTCATAAAATCAATGAAACTTGGTTTAATTAATTTTGTTCCCATCTGTAGGGCAGAATTATATGCATATTCTTGCATCTTCCAGTTCATAATAGCTTCTGCCGGGTCAACAAATTCAACACTTTTAATTTTTTTCGTTAAATTCAAGTTATTATCGTCAGTTCTTGTCTTTAAAAAATCAATATAATTAGTTTTAGACCCCAAATTAGTAATTTGCTTTAATGATTCATTTTTTTGTTTATCAAAAATTGTAATATAAGGAGTTAATTCATCAATTGAAAACGAAGAATCATCTTTTTCCAATTCAGTTCTTATGTTGCTAATTAAATCATATATATTATTTGGTACTTCTTTCCCATCTATTGTAGTTTTTCCATAGCCTATAAAATTGATACCAGGGATTGATAAATCGAAAACACTATTTTCATTTACTTTGCCTGTGTTATCTACTTGTAAGCTTAATCCTAAGTCAATAAACATATTTTCTTTTGAAAGTTCCTGTAATTTTAAATATGCTTCTTTTTCAGGAGTGCCATTAGCAGCATTTTGATCTGCAATACTCATATTTATACCTTTATAATATAAACCATCATTTTTAACCTCAAATGGAGGTTCGCTCATACTTGATCCACCGAACAAATATTTATCATTAAATTGTGAGTTTAAAGTTGTTATCATAGACTCTTGTATTCTTGCTAACTCTTTAGAAATAATTTCTCTTTCTTCTTTACCCATAGTGCCAGTCATACCTTTTAAATATGAAACATATACACCTTCTAGGTTTTTATTAATACCCATTAAATTGCTTTCAGCAGATGTTAAAATAGAGTCAGCTTCCTGAATATTAGTCAAATAATCCTCATTTTTAAGATATTCTCTTCTTAATCTATAAGCCTTTACAGCACCAATTGGGTCTTCTGAGCCTTTGAAAAATTTCCTTCCTGTTTCTACCTGTTGAGCAAGTGTATTAAGGTTAGATAAACTTTTATTTAAATCTCGTGTATATCTGCTTGTCAGCATTTTATTAGTTACTCTCATAATTTTTACCTCTCATTACGCCACTTCGTGGCGTCACAAAATTTGATGAAGAATCGTTTTTTGATTCTTCCATAGAGTGAAGAGTGTTTTTTTCTTCACTCTTACTCCTCTTACAATCCTACTCTACCAGTGTTATTTATAAGTGTGTTTAGTGCTTCATCTAATGTTGTCATAAGTCTTGCTGCTGCGCTATATGATTTATTATAAGTTAATAAATTTATACCTTCTTCATCCAAGGAAACACTTGAGATAGCTGCTCTACTTGTATCAATAGCCACAAGAGTTTCTCCATAGCTTTCATATAAAGAGTTTGTATTGCTTATTTGCAAATCTAATGTTGATGAAGTAAATGATAAACACTCTTGAATTGTACCATTGAATAAGAAATTGCTTCCAGCTGTTGGAGTAGTAAAATCATTAGTAAAATTAACTTTCTTATTGAATAAACTAATCATATTCATTATATTATCATTTGCTGCGGAATTGTCAGCTGGAGTGCCATCTGGACCTATTACAGGGGCTTTGTTTGTATTAGTTATATAAGATTCAGTAGTGTTTTTCCATGCATCAGATATTTTAATATTACTTGCTGTTATAGAACCTCCACCTTCAGCTTCAAATAAAGGCTTGTCCTCATAACCAGTTACATTACCAGCTGCATCATATAATGTCTTTCTATTTGCATTATTAAACATATCTGCAAATGTGTTAGCTAATTTATCTAGCATTCCCTCATAATACTGAATTCCTCTGTCTTTTGTACTGTAATTAGTATCATTAGTAAATTCAGCTTTGTTATTTAAAAATGACAAATATCCTGATAATTGACCTTGTTCAAGCTTTGAGGAAATTTCTAATCCATCTGCGAAATTAGCGTCAATGGAGTTTTCAAGTGTAATTTTAATATTAGTATTATCACTTTTATCTAGTTTAATTTGTGCAAAATCTTTACCATCAATTAGAACTAAATTTTTAGGCGGAGTTCCTCCGTCATTTATATCCTTAGCTATTATAGATAATACTTCAACTTCCCTACCATTGCCTATTGCTTCGGAAGATCTTTTAACTTCTATATTCATATATGTTGCTAATTCATCTATCAACGTATTTCTTCTGTCATTTAATTCTAATGCTTTATCACCATGTATGTTTTGATCCTTAATTTGCTTATTTAAATTAGCAATTTCATTTAGTATTTTATTAGTCTCGTTAACTCCATCTTCTAAATATGTTATCTGTTGATCCTTTACAGTATCTAATTGTTTTGAATAATGATTAAATAGCTGTGTAATCATCGAAGCAGCTGTCTTTACAACTCCTTCAATTACTGGATCTGATGGTGTTGCGCTTAGGGCTTGAAGTTGTGATATCATCTTAGAAAATTGGCTGTCTAATCCATCCTTGCTAATCTCACCAAAAATATTTTCTAAATCACTTAAAGCTTCTCCCATAATATTTTGCTTTCCAACTTTAGCGACTTCATTTCTATATCTAATATCTAAAAATGGATCTCTTATCTGTGAAGCTCCAGTGTCACCTACACCTCGTCCAATTCCACCATTAAATAAAGCATACTGAGAAGTGCCACTACTATATGCTATTGAATATAAATCAACTCTTTGTCTTGTATATCCATCTGTATTTATATTTGTGATATTTTGTCCTGTAACATCTAAAAGCTTTTGACTAACACTTAAGCCACGCTTTGCTACTTGAAATCCTGAAAATGTTGGTCTTAACATACAATTTCTCCTTTTCCATCTGATTCTATATTTTCTTTGATATAAAGTTCATCTTATTTACATCAATTTCATCTGAATTGCCATCTTTAAAATAAAGTTTGCTCTGAGCTTTACTTTCATCTAGCTTTCTAATCATAGTTTGTGCTCTGTGAAGTCTTATCTGAACTAAATCTTGACATTGATTATTCTTTTCTTTAAAGGTGTGTAATACACTAAATATTTTTCTATGCATGTCAGAAAATCTATCTTTATTTGCATCATCAATACATTCAATAACTTCTTTTAAGGTTTTGTCTGTCATCCCCAAATCTTTTAATATATGTTCACGTTTTTGGTCAAGTCCTCTAGATTTTAGAAAAAATACTTGTTCTTCAGCAACAATCTCATCAAGTCTAGCAACATCATCTGCTAAAATCACACTATATTTTTCTTCTTCAATTTTCATAAATTCTTCATATAAATGAAGCTGTTCTAAAAGTATATTATATAAATTATCTAATTTGTCCATTTTTAACATCCTTTAAAATAAAATTATATGCTTAGCATAATTTTTGCAAGTTCTTCTGAATTTACGACATATGTTTTATTGTTTATTTGCTGTCTAAGAAATTCTATTTTATTAGCATTATCTTCATTATTAATTTCATTTACTATTTTATTCTTTAGCTTATCTACATCTAAAACATTATTGCTTTCAGCATTAATAATGTTATTTTTATTTATTTGAATAGTATCAAATTTTTTTGATACTATAGCGTCATTTTTCTTTATTTTAGATGTGTTATTATTGTAGCTCATAAAATTACTTACATTTGTAATTTTCATAATATCAATCCTCTCACATTTTAAACATTCTCAGTTATTATATCGACAGTTTAATTTTAAAGTTTAATAAATAAATAAAAAATATAAGAAGCATATTTAAATTAATTGAGAATTAGAATGGAGAACTTAAAGTAAATAAAAAAATGCTTAGCATCATTATTAATATAATATAATGCGCAGCATTTCTAATTTAATTTTCTATTCTCAATTATTCACTTACTTCTACTGGTATTTCTACCTCTTCTAAATCAATATCATCAGCTTTAGATAAAACATTATCTACATTTACCATTAGAACTGTAGTTCCTGTCTTATCAGTTTTTCCTACTCCAGAAATAAATCTAGTATTATAATACTCTTTATTCATATCTCCTTGTTCAAAAGCAGTTGAGATAGATTCTATTGATAAAACACTGTCTACAACTATTCCAGCTTTAAAATTATTATGCTCTAAAACAATTATCATTTCCTTAAGATTATTTTTTAATACAGTTATAGAGTCATCCAGAATTGAAATAATTTCAGGCATATACTCTTCCTTAACTCTATCTAATATATCTTTTAGACACTCTTCTCTTTGACAGTTTGCATGATCCTTATTGCAATTATTATACGCTGCAGCTGCCTCATGCAACAATCTATGAGGTTCCTCTATTTTTTTAATATGAAACCCTATAGTGTTATTTTCCGGTTTATATGAATAATACCACTTACCAAATGCACAATTATGAGGATCAGTAGCTAATTTAAAATCTTCTTCATTTTCTATACATCTATCTAGTTCTTTTACCCAGTTAATATGATCTTGCTTTCTTGCACTAATCATATTAGAGTAATCATCTATTATTTTATCCAAGGAATCTTCTTTAAATAAAATCTTAAGGTCAATTAACGGAATAATACTTCCTCTTAAATTCATAACCCCTCTTATATATTCTTGGATATCTGGAACTTCTATTACTTCATCAGTCATTTTAATTATAGACAAAACATCTTCACTGTTTACAGCATATGTATTTTTATTAACCTTAAATACAATCCAAGGAAGTTCTATCTTTTCTATATCATTATCTAAAATATTGTCACACATAGCAAATAATTCCTTTCTATAGAGTACATTGTATAAATTATAACGTAAATTGTCAAAATTTGCAATATAAATAAATCTATTACTATTTTATATACTTAAAATAAATTAAAATATTAATTTAAAAAATGCAACATTTTATTCATTTAAATTGTCTATATAATGAAAGGGTGAATATCCATGGACAAAACTTCATTTTTAGGAATACAAACAGTTGAAAACATTTTAAAAATATATGGAAATGATATATTGCGTCTTTCATATTCATATATGAAAAACATTTCAGATTCTGAAGATGTTTTGCAAGATACATTAATAAAATACATGAATACTATGCCAGTATTTGAATCAACAAGTCATCAAAAAGCATGGTTATTCAGGGTAGCAATCAATATTTGTAAAAACAAATTAAAATCTTCATGGTTTAAGACAGAGCAATTATCAGAAGATTATACTATGCTGACAGATTTTAATGATAATGAAAATATGATTATTGGCGCAATAAATTCTTTAACAGTAAAATATAGAGAAGTATTATTTCTATTTTATTATGAAGGTTACTCAACTATGGAAATTGCTAAAATACTTAATAAAAAAGAGTCGACTGTTCGTTCCCTGCTATTAAGAGCTAGAAAAAAATTAAAAACTATATTAAAGGAGGCGTATGATTTTTATGAATAGTTATAAAAACGCCTTAGAAAAAATTAAGATGACAAAAGAAATGGAGAATAGAATTATGAGAAATTTAAAAGAAAACAATATAAGCCAAAGTAATATTTGCAAGAAATCCAAAATCAAATGGCTTAAGCCAGTAGCATTAACAGTTGGATGTTGTGCAATAGTAGCTTCTTCAATATTTATATATCCAAAACTACAAAATAATGATTTTAATAATGATGTTCAATTAGTAAATCCAACTAAGGATGTATCAAGTATTAACGAATTAAAAACAGATTTACCCTTCGAACTTGAAATACCAACTAAACTTCCAAAAGAATATACACTTGATTCAACTTCTATAATTTCAGGCACATTAGCGCAAATTGAATATATTAGTAAAAATGATAGTATAACTTTTCGTATGACTCCTGGTAACGAGGATATAAGTGGTGATTATAATAATTACTCAAAGGAAGATAAAATTACTGTTGACGGAATTGAAGTTACAATTAAAGGAGATGATAGATTATATAAAGTAATCACTTGGAATAATGATAATTTTAGCTATTCTTTAACAACGACTGCTGGATTGTCAGAAGATATAATACATGAAATAATTAGAAACATTAAGTAATAGTTAATTTTAATCAACTTATAGAGTAGCTATATAAAAAAGCTTAAAAATAATTATAATAAATTATTTTTAAGCTTTTTATTTTACCAACAATATTTAATATACAACCTCTTTTAGAAATAACCCTTGTGGTTTTGCTGTTTGCCCTAGGTATGTTCTTTGACCAGTTTGTATAGCTTTTTCTATGCATGTTATATCTTTTTTCCCATTTCCAATCTCTATAATTGTTCCAACAATAATTCTGACCATGTTATACAAGAAACCATTGCCAGTAATTTCGATTTTAATCAGCTTATTTTCACTATTTATAGCTGTATCATATATTGTTCTAACAGTAGATTTAACACTTGAATTTGACGACATAAACGCCTTAAAATCATGTTCCCCTTCAAGCTTTATTAAAGCTTCTCTCATAATATTAATATCTAACCTATAAGGTATGTGATAAGAATATTTTTCATAAAAAGGACTTGAAACTCTATCGTTATATATTTGATATAGATACGTTTTTCTTTTAGCGCTAAATCTTGAATTAAAATCTAAATCTACTTCCTCTGAGCTTAATATTCTGATATCAGTGCTTAGATTTGCGTTAATTGCACACTTTATCCTTCCTGCTGGAATTTTGCTAGTAGTTTGAAAATTGGCTACCTGCGCTAGCGCATGGACATTGGTATCTGTTCGACCAGAACCAATTAAATCTATATTTTCACCAGTTATATTATATAAAGCTTTTTCAATCTCTTCCTGTATGGTTGGTAGCTTATTTTGCTTTTGCCAGCCAAAATAGTTGCTACCATCATAGGATATTATAAGCTTAATATTTCTTAACATACTCTTATCACTATTATTGCTGCCATATAAATAATGAATATTATACTTGCAACGTAGTCACCTTTTCTTAAAACTAACTGTCTCATACGAGTTCTATTTTCGCCACCTCTATAACATCTTGACTCCATAGCCATAGCTAGTTCATCTGCTCTTCTAAAAGCACTTATGAATAAAGGTACTAGAAGCGGTACTAAATTCTTTGCCCTTTTTATAATATTACCACTTTCAAAGTCAGCACCTCTAGCTTTTTGTGCTTTCATTATTTTTTCAGTCTCTTCCATAAGTGTAGGAATAAATCTAAGAGCAATTGTCATCATCATAGCAAGCTCATGCGCTGGTAAACCTATCTTTTTAAATGGATTTAATAAGCTTTCTATTCCATCTGTTAAAAGAATCGGTGATGTTGTAAGTGTCAATAATGATGTACCAAGTATTAACAAAACTAATCTAAGTGCCATAAAGGTTGCCTGATATATACCTTCTCTAGTTATCTTAAGGAAAAATATTTTAAATATTTGCTCTCCAGGTGTTAAAAATAAGTTTATAAAAAATGTAATTAGTATTATTATAAGTATTGGTTTTAAACCTTTTATAACAAACTTTATAGGAACTTTAGATACGCTAATAGCTAATGCTAAAAACAACAAAACTAAAATATAAGCAGGGAATATGTTTATTATAAATAAAGATATAATATATACAAATGTTATAATAATTTTAACTCTTGGATCAAGGTCATGTATAGGGGAATCAATTGGATAATGCTGTCCAATAGTAAGATTTTTAAACATTTTTTCTTCCTCCTATTGAATATGATGAAGAATTGTTCTTTAATTCTTCCATAGAGTGAAGAGTGTTTTTTTCTTCACTCTTTCTGCTTAACTCCTTAATAATCTCCAATTTAGCTTCTTCTACAGTAATAATATCATCTTTAATATTAAAACCTTTTTTTCTTAACTCCGATATTACATCTACTATCTGCGGTACTCCTAAACCTATTTTAACAAGCTCCTCGGCATTTTTGTAAACTTCTTTAGGAGTTCCTTGCATATGAACTTTTCCCTTATATAACACTATAACCTTTTCCACTAGCTTGGCGATATCCTCCATACTGTGAGAAACCAAGATTACAGTTTGATTACTTGATTTATGTAGCTTTCTAATTTGCTCAAGAATTTCGTTTCTTCCTGACGGATCAAGACCAGCAGTAGGTTCATCAAGTATTAAATAGTCTGGCTTCATAGCAAGTACACCAGCAATTGCAACTCTTCTTTTTTGTCCACCACTTAAATCAAATGGCGATTTATCTTTTATTTCATTATAATTAAAACCAACAGCCTGTAAAGCATCTTTAACTCTAGATTTTATTTCATTTTCTGGTAATTCTAAATTTAATGGACCGAAGGCTACATCCTTTTCAACTGTCTCTTCAAACAATTGATATTCAGGGTATTGAAAAACAAGACCTACTGTTTGTCTTATTTTTCTCAGCTCGCTTTTATTAGAACCTACTACCTTATTATCTACAGTTATTTGACCTGAAGCAGGCATTTCTAATCCATTTAAAAGCTGAATTAATGTAGATTTTCCAGAACCAGTATGTCCAATAATTCCAACAAAATCTCCTTTTTCTATATTTAAATTAACATCATCTAATGCAATAGTCTTAAATGGTGTACCTTCACCATATACATATGCTATATTTTCTACTTTTATTGACATAATTTATCCACCAATTCCTTTATAGTTATCACATCAGTAGAAATATCTATTCCTTCTAATGATAATTCGTATGCTAGCTCAGTAACTTGTGGAACGTCTAGTCCATATTTTTTAATCTTTTCAACATTCTGAAACACTTCTTTTGGTGTTCCGTCAATTTTTACATTGCCACCATCCATTATTATAACTCTATCTGCTTGAACAGCTTCATCCATGTAATGTGTTATTAAGAGAATTGTTTTTCCTTCTTCTTTATTAAGTCTTTTGATTGTATCAATAACTTCCTTTCTACCTGATGGATCAAGCATAGCTGTTGGCTCATCTAAAATAATACACTCAGAATTTAAAGCGAGAACTCCTGCTATTGCAATCCTTTGCTTTTGACCACCCGACAAAAGGTGTGGAGGTCTTTTTCTATATTCATACATTCCAACTGCTTTTAAAGCATCATCAACTCTTTTTCTTATCTCAGATGGTTCAACACCTTGATTTTCAGGTCCAAAGGCAATATCTTCTTCCACGATTGTAGCAACCAACTGATTGTCTGGATTTTGAAATACCATGCCAGCAGTTTGTCTAATATCCCACAATTTATTCTCATCGGAAGTATCCATGTCATTTACGTATATCTTACCTTCTGTAGGTAGAAGCAACGAATTTATTAACTTAGCTAAAGTTGATTTTCCAGATCCATTATGACCAAGTATAGCTGTAAATTCGCCTTTTTTGATGTCTATAGTAACTCCATCCAATGCATATTTTTTATCATCATTATTATATTTAAATTTTACATCTTTTATTTTAATTATATCCAAAATATAACACCTCACAAATTTCACTGTTCATAGCACTATTCAACGCCCAATGATTAAAACTATTATTAAGGCTTAAAATTTTTTAAGCTTTAATAATAGCTTTAATGCATATAGAGGATTAAGTAAAACTTAATCCTCTTACATATTTATATTATACTAATTCAATTATTACCATTTCCGCTGCATCGCCTCTACGAGGTCCTAATTTCATTATTCTCGTATAGCCTCCGTTTCTTTCAGCGTACTTAGGAGCAATTTCTTCAAATAATTTATATACAACATCTTTATCGTATATATATGCTAATGCTTGACGTCTTGCATGTAGATCTCCTCTTTTCCCAAGAGTAATCATTTTTTCAGCAACTTTTCTTAACTCTTTTGCACGAGTTTCAGTAGTTACTATTTTACCATTAGTTAGTAAACTTGCAGTTAAGTTTCTTAACATGGCTACTCTATGAGAAGTTGGGCGACCAAGCTTTCTGTGCATACCCATGCTTAGCCCTCCTTATTTATGAATCTAATTATCGTTTTTTCTCAATGATAAACCTAATTCTTCAAGTTTCTTTCCTACTTCATCTAAAGATTTTTTACCAAGATTTCTTACTTTCATCATATCCTCTTCAGTTTTATAAGTAAGCTCTTCTACTGAATTTATTCCAGCTCTCTTTAGACAGTTGTAAGATCTAACTGATAAATCAAGTTCTTCAATTGTCATTTCTAACACTTTTTCTTTTTCATCTTCTTCTTTTTCAATCATTATCTCAACATCGTTAATATGTTCAGTTAATGAAATAAACAAGTTAAGATGTTCATTCAATATCTTTGCACCTAATGATACAGATTCCTCTGGATCAATTGTACCGTCAGTCCAAACTTCAAGTGTTAGTTTATCAAAATCTGTTCTGTTTCCAACTCTAGTATCTTCTACTGTGAAGTTAACCTTTTTAACTGGTGTGTAAATTGAATCAATAGGAATAACCCCTATACCTTGATTTTCTTTTTTATTTCTATCAGAAACCACATATCCACGACCACGTTCCATTTCCATCTCAATGATAAGTTCTGCGCCTTCTTCAAGAGTAGCAATGTGTAAATCTTCATTTACAATCTCTACATCTACACCAGTAATTATATCAGCTGCTGTAACTTCTTTAGGTCCTTTAGCATCAATTAATAATTGAACAGGTCCATTTACATTCATTTTAGCAGCGATATTTTTAATGTTAAGAATTATTTCTGAAACATCTTCTCTTACTCCAGGTATGGTAGAGAACTCATGCAACACACCTTGAATGTTTATTGATGTTACAGCTGCACCAGGTAACGATGAAAGAAGTATTCTTCTTAATGAATTCCCTAAAGTTGTTCCATAACCTCTTTCTAATGGCTCGACAACAATCTTGCCATATGTGTTCTTTTCATTTTTATCAATTAAGGTAATATTAGGCTTTTCAATTTCGATCATCCCAAACCCTCCTTAGATTTTATTGTTTTGTCGAGGGTAATAATTCTTAAACTAATTATTATTTAGAATACCACTCAACAATTAGATGCTCTTCAATTGGTAATTCTATATCTGCTTTTGTAGGTATAGCTATTATTTTACCTGTGAAATTATCAGGCTCTACTTGTAACCACTGAGCTACTGTAACTTTGTGGTTTTCTACTATAGATTTAAATTTAGCTGAGCTTTTACTACTATCCTTTACAGATATTACATCTCCTACTTTAAGAATCATAGAAGGGATATCAGCCTTTTTACCATTAACATTAAAATGTCCATGTACAACCAACTGTCTTGCTTCTGCTCTAGATGCAGCAAATCCTAATCTATAAACAACATTATCTAATCTTAGCTCTAATACTGATAATAAATTATCTCCAGTTTTTCCTGGCATTTTACTAGCTATATTGAAGTATTCAGCAAATTGACCTTCTAATACACCATAATATTTTCTAACTTTTTGTTTTTCTCTTAACTGTACACCGTGGTTAGTAAGTTTCTTCTTGTTTTGTCCGTGTTGTCCAGGAGCATAATTTCTTCTGCCTATTGAACACTTATCAGAATAACATCTATCACCTTTTAAATAAAGCTTTACGCCTTCTCTTCTACAAAGTCTGCATACAGGTCCAGTATATCTTGCCATCTTTTCACCTCACCTTTCCTATACTCTTCTACGTTTCGGTGGTCTACATCCGTTGTGTGGTATTGGAGTAACATCTTTTATTAAGCTTACTTCCAAACCAGCAGCTTGCAATGATCTAATTGCAGCTTCACGGCCTGCTCCGGGTCCCTTAACGTATACTTCTATTGTTTTTAATCCATGTTCCATAGCTCTTTTAGCAGCTTCTTCTGCTACCATTGATGCAGCAAAAGGAGTTGACTTTCTTGAGCCTTTAAATCCTAATTGTCCTGAACTTGCCCAAGAAATTGCATTTCCTTGCATATCAGTCAAAGTTACTAATGTATTGTTGAAGGTTGACTTAATATGAGCCTGACCTTTTTCAATATTTTTACGTTCTCTTTTTCTAACTCTTGTGTTTTTTTGTTGTTTTTTAGCAGCCATTTAAGTCACCTCCTATTTTTTATTTTTCTTTCCTGCGATTTTTTTAGGACCTTTTCTTGTTCTTGAATTATTCTTAGTATTTTGTCCTCTTACAGGTAATCCTTTTTTGTGTCTTAAGCCTCTGTAACAATTGATTTCTTTTAATCTTTTAATGTTTAAAGAAATCTCTCTTCTTAAGTCACCTTCTACAGGATATTTATCTATTTCTGCTCTTAATTTAGCTACTTCATCTTCTGTTAAATCTTTTACTCTAGTATCAGGATTAACTCCTGTAACTTTTAGTATGTGTCTTGAACTAGGTCTTCCTATACCAAATATATAAGTTAAACCTATTTCCACTCTTTTATCTCTTGGTAAATCAACACCAGCTATTCTGGCCATTAAGCGTACACCTCCTACGTTTTGCGTTTAATTTATTGATTTGTAGTTTGATATCTTGCGCTTATACTAATAAATACTTTTATAATTAGTATCATCCTTCACAAAGTGAAACTTCTTCAGAAGAATCGGAACGATTCTTCCCTAGAGAGAAACTCGTTTCTCCAGCGCGAATTTATTCGCGTTTTATCCTTGTTTTTGTTTGTGTTTTGGATTTTCACAAATTACCATTATCTTACCTTTTCTTTTTATGATTTTGCATTTCTCACAAATTGGTTTTACTGATGGTCTTACTTTCATTGTAATACCTCCTTACTACTTTTTCCTCCAAGTTATCCTACCTCTTGATAAGTCGTAAGGCGACAGTTCGACTGCAACCTCATCTCCTTCTAGGATCCTAATATAGTTCATTCTCAGCTTACCTGAGATATGCGCTAGTATTTGGTGTCCATTCTGAAGTTCGACTTTAAACATCGCATTAGGTAGAGCCTCAAGAACTTTTCCTTCTACTTCTATTACATCCTTTTTGGACATTGATTTCTCAACTCCCACTTCTTAATGCTTATTCGTTAAGAACGGCTCTAAGAGCTTTCTAACAGTAGCATCATTGATTTTTTCATTACTTTTTAACATATTAGCAAATTCTTCTAAAACAGTATTATAGATAACTAAATGCTTTACTTTCTTTTTCTTAGGCGAGCTTAGTTTTCTTAAGTCACCATCAACTACCAAAACAAAGCTATCATCTATAATATCCACTATTACAAATACTCTGCTTTTATCTCTTCCTGCTTTTGATTTCACAACTTGACCTTTTTTTAAATTAGTTGTTGTATCCATCAATTCACCTCATAACTATTATGCCCATGCGCCATATTACACTAATCAGCACGAAAAATCTGTGCATGGGCTCGGCGCATATTTTTTCTTTGTACAATTTTCATCCAGCCTTACAGTGCGGTTAATAAATCTGGTTCACCATCAGTTATAGCAATTGTATGCTCATAATGTGCAGATGGTTTACCATCAAGTGTAACTACAGTCCAATCATTGCTTAGAATTCTAACATGATATAATCCTGCATTTATCATTGGCTCTATTGCTAGAACCATTCCTTTTTGCAGCCGCGGACCCTTACCAGGTTGCCCAAAGTTAGGTATTTGTGGCGCTTCATGCATTTGCTTTCCGACGCCATGCCCTACAAAATCTCTTACAACAGAGAATCCAAAGCTTTCAGCATACTCTTGAACAGCATGTGATATATCAGATAATCTGTAGCCAACTTTCGCAAATTTAATACCTTCATAAAAGCTCTGTCTTGTAACTTTTATTAACTGCTCTTTTTCATTGTCAATCTGACCAACTGGATATGTTTTTGCACCATCTCCAACATAACCATCGTATACTGTCCCTATATCTATACTAATGATGTCACCATCTTTTAGTTTTACAGATGAAGAAGGAATTCCATGAACAACTTCTTCATTAATAGAGGCACATATAGAGGCAGGAAATCCATTATATCCTTTAAAAGCAGGAATTGCATTGCAAGATCTTATATACTCTTCAACAATCTCATCGAGTTCTTTTGTAGTAATTCCAGATTTAATATGTTTTTTTACTAAATCATGTGCTCCTGCAACTATTCTTCCAGCCTTCCTCATTATTTCAACTTCTCGCTGCGTTTTAATAATAATCATATTATTTAGCCTCTTAGATTTGAAATTATGTCGCTTCCAACCTTATCAATTGGTTGCTCTCCATTTATATTTAGTATTATACCCTTTTTAGTATAGTATTCAATCAATGGTTTTGTTTGTTCTTGATAAACATTAATTCTATTTGCTACAGTTCCTTCTGTATCATCTTTTCTTTGATACAACTCTCCACCACATTTATCGCAAATACCTTCTTTTGCAGGCTTGTTGTAGGTTATATGATATGTTTGACCACAGTCCTTACATATTCTTCTACCAACAGCTCTATCTACCAATAATTTTGAATCTACTTGAATGTTAACAACATAGTCAAGTTTTTGACCCATGTCACCAAGAACTTTATCTAAAGCATTTGCTTGTTCAATCGTTCTTGGAAATCCATCAAGTAAAAATCCATTTTTACAGTCATCTTGTAAAAGTCTATCTTTTACAATTTCAATAGTTAGCTCGTCAGGTACTAAAGCACCTTTATCAAGGTACTCTTTAACCTTTTTTCCAAGCTCAGTTTCTTCTTTTATATTTTTTCTAAACATGTCTCCAGTAGAAACATGTGGAATTTTAAACTCGTTTACTATAGTTTCTGCCTGAGTGCCTTTTCCAGCACCCGGAGGTCCTAATAATATAGCTCTCATTTTATACTTCCTCGATTATGATTTTTAATTGTTATTTTAAAAATCCTTTATAATGTCTCATTAACATATGAGCTTCCATTTGCTTCATAGTTTCTAGAGCAACACCTGTAACGATTAATAGTGCAGTTCCACCAAAGTTTACCTGTAAGTTTGTAAATGAGAATATTAATGTTGGAATAGATGCTATAATCGCTAATGAAATAGCTCCAACAATTGTTACTCTATTTAAAACTTTACTTAAGTATTCAGCTGTTGGTCTACCAGGTCTTATACCAGGTATAAATCCACCATTCTCTTTTAAATTATTTGCATATTCAAAAGGATTGAATTGTATTGCTGTATAGAAATAAGTGAAGAATACAATAAATAATATATTCACTATTGAATAAATCCATACTCCAGGGTTTCCTTGAACTGAAAACCACTTTGTCAATCCAGGTGCCCAGCTTGGGAAGAAGAATGCTAATGTCTGTGGTATAGCTAAGAAAGTTGATGCGAATATTACTGGCATAACTCCTGCCATAAGCACTTTCATTGGTATATGTGTACTTTGACCACCATACATTTTTCTACCTACAACTCTTTTTGCATATTGTACAGTAACTTTTCTTTCAGCCTGTTGTATAGCAATAACACCTACTATTATGAACAATGCAAAAACCAAGAAAATTAAGATTTCCCATATTTTCACAGTTCCAACTTGGAATAGATAAATTGAACTTCCTATATCATGAGGTATTCTTGATACTATACCCGCAAATATTATTATTGATATACCATTTCCAATTCCTTTATCAGTTATTTGCTCACCTAACCACATTAAGAATGCAGTACCGGCTGTTAGCACTAAAACTACGATAGAAATTGATAAAAAGCTTTTATTAATTATTGCTTGATTGAAAAATCCTATGCTATAAGCTAAAGCTTGAATAAGTGCTAATACAACTGTTAAATATCTTGTGTATTGACCCATTTTCTTCTTTCCGTCTTCACGTTTAAAGATTTCTTCAAGCTTTGGAATAGCTATTGCTAATAATTGAAGAATAATCGATGATGTAATGTAAGGATAAATATTAAGCGCAAATATTGTAAAGTCTTTAAACGCCCCTCCGGCCATAAGGTCAAAGAAGTCTAATATTCCCGCGTTTGAACCTGAAAACATTTGAGCTACCACTTCGCGGTTTATAAACGGTACTGGTATAACAGAACCGAATCTATATACTACTATCATCATAAGAGTAAAAAGTATTCTTTTACGCAAATCAGGTATTTTCCATGCATTCCTCATTGTTTCAAACAACTAGATCACCTCTACTTTTCCACCAGCAGCTTCAATCTTTTCAACTGCAGATTTACTAAATTTATTCGCTTTTACTGTTAGTTTTTTTGTTATTTCACCATTTCCTAAAACTTTTACTCCGTCTAGCTGTTTTTTTAGTATACCTGTTTGTTTTAAAAGTTCTGGAGTGATTTCTGCTCCATCTTCAAATCTATTTAAAACTTCTACGTTTATTTCTGCATACTCAGTAGCAAAAATATTTGTAAATCCTCTTTTTGGAAGTCTTCTGTAAAGAGGCATCTGTCCACCTTCAAAACCTGGTCTAACTCCGCCGCCTGAACGAGATTTTTGTCCGTCTTGTCCTCTACCAGCTGTTTTACCTTGTCCTGAAGCAGTACCTCTTCCTAATCTTTTTCTGTCTCTGTTACTACCAGGATTAGGTCTTAATTCATGAAGTTTCATCTGTACACCTCCTTATAGTTTTTATTCTACAACCTCTACCATGTGTTTAACTTTGAAAATCATACCTCTTATAGCGGCATTATCTTCGTGTTCTACAACATGATTAATTTTTCTTAATCCTAAAGCTTTCATTGTAGCTCTTTGAGCCGGCGTTTTACCAATTAAGCTTTTTGTTTGTTTTATCTTTATTGTTGCCATTAACGTTCACCTCTTAACCTAAAATTTCTTCTACTGATTTCCCTCTAATTTTAGCTACATCTTCAGGTTTTTTAAGGGATTTTAAGGCTTCCATCGTTGCATTAACCATATTTCTAGGATTGTTTGATCCTAAAGATTTAGTTCTTATGTCCTTAACTCCAGCAAGCTCTAATACAGCACGAACAGGTCCACCAGCTATAATTCCAGTACCTTGTGATGCAGGTTTAATAAGAACTCTACCAGCGCCAAATTCTCCAACCATCTCATGAGGTACGGTTGTATCTTTTAATGGCACTTCTATCATTCTTTTCTTTGCATCTTGGATAGCTTTTCTTATAGCATCTGGTATTTCAATAGCTTTAGCCATTCCTATACCTACATGGCCGTTCTCATCACCAACAACTACTAAAACGCTAAATCTAAAGTTTCTACCACCTTTAACAACTTTAGTTACACGATTTATGCTGATAACTTTTTCTTTAATGTCGTCTATTTGATTTGCATCTATACGTCCACGTTCCATTGCCTTACCTCCTTATTAAAAATCAAGTCCGTTTTCTCTTGCACCTTCTGCAAGGGATTTTACTCTACCGTGATATAAATATCCGCCTCTATCAAATACTACAGATTTTATACCTTTTTCTTGTGCTCTTTTAGCAACCTCAGTACCTACAACTTTAGCTGCATCCACTTTAGTTAACTCAGCAACACGTGCTACAATTTCCTTATCTTTTGTTGAAGCTGAAGCAATAGTAGTACCTGTTACATCATCAATAACTTGAGCATATATATGATTAGAGCTTCTATATACATTTAGTCTTGGTCTCTCAGGAGTTCCTACAATTTTATTTCTAATTTTGTTGTGCCTGTCAACTCTCTTTTTATTTCTTTCTACTTTTTTAAGCACTAATACTCACTCCTTTCTGTTATTTACCAGTCTTACCAGCTTTACGTCTTACCACTTCATTAGAGTATTTAATTCCTTTACCTTTATATGGCTCTGGTCTTCTCCAATCTCTAATTACAGCAGCATAGTTTCCAACTTGTTGTTTATCTATTCCTCTAACAAGTATCTTGTTAGTTCCTTCAACAGCTGTTTCAATACCATTAGGGTCTTCCATTTCAACGGGATGGGAATAACCTAAGTTTAAAACTAATTTCTTACCTTGCTTCTGTGCTCTATATCCAACACCAACAATTTCAAGTACTTTTTCGTATCCGTCTGTTACGCCTACAATCATATTGTTTAATAAAGTTCTTGTTAAGCCATGTAATGATCTACTTTCTTTTTCATCATTTGGTCTAGCAACTGTTAAAACACCATCATTCAATTCAATTTTCATTGTCTTTGAAAGTTGTTGTTCTAAAGCACCTTTTGGTCCTTTTACTGTTACAAAGTTATTAGCATCAACCTTAAGTTCAACATTGCTAGGCACGTTTATCGGCTTTAATCCTATTCTTGACATTTGTACAGCACCTCCTTATTTGTCTAATCAATTAATTTATTAATTGATTTTTGATTTTATCAATTTATTACCATACGTAGCAGATTACTTCTCCGCCTATACCACTTTTTCTTGCCTTTTTGTCAGTCATAATTCCTGAAGATGTAGAAATAATTGCTATTCCTAACCCCCCTAAAACTTTTGGAGTCTCATCCTTATGAACAAACACTCTTAATCCTGGTTTAGAAATTCTCTTTATACCAGTTATTACTCTTTCTTTGTTATTAGCATACTTTAATTCTACTCTAATAATCCCTTGCTTACCATCATCTATTACATCAAAGCCTTTAATGTAGCCTTCTTCTAATAAAATCGTCGCTATCTCTTTTTTGATCTTAGAAGCAGGAATATCTACAAATTCGTGTTTTGCATGATTACTGTTTCTAATTCTTGTTAACATATCTGCAATTGGATCTGTCATTACCATGTAAGTAACCTCCTTCCATTTCTATAATTCTTACCAACTAGCTTTCTTTACTCCTGGTATTTGTCCCTTGTATGCTAGTTCTCTAAAGCATATACGGCAAATTCCGTATTTTCTTAAATAAGCATGAGGTCTTCCGCAAATTTTACATCTGCTATACTCTCTTGTCGAAAATCTTTGTTTTCTACTTTGTTTTACTTTTAAAGATGTTTTAGCCAATTTTCAATCCTCCTCTTACTTACTAAAAGGCATACCCATTAATTTTAATAGTTCTCTTGCTTCTTCATCTGTGTTAGCAGTTGTTGTTATAATTATGTCCATACCTCTTAATTTATCTATTTTATCATAGTTAATTTCAGGGAAAATTAGTTGTTCTTTAATACCTAAAGCATAATTTCCTCTTCCATCAAATGAAGTTTTTGATACTCCTCTGAAGTCTCTAACTCTTGGCAGTGATATATTTACTAACTTATCGAAGAATTCATACATTCTGTTTCCTCTAAGTGTAACTTTACAACCTACAGCCATTCCTTCTCTTATTTTGAAGTTAGATACAGATTTTCTCGCTTTTGTTGTAACTGGTTTTTGACCAGCAATCAATGTCATTTCTTCCAGAGCTGCCTCTAAGAATTTTTGATTATCTTTTGCTTCGCCAACTCCCATATTTATAGTTATTTTTTCTAATTTTGGTGCCTGCATTACACTTTCATATTGAAATTTTTCAACAAGTGCTGGCACTACATTATTTTTATATGTTTCAAGTAATCTTGAAGCCATCTACATGTACCTCCCTTCGAGCATTATTCGAACATTTCGCCACATTTTTTGCAAACTCTTACTTTTTTACCGTTATCTAAAACTTTTTTCTCTGTTCTTACGCCTTGTTTGCATTTACCACAGTAAATCATAACATTTGATACGTTTATAGAGCCTTCTTGGTGTATTATACCAGCTTGTTGCATTTCTCTAGTTGCTTTTTGGTGTTTTGTAATCATGTTAACACCTTCAACTATAACTCTATTATTTTTAGGAAAACAAGTAAGTACTTTACCTGATTTACCTTTATCTTTACCTGCAATAACTACAACCTTATCGCCTTTTTTAACGTGCATACCATACACCTCCTATTAAAGTACTTCCGGTGCTAAAGAGATTATCTTCATAAAGTTTCCATCTCTTAATTCTCTTGTTATAGGTCCAAATAT
The DNA here is from genome assembly GCA_002479485.1 of Firmicutes bacterium UBA7510. Lineage (GTDB taxonomy): Bacteria > Bacillota > Clostridia > Tissierellales > Sedimentibacteraceae > UBA1535. The sequence continues at coordinate 6,133 of DLNM01000019.1, read as the reverse complement.
ACGAGTACCTATAGGTGTTTTATCATCTTTTATAATTACTGCTGCGTTCTCATCAAACTTAATGTAAGTTCCATCATTTCTTCTTACACCTTTTGTAGTTCTTACTACTACAGCTTTAACAACGTCACCTTTCTTAACAACTCCACCAGGTGTTGCCGATTTAACTGCAGCAACTATTATATCTCCAATATTTGCATATCTTCTGCTTGAACCGCCCATTACTCTTATAACAAGTATTTCTTTAGCTCCTGAATTATCTGCAACTCTTAATCTTGATTCATTTTGTACCATTTATTAAACCTCCCTTCAATTGTTGTAGGGTTATTTAGCTTCTTCAACAATTTCAACTAATCTCCATCTTTTGTCTTTTGATAATGGTCTAGTTTCCATTATTTTTACTATGTCACCAATTTTGCATTTATTTTCTTCATCATGCGCTTTATATTTTTTAGTTTGTTTCATTTGCTTATTATAAAGAGGATGTGCTACAAGCTTTTCAGTAGCAACTACTATTGTTTTATCCATTTTATTACTTATAACTTTACCTATTCTAACTTTTCTGTTGCCTCTTTCCAAATTAATAGTCCTCCTTTCTTGTATTATTGCACGTTAACATTAATTTCTCTCTCTCTAAGAATTGTTTTAACACGTGCAATGTCTTTTTTTACTTTATTTATTCTTAAAGGATTTTCTAACTCACCAGTAGCAAGTTGAAATCTTAAATTGAATAATTCTGTCTTTAATTCTACTAATGATTGGTTTAATTCGCTAACTGTTTTTTCTCTTATTTCTTTAGCTTTCATTTGCTTCACCATCCTTCTCTATCGCCTCATCAGCTTTAGTAACAAACTTACATTTTATAGGCAATTTATGCATGGCAAGTCTCATGGCCTCTCTAGCTATTTCCTCTGAAACCCCTGTCATCTCAAATAAAATTCTTCCTGGTTTTACTACTGCTACCCAGTACTCTGGAGATCCTTTACCTTTACCCATACGAGTCTCAGCAGGTTTTTTCGTAACTGGCTTATCAGGAAATACTTTTATCCAAATTTGACCGCCTCTTTTTACATATCTTGTCATTGCTCTTCTGGCAGCTTCTATTTGGTTAGATGTAATCCAAGCTGGTTCTAACGCTTGAAGTCCAAATTCGCCATATGCTAACTTGTTGCCTCTTGTTGCTACTCCAGTCATTCTTCCTCTTTGAACTTTACGGTGTTTAACTCTTTTAGGCATTAACATAATTAACTTCCTCCTTCCTTAAGTACTGACTACTTTTTATCTCTCTTAGAATAATTATTATTGTTATTATTGTTATTGTTTGGTCTTCTTTTTCTCTTATTGTCTCTGCTATCGTTTTGTGCTGGAGCTTTAACTTCTACACTAGAAACTAATCCCTTGCCTAAAACTTCGCCTCTACATATCCAAACTTTAACACCTATTTTACCATAAGTCGTATTTGCTTCTGCAAATCCATAGCTTATATCTGCCCTTAATGTTTGTAGTGGAATTGTACCTTCTGTGTATCTTTCAGATCTTGCCATATCAGCACCATTTAATCTTCCCGATACAAGAGTTTTTATTCCCTTTGCGCCTGACTTCATAGTTCTTTGTATTGATTGTTTCATCGCTCTTCTGAAAGAAACTCTCTTCTCAATTTGGCTTGCTATACTCTCAGCAACCAATTGTGCATCTAGTTCAGGAACTCTTACTTCCTCAACATTTACTATTGCAGTCTTACCAGTGATTTTCTCAACATTGTTTTTTAATGTTTCAACACCAGTTCCGCCTTTTCCTATAATCATTCCAGGTTTTGCAGTATAAACACTTACCTTTATTCTGCTTGCAAACCTTTCAATTTCAACCTTAGCTATACCTGCTTGGTATAAGCTTTTCTTTATAAATTCACGAACTTTGTAATCTTCAACAAGATTTTCATGGAAGTCCTTTTTATCAGCGTACCATTTTGAATCCCAATCTTTAATTACTCCAACTCTCAGTCCATGAGGATTTACTTTTTGGCCCATTAATTTACCTCCTTTACTAATCTCTTTCTTTTACAACTACACCGATATGGCTAGTTCTTTTTAATATTTTAAATGCTCTACCTTGCGCTCTAGGTCTCCATCTCTTTAAAGTAGGCCCTTGATTTGAATATACTTCTGATACAAAAAGCTTATCTCTATCCATATCAAAATTATTTTCTGCATTAGCAGTAGCTGATTTTACTACTTTTTCTAATATTTTCGCACCTTTATTAGGTGTAAACTTTAATATTGTAAGTGCTTCATCAACACTTTTTCCTCTAACCATGTCACATATGAATCTCATCTTTCTAGATGATACTCTAACGTGTTTAGCGATTGCTCTAGCTTCCACTTTAGCTACCTCCCTTCATTTATTTAACTTTTGAAGATTTTTCAGTCTTATCGTGTCCTCTATAAGTCCTTGTAGGAGCAAATTCACCTAACTTATGTCCTACCATATCTTCAGTTATATATACAGGAACGTGCTTTCGTCCATCATGTATAGCTAATGTGTGTCCTATCATATCAGGAAATATTGTTGATCTTCTCGACCATGTCTTTATAACTTTTTTGTCGTTAGCTTCGTTCATTACAACAACTTTTTTCAAAAGACTTGGTTCACAATAAGGTCCTTTTTTTAATGATCTACCCATATACTATTTCCTCCTTTCACAAAACCTGTTTTAATTATTTATCTCTTCTAGTTCTTACAATCATCTTGTCAGACTTCTTATTTTTCTTACGAGTCTTATATCCAAGAGCTGGTTTACCCCAAGGTGTAACTGGTGCTGGTCTTCCTATTGGAGCTCTACCTTCACCACCACCGTGTGGGTGGTCATTAGGGTTCATTACACTACCTCTTACTGTTGGTCTTATACCCATGTGTCTTGTTCTACCAGCTTTACCGATATTAATATTTTCATGATCTATGTTTCCAACTTGACCGATTGTAGCTCTGCACTCCATGCTTACCATTCTAACTTCGCCAGATGGTAATCTAACTTGTGCGTACTTACCTTCTTTAGCCATTAATTGTGCTGAGTTACCAGCTGATCTTACTAATTGTGCACCCTTGCCAACTTTTAATTCAATATTATGAATTGTTGTACCTACAGGTATATTTTTTAATTTTAATGCATTTCCAATCTTTATATCCGCTTCGCTACCTGACATAATAGTGTCACCAACTTGTAATTTATATGGCGCTATTATATATCTTTTATCACCATCAACATAATGCACTAATGCTATATTAGCACTTCTGTTTGGATCATATTCGATTGTAGCTACTTTTCCTGGTACGCCGTCTTTATCTCTTTTGAAATCTATTATTCTGTATTTTCTCTTTTCTCCGCCACCTCTATGACGTACAGTTATACATCCATGAACGTTTCTTCCTGCAGTCTTTTTTAAAGGTGCTAAAAGAGATTTCTCAGGTTCATTTGTTGTTATCTCTTCAAAAGTAGAAACAGTCATCTGTCTTAAAGATGGAGAAGTAGGTCTAAATTTTTTAATACCCATGAGATTTCCTCCTTTTGATTAATTCATTCCTTCGAAGAATTCAATTGCTTTGCTATCTTCAGTTAATGTAACTATAGCTTTTTTCCAACTTGGTCTTCTTCCTGTATGAGCGCCTTGTCTTTTCATTTTTCCAAGCATATTCATAGTGTTTACGCTTTTAACTTTTACTCCGAAAACTTGCTCAATTGCGTTTTTAATTTCTGTTTTATTGGCTTTTTTATCCACTTCGAATGTGTATTTTTTATCAGCCATTGAATCCATACTTTTTTCTGTAATAATTGGTCTTCTTATTAAATCGTGTGGACTGCGCATTATGCGTACACCTCCTCCACTTTGTTTACTGCGTCTTTAGTTATTATGAAAGAATCACAGTTTAAAATATCATATACGTTTATAGTATTCACATATGCTGTTTTAACACCTGGGATGTTACTTGCTGCTCTAATTACATTCTCATCTCTCTCAGGTATTACTATTAAAGATTTTTTGTTTGCTTTAAGATTTGATAAAACTTTTACCATTTCTTTAGTTTTTGCTTGTTCTAAAGTTAAACTATCTAGAACTATTATTTCATTATCTACAACTTTTGAAGTTAATGCTGATTTAAGAGCAAGTCTCTTTACCTTTTTAGGTATTGAGTAGCTGTAATCTCTTGGTTTTGGAGCAAATACAACTCCGCCGCCTTTCCATTGTGGAGCTCTGATACTACCTTGTCTTGCACGTCCTGTTCCTTTTTGTCTCCAAGGTTTTCTACCGCCTCCTCTTACTTCTGCTCTTGTCTTTGCTGATTGTGTTCCTTGTCTTTGATTAGCTAAATAGTTTTTTACAGCCTCATACATAGCGTGGTTGTTCATTTCTATTCCGAATATAGCATCGCTTAATTCAATATCTCCCACTTGGCTGCCGTTTATATCATAAAGAGCTACTTTTGGCATCTTTAATCCTCCTTTCTAACCTTATAACTATCTACTTATTCTTACTGCGTTTTTAACTGTTACTAAACCTTTTTTAGGTCCTGGTATAGCACCTTTTATTAAAAGTATGTTTTTAGCAGAATCTACTCTAACTATTTCAAGATTTTGTACAGTTACTCTTACATGACCCATATGTCCGTGTGCTGGTAAGCCTTTAACTACTTTACACATTCCAGCTGATGAACCTAAAGAACCTCTAAGTCTATGGAATTTAGAACCGTGGCTCATAGGACCTCTAGCATGACCATTTCTTTTGATATTTCCTGCAAATCCTTTACCTTTTGATGTTCCAACAACATCTACTTTGTCTCCAGCTTGGAAAACATCAACCTTTATTTCTTGTCCTACTTCATACTCATCAATATTTTCTACTCTGAATTCTCTTAAGAATTTTCTGTATTCAACATTTGATTTTTCAAAGTGTCCTTTTAATGGTTTTGTAACATTTTTTGATTTAACATCGCCAAATCCTACTTGTATAGCATTATAACCATCTTTTTCAATAGTTTTCTTTTGCACTACAACTATTTTATCAGATTCAACAACTGTTACTGGAACTACCACTCCGTTTTCTGTGAAAACTTGTGTCATTCCAACTTTTTTACCAAGAATCGCTTTCATTAGTTTACACCTCCTATTTTCTTACAGCGGATTACCGCTTGGTAATCATTCTAAGCAGAGTGTATATATTATTTTTATCTCTACTTTACTTTTTTACAACTTAATCTCAATGTCTACTCCAGCAGGCAAATTAAGTTTCATTAATGAGTCTACTGTCTTAGGTGTAGGATTAGTTATGTCAATTAATCTCTTGTGAGTTCTTTGCTCAAACTGCTCTCTAGAATCTTTGTACTTGTGAACTGCTCTAAGTATTGTTATTACTTGTTTCTCAGTTGGTAGTGGAATTGGTCCAGCTACATTAGCTCCTGTTGCTTTAGCAGTTTCAACGATTTTTTGTGCAGATTGATCAATTAACTGATGATCATAAGCCTTCAACCTAATTCTTATTTTTTGAGTGCTTGCCATTTTTTTACCTCCTTTTTAGTGTATGTTTCACACACAACTCGGGATTGCATTGATACACCCATCCGGGTGTTTCTATAATTTTTTTTAATAAAAAAAGTTTCTACGAATCTTCAAGCAATACCGGCCGCCCCATTTAAAAACAGGACATTCTCAACAAAAATTCCCTGATTACTCAGCCACCTTTTGTCTCATCGCATGTGGCACGCTAGATAATAATACACTATAAACAAGCATATTGCAAGCTTTATTTGAATTATTACGAAAACTTAACAATATTTTATAGCATATTATTTTGATTATTGAATTTATTTTTTTTCAACAACCTTATGAATTATATCAGAGTAATAAGTTCATGTCAACAATATTTTTTAAAATTTTACATAAAAAAAGCTAGGTTTTTATACCTAGCTTTTAAACAATGTTAAATTATTTTAAAATTTTAGAAACAACTCCTGAACCAACTGTTCTTCCGCCTTCTCTGATAGCGAATCTTAATCCTTCGTCCATAGCTATTGGAGTGATTAAATCAACTTCAAATGTAGAGTTATCTCCTGGCATAACCATTTCTACGCCTTCTGGTAATTGGAT
>DLNM01000025.1 GCA_002479485.1 Firmicutes bacterium UBA7510 | reverse complement strand
ATAAATTATTAGAATATGAAATTATTGAATGTGTTAAAAATGATATAATTAATCAAAAAGTAAATAATGTTTTTAAATTAAGGAAAGATGATATTGATTTAATATTAAATTCATGCAGTGATTATAACTTGGAATTAAATTTGTTGTCTAGTATTGAAAAATATCGAGATATAGTAAAAAAATCATTTCAGAATGTATGTTCAAATCCAAGTACAACAAATAAACAAGCTTTTTTAGTTATTAGAGTTAACGATGAAAAGGTTAAAGAGTTCAAAAAAGAGCTAAATGAACTTTTAATAAAATATTCAGAGTTAGAAGATAAAAATGAAGATGATAAATACATGTTAATGACATTATTATCAAAATATGATGAGGTATAAGATGAAGAGTCTTATAAAAAATAGAAATGCAATATTTCTTTGGATATCCAGGACAGTTTCAAAATTTGGAGATTCATTCGAAAGTTTAGCTCTTATGTATTTGGTATATGATGTTACTGGTTCTGCGTTAGCTATGAGTACTGTTATGATATTCAGTATGATTCCAAACTTGCTAGTAAGTCCATTTGCTGGAGCACTAGTTGACAGATTTAATAAAAAAACTATTCTGTTTATTTCTGAAATAGTACGTACAATAACAATTTTTATGATTCCAGTCTTGTCTTGGCTTGGTATCATAGAATTATGGCACATAAATTTGATTGCTTTTATAGTATCAGTTGCAGAAAGCTTTTATGAGCCATGCTATGGGGTAACTGTAGCTTTAACAGTTGATAAGGAAGATTTGCCAGTATTAAATTCAGTTGTAACGCTATCAAATAATATAGCAAGGTGTATTGGATATTCTTTAGCGGGATTTATTATGTTTAATTTAGGTAAAAATATTTTATTTATATTTGATTCTTTTACTTTCTTAATATCAGCAATATTTGCACTATTTTTGAAAATAAATGCTATAACTGAGAATAAAAGCGTTAATGTAAAACAAATAGGAATGGATATAGTAAGTGGATGTAAATATTTATTAAGTGAAAAAGTACTAATAGGATTTATTAGTGTATTTTTATTAATAAGTTTACTTGCATCTCCATTATTAAATTTCTTACCTATTTCTCTTAAAGATGTATTTGTTCTAAATGAGTCTTGGGCAGGGTTATTAATGACTTTATTTTCAATAGGAACAGTTACTGGTAGTATAATATATCCAATTATATATAAATTAGATGTCAAATTCGGCTCTGTAGTTCTTTTTTCATTTATTTTTTTAGGTGGACTTCTACTAATAAGTACATTTATACACACTAAATTAGTAGCAATATTAATATATAGTACAATAGGTATTATAGCATCTGTTCTAAATATGTGGGTATCAACGGGAATTCAGCAAAAATGTAACATATCATTTTTAGGTAGAGTTTCATCAATAGTCTCAATAATAGCTACCGCATCAACTCCATTTGCTTGTGCTATTTATGGACTTATCATTGATAAATATAGTGCTTTTGCAATTTTTTATATAACATCTATATGTTTTATTGTGTCATCTGTTTTCATATACATATTTACAAAATCTTCTGAAGTAAAAATTAAATCATAAATAATTAATAAACAAAAGAATATATAAATAAAAACTCTGTTATAGGAGTTTTTTATTTTGAAATTTTTTATGTTGAAGTCATGAAACAAGCCGTTAATCTTGTGATAAAAAATAATGATAGATTAGAACTAAGAGTTTCAGAGAAAGAAAATGAACCATTTCATTGATTTACAGAAAAAGGAATGTTATAATTTAGTCAAACCTAATTAGATAAAATATTAACAATAATTTCAATTTAATGCTTAAATAAATTGTGAGGGAACTACTGAAGTTTTGTATATAGAAAGAACTGATTTACGGTTTTGATGTCCTTCAGCACAAGATTCAGGTAAACTTTGACTTTGAAAATTATACCCATCAATGTAAAGTTTTAATAGATATTATATCAAAAATATAAATAATTAGCATCAGCACTTTTTAATCACAATTTGCATCTGAGCGAAGCGAAATTTAAAATGCCTAATAGCAATAAGGCATTTTTTTCTTGTTTAATTTTTTGTAATATATTATAATATATTGGGTGATAAAATGAGACAATATTGTATACGTGGTGCAATAACTATAGAAGAAAACACCATAGAAGAGATTAGAATTAATACTATAGATATGCTTGAGCAAATACTAAAGGAAAATAATATTACTATAGATGATTGCGCAAGCTTAATTTTTACAGCTACAAATGATATAACAAAGGCATATCCAGCTAAGTTTGCTAGAGAAATAGGATTTATTAATTGTAGTTTAATGTGCGTTCAAGAAATGTATGTAGAAAATAGCTTAGAATTGTGCATTAGAGTTATGGTAACCATAAATAAGGAAGAAAATGATTTTAAGCCTAAAAATATTTACTTAAAAGAATCAGAAAGACTAAGACCAGACTTAAAAAATTGAACAAAGTTCACTCTAAGGAGATAGAAATGATTATAGCTATGGATGGCCCCTCTGGTGCTGGAAAAAGCACAGTGGCTAAATTATTGAGTAAAAAACTAAATTTTGAATATATAGATACTGGCGCAATGTATAGAGCTTTTGCATACAAGTTTTATAAAAATAATATTGAAATAACTGAAGATAATATAAATAAGATACTATTAGAAACTACTATTGATTATAATAATAGCAATGTTTATCTAGATGGAGAAAATGTAGAATGTCATATAAGAAATGAGCATATTTCAAAGCTCGCTTCTGAAATATCTAAGCTACAGGTTGTTAGAGAAAAAATGGTAAGCTTACAAAGAGAAATTGCTAGCACTAAAAACATTGTAATAGATGGTAGAGATATAACTACTGTTGTTTTTCCAAATGCAGAATTTAAATTTTATATTACAGCCAGTGCTCAAACTCGTGCTAAAAGAAGATATGATGAGCTTCTGAATAAAGGTGAAATAGTCACTTTAGAAGAAATAATAGAAGATATTAATAAAAGAGATTTTAATGATACTACAAGAAAAAATTCACCTCTTAAAATAGCTGATGATGCAATTGTAATAGATACATCTGAATTATCTATAGATGAAGTAATAAATAAGCTAGTGAATATAATAAAAGGAGAAATATAATGTTATATACTATACTTAGAGGCATATGTAAGATTATAGCTTTAATTATATTTAGAGTAAAAGTTACTAATGCAGATAATTTTAACAAAACAAATGGAAGATGTATCATATGCTGTAATCACATATCAATGATTGATCCGGTATTAATAGCTTGCTTTGTTAAGAGGAAGATTAATTTTATGGGAAAGAAAGAACTATTCGATGTACCAATACTTAAAAATATACTAAAAGGCGTAGGTGTTTTCCCGGTTGACAGAACAGGAGTAAGCTTATCTGCTATAAAATATGCAATTTCACTTTTAAAAGAGGATAAAGTCTTAGGTATATTCCCAGAAGGCACTAGAGTAAAGGAATATAATGAAGAAAATGCCAAATCAGGTGTTTCTATGATTGCTAATATGAGCAATTCTTTGATAGTTCCAGTTTTTATTAGATCAAAATTTAAACTTTTTAGTAAGGTTGAAATTATATTTGGAGAGCCTACTAATTATTTTGAAGGTATAGAGGGTAAAATAACTTCAGAGCATCATACAGAGATAGGTAAACAGATATTAAGAGATATATACTCACTAGATAAAGTGGTGTAGTGGAGGTTTTTATGGAAATAAAAAAAGCAGAGCATATGGGTTTTTGCTTTGGAGTAAAAAATGCAGTAGATTGCGCTACAAAAGCTTTAGATGAAGAAAGCAAGATTTACAGCTATGGAGAAATAATTCATAATCAAGATGTAGTTGAACTCTTAGCTAATAAAGGTTTAGTTGTTATCGAAGATTTGGAAAACTCTATTGATAAAATAGATGCAAAGGTACTGATTCGTTCACATGGAGTTAGTAAAAGAATTATAGATACTTTGCATGAAAATAACATAGAATATATTGATGCAACCTGTCCAAAAGTTAAGAATATTCATAGAATTGTTAATAAATATAGCAGTGATGGCTATGAAATTATTATTATAGGAGATTCATCTCATCCAGAGGTAATTGGTATAATTGGATGGATAAATGGTAAATATCATACTGTAAATAATTTTGAAGAAATAAAAAGACTTTCAATAGATAGAGAAAAAAAATACTGCTTAGTATGTCAAACTACTTTTAATAATAATATTTTTAAAGAAATAGTTGAATTTTTAAATGAGAATGATTATACTAATATAGTGGTGAATAATACAATTTGTGATGCCACAATAAAAAGACAAGAATCATGCATTAATATTGCAGCTAACAGTGATGTTATGCTTGTTGTAGGTGGAAAAAATAGCTCTAATACTAAAAAATTATATGAGCTATGTAAAGAGAAATGTGAAAAAACATTTTTAATTGAAAATTATAGGGAAATACCTTATAAATATATAGATAAAAATACAAAGATAGGGATAACAGCAGGAGCATCTACTCCTGACTGGGTTATCGAGGAGGTTATACAATATGTCAGAGAATCAGAATAAAACAATGAGTGAATTATTTGAAGATTATGGTGTGTCAAAAATAAGAACAGGTGATATAGTTAAAGGAACTGTAATTGCTGTTACACCTGAAACCATATCTATAAATTTGAACTATAAATCTGATGGGATTTTAACTAGAGATGAATACAGTTATAATTTTATAGAAGATTTAACAAAGGTTGCTAAAGAAGGCGACGAAATAGAAGCTCATGTTGTTAAATTAGGTGATCAAGACGGAAATGTAGTTTTAACAAGAAAATCAATTGAAGAAACAAAAATATGGGAAACTTTAGAAAAATTAAAGGCTGATAAATCAGTAGTAGAAATAAAAGTAATAGAAGCATCTGAGTATGGAATATTTGGAAAAGTAAACGGTATAAAAGGATTTGTTCCAAAAAATCAAATATCAGTTAACAGAAATGTTGATCCATCAGAATATGTTGGAAAAATACTTAAAGTTCAAGTATTAGACACAGTTAACAAAAAAGGTAGAAAGCAATTAGTATTAACTGCTAGACAAATTGAAAAGCTAGAAAAAGAAGCTAAAGAAAATATTATTTGGGGAACTATCAAAGAAGGCGAATTATACGACGGAACTGTTAAAAACCTTCAAGACTATGGTGCTTTTGTAGATATTAATGGTATTGATGGTTTATTACACATTAATGAAATTTCTTGGAATAGAATCAAACATCCATCAGAAATTTTACGTGTTGGCGATAAAATAAAAGTTAAAGTAAAAAGTGTAGATGTAGAAAATAAAAAATTATCATTAAGCTATAAAGCTACAATTAAAAGTCCATGGTCAATATTCTGCGACGAACATAAGGTTGGAGATATAGTTACAGGAAAAGTAACTAGAATAGCTGATTTTGGTGCGTTTGTAACAATAGGAGAAACAGATTGCTTATTACACATAAAAGATTTAGCTTGGTTAAGAACTGAAAAAGTTACGGATGTTGTAAATGTTGGAGATGAAGTTACAGCTAAAATATTAAACATTAGTAAAAAAGATAGAAAAGTTAGCTTAGGTATGAAACAATTAGTTGAGCACCCTTTTGATGCATTTGCTAAAAACTTAAATGTAAATGATATTATTCCTGTTAAGATTACAAGAATTTTATTAGAAGGAGTTTATGTAGAAGCAAAAGAAGATGTAGAATTCTTTGTGCCAATAGCTAAAGTAGCAGCAGAGAAATTAAGAACACCAGCTCAAGTTGTTAAGATTGGTGAAGTTAAAGATGCTAAAATAACTAATATAGATAGAAAAGGTAAAAAATTAGACTTAACATTTGTATTAGAGGATAAAGAAAGTGATGAGTTTTCTAATAACAATGGACCAGTTTCTTATTCTACTCATGACGAAAATGAACAAGAGTTTACAATTGGAGAACAATTGAAAGGTTTAGAAGATTTATTAAAATAACATAAAGATTAAACAAAAAAACAACCCACAAAGGACACAAAGAATAAAGCACGAAGTACATTCTTCGTGTTCTTAGTGGTAATTTTTTTGTTTTTTTATATAAAGTAATTTACTTTAGGAGGTATTTATGTCAAAGACAAAAGATTTTTTATTTGAGATATGCAACAGCCCTTTTGTATCAGGTTATGAGCATGCTAATGGACAAATATTAAAAAACTACTTTTCAGAATATACAAATAGCTTTGAACAAGATAAATTAGGCAGTTACATATTTAAAGCAAGCGGTAGCAGTGATAGAAAAATTATGCTAGCAGCTCATATTGATGAAATAGGATTGATGATTACCGAAATACTTGATAATGGTTTCTTAAGATTTACTACAGTTGGCGGTATAAATCCTGCTTCATTAATAGCTCAAGATGTTATAGTATGCGGTAAGGAAAAACTAAGAGGTGTTATAGGTGTAAAACCACCTCATATAACAACTGCAGAAGAAATGAAAAAAGCAGTTAAAGCAGATCAGTTATTTATTGATATAGGAATGTCAAAGGAAAATGCTGAGAAATTTGTTTCAATAGGAGATGTTGTTACTATACATAGAGAGGCTATGTCACTTGAAAACGACATGGTAACATGTAAAGCATTAGATAACAAAGCTGGTGTTGCAGTCATGTATGAAGCTGCAAAAGAACTTCAAAAAATAAGTCATAAAAGCAACGTATATTTTACAGCTACTACTCAAGAAGAGGTTGGATTAAGAGGTGCTACAACATCAAGCTATCAAATAAAACCTGATTTAGCTATCATTGTAGACGTTGGATTTGGAAGCACTCCTGAGTTACCATCAGATACTATGAAAATGGGTAAAGGTGGTGGAATTTGTATAGGAGCAAACTTTAATCCAAGACTTACAAAAAAATTAAGAGAGGTTGCTAAGCAATATAATTATAATGTTCAGATAGAAATAGCACCAGCTGGAAGTGGAACAGATGCTATAGCAATACAAGTTTCACAAACTGGAGTACCATGTGTACTTATATCTGTACCTTTAAGATATATGCATACTTCTGTTGAAGTCGTAAGTATGAAGGACATAGAAAGTATAGGCTCATTAATAGCTAGATTTATTAATGAGATTGATAATTCTGATTTGGAGGAGATAACATGTTTTTAAAGGAATTAACTTTATTATCCGGAGTATCAGGATGTGAATTTGAAGTAAGAAATTATATAAAGGAAAAATTGGAAGAAATTGGCTGCGAGTATAAAATTGATAAACTAGGCAATGTTATAGCACATAATAAAAGTAATAACAACAAAAAAAAGATAATGCTATCAGCTCATATGGATGAAGTAGGTCTTATGGTTTCATCAATAGATGACGGCGGATTTATTAAATTCCAAACAGTTGGTGGTATTGATAATAGAATTTTAAACTCTAAGCTTGTCGAAGTTGGAGAAAATAAAGTACCTGGAGTTATTGGTTCAAAAGCTATTCACTTAATGAGTGCAGAGGAAAAAGGAGCTACGCTTCCTGTTAAAAGCTTATATATTGATATAGGAAGTAGTTCAAAGGAAAGCACAGAAGCTAAGGTTAACGTTGGAGATTATGTATCATTTAAAAGTGATTATATTGAATTTGGTGATAATCTAATAAAGGCCAAAGCATTAGACGACAGAGCAGGATGTAGTGTTATGCTAGAGTTATTATCAATGAAGCTAGATATTGATTTTTATGCATGCTTCACTGTTATGGAAGAGGTTGGCCTTATAGGTTCCAAGGTTGCTGCTGATTTAGTTGAACCTGATTTTGCTATAGTTCTAGAAGGTACAGTATCAGCAGATATGCCAGAGGTTAAAGATTCTGATAAGGTTACAGTTATAGGTAAGGGACCAGCGATTTCACTTATTGATGGAAGTACAATATATAACATTGATGATGTAAATTTTGTTACAGAATTAGCTAAAAAACACAATATACCATATCAGTATAGAAGAAGTAATGCAGGTAGCAATGATGCAGGTCCAATTCATACAAGAAAAGCTGGCTGTAGAGCTGTGGCGTTTTCAGTGCCATGCAGATATATCCATTCACCAGTAAGTGTTGCTAGCAAGGATGATTATCAAAATGTAGTTAAATTAGCTAAAGTAGTTTTAGAAAATTTATAAAATAAGGAAGTTATAAGGAGGAAATTATGCAATTTAATAGTAAATTAATGAATGAACTTTCAGATATATTCTCACCTTCAGGTAGAGAGAAAAATGTGCGTGAATTTATTGAAAATGAAATTAAAAATTATGTTGATGAGATTACTGTAGATGCACTTGGTAATTTAATAGCTCACAAAAAAGGAACTGGAAAAAAAGTTTTATTTTCAGCTCATATGGATCAAATAGGTTTACTTATCAATGATATAGATGAAAAAGGTTTTTTAAGATTCTGTGCAGTTGGCGGTATTAATCCACACAAAATGATAGACCAAAGAGTTATATTTAATAATGGAACTCAAGGTGTTGTGTGTGTTGAGAAAGTTGAAGATTACTCAAAATTAAAGCTTAGCAATTTATTTATAGATATAATGGTACCTTCTAAAGAAGAAGCTGAAAAGCTTGTAAATATAGGAGACATGTGTGTATCTAAAACAAGCTATTATGAAAATGATGGATATGTTATGTGCAATGCTTTAGATGACAGAATAGGTTGCTATGTATTGATTGAAGCTTTAAAGCAAAATATTAATACAACAAATGATTTGTACTTTGTATTCTCTGTTCAAGAAGAGGTTGGATGTAGAGGAGCAAAAACTGCAGGATACGCTATAAATCCGGACCTTTGTATAGCACTTGATGTTACTGCAACAGGCGATTCTCTAGATGGTATTAAAATGGCTGTAAAGCTTGATAATGGTGCTGCTATAAAAATTAGAGATAATTCTTTACTAGTTCCTGAGGAAGTTAAAAATTTCCTAACTGAATTGGCTAAAGAAAACAATATTAAGTATCAATACGAAGTTTTAGAGTTTGGTGGAACTGATTCTGGAGCTATACATACAACAAAGAGCGGAGTTCCTAGCGGTGTTATATCAATACCTTCAAGAAATATCCACTCAGGTAATGAAATTGTAAGCAAATTTGATGTCAATGAATGTATTAAGCTTACAGTAGCGGCTGCAAAGGCGGAGACAAAAGCGTAAAGAAAATTACTTTAAACTATTAATATATAAGGTGGTTATAGTTATGGAATTAGAAAAAATATTGTCTTGTGTTGATCACACGCTACTTGCACAAACTTCTACATGGGAAGAAATTAAAGAAATTTTAGATGATGGAATAAAATATAATTGCGCTTCAGCATGTATTCCGCCTAGCTTTGTTAAAAGAGCTAAAGAGTATGTAGGTAATAAATTGCAAATATGTACTGTGATAGGATTCCCAAATGGTTATAGTACAACTGCTGTGAAAATGTTTGAAACAAAAGATGCAATATCTTCTGGTGCAGATGAAATAGATATGGTTATAAATATCGGTGACTTAAAGGATAAAAAGTATGACGATATATTAAACGAAATAAAGCTTGTTAAGACTGCATGTGAAGATAAGATATTAAAAGTAATAATTGAAACATGCCTATTAACTGACGAAGAAAAAATTAAAATGTGCCAAATAGTTAGTGAGTCAAAAGCTGATTATATAAAAACTTCAACAGGCTTTTCAAAATCTGGTGCAACTAAAGAAGATATTAAGCTATTTAGTGAACATGTAACTCCAAATATAAAGATGAAAGCTTCTGGTGGAATAAGTAGTTTAGATGATGCTATAGACTATATAAATTTAGGATGTTCTAGACTTGGAACAAGTAGAATAGTAAAAATAGTTAAATCTAACGAACAAAATAAGTCAATAAGTAACGATTCGTCATATTAATCCTATAAATTGGCTAGTAATTATCATTTCGATTATTATTTTTAAAAATCAATTTAATTGACAAAGAGTGGTTATTATATTAAAATTAGTCTATAAATGGTATTTTAATACCATAAAATGGGAGGAATTTGATAATGAAACAATTGAAAAAAGTAGTATCAATAGCATTAGTATTTTCAATGCTAGTAGGATGTAGTTTATTCTTTACTGCTTGTGGAAAGACTTACGAAATTGCACTTATCACAGATAAAGGAAATATTGATGATAAGTCATTTAACCAAGGAGCTTGGGAAGGCGTTGTAGAATTTGCAAAAGCAAATAAGATTTCACACAAATATTATAAACCTGAAGAAGCATCAGATGCAGGTTATTTAGCATCTATAGATTTAGCAGTTAAAGGTGGAGCAAAAGTTGTAGTTACACCTGGATTCTTATTTGAAGTTGCAGTATATGAAGCACAAACTAAATATCCAGACGTAAAATTCATACTTCTTGATGGTGCACCTCACACTCCTTTTGATGCAGAAGGCAAAGCAACTTTTGAAACTAAAGCTAATGTTGCAAGTGTTATGTATGCCGAAGAACAATCAGGTTATTTAGCAGGATACGCTGCAGTTAAAGATGGCTTCACAAAATTAGGTTTTATGGGTGGTATGGCTGTACCAGCAGTTCAAGCTTTTGGATATGGATACCTACAAGGCGCAGAAGCTGCAGCTAATGAGCTAGGTGTAAATGTAGATGTAAAATATCACTACACTGGAAACTTTGAAGAAAATGATACAAATAAAGCTACAGCTAAAACAATGTTTGAAGGTGGCACTGAAGTAATATTTGCTTGCGGTGGTTCTGTTGGTAAATCAGTTATGTCAGCTGCTGACGAAGCTAAGAAATTCGTAATTGGTGTTGACGTTGACCAAAGATATGATAGTGCAACTGTTATAACTTCAGCTACTAAAGGATTAGGGGCTTCAGTTGTTCAAGTTTTAGAATCTATTTATAAAACAAACGATTTTGATAGTGTATATGGTGGAAAAACTATATATTTCAATGCTGCTAATGAAGGTGTTGGGCTTCCAACAATTGTTATAGGTGACGCTAATGGTAATGCATTTGACAGATTCAAAAGCTTTACAAAGGATGATTACGTTATAGTTTTTGATTCATTAGTTAAAGGTACAGTAGCTCCAATTAGAACTATAGAAGTTAGCGCTAAAACTGGTTATGCCACAGATGACGAGTTAACTAACGGACTTAACTTAAATAAAGTTACTGTAACAGCAGTTCAATAATAACTAATTATTAATTATTAATAATTTATTAACGTCAATAGTGGCCAAAGCCTAAGGTATGATGTTTATGTAAAGAGAGAGGGAACGGCGCTTGCTTTTCCCTTTTTTTATTCTAAATCAAGTTTCAAAATAGTATTATTTTATAATTTTAAAAGTTTAGTAAAAACTAATGAGTAAATTACTCATAATAAACTATGGAGGTTAAAATGGCGCAAGATTTTATTATAGAAATGCTCCATATTACTAAAGAATTTCCAGGTATTATAGCAAATGACGATATTACCTTACAATTAAAAAAAGGTGAAATTCATGCTCTCTTAGGAGAAAATGGGGCAGGTAAATCAACACTAATGAGTGTGCTTTTTGGCCTTTACCAGCCTGAAAAAGGCGAAATCCGTAAAAATGGACAGGTTGTTAAAATTAACAATCCAAATGATGCAAATAACTTAGGGATTGGTATGGTTCATCAGCATTTTAAACTGGTGGAAATTTTTAATGTACTAGAAAATATTATATTAGGTGTTGAACCTAATAAGGCTGGATTCCTTATGAAAAAGGAAGCTAGAGAAAAAATTGTAAATTTAAGCGAACAATATGGATTAAAAGTAAATCCAGATGCAATTATTGAAGATATAACTGTTGGTATGCAGCAACGTGTTGAGATATTAAAAATGCTATACCGAGATAATGAAATATTAATTTTTGACGAACCTACAGCTTCACTAACGCCACAGGAAATTGAAGAATTAATGAAAATTATGCGTAAGCTTGCAAATGAAGGTAAATCAATATTGTTTATAACACACAAGCTTAATGAGATAATGGCTGTATCTGATAGATGTTCCGTTTTGAGGAAAGGAAAATATATAGGTACTGTAAATACAAAGGAAACCTCTATTGAAGAGCTTTCTGAAATGATGGTTGGTAGAAAAGTTAAATTTGCAGTTGAAAAGACAAAAAGTGAGCCTAAAGAAGTTGTTTTAAATATAAATAATTTAAGTGTTCCAAGTAAAATCCATAAAAATAATGCTGTTAAAGGAGTTTCCTTTAATGTACGAGCAGGTGAGATTGTTTGTATAGCTGGTATTGATGGTAACGGACAAAGTGAACTAGTTTATGCACTTACTGGAATAGAGAAGCAAAATGGTGGAACAATTGAGCTTTGCGGTAGAAATATTTCGAACTCAAGTATTAGAACTCGCAGTAAGCTAGGTATGAGTCATATACCAGAGGACAGACATAAATATGGATTAGTTTTAGATTATTCTCTTGCTGAAAACATGATATTGCAAAGATATTGGCAACCAGAATTTCAAAAAAATGGATTTTTTAAGAAAAGTGCTATGAAGGAGTATTCAGACCGATTAATTGGACAATATGATGTAAGGAGTGGTCAAGGCTCAATAACCATAGCAAGAAGTATGTCAGGTGGAAATCAACAAAAAGCAATTGTTGCTCGTGAGCTAGATAGAAACCCTGAGCTTTTAGTTGTTGTACAGCCAACTCGTGGTCTTGATGTCGGTGCAATAGAGTATATTCATAAGCAAATTGTTGCAGAAAGAGATGCAGGAGCTGCAGTTTTACTTGTTTCCTTAGAGCTTGATGAGGTTATGAATTTATCTGACCGAATTTTGGTTATGTATGAAGGAGAAATTGTCGGTGATTTTGATCCAGACAAAACAAATGTACAAGAACTAGGATTATATATGGCAGGTGCCAAACGAAACACAATAAAACCAAAGGAGGAGACTAGATAGATGAGATTAAGTGATATTAAAAAATCTAAAGGTTACAATGCTTTTATAGCATCTTTACTTGCCATTGCGCTAGGACTTATATTTGGTTTAATTGTAATGCTTATAGCTAATCCTCTAGAGGCATTTCCAGGTTTTGCAACTGTTTTATTTGGTGGTGTAACAGATTTTGCAAAGGTATTGTATTTTGCTACCCCAATACTTATGACAGGACTTGCAGTTGGCTTTGCATTTAAGATGGGTATGTTTAACATAGGTGCATCAGGTCAGTACACTATGGGTATGTTCTTTGCTATGTATGTTGGATTTATGTTCCCAATGAACAATGCATTTCATTGGATACTTTGCATTTTAGCAGGAATGGTAGGTGGTATGCTTTGGGGCGCTATACCTGGTATATTTAAAGCATATTTTAACGTTAATGAGGTTATAACTTCAATTATGTTTAATTATATCGGAATGTATTTTGTTGATATGTCTATTCAAAGTAACGGAAGAATGTATGTACCCGATATGGCTAGAACGGCATACTTACCACAATCAGCTCAAATTCCTTCATTAGGTATTCCTAATTCAAATTTAAATTTATCAATTATATTTGCAATTATAATAGCAATTATACTATATATAGTATTAAATAAAACAACCTTTGGTTATGAACTTAAGGCAACAGGCTTTAATAAACATGCAAGTAAGTACGCAGGTATGAATGGTAAAAGAAATATAATTTTATCAATGGTTATCGCAGGAGGATTAGCTGGTTTAGGTGGAGCCTTTGCCATACTTGCACCTTCTACAATAGCTGGTAGCAGTATGACTTATGAGCCTATTAATATAATTGCAGTTACTGGATTTAATGGAATTGCTGTTGCGCTTTTAGGTGCATCAAATCCTATAGGAATTATTTTCTCAGCAACATTTATATCTCACTTGCAAAGAGGAGGAACTGCTGTTAGTGGGCTATATGGCTTTAAACCTGAAATTATTGACATAGTTATTGCAGTAATAATTTATTTCTCTGCATTTGCAATACTAATGAGAGAAACATTTGCAAAATTCCTTTCTAAAAAGAGAAAGAAAATAATAACAGAAAGTCAAGCTAAAAATATTGAACAAACTATAAATGAAAAGGAGGAGAAATAATATGAATACTTTTTACTATCTAATTCAAGGTACTCTTCCTGTAGCAGTTCCACTTCTATTGGTTGCTTTAGGTGGTATGTTTTGTGAAAGAAGTGGAGTTATCAATATAGCTCTTGAAGGTATAATGCTATTTGGAGCATTTTTCGGATGCTTAACTGTGTTGGCAATTCAAGGACTAGGCTTAAATGCTCAAATAATTTTATTAATTGCTATGATTGTAGCGGCATTTGCTGGTATAATTTATTCACTATTATTATCCTATGCTGCTGTTAACATGAAAGCTGACCAAACTATAACAGGTACAGCTCTTAATATGCTTGTTCCAGCTGGAGTATTACTATTCTCTAAAATGAAATTTAACTCTGACGGTATAACAACATCAGTAAGATTCTTTATAGATGAAGTACCAGTTTTAGGTCAAATACCAGTGCTTGGAGATTTATTCTTCAAAAAAACTTATTTAACAGTTTATATTGCATTTTTTATTTTAATAATTGCGACTGTAGTTTTTTATAAAACTAAATTTGGCCTTCGCTTAAGAGCCTGTGGGGAGCATCCACAAGCAGCGGATAGTGTAGGTATTAACGTATATAAGATGAGATACGCAGGGGTAACTATTTCAGGATTTCTTGCGGGAATGGGCGGATTTTTCTATTCAGTAGGAATTATGAGCGGTAATACAAATGGTCACACTGGTGTTGCAGGCTTTGGTTTCTTGGCATTAGCAGTTATGATATTTGGTCAATGGAAACCGATAAAAATATTATTCGCAGCATTATTCTTTGCATTTTTAAGAACATTGGCTTATTCAGTACCACTTATTCCTTTCCTAAATAATTTAGGAATAAACAATAATTACTATAAAATGCTACCATATGTAGCAACTATGGTTGTACTTGCTTTTACATCTAAAAAATCTCGTGCACCAAAGGCTGAAGGAATTCCATACGATAAAAGTGTGAGATAAAAGATTACATGAGGTATTATAATGGCTAAACTTTATTTTAAATATGGAGCTATGGGCTCAAGTAAGACAGCACAAGCACTTATAACAAAATTTAATTACGAAGAGCGAAACATGAAGGTTTTATTCTTAAAGCCTTCTATAGATAGTAGAGATGGTGAATTTATAGTAAAATCACGCGTTGGATTATCTGCAATTGCAACAGTAGTAACCCCTGAGGAAAATATCTACGAACTATTTGAAAAAAACAAAAATAATTATGATGTTATAATAGTTGACGAGTGCCAATTCTTAACTGAAAAGCAAGTTGATGAACTATTAGGCATAGTTGTGTATTTTGATGTACCAGTATTATGCTTTGGCTTAAGAACTGATTTCGCTACTCATATGTTCCCTGGAAGTAAAAGGTTATTTGAAGTTGCAGACTCTATTTCAGAGATAAAATCTATATGCAAATGCGGTGCAAAAGCAACAGTAAACGCTAGAATTGATGAAAATGGCAAGATAATATATGAAGGAGAACAAATATGTTTGGGCGGCAATGATAGATATATTGCAATGTGTATAAAATGCTGGCTTAAACAAAAAAAAGAACAAGAAAAATAATTACTAATAATTGATAATTTTAGATGGTCAATGAACAATAAATATTGAAAAGTGAACAGTGATTGTTCACTCTCCACTACTAACTGTTAATTCGACCATTTTTTAATGTTATGATTATTATAATTATAGAAATTTAATATATTATATGTTAATATAGACTTAAGTAAATTGAAATTAATATAGAAAGGTGTAATTATTATGTCAAGGATTATAGGGGTTTGTATTCCATTTTTAAATGAAGCCCGAAAAGATAAACTATTTAATACAGCTAAGGAATGTGGATTTGAAATTAACTTTTTTGATTATGAAAATGTTACGCAAGATGAAGTTGATAGATGTGAAGTTTTATTTGGTATGGCAAGTAGAAAACTAGTTAACAATGCTAAAAATCTTAAGTGGATGCAAGCATCTTTCGCAGGCGTAGATAAATATGTAAATGTTGAAAATATAAGTAATGGTAACATTATATTAACTAACTCCACTGGAGCCTATGGTATTACAATATCAGAACACATGGTAACTGTATTATTGATGCTTATGAGAAGAATGCCTGAATACTACGAGATGCAACAAGCTAAAGGATGGAAAATGGTAGGTGATATACGCTCTATAATGAATAGTACAATAACTGTTATTGGAGTAGGTGATATTGGACAAAATTTTGCTAAAAGAGTTAAGGCAATGGGTGCAACTGTTCGTGGAGTTAGACGAAATGCTAGTTTAAAACCTGATTGTGTAGATGAAATATATTCTAATGACAGACTTTTAGAAGCAATAGATGGAGCAGACGTTGTGGCACTTTGTTTACCAGAAACTGACGAAACTAAGCTTATTATTGGTTCTAAAGAGCTTGAAAAAATGAAAAATGATGCAATTGTTATAAATGTAGGTAGAGGCACAGCAATTGATCAAGATGCACTTATAGAAGCACTTAACAATGATAAAATCGGTGGAGCAGCACTTGATGTTGTAGTACCAGAGCCACTTCCAATTGATCATCCATTATGGAGTTGTAAAAATACAATTATTACACCGCATGTATCTGGCAACACATCATTACCGTTGACAAATAATATAGTTGTTGATATTTTTTGTAAAAATCTAGTTAGATATGCAAAAAAAGAAAAACTTCATAATTTAATTGATTGTAAAAAAGGATATTAGTTTACATATTAATGATTATGTTAGCTTAAAGGAGAATACTAATGAAAAAAATTAAAATTACTTGTTTAATATGTGTTGTAGTTTTGGCAGTAATATCCTTATCAGGCTGTGCTATGATAAATAATGTATTTAACAAGGTTAGAGAAGAATGGTCAGGTATTAATTTTGTGGCTTCAGTTTATGATTCTTACGGAAATAAAACATTGAAAATGAAGGGCTCTTCGTTGTCAATAAATACACTTAAAGAATCAGGCATATTCTTAGACAGCGAGGGTAATGATAAAACATATCAATCAAGTGTACTGGATGTTACAATAGATGGAAAACAGGTATTGATGGTTGGAGATACCATAATATTTGCTGAGGATGGACTTGATATGATTACAGATTTTAGTGTCGATGAAATTAACAGCGAAAAAAATACACCAAATATCCAGTGGATAGACAGAAATATAAATAAATTTAAAAACAAAATTGGAAAGAACAGAACCATTATAATAAGCACACAAATGGGTGTTCCAATAGGTGTATATCAGGGTAACAGCGTATATGTTGAAGTGCCTGGAGACTTGCCTAAAACAACAAGATTAAGTATAGACGGAAAGATAATGTACATACATAGAGCGAATTATCAAATAATTGATAGTTCATTGATTCAGTAGATTATTTAGAGGGGTAGTTATATGATTTATTATTTTTCAGGAACTGGTAATTCAGAGTGGGTTGCAAAAGAAATTGCAAAAAACATAGCTGATAATGCTATAAACATTATTGATATTATTAAAAGTGGAAAAGGCGATATTACAATAACTAAAAATGATTCTATAGGACTTGTGTTTCCAATTTATGCTTGGGCAGCACCAGAAGTAGTAAAATTATTCATAGAAAAAGTGAAAGTAGAAGATGGAGCATTTTCTTTTGCTATATGTACCTGTGTTGAAGAAGCTGGACTTGCACTAAAAAAACTTTCTAAGTACATAAAGCTAGATAGTTCATATTCTATTTTTATGCCTAACAATTATATAATTGGAAGTGATGTAGACACTAGTGAAGTAGCAAATAAAAAGATACAGGATGCCAAAAAACAGATAGAAAAAATAAGCTTAGAAATTAAGAGTAAAAAATCTAATTATCAAGTTAGTAATGGAAAAATGCCTTTTATAAAATCAAATTTAATTGCTCCTGCATTTAACAAGTATGCAAGAGATATAAGGCCATTTTGGGTAGAGGATACTTGTATAGGATGTGGACTTTGTGAGAGAAAGTGTCCAACTGACTGTATCTCTTTAAAGGATAATAAACCTGTTTGGAATGGCAAATGCTATCAATGTCTTTCCTGTATAAATCGATGCCCTAAACAAGCAATACAATATGGAAATAAAACAAAAAAAAGATCAAGATATTATTTTACATAAAAATAGAAGCGATTATGCTTCTATTTTTTAATTATTATTTATAAATTTAATAAATGGATAAAATAATGAATTATACAATAATAATAGCTTTTAAGTATGATTTATGATACTATATATATGATAGTTAAATGTAAATGGTTATATATATTTGCGGATAAAGTTCGTTTATATTTATGATGCCACTTCGTGGCATAATTGGAGGTTTAATATGAAAAATACTGTTTTACTAGTTGTAGATGTTCAAAACACTTTAATTGAAGATCATCCTTTCAACGAAAGAAATGTAATTGACAATATTAAGAAGCTGATTAAATCTGCTAGAAAAAACAATATTGAAGTTGTTTATGTTCGTCATGGTGATGGTGTTGGAACACCTTTTGAGAAAAACACGCAAAGTTGGGAAATTTATCACGAAATTAAACCAATTGATGATGAGACTATATTTGATAAGAAGTTTAATAGTGCTTTTTTCAAAACAGGACTTGAAATATATCTAGATAGTAGAAATATTGAAAATATTATATTAGTAGGACTCCAAACTGAATACTGTATTGACGCTACTTGTAAATCTGCCTTCGATTTAGGTTATAAAGTTATTATCCCGGAAGAAACAAATACTACGTTTAGCAATGAGTATCTAAGTGGTGAAAATCTTTATAAGTTCTATAATTTTAAAATATGGAATAATCGTTTTGCAAGGGTTGTTTCAATGCTAGAAGTAGAAACAATGATATGTAGTATTTAAATTTTTATTATGTATAGGACACAGACATTACTAATGACTGTGTCCTAATAATATTTTAATATACGTCTTTTAAATTTATTAAATCTTCAACAAATTGGCTGCCACATCGTGTCAATTCTCTTATACCATACTCATTTTTATACCAGTTATTTTTATTAATATCAAAGCTATTTATAGAAATAACTAGAAATTCCGTGTTAGGAAAAGCTAGCTGATAAAACATCAAACTTCTTCTTGCATGAAAGCTTTTACATATAAGAATTGCTTTATTAATTATCATGTTTTTAGCGTTTGCAATTTCAGCAGTAAACATAGCATTTTCCCTTGTAAAGCCAGATTTATCTTCTTTAATTATAGCTTTAGCATCAACTTTATTGGTAATAAGTACATCTTCAAAAAATTCATACTCTGTCTTATATTTTTTATTATAGATATCTGATTTTGATTTTGGTCCCGGAAATATACCAGTTTTTACGCTTACTCCCCCTGAGGCAAAGATAATTGGTGCATAGCCATCATTCCAAAGCTCTGCAGCCTTTTCAGCTAATTCAGGATGTGAATCTCCGACAATCATTATAGCATCACATTTTTCTGGTTCATTTTCTATGAAAATAAAATTGCTTATCTCTTTAATTGAATCGTACATTTTAACCTCCAAATTTAAAACAACATTGAGCAACAATATTTTAATTTAATTTTTTTCTACAATTACGACTTCTACACCTTTTTCTTCGATTTTTATTAGCTCATCTTCTACCGTATCCCAGTCAGTAATTAATGTATCAAAACTGTTAGTATCACAAACCTTTATAAATGCTTTTACACCTACCTTGTGGTTTGGTAGCATAAGTATCTTCTTTCTAGAGTTTTGTATAACTGTTCTTTGAAATGTTGCTGTTTCATCAGTTCCGTTAGAGAACCCAAAATCTGCTTCAATTCCAGCTCCAGTTATAAAGCATAAGTCAAAATGCATATTTTTCACAAAAGCAGTAGCAAAGCTATCTACTAAAGATGTAGTTCCATGCATTCGCATTTTTCCACCAGTAATGTAAACTGTTATATTATCCCAATACTTAAGTTCATCTGCTAATGTAGCTGAATTTACCACTAAAGTATATGAAAAATCTTTCGGTAAATGGTTAAGCATAATAAAGCCTAAGGATCCACTTGTTAAGTAAACAACATCATTTTCATTGATGAATGTTACTGCTTTTTTTGCTATAGAATCATAATTAGCGTTAATGCTCATGTTTTTCATATCTCTATGTCTAGGAGGGAGAGCATTAACTTGACTAATAGGAATAGCACCACCATGAGTTCTTTTTAATAAGCCTTTTTCTTCAAGTATTCGTAAATCTCTTCTTGCTGATTCAGCGGAAACCTCAAATTTTTCTTGAATTTCGCCTATTGATATTCTACCATTAGTTTTTATTATGTTTAATATTTCTTGATGTCTTTCTTCAATAAACATAAAATCATCTCCTTAATAACTCAAATTTTTCCTAACGAAAATATTTTCGTTGTCAATATTATATCAAAAACGTTAACAAAGTCAATATAAAAAATTAATAAACGTTAATATAAATTAACTTTCGTTAATATATATTGTGCCAAATTATTATATTTTACAACTAATTGACTATAAAATTACGAAATAGTATAATAATAAAAAATAACTGGAGGATGACAATGAAAAGAATTGTTATTTTATATATTGCTATGAGTTTAGATGGATTCATTGCAGATGAAAATGGTGGAGTGGCATGGTTAAATGGTCAAGGTACTGAAACAAAACCTGATAATAGTTATTCTGAATTTATAAAAAATATCGATACAGTAATTTTAGGTATGACCACGTATAATCAGGTTATAACAGAGTTGTCACCACAATCATGGCCTTATGAAGATATAAAAAGCTATGTTTTTACATCTAAAAGCATAAATAATATCAAAAGTAAAGAAAATATTGAGTTTATTAATAGTGACATCGTTAAATTCATAGAAAATCTTAAAAATCAAGAAGGAAAAGATATATGGATTTGTGGTGGTGCTAGTATTGTAAATCAACTCGTTGAACATAATTTAATAGATGAATATCATCTTACTATAATACCAACAATTTTAGGAAAAGGAATTCGATTATTTTCTAATAATAATCAAACTATTTTATTAAAATGTGATAAAACTGTTGTGTATGACGGTATGGTAACAGCAATTTATTCAAAGAGAGAAGGATAGTTATTTAACTATCTTTTTTTGTGATTAGACCATTAAATACCATAAATATTGAAACATTTTTTTGCGTGTGATATAATTAATGTTGTTTATATGATGTGTTAAGATAACAAACTATTGATTCTTCAATAGGTGAAAATATAGGAGACGAAAATATTATGGAACTTTGGGATTTATATGATAAAAATAGAAATTTAATAGGAAAAACACACATCCGTGGAGAAGCATTAGAAAAGGGATTGTATCATTTAGTTGTTGAAATATGGACAATAGACAAAATGGGTAAAATTTTATTAACTCAAAGACATCCTAGTAAAAACCATGGTTTATTGTGGGAATGTACGAGAGGAGCTGTTACAGCTGGTGAAAATAGTTTAGAGGGTGCAGTTAGAGAATTAAAAGAAGAAACTGGATTATTAGTAAACAAAGAAGCTCTTAACCTTATAGATACTAATTTTTTAGGCAGCAGCATGATGGATACTTATGTTAATATCTTAGATTTTAAATTAGAAGATTTGTCACTTCAAAAGATAGAAGTGGTAGATGCAAAGATTGTTACAATTAAAGAATTTGAAAAAATGCACGAACAAGGATTGATTGTTCCATCATTATGGAAAAGGTATAGCATTTATAAAGACGAGTTATTTAAATTTTTAATAAATAAATAGTTCTTGTTGGAGGCTATAAATTGAAAAGTAAGGATAAATTTGCTCCTATAAAGGAGCCAAATAAAATCTTCAGCTATTGGAAAAGGGAAAGTTTTACAATATTTATGGTTTTTGTTTCAGGAATCATATATAATGTTGGGTTACTTCTTGGTCCTATTTTTCAAGGTAAACTAATAGATTCACTAATTGCAAAGGAAAATTTAACTATCATTTTTAATATATCCATTTCTTTTGTTATTGCTATAGCTATAGTGCAGTACTTTAGATATGTTAAAAGGTTGTATATTAGAAGATTCGCTAATAATACAAGCGCTGCTATGAGATTTTTACTGTACAACAATCTTATTCATAAAACTAAGGTTCAACTTGAAAAAGAAAATATGGGAAGTCTAATGACTAAGGCTATTTCAGATGTTGACGCATGTGTAGAGGGTATGCGAAAGTTCACAACAGAAGTTTTTGATACTGGTGTGTTTCTTGTTGCATATTTTGTTTATATGCTTGTTTATGATGTAAAAATAACTCTTTTAGCTTTCATATTTATACCTGTAGCAATGCTTATTGCTGAAAAACTTAAAAAAATAATATATAAATATACTAACGCATATCGAAAAAAGATAAGTAGCATTTCTGATTTAACCTATGAACAGGTAGATAACTCAATACTTTACAGACTTTATGGCAGAGAAAATGAAAACTATAATTTATACAATGAAAGTCTACATGATTTCGAAAAAACTGCTATTATGGCAAATGTATGGGAAAATTCAATGCAACCAATTTATAATGTTATAGCTATGATTGGCGTTATTATTGTTATAGCTCTTGGAGGAGATAAGGTGGTAAAAGGTGTATGGAGTATAGGTACTTTTGTATCTTATTTAACTATATTTACAGCTCTTGCCTTTAAGGCTAGTAAGGCTGCTAAGCTGTTTAACTCAGTTCAAAAAGCTACAGTATCTTGGAAAAGAATTAAGCCTTATTTAGAAGAAAACAAATCAATAAACATGAATGATGATAATATCTCAAATAAAGCTGTATTAAATATCGATAATTTATCATTTGAATATGTTAATGGCAATAAAATTATAGATGACATAAGTTTATATGCAGTACCAAATAGCTTAATTGGTATAACAGGTCCTGTGGCTTGTGGAAAATCAACCTTTGGTAAAATATTTTTAGGTGAATATAATTATTTTGGTTCAGTCCAAATAAATGGTCTTGAACTAAAAAATTTCAGCGAATATGAAAGAAGCAAAATGATTGCATATATGGGGCACAATCCTAATTTAATGTCAGAAACAATTTATAATAATATTACATTAGGAGATGGTGGAGATATAAACGAAATACTAAAGATCGTATGTCTAGATGAGGATTTGAAAGGCATGAAGGAAGGAATAAATACCTTAGTAGGTAATGGCGGTGTAAAATTAAGTGGTGGACAGCAGGCTAGGGTAGCTCTTGCAAGAACACTTTATCGACGTACACCTATAGTTATTTTGGATGATCCTTTTTCAGCTGTTGATATGAAAACAGAAAGACAAATTATAGATAATTTAAGATTATATCACAGTAATCAAATAATAATTCTTATATCTCATAGACTTAGTATTTTTACTGAAGCAAACAATATTATACTTATGAATCAAGACAAAACCTATGATTATGGTACGCATGAGGAGCTTATAAACAAATCCTCCTTATACAATGACTTATTCAACCTACAAATTTCAAAGGATGGAGTATAAGAATGAAGAATAAAAATGTTGCCAGCATAATAAAAGATTTTTTAAAGGAGAATATTTGGCTATCAATAGCATTAATTATAACTGTTATATTTGTAGTTTTAGCAAGTTTAATACCTCCACAGGTTTTAAAGCATATAGTTGATAATTATTTGACTAAAGGTTTAGGTGATAAGCTATTAAAGTTAGCTTTAATATATTTTTTTGTATTGCTTATTATAGGGTTACTTGATTTTATAAAAGAAGGTCTATTGACAATATGTGGTCAAAAGATAACTAGAAAGCTTAGAAGTACTATGATGAAAAAGAAAAGTTTTCTATCAGCCGAGTATTTTTCACAAAACGAAACTGGAAGTATAGTTTCAAGGTATACAAACGATGTTGATGCAATTCAATCCTTATTTACAAATGGAATTGTTAGCATGATAATTGATATTTTTAAGATTATAGGTATTGTAGCCTCAATATGGATCTTTAGTGCCGGACTAGGATTAATTGTTGTTTGTATAATTCCATTTATATATATTATAACTAGACAATTTCAAAAGAAAATGCTAAAAGCTCAGATGGAAAATAGAATTTTAATTGCAAAAGTTAATAATCATATACCTGAAAGTATAAAAAATATAGAGATGATAAAATCTTTCAGTAAAGAAAAGTACATGGAGTCAAAATACAAAGAATATTTACAAAATAGCTACGAATCAATGGAGAAGGTTAATTTTTATGACTCAGTATTCTCTCCAATTATTTTAATAATTCGTGCAATCGTAATTGCAGTAATGGTTATATTATGCTCTGATTCTATATCAGCACTTGGCATTTCTGTTGGAATGGTAGCTGCAGCAATTGAGCTTATTTCTAATATATTCTCACCCATAGAGAATTTAGGTATGGAGCTTCAAAGCATTCAACAGGCTGTATCAGGAGTTAAAAGGGTAGATGAGTTTTTAAATGAAGAAGAGATTATTGAAAAAAACTCAAATTTTAATGTAGAAAAATTAGATGAATATGAAGTAGTATTTGAAAATGTAAGCTTTAACTACAAGGACGGTCCAACAATTTTAAAAAACGTATCATTTAAAATTGCTAATAAGGAAAATGTAACCTTCGCTGGAAGAACTGGAGCAGGAAAAAGTACATTGTTTAAGCTAATTTTGGGACTTTTAGAACCGGAAGAAGGTAGGATAATAATAGGTAACATAGATGTTAAGCATATACCAAATAGTGAAAAAAGAAAGATATTTGGATATGTAGAACAAAGCTTTCATTTTGTAAATGGAACTGTAAAAGATCAAATAACACTTGGTGATGGTAATATATCCAATGAAGATGTAGAAAAAGTTGTTAGATTTGTAGGTTTACATGATTACGTAATGAACTTAAAAAATGGATATGATACAATTGTAGAAAAGAATCTATTTTCTCAAGGACAAAGTCAATTACTGTCAATAGCAAGAGCAATGGTTGCCAATCCACCAATTATGCTATTAGACGAAATAACAGCTAATCTTGATTCTGAAACAGAAGAACATATTATAAAAGTACTACAAGAGGCAGGCTCAGAAAGAACTTTACTATCTATCTCGCATAGATTATCGGCTATACTAAAATGTGATAGAGTTATTACAATTAAAAAAATATAATTAGATATATATAGGTGTTGTTATGAAGAGAAAATTATTTTGTGAAATATGTCCATTAACATATAATATATCATTATTTAAAGAATATCTTATACATGATATTAGGGATTTTTTTAATAGAGTAAAATTTTCAAAGAATATAAGTAGTAATAAATTACCTGTTGCAATTAAGAGTCATCGTTCTTTGATATTAAGAGAGTTGGTGGGAGTAGATATTAGTTTACAAAAAAATAAATCCATAAATCTAGCATTAGCTGGTGATAGAATAAATGGTATTATTATTAAGCCTGGTGAGACTTTTTCATTTTGGAAACTTATAGGTAAACCTACAGCTAAAAAGGGTTATAAAGAAGGTTTATCTATATCAAATGGAAATCTTGGCAAAAGTATTGGTGGTGGTATGTGTCAACTTGCTAATCTTATTCATTGGCTTGTTTTACATAGCCCAATGCAAATTGCAGAAATACATCATCACACTGATGCATTGTTTCCTGATTCAAATAGACGAGTACCTTTTGGTACTGGGACAGGAGTGTTTTATAAGCATATAGATTATAGATTCAAAAACACAACAGATCAACCAATGCAGATATTAATATGGCAAAATGAAGGTGATTTGTGTGGTGAATTGCGTTCAATTCATAAATGTGATTTTTCATATAGACTTATAGAAGAAAATCCTGGATATATAAAAGAAAATGATAAATTTTTTAGAGTTAGTCAGATTTATAGATTAACCTATGATAATAATAGACAAATTATTAATAAGGAATTACTGATAAATAATCATTCTAAGGTTATGTACGATTATTCTCTTATTCCTAAAGAAGAAATAATTGAAGATAAGGGGTGTGTAACTTAAGGTTAATATGAACATAGATTATGCTTTTATTTGTGAAAGTGATAAAATCGACAGAAAAAGTTTACATGAAAAAGCAAATAATATGGCAGCTTATTTAATAAGCAAGGATATTGACAGAGTTTTAATTTACGGACATAAGAACACATTGATGTTTATTTGTATTCTTGCATGCTTAAAAGCAAGATTTGCCTATATAATTTGTGATAAGAGTATGCCAAAACATAGAATCAAATATATTATTAACGATTCTAGAGTAAAATTAGCTTTATGTACTGAAGATATAGAGCTTGATAATTTAGAATGCTTATTTTCTGAAGAAATTGAAACCATAATTAATACATATTATCCTAAAGTTAATTCTTATAATAATAATCAAATTGCATATAAGATATATACTTCTGGAACTACTGGTAATCCAAAAGGAATAGAGATTAGCTATGAAAATCTTAAAAATTTTTTAAATTGGTTTTTAAAATTAGATTTAATATCAAGTATTAGACCAAAGATTATACTAAGTCAAGCTTTATTTTCTTTTGATTTGTCAGTTATAGATATATACTATTCACTTATTAACAAATCATTATTATATTGCTTAAATGATAACGTAATATCAAATTATAAATTGCTATTTGAACAGATGAATATATCAAATGCTGAAATGGCTATATTTACACCATCCTTTGCCGAACTATGCTTATGTGATAAAAAGTTTACTTCTGAACTAATGCCTAATTTAAAAATAATTTTGTTTTGCGGTGAAGTTTTAAAACCTATAGTTGTCAAAAAGATTATGGCTAGATTTGAAAAAGTACATATTATAAATGCTTATGGACCAAGTGAAGCCACATGCTGTGTATCAGCTATAGAAATAACAAAAGAAATGCTAGAATATGATAAAATGCCTATAGGCAATATAAATAATTGTGCTGTAGATATTAAGATAGTTAATGAAAATGCTGAATTCTTAGATGATTTAAACTATGGAGAGATTATTTTATCTGGAAAAAGTGTAGCAGGAGGCTATAGTAACTCTGATAACACATCATATAGAATCATAGATGATAAAACCTATTATTTTACTGGAGATATAGGTCATATAGATAAAAATGTACTATATTTTGATGGAAGATACGATACACAAATTAAGTATAAAGGTTATAGAATTGAACTAAATGACATTGAAAACAACTTATATAAGATTAACGAAATTAATCAAGCCGCTGTTACAATTAAAACTAATGATAACAATGATATAATAGGATTTATTGCATATGTTGTTTGTAATAATAAAGAGATAGATAGTAAATATATATTTGATTGCTTAAAGAAAATGCTACCCGAATATTTAATTCCTAAATCTATAGTTATAGTTGATAAAATTCCATTAAACATTAATAAAAAACAAAACCTAAATATCTTGAAAACGGGGGTTAATAATGATTGAGGAAATTTTAGATATATTAAATAAAGTTTGTGGCATTGAAGAAAAAATATGTTATGATACAGAGCTTATTGATAGTAATATTTTAGATTCATATGCAATTGTTCAAATGTTGTATGAACTGGAAATGATTAATATTGAACTTCAGTTAACTCAAATAAATAAAAATGATCTAAAATATCCATATACAATTGCTAAGCTATTGATTTAACGAGTGAAATAAGGGTATAATAAGAAGAGTTGTTTTATTTGATGTATATAAGATAAATTATATATTACATTATATAAAGGAGAACATATATGAATTTAGTAATAATAACAGCATTAGGTGTTGGAGGTGCTACGGTTGTAGGAGCATTAATAGGATTTTGTTTTAAAAACATACCTCACAAATGGAATGATGCCGTTTTAGGATTTGCAGCAGGAATAATGTTAGCAGCAGCAATACTAGGTCTAATTTTGCCATCAGTTGAAGCTGTAGGTAAGAGTGGCTTATGGTTAACTGCGCTTGGAATTCTTGCAGGTGCTTTCTTTTTAAATGTAGTTGATAAACTAACACCACATTTACACCATTTAACAGGTGTAGGAATGGAAAAGCATAAAAACAATGCTTCTCTAAATAAAGTAATGCTATTTGTATTTGCAATTGCAATACACAATTTACCAGAAGGCTTAGCTGCTGGAGTGGGCTTTGGTTCAGGTGATATAGGAAATGCAATGACTGTTGCAATAGGTATAGCTTTACAAAACATACCAGAAGGTATGGTTATTATATCTCCGATGATACTAAGTGGAGTTAGTAAAAAAAGAACATTTTTAATAGCTGCATTTACCGGTCTAATTGAAGTAGTAGGTACATTTATTGGATATTTTGCAGCAACTGTTTCTTCAGCAGTTTTACCATTTGCTTTAGCATTTGCAGGAGGAACTATGCTATATGTAATTAGTGATGAAATGATTCCTGAAACACATAGCCATGGGTATGAAAGGATGGCAACATATTCATTATTAATTGGTTTTATAGTTATGCTGTTTATGGATGTACTGATAGGATAATTCTAAAAAATATTAAATTTAGAATGCTTTTTATGTGAAATTATGGTATATTATTATAAAATAACAGATTGAAGGTGTGAAGCATGATAGATATACAACTTCTTGCTAATAAGTCTAATATAAAAAAATACGATTCTAGTTCAATAATAATAGACGAGAATAGTAAAGATTGTGATGAAATGTTTATTTTACTTATAGGCAAGGT
Source organism: Firmicutes bacterium UBA7510 (assembly GCA_002479485.1). Classification (GTDB taxonomy): domain Bacteria; phylum Bacillota; class Clostridia; order Tissierellales; family Sedimentibacteraceae; genus UBA1535. The sequence goes on along the minus strand of DLNM01000025.1, from coordinate 18,100 downwards.
CAACATTATAAGAAACTATAATTTACCAAACGAGTTTACTCTTGAAACAATAACTCCTGGAAATATTTTTGGTGAAATGAATTTTTTCTGTGAAGGTCCTAGTGATACTACAGCAATTGCAATAGAAGATACTACTGTTGCATCAATTACAAAGAAAAACTATTTTAATATTGCAAAGAAAAATAATGATTTATTTATTCAATTAATGGAAGTACTCAGTGAACGTGTTATAAAAGCTCAAAATAATTATAAGCTAATTAATTCTGAAAAAATAAGATTATTTAAAGAGTACAATATTGATGAAAATGCCTTTTATAAATCACTGCTTTTCCCAAAAGAGCATGTTACATATTCAATAATTCGTCCTGAAGAATTTGAAAATTACATATATCCACAAACGTATACCTGCCCATATTGTAATCAAACCTTCCAAGGTTTTACACCTTTAAGCTCTAAATTAGTTTTAAAAGGTGATTTATCATGCAATATGAGAAGAATTTATCAATCTTTTGACCCAATTTGGTATGAAGTTTTAACATGTCCACACTGTTATTTCAGTGCATTAGAAAGTGGCTTCAATTCAGAAGAAAAATTAAAAAAGGAATTAATTGCAGACCAGCTTGATTTAATTAAATTGGAATTAAATCTTAATCTAGAAGAACCTAGAGATATTGAACAGGTATTTGCATCTCATTATCTTGCACTGATTTGTTCAAATGGATATGAAAAGAAAAAGCAAATAGATGCGAAACTATGGCTATCCATATCTTGGCTGTATAGCGATGTTAATGATGTTGAAATGGAGAGGTTTGCTGTAGAAAAAGCGTTAGAATATACAGACATATATTACAGTGAATGTGATCTTTCACCAGAAGCAAGACAAGTAGCCTTAATGATTTTAGGGACTTTAGCGAGAAAACTAAACAATTATAATGATTCTATACTATATTTAAGTAAAGCAATAACAGTCCCTACTGGTAAATCCGTATATAAAAGATTAATTGAATTAGAAATCGATGAAATAAGAGAAGAAAAGAATAAAAATAAATAATAAAAACCATAAACTTAAATGGTCTATATATTAAAAGAAACGCCGCCTAAGTAGAGACTATGGAGGCGTATTTTTAAGATAGGAGGTAAATTTATGAATACCAAAATAATATTACGAGAGCTTAAGGACAAAGATATGCCAATGTTCAAAAAATGGTTGTATGAACCTCATGTTGCTAAATGGTATCACGATCCCCAAGATTGGATTGAAGAAGTAGAAAAGAGAAACAGTGATTATAAGTGGCTGCACCACTATATTGTGGAGACTGAAGGAGTACCTATAGGTTTTTGTCAGTACTATGAATACTTTAACAGTGATGAAGAGTGGCATGGAAATACTGAAATTAGCGGTACATATAGCATTGATTATATGATTGGTGAATTTTCCTATCTTAGAAAGGGTATTGGAAAAGCAATCATTAAAGAATTAATTGAAAAAATTAAGTCACATGACAATGCAAAGCGTATAATTGTCCAACCTGAACCAGAAAATAAATCATCGTGTAATACTTTACTTTCTTGTGGTTATCATTTTGATGAAGCAAATGAAATATATTTGATTAATTTGTAATAAAAAATGTCAGAACAAACAATTCTGACATTTTTATTATTTTACTTAGCTTCTTTAACTGGTCTAGCTTCTATATATCCTCTATAACCCATAGGAGCAAGCTGAAATCTTGGTGCAGTATCTGGTGCCCAATTATATCCATAAATAGCTGGATCAAATTTATCAATATGATCCCATACTTCGTCAATAGCATCCATAAATTTTTCATCATCATAAGGTTCTCCTTGGAAAACCATCATTTTACAAGGTGGAAGTTCAATTATCTCAAATCCATCTGGAACTATATTTGAGTAGTTTAGCGGTACTTCAACACCTTGAACATATTCTGATGTTCCCTTTTTTATAAGATTCTTAGGCATCCACATACCAATTGGCTCATATAATGCTTCCTTTACACTTGTAAGGATAGACCAAATATCACAGCCAACTTCTTCACAATATTCAAAATATTGAGTAGCCTTTATTCCTCTTTTTAATAAAACTTTTCTGGCAGGGCGTTCTATAATTTGCACAAATACAGATTTTGTTTTTTGACTATTATTCATATCATTATCTCCTTTTTTTAGTGATTGGTAAGTGTTAAATACTTTATAAGGCATAAACAATTTTATAGGTGGAGTATTTTTGATGTATTTTCTAGGTGTCATACCAAATTCTTTTGAAAAAGCTCTTGTAAATCCTTCATGTGAGTCGAATACAAAATCAAGTGCTACATCAAGGACTTTTTCATCTTTATCACGCAGTATTATAGCAGCTTTACTCAATCTTAAAGCTCTAATGTAATCAAAGGGTGTTTTTTTTGTTACCTCTTTAAATAATCTAGCAGCATGCCATGGCGAGTATCCTGCTGCATTAGACAGTTGCTTAAGGGTAATGCTATTGCACAAATTATTTTCTATATAATCCTGCATATTTTGAACTGCTTTTATCGTTTCTACCTCATTCATTTTATCACTTCCTTATATGAACAGTTTATCTAAAACATAATATAAATTCTTGACTTATATTGCTAAATTATATTTAAAATAATTTTAAAGCATATTATTTTACAAAACAATTATTATTTATAATTATATTTACATCTATATATTAGTAACAATAATTTGATTACAACAAATAGAGCGAATATGTATCATTGATTTATATGGTAAATAATGCTATAATTATTAGGGATAATAATATATTTATATAAAATATTAGGGGATAAGAATATGCAGGTTGATAATGAAATTATTTATGATGAAGATGATTTACAAGATGAATATAATGATTATTATAATAGAATTAAATGCTATCTAAAAGTTCAACATTTAAATCCTGAATTGGAGAAAAAATGTACTAATGATATAATTAAAGAATTATTATATTCTCAAAATAGAAGATATCCTATTAAAATGATTGTAGATGATGTTATTGAATATAGTAGAAGGCACATAAATAATAATAGGTATTTACAGGATATTAGAATAACATATACTAGACATATAGAATTTTTAATGCTTTATATTTTATCCTTTATAATTTATGAAGCAGGGTATATGAAACATATCCCATGGGAAGGGTATTTTTATCTTGGTACATTTGGTGCTACTATTATTGCAATTACAATACTACATTCATTGATAAATAAGATTATAGTAGTGATGTTTATTAACAAGTATGGATTATGTAATGCATTATATTTTATTCTCATAATATGTATTGGTTTAGCAATAGCATTTGTTCCAATAAGAATTACTAATATATACAATTACCAAATTAAAATTAATAGTATTGTATTTATTGCTATTATAGTAATTTATTTTTCGGCTTTATTTTATAGATTGATAATTAAGAGCAAGTTAAATATTAATGATTAAAAAAATAAACCCCTAGAGCTATTATAAAGCCCTAAGGGTTTATTTTTATTCAAAATTATAATTTATAAATGAAACATGATCATATTTTTCAACAGGTAAAAAACCACAGCTTTTATAAAAGGCTAGCGTGTTAGGTTGATTTTCAGTTAGCAATACCTTTTGCCTAACATTTTTATATTCATTCATTAATTCATTTATTAAAAGTTTCCCAATTCCTTTTCTATGAAAGTTTTCTTTAACTATTATGTCTTGTATGTATATAATTGTACATCCATCGCCAACAGCGCGAAGAATTCCTACTAATTCATTATCTTTCCAAGCAGTTATAACTGATAAAGAATTATAATAAGCCTTTAATAAATTATCTAAATCATTAGTATAGTTAGTCCATCCAGCATCATTGTATATAGTATAAAGTTCCTTAATATCAGGAATTTCATTATTTTTTAATATTATATTATTCATTTATTTTCTCCTTAAATACTTATTTTAATTAATATTAAAGAATTATTCTTAGTTTAACCATAAAGTCCTCCATTTAATGTTTGTACAACTAGATAAGTAATTATAACATATTTAAATTACAAATAAAATATCTATTAGTTCATTTTTATTAATAATATTGTAATAGTTAATAGTTTTATGTTAAAATATAAATTAACATAAAAAAATGTAGGAGCAAATAAATGAGAGTATATGATAAAGTAGAGTATAAAAAATACATAGAAAACTTGTCTGGTGAGTATAAGGATTGTTACAACAAAATTGAGGGGTATATAAAGGTTTGTTTTAGCGGAAGTAATGAGTCAGAAGAAAAATGTATTTATCAAATATTAGGTGAAATAATGTCAGCTCAAAGCACATATAAACCTATATCGATGGTTATAGGAAAAAACATAAAAGAGTATTGTGATAAATATATAAAATTAAATCAAGCACCTAATGCAAGACTTATAGAGGTGATACACACCTCAGCTATTTATGCAACCCTAATATTAATACTAATGTTTGTAAAAAGTATAAAGCTATATCCAGGTGATTTTGTAAATAATTTTAGCTTTGGAGTATTAGAAGTTGTAGCATTAACGTATGCATTATTATGGAATATTGTAAGACTTAATATAGTAAAAGTTGCTGCTAAAAATAATAAAATAGTTAAAAATCTAGATATATATCTGAACCTAATATTTATATTATTTTTATTTCCGCTTATAAATATAAGTAGTAAGCTAACAAACTTTGAAATAAAAATACCATTAATATTATTTATTGCATTTGTAGCTATTGTAATTTTAACATTTGTATATATTTATAAGCAAAGAAAAGTTGAAAAAGCAACTGAATAAAGTGTGTGACCTACAGTGTACTGTAGGTTTTTTAATTATAACTATTTAAACTGCAAAACAAGCCATATTTTTCAGTTTTTTATTGTTTATATCATAATATTTTGATATAATTGTTGTTAAATATTTACATATTTAAGAAAGGATATTTTATGAGTGGAAAAAACAATATGACTGCTTATTTAATTGAATTCGGCAATTATGGTCAAGCATCAATTTTCTTTTAAGTTATAAATGATATATATTGAAAGTGAGGAATAGAGGATGGCAATTTTTAAGTTTTATCAATGTGTATGCGGCATGTTTAGAAAGCTAAAAGAATATGAACCTATCTCAAAAAGCTGGTGTGAATGCTGTAATGCTCATAGTGCTAAAACATTTAGCAAACTTTGTGGTAAAAAAGTTGAATCTGTACTAATTGAAGGTATAGCATGTGGTGGAAATGATTGTATTTTCAGAATATCTAACTATAAATAATTAATTGTTACTTATTAGGAGGTTATCATGGAAGAAATATTTACAAAATTACCTAATAATATAATAAAGCATATTGAAAATATTTCATATAATATTGATGATATAGGATGTTCAAATTCTAATGTATTATGCTTTGATAATAATATGATACTTAAGATAGAATCTTCATGCTATTCATCTGATATGGAGTATACAATGATGAAATGGCTTCAAAGCAAGTTGCCTGTTCCAAAGATAATAGAGTTTTGTACTTCTAGTGGATATAACTATCTACTTATGTCCAAGATTGATGGGTTTATGTCATGTGACGAATATTATTTGAATAATCCTAAGGAATTAGTACATTTACTGGCTGAAGGATTAAAAATGTTATGGAAAATTAACATTGATGGATGTCCTCATATAAATGATGTGAAAAATAAGCTTAAATTAGCTAGAATAAGAATAGATAATAATTTAATTAATATTGATGATTGCGAGACAGAAACTTTTTCAGAAAATGGATTTAAGGATGTAGAGGAACTTTATAGATTCTTAGTTGATAATAAGCCTAATCAGGAGTTCGTATTTTCTCATGGTGATTATTGCTTACCAAATATTTTTTTTAATAATCGTAGTGTAAGCGGATTTATTGATTTAAGTAACTGTGGTATTGCAGATAAGTGGCAGGATATAGCTTTGTGTGTTAGATCTTTAAAACATAATTTAGGTAATGAAAATTATACGGATTTGTTATTTGAAGAATTAGGTATAAAAAGGGATAATGATAAGATAAGATATTACATATTATTAGATGAATTGTTTTAAAAAATTTAACGAGGTTATAAAATGATAAAACTAGAGACTAAAAGATTAATTATACGAGATCCTATAATTGACGATCTAGAATCACATCATAAATTGTTATCCAATGATAAAGTAATGTATTACTTACAGGATATAAAAACTAGTTCCTTGGAAGAATCAGAGGAAAATTTGTTATCTTCCATTAAAGATAGCGAGTCAGAGCAACGAAAGTTTTATTTTTTTAAAATTATTGAAAAAAATAGCTTAACCCATATTGGAGATATTGGATATACGGTTACTGATTCTACATCCATTGGAAAATTTGTTCATTTAGGATATTTTTCTTATGATAAATTTTGGGGAAATGGTTATGTTACTGAAGCAATGAAAGAGGTTATTAGATTCGCCTTTGAAGAAAATAATGTTTACCGAATAACTACAGGTTGCCTTTTGGAAAATATAGGTTCAGAAAAAGTTATGAAAAAATGTGGCTTTACTAAAGAGGCTGAACACATAGATTATGAATGGCACGACGGAAAGGCTAAAACAAGAGTAGAATATAGACTACTAAAAAGTGAATGGGAAAAATTTTGTGAGGTTAATATGGAGAATAAAAGTTGTTCATGTTGTAATAACAATGATAATAAGGAAATTATAATTGGAGATTATGTATGCTATTGCAATCATGTAACAGAAAAAGATATAATAAATGCTATTGAAAATGGAGCAAACAGTGTAGAAGATGTTATTAAAATAACTGGTGCTATGAAAAATAGTAATTGTGCAGTAAATAATCCAAAAGGAACTTGCTGTTATTCAGATATTGTTTATGTATTTAATAAACACTTTAAACCAATCTAATTTTATAATATAAATTGAAAGGGGATATAAGCATAAATTATGAATATAATCAGAACTGCCTTAGATTATTTGGAGAAAAATAAGCTTTTACACATTGATATGATTGAGCCAATAAGAAGAAATACATGTGATATATTGTATGCTGATAGTGATGGAGTGCTTATACATGAAAAAAATAGCAATTCTTATATGCTAACAACTGAAAGTATGGATTTAGCTAAAAAATTAATAGAGAATCTGCCTAAAAAGGACTTGTTTGTTATTCATCAAAATGAGATGTTTGACTTAGTCAAAGATAGATTTGGCTATAAAAATTACTTTGAATGCAAGCAATCAGCATATTTAAAAAACACTCCTCCTAAGTCAAATGATGATATTGAAATTAGACTACTAGAAGATAAGAATAAAATTATAGTTAAAGAAAATTATAAATCTATGGATGAAGGTTTTGATTATACCTCATTTCTTATTGATGAAAAGTGTATGTGGGGTGCTTTTGACAAGGATACTTTAATGGGTTTTATAGGAGTACATAGTGAGGGTAGTATGGGACTTTTAGAAGTACTACCTGAACATAGAAATAAAGGTGTAGCTAAGGCACTTCAAAACTATTTAATTGATTACATGCTAAAAAAAGAATGGATACCATTTGGACAAGTATTCATTGAAAATGATAAATCTTTAAATTTGCAAAATAAGTTAGGTCTAGAAATTTCAAAAGAAAGTATTTTTTGGTTATATTAATTTATAAGTATTGGAGATAACTATAATTAGTAATTTTTCTAAAATAAAATTAAAGGAGTCATTATGGCATTGAAAGTTATAATAACTTTAGTAGCATTATTTATAGTATTTTTAATATTAGCATCATTAAAATTGTTTAGATCTTTTTTTGTTAACGAGAGAATTAAAAAGGATTATAGTAAAACGCCAGAAGCAATAAGAGAAAGAACAAATGCTTATCTAATCGGAAAAAATAAATTTTTGAACTTGCCTTATGAGGAAGTCCATATAAAAAGTGATAAATATAATTTAGTAGGTTATTATCTTTCTTATAACAAAAAAAAGACTGCAATATTGCTACATGGTTGGAAGGGTAATGCAGAGGAAAGAATGGCAGATGCCTTTAAATATATAGAAAGTGGATATAATGTATTTTTGCCTGATTTAAGAGGTCATGGCAAAAGCGATGGTAAATATATAGGCATGGGATGTGCTGAACGTAAGGATATATTTAAGTGGATAGATTATTTAAGAGATAAATATGGAAATGATAAAGATTTTATATTAGATGGCATATCAATGGGTGGAGCTACTGTTTTAGCATTAAGCGGAGACGTAGAAGCTACTAAATATGTTAAAGCAATAATTAGTGATTGTGCTTTTTCATCAGTGCAAGATTTGATACCTAATTTTATTGATAAAATACCTAAAATTTTTTCTAATTTTCTAACGAAAATGGTGGAAATGTGGTGTACATTGCTATGTGGATTTTCTTTTAATAATTGTTCACCCATATCACAAATTAAAAAATCTAAAACACCTATTTTTATTATCCATGGTACTGAGGATAGATTCGTACCTTTTGAAATGGGTAAAAAACTTTATAATGCTTGTTCAAGCGAAAAGGAATATTGGGCGGTAGAAGGTGCAAAACATATAATGTCATCTTGGGTTGCAAAAGATAAATATAGTCAAAAGATAAAAGCTTTTTTAGATAAATATATTTAGTTTTTACATCATTAAGCCTGCTACTAATAGTATTATAATAGCAATACCCCCAATATACCGCGAAAATTTTTGAGTTGCCAAATAATAATCCGTAGGTTTTGGATCTTTCACATCAAGAAAATGATTTAGTTGAAAAAAGAATAGTGGCCACTTAATATCAATAAAAAGTATTATTGATATTACAATTGCGTATAATATAGGTTTTAAACTACCTCTTTTTGTTATGTTATCTTTAAATACAGTTGATGCAATATGAGAATTAGTAACAATGAATGAATTATTAAAATAATTATTTTCAATAACAGGATCTCCATTAATATCCCATAGAACTATACCAATATTTGTAGGACGATATGTTCCTCTAAACTTTGGTACATCATTTTCCAATATAATAATTTCTCCATTATCTTCAAAATATTCTGAACTTTTGACTTCGTAGGTATAGCTGGATTTATCTTCTAATTCATAAGTTATGGTTGACGCTTTAGTAGCTATGATATTGCCAACAACAGTAATTTTCATATAATTACCGTTTTTCTTCCCTATATATTCAAATACATTATCTTTTTTATTTAGAGTTAAAAATGTATCGTCGAAATGAATTCCTTTTTGAAAGAAAAAATAAAAATATATGCAAAGCAAAATTAAAATTACAACTATAGCTAATCTAAAATATTTTTTATTTATCATCACATACACACACCAAAGATTATTTTATGAATTTAGAAATAATTTCCATTTATTATAGTTATATTATCATAGTCTATTTCAAATTACAATTTTTAATATTATTATTCTATTTATTATATATAGAAAGTTATTTGTATATAATAACATATTTTGGTATAATAGCTGTTAAATCTTTTTAAACAAAGTATCTATTTAAAGCGCTTATATATAAAGTTTGGATTTAAGCCATACTTCGGTGAAAAACCGACAAATTGGAAGGCTGTTAATCTTACATCAGGTAATTTCGAACCTTGGGATTACAAAGAAAAAAATGAAGAGGCATGGAATATGATATATGAAAAGATTAGTGAATACGATAAAAGATTAAATAAATAATTTAATAAATAATTGGAGGTAAACATGTTAAATAAAAAAGATTTTCCTATATTAGAATATGACGATAATAAAAATGCAAAAATTAGTCCTTCTAATTTTATTAGTAAAAAAGATGTTCCTGAACATTGTGTTATAGCATTTTTTGGTGATGTAATTGAAAAAATGTTTAAAAATAACAGATTGAAACAGATAGGAGTTATTAAAACATGCACTGTATCCTTGCCAATCTACGAAACTGAATATAATGGTAAGAAAATTGGTATTGTAGTGGGTTTTCTAGGTGCAGCTGGTTCTGCTGGAGAGCTCGAAGAATTAATCGAAATAGGATTTAAAAAGTTTATAGTTTGTGGTGCTGCCGGTGTATTACAAAAAGATATACAAGTCGGACACTTAGTACTTCCTTATTCAGCTGTAAGAGATGAAGGACTTTCATATCATTATTTAAAGCCTTCTAGAGAAGTAGAATGTGATTATGAGGTAGTTGACATAATAGAAAAACAATTAAAGAATGACAATATACCATATATAAAAGCTAAAACATGGACAACAGATGCTTTTTATAGAGAAACAGAGGATAAAATTAAGCTTAGGGTATCAGAAGGATGTGTAACGGTAGAAATGGAAGCAGCAGCATTATTCGCTGTTTCAAAATTTAGAGGTGTAAAATTAGGTCAGATACTTTTTGGAGGAGATGATCTAAGTGGTGTAGAATTGGATTCTCGCAAATGGAATAGCAGAGATGCTATAAGGGAAAATTTAGTTGAATTATCATTAAAAATATGTTTATCTTTGTAATTTTAATGTTTGAACTATCATTAAATTAATGTACACCAACGAGCATAAAATGTCATGATACTAAAAAAATACATATGTATAATCTAAATAGATGGAGGTGATTGAATGGATACTATTATGAGAATTCAAAAGGCTATAGATTTTATAGAGGATAATATATTAGAAGATTTGAAATTTGATGTTATTGCAAGCCAAGCTTATATGTCAAGTTACCACTTTCAACGAATATTTTCCATTGTTTGTGACATAACACTCGGAGAATATATTCGTAATAGAAGACTGACACTTGCAGGATTAGAGCTAAAATCTTCTAATATGAAAATTATTGATATTGCTTATAAATATGGATATGAAACACCTGAAAGTTTTTCACGAGCCTTTACACGTTTTCATAACATTTCACCAATGACAGCGCGCAGTCATGATGATATTAATTCATTCGCTAAAATTTCCATTAAATCTATTTTAGAAGGGAAAATGAGCATGGAGAATTTAAGACAAAGAGGCTATTCTGTAAAGGAGAACGGTCCAATTTATTACACAATTAATATGGATAACACAGTGAAATGGTTTGAAGATGTTTTAGGCTGGTATGGCGGAATTGACGAAAGAAATGATAAGGGTGATGGCACATATGGATGTTTAATGCCTGTACCTGGTGAGCTTGTTAATCTTAAAATAACAACATTTAATGGTATACATATGTTTTTCGGAGAACCTTCAGAAAGAACAGTTGCTTTTATGTGTGTAGATGGTTTAAATAGTTTATATGAGTTTGTAAAGAAAAATGGCTGGAATAAAATTACAGATATCAAAATACAGCCATGGGGAGCTAGAGAATGTGATGTTACTACAATAGATGGCAGCATAATAAGATTTTTTGAGCTTGATAAAGATAATTAATTTAATATTATTATTATTTAATATAATTTTTTTTAAATAAAAAATATTTTGACATTTAATTGTAGATAATATATTATAAACAAAATATAATAATAAAGCTATGAAAAGAAGAGTATGTAGTATTTTGTTATTACAGAGAACCCTAATTGGTGAGAGTGGGTATATACATGTATTACAGAAAATGGTCTTGGAGCAGCGTACCGAAAACATTAAATATGTTTAGGCTACGACGGAAACACCCGTTATAGTGTAATGCTATCGATGAATCATTTCTCATCCGTAGTATATGAGGCTTGTATTGTGAAATGCAAGTAAATTTGGGGTGGTAACACGAAGTTTATGCTCTCGTCCCCGAAAAAGAAATTTTTCGGAGAGGAGGGCTTATTTTTTTAAGTAAATTTTTATCACAACAAATTAAATAGAAATGAGGGATAATATGAAAATTTTGATTGGTGGTGCATGGCCGTATGCTAATGGTTCATTGCATATTGGTCATATTGCTGGATTACTTCCAGCGGATGTTATTGCAAGATATTTTAGAGCAAAAGGTGACACAGTTTATTTTGTATCAGGTAGTGATTGCCATGGTACTCCTGTAGTAATTAGAGCAAAACAAGAAAATAAAACTCCTGAACAAATAAGCAATTTTTTTCACGAAGAGTTTATTTATTGCTTTAATAAATTAGGCTTTAGCTATGATTTATATACAAAAACTTCTACAAATGAGCATAAGGAGTTCGTAAAGGAGTTTCATGAGAAGTTATATTTAAGCAAATATATTTATGAAAAATCTTCCCCACAAGCGTATTGTAATAAATGTAACAGCTTTATAACTGATAGATTTGTTCTTGGTAAATGTCCCTCTTGTTTATCTGAAACAAGAGGAGATCAATGTGATACATGTGGTTTTGTATTAGAACCTGAAAATCTAATACAACCTAAGTGTGCTATATGTGGAAGTTATATTGAATTTAAAGATTCAACACATTTATATATTGCAATATCAAAGCTTGAAAAACAATTAAAGGATTACATTAATAGCCATACAAATTGGAGAAAAAATGCTATTTCATTTTCAAATAGATATATAGATGAGGGACTTAAAGATAGAGCAATAACAAGAGATCTTGAATGGGGTATTGATGTACCAAAAAAGAATTATAAAGATAAAAAAATATACATTTGGGCTGAAAATGTTTTAGGGTACTTATCAGCAAGTAAAGTATTGTCTGATAGTAAGAATGAAAGCTTTGAAGAACTGTGGGGAGAAAATGCAAGACATTATTATGTTCATGGAAAAGATAATATACCATTTCATACAATTATATTACCTGCATTACTAATTTGTAATGACAGCGGATACCATTTGCCCGATGAAATTATATCCAGTGAGTATTTAACATTAGAGGGTAGTAAAATTTCTACAAGTAGAAATCATGCTATATGGATTAAGGATATAATTGAGAAATATGATTTAGATTCAATAAGGTATTTTTTAATTTCAAATGGACCGGAAAAAAGGGATGCGGATTTTACTTGGAATGAGTTTATTAACAGCCATAATGGAGAACTTTTAGGTGCATATGGCAATTTTGTAAATAGAACTTTAATTTTTATTGAAAAATACTTTGATAACAAGATACCTGAAGGAATTTTAGATGATGAAATTAGCTCTAAAATAAATGAATTATATGAAATTTGCGGATTTTATATTGAAAAAGCAAACCTAAAGGATGCTTTAGACAAGATATTCGAATTTGTTAGATATTCAAATAAATATTTTGATACACAACAGCCATGGAAAACAAGAACTGACGACTTAGATCAATGTAAAAATACTCTGTATAATTGTACACAAATTATTGCTAACTTAACAGTATTATTAAAACCATTTATTCCATTTTCGTCTGAAAAGGTATGTAATTGGCTAAATATATGTGATGAGTGGAGACCTCACTATATTGATATAGGATATATAATTCCTAGAATAGATATTCTATTCAATAGAATTGATAAAATAGCACCTGTTAATCCAAATTAAGCAATCTGCGAAATAAATAACAGTAGTGACTCCAGCAACTATAAAAACGTAGGAGGAACTACTGTTATTAAAATTATTTATCCAATTTATATTTTAAATATTTTTTTAATGTCATAACATGCATAGGGTAGAATGAATTAATTTTATTTTCCAACATATCCTTTAATTCATATATAGAAATCCATCTTATATTCTTAGATTCGTTTGACTGCTGTACTAATTCACCTCTAGCAGTACAAATAAATACTTGTACCATAATTGGATATGAACCTATTATGTTTTGACTACTTGAAAATGGTGTATAATTTATAACCTTATAACCATTACTTTCATAATATGTAGCTTCATTTTCACTTTCTATATTTACAACGATTAAGCCAGTCTCTTCATAAACTTCTCTTCTTAAACAATCAAATATATTTTCAAATTCTCTGATTTTTCCTGCTGGTATTTCAATTAAACCTGACTCTGATTTAGCATCATTTTTGCATCTTTCTTGGATTAATATATAATCAATACCATCTATATGTTTTTCAATTATTCCACCAACTCCTGGTTTTGCAAATAACTCCATGTTTAGTTCTCCTTTATATATTACATTTATTAAAATTATATCTTAATAGGACTCTATTTACAACATTTGAATAAATCAATTGGTATTTTACTTATTGGAAATATAATCTTTTAATTTTTTACAATCCTATTGAAATACTTGGAATATTATGTTACAATAGTTATGGAATTGTTTTTCCAATTTTATTTACAAGGGAGTGATTAGATTGGCAGCAAATAATAATATTATGGTGATTTCTAAATAATTTAATAATGTGGGCGCAAAGTCGAAGGTTGATTTTTGTGTACCCAAACAATGCTTAAAAAGCATTGTTTTAATACCCTTTTGTAATACTGTATGAATATAAAAAACAGAACTTGCTCATGGGCAAGTTTTTTTGTGCAAAAATTGGAGGAAATAATGATTAATTTAAACGAATATGGATGGAATTTAGATTATGCGGAGGATGTAAAACAAAATTTAGTCCCAGCAAGAATAGTGGAGGTTCATAGAGAGCTATATAAGGTTATCTGTGAATACGGAGAAATTAATGCAAAATTAAAAGGAACTTTTTATAAAGAAATTAAATTTGACGATGATATCCCTGTAGTTGGTGATTTTGTGTATTTACAATATAATCAATATGGCGATTCATTAATTGCAAAATTATGTAAAAGAAAAAGTAAATTTTCAAGAACAGATTTTTCTGGTCACGCTGTTGGCTATGTTAAAACAATACATGAGCAGATAGTTGCAGCTAACTTTGATTATGTGTTTATTGTAGTTTCATTAAACCATGATTTTAACATGAATAGAATTGAAAGATATATTGGAGCTACAATACAAAGTGGTGCTGAACCGGTAATTATACTTACTAAGGCCGATTTAAATAGTGATTATGAAAAATACGTCAATGAATTAAAATCACAGTATATTAATATAGATGTTATTGCTATCAGCTCAAAAACTGGCTTTGGCTTAGATTCACTAGAAAAATACCTAAACAAAGGAAAAACTCTAATATTTTTAGGTTCCTCAGGAGTTGGGAAATCAAGTCTTGTCAATGCTATAGCGAGTGAAGAAATTATGAAAGTTAACAGTATTAGAGAAGATGACTCGAAGGGTAGACATACTACTACTCATAGGCAGTTAATTTTGCTTCCTTCTAAAACTATAATAATAGATACTCCTGGTATGAGAGAGCTTGGCATGTGGAATGCAGAAGATGGAATTAAAAAGACATTTTCTGAAATAGAGGAATTGATAGATCAGTGTAAATTTTCAGATTGTGCTCACAAAAGTGAACCGGGTTGTGCAATTAAACATGCTTTAAAAACAGGCGAGCTTGATGAGGATAGATGGAAAAGATATTTACAGCTTACAAATGAAAATAATTTTGGAAAGCAAAAATCGGCTTACACAAAAAAAGAAAAATTAATAAATAAAATTAAAAATCAATAGAGGTGAAAAAATGAAAAACATATTAAAAATAAATAAAAAAATGAAAGATTTACTTAGTTTCACACCTTTACAGTATATGATAGATTCTATAGAGGAAAATCCTAAACTGGCTAAATTATATGTCGACGAAACAGAGAATACATGCTTTGTTCTGCTTGGAATTTACTTATTTGTAGCAGGAGAAATCACTAGCGAAGCTATAAATTACTTGACTAATCAAATACTAACGGACAAAGCAAGGAAGGAGTTAGAAATTATTATTGTATTCTATCCAAATGAGGATTGGAAAAATGCAATAACTAATTTATTTCCTAATAAGTATAATGTATATGAAAGAAGTTTATATCGAATAAAACCAACATATTTATATGATATTTCTAATAATAGTCAATCTAATATACTAAAAATTACTAGTGAACTTTTAAGTTCAAATATTGATAATAAAAGTATGATTGTTAATGAAGTTATAGGAACAAATACATATAATGATATGAATGATTTTGTAGATAGAGGAATTGGATTTACACCTGTTTTTAATAATAAAGTATGTGGATTTTGCACAAGTGAATACCCAACTAAAACTGAATTAGCCATTGGTATAGAGGTATTTAAAGAATATCAAAAGCAAGGCATAGCAAAGACTATGACTAAAATGCTATTAAATGAGGCTTATAAAAAGAATCTTACAGTATATTGGGAATGTTGGAAAAACAATATACCATCATCTAATACAGCAATATCTTGCGGATTTGAAAAGGTATCAGATTACCCAGTTGTTTTTATTGATTTATAACTTTTTCATCTCTATATTGACTTCTTTATTTTCATGTATTAAAATGAAGCCAAACTATTTATGGGGGATACAAGATGGAAATAAGAAGGATGAGTTTAGACGATTATGAAGGGGTATATCAGTTATGGATGAATACACCGGGAATGGGTCTTAATAATTTGGATGATTCAAAAGAAGGTATTGAAAAATATTTGCGTAGAAATCCGGATACCTGTTTTGTTGCACTGAAAAATGATATAGTTATTGGTGTTATTTTATGCGGTCACGATGGTCGAAGAGGATACATACATCATACAGCAGTTTCTACATCAGAACGTAAACAAGGGATTGGCAATACATTACTTAATACTGCAATTGAAGCTCTTGAACAGGAAGGTATTAACAAAGTAGCTCTTGTAGTATTTTCAAAAAATGAAATCGGTAACGCTTTTTGGGAAAATCGTGGATTTATAGTTAGAAATGATTTAATCTATCGTAATAAAAACCTAAAAGAGCTAACTAGAATTGATACATAAAAACAAAAGGGTAATTTTTAGTCCTGTGATTTTTTCAATATGAAAAAACCACAGGACTTTTATTTTAAAATATAATATTATAGTAGCATAATCTCGCTACACGAGCCATTTAATAATTTAACAAAGCAATAATAATAGAAAATAACCCTAAGCTAATAGAAATCAAGCATAAAAACATAACTGCTTGCATTTGGTTTAAACCTTTTTTCATTAATCTATAATGAGCCTGACTATTGTCTCCAACATATATAGGCTTTTTCTCTTTAATCCTTTTAAATACAACATAAATATTATCAAATATAGGTACACCGAGTGCTATTATTGGAATAAGTGTTGATAAAATAGTTGCTTGCTTCATAACACCTCCAAGAGATATAATTCCAAGCATAAAACCTAAAAAGGTTGCACCTGAATCTCCCATAAGTATTTTTGATGGATATTTATTATATTTTAAATATCCAATACATATTCCAACAAGAATTATAGAAATAAGTGCATATGAGTAATGTCCTTTTAACTGTGCAACAATAAATAATGTACTTGCAGAAATACAAGAGATACTGCCAGCAAGTCCATCCAAACCATCTGTAAAATTAATAACAGTAGTTACACCAAACAGCCATACAATAGTAAATACAAATTGTAGCCATATTGGTAAAGCGACATATGTATTATATATTGGCAAATAAAAGCCCTCAAATCTTATGTCTGCAAAAAAAACTAATGAACAAGCAAATATTTGAACTAACAGCTTTGGCAACGCACTTAAATCTTTTCTATTGATTTTATACCAATCGTCAACTAAGCCTATAGAAAATATTAAAAACGAACTAATAAAAATTAATAGTACTTTCATTGAAAAATCTCTTGATAAAGCCATAAATACAATCCAAAATATTGAATAAATCAATACTGATGCCAAGTATGGCTTAGGTTCAGTATGAATTTTTCTAGCCAATAAATTAGGCTGTTCAACAAAATTAATTTTCTTCGCAAATTCAATCATTTTAGGAGTAGTAATTAGCATTAAAACTAGAGCTATACTAAAGCCTAAAAAATAACTAATATTCATTTTTCACCTCGTATATTCTGATAATCAAACATCTTAATTTTTGTATAAAAATAATTTTTTTACTTTTCAATCAAATTTTATTATACTATAAACATAGAGTAATGTAAATATATGTAAACACTCAAATAAAATATTAAATTTTTAAATTATTGGAACATTTTATGAATTTTTCTGTCTATAAAAATATAGATTACTAAATTTTAACATTTTATTATACAGATTAT
>DLNM01000034.1 GCA_002479485.1 Firmicutes bacterium UBA7510 | reverse complement strand
CTGTATTAATAATATTTTTAATTATATCATCACTAATTAAAAAATTAGTAAGTAATAAAACTATTACAAATATAAGTGGTAATATAAAATCATAAGAAGTATATTTTTTAATATTCATTTCCATTTACCTCCCAATAAACATTATACAATATTATACATATTTCATAAAGAAATTTATGCAAATAATAAAAATTTTTTTATTTATTATATTCTTGCTTTTTCTATTTGAGTATGATATTTTAATTTTACATTATACTGAAAAGGAGTTTTATAATGTATGCAATTTATGGACGACAAAGTTTAGATAAAAAAGATTCGATTAGCATTGATGTTCAAATTGAATTTGGTAAAAGAGAAGTACCTATAGGTGAAGAAGTAAGAATATATATTGATAAGGGTTACTCTGGTAAGAACATAGATAGACCTGATTTTAAAAGGTTAATTGAAGACATAAAAAAAGGTATTATTACTAAAGTAATTATATATAAACTAGATCGTATGAGTAGAAGCTTATTAGATTTTGCTGAATTAATTGAACTATTCAATAATTATAATGTTAAATTTGTTAGTTGTACAGAAAAATTTGACACCTCTACTCCTATTGGAAGGGCAATGCTGTCTATTGTAATGGTATTTGCACAATTAGAGCGTGAAACTATACAGCAACGTGTTAAGGACAATTACTATGAGCGTTGCAAACGTGGAATGTTTGGTGGCGGTGGAGCACCATATGGCTTTGATTATAAAAAAATAACATTAAATAATAAAAATGCATCTGTTTTAATTAAAAATGAAGTTAAAGCTAAAATAGTTAAACGAATATATGAAATGTATGCTAATGATGAAATGACACTTGGACAAATATGCAGAACCTTAAATGAAGAAAAAATACCAACAGAAAATAGTGGCAAAGCATGGACCTCTAATGTAGTCGGAAGAATTTTAAAATCCGCCTCATACGTTAGAGCTGATGAAGACGTATTTAGATACTTAGAATATCAAGGTTGTTTGATGGCAAATGATATATCAGAGTACGACGGAACTCGTGGAGTAATGATTTTTGGTGATGATAATTTAAATAAGTTCAAAGACTTAAATGGTTACGTTGCTGCTCTTGGATTGCATGAAGGATTTTTGGAATCTAACATATGGATTAAAGCACATCATAAAGCTTTTAACAATAAGCAAATAAATCCTAATCAAGGAAACAGTAAAACAACATGGTTAGCTGGTATCAGCAAGTGTGGTAAATGCGGATATGCTATGACTTATAAATGTAGTAAGCTAAAGGGCAAGGAATACAAATATTTGAGATGTTCCGGAACAACATATAATTATTGTGATAGAAAAGAATTTTTAAATCTTAATGAAATAGAAGATGCCGTAATAAAAATGGTGTTTGAAGAACTTAAACATAACAAGAAAAAATATATTGCACAAAGTAACACTGATATAGAAAATGAAATAAATAGTATTAAAATTGAACTTCTTTCAATAGATAAAAAAATTGAAAATCTTGTATCAAAAATGATGGAAGCTGAAGACATAGCTATGAATTATATAAATAAAGCTCTTGTTGAACTAGATCAAAGAAAAAATGTTTTGTTAAAGCAATTAGAAACTACTAATACAAAACAAAATGTAAGTGATACTTTTGATTTAAATTCTTATATAAAAAAATGGCCTACAATAGAATTAAGTGAGAAGAAAAGATTTATTAACAATTATATTAATGAAATAATTATAAATGAAGATAATATAGATATTGCATTTAAATAAGTAAGTAAATGCAATATCTAGAGCCTTTGTCTTTTATTACTGGAGTGAAGTCTCCTGGATGTGAAAATAATATTACCCATTTACCCTTTAAATCAGACATTTTTAATGGTCCCATTGTTGTAACTGCTGTAAAGTCTGGAGCCATCATACCTATTGATAAGTAGTTTGGACATTCTTGGTTCATAATAACCTCCCATCATACCACAAAGTGGCATCATAATCGAATAGATAGCGTGAAAAACGCTATCATCTTCCTTTACTTATCAATGTATGAATACAAACATATATAGTTACCAATAAAAATTAAATTACTTTTAATTTTTTATTTTAAGTAAAATCCTATTAGCTTCATGTTCTCATCAAAGCTTATTGTATATGTAACTTTTTGATTTTCATATTTTGCAACTATTACTGCTACTGCACTTTCATTTCCATCCTTGTCTTTTTGACCTACTATTGATTCACTTGTAAACTCTACGAAAGAACCCGCATTTGGCATAATCTGTGCAACTGCATTTTTTATAACATCTACTGTAAATGCAGCTTTTAAATCTTCTCTAGGTAAATCAGTACAGAATTTCTCGTATTCACCTTCGTTAAGCAATTTTATTGCATTTTCTGATGTGGTTTTAACATTGTTCTCATCAAATTTTTCTGATAACTTAGGACTAGAACATCCTGCAAATAAAACTAAAACTAATGATAAGGTTAATAAAATACTTAATATTTTTTTCATAATAAATCTCCTTTAATTTTTTTAATTATATAAATTTAATTATTATATATTTCTTTCTAGTCTTCCTGCCATTTTACACGCTTTTTAGATTTAAACACATAAACCATTAATGATATTGATATGACTGCAAATACAACTTCCATGGCCAATGTTGAAAATCCGATCATTTGAGACATAAATCCTATTGATGCATCTATAGCACCATGAACTAAAATAGCAATTATTAGATATAGACATGATTTATTTTTTCTAACTCCCTTAAATATTATCATTGTAAGTCCAATATGTATTCCCATAGCAATGATTCTTTCTATACCACCAAGAATAGTATTAAGTGGAGTTAAGCTAGTACACTGATAATATATTGCACTTACAGTAGTCTGTGGCAAATTAGAGAGATTTGCTTCAAATGTACCTGTATTTATCATTATTGAAAATATCAATATATTCACAAAACTTAGTCCCGTAATAATCATTGCTTCAATTGCTCCATGACCTAATCCAAAGGTTATACCATCTATAAAACGCTGATTTTTTTTCATAAATAATTTAATCAGTATTAAACGCCCGATTTCCTCAAAAATACCAGCTGTTAAGCCTAGAAATATCCAATAAAGGTATGGATATTTTATCTGAAATACATTGTACCAAGCAAACTGTGGCAAAAGACTGTTTATAATAGGAATCCTTAGTACAATCTGAGATATAAAAAAAGCTAAAGCACCTAATATAAAAGATTTAAAAGTTTTTTTATACCTTCTTTGTATAAACACAAAAACAATAATAGGAAGTACAAAGCAAATTAATAAATCTAGTATAATCATTGCTATAACTGAGTTTGAAACCATAATATCACACTCCTTTTAAATTACTTTATTATTCTAAATAGGCAGCATAATATATACATTAAACATATGCTCATCGTATTTAAATTGAATATCACCATTATATTTTTTTACTGTTCTTTCAACATTATTCAGTCCTACACCTTGGTGATTAGGTTTTGTAGAAATAAATCCTTCGATATGTTTTTTAGGTAATACTTTTATTGAGTTAGATAGACTGATGCTTATAAAATTCTGAACTACATCAACTATCAAATCTATACTTGCATTCTCAACTAGTTTAGCAGCCTCAATAGAATTATCTAAAATATTGCCAAATATTACTGTTAAGTCTATATCCTTGAATTTATTTAAATCAATATCTCCAATTCGTATATTGTAGCTTATTTTTAGACTATTCATTATACTAGCCTTATCATTAAGTATAATATTGAGTATTTTACTTGATGTATAGTACTTATGACCTAAATTATTAAGCATTAGATGTACATCCTTTGCATACTCCAAAGCTTTCTCATTATTAGTACTCTCATATAAACTCTCCAAAGCTTGTATATGCTTTCTTATATCATGTAAAACTCTTACTGATTCCTGATATTTTTTCTCTACATCCTCATAATATTGAAATTGTAGTTTTTCCTGTTGATCATATAAAATTAATTGATTTTTAAGCTCATAGTTTTTTTCAGTAATTTCTGCAATTTTAGAGAAATAAATATTTAAGAATAAAATTATAATAACATTTACTATAAATAACCCTATTAGATTAAAGTCTATAACAAATTGCATTGAATATAGTAATGAATAAATATATATAATGCTAAACAATGGTAAAATAAAACTTGCTAAATACTGTTTTTTTGATATTTCACTATGCTGTTTTTTTGTTATAAGACTAACATATAGCTTAACAAGAATATATGATAATAGCTTTGAAGTAAGAACATACAATATCACATAATATCTTAAATCTGTAAATATAGCAATTCTATACACAATAAGTATTTGAAAAAGGGCACTTAGTAAAAAATCAAGCATAAATACAGAAACCGTTAGACCTAAATAATATACCATATAAATTCTTTTATTATTGCATATAAAGTGTGCAATTATAGGGAGCAATATAACACAGGTAAATAAATTTATAAAGGTATTTTGAAAAAGCGAAAGTCCTAGTAACAGTACAGCGTAAATGACTAAAATTCCATACTTTAAAGTTCTTCCTATATTGACATTACAACCTAATTTATTAATTCCATCTATAAGTATATATACAAAAAATACACTACCAATTATGGGTATGACTATGTATGCTATAATATCAATTAAATTTGAATTCAAAATACACCTCTACTTCTTTTTATTTCCTCACTTAAATAGCAATTTAGCTTTTTTCTAAAATCAGTTGATTTTTTTTGCGATAATGGTATTACCGTATCATCAGTCATTATTATATCATATCCCTTTATAGCTTTAACACGATATAGATTAACTACAAAGCTTTTATGAGGCATTGAAAAGTTATAAGCTTTCATTTCAAAAGATATATCAGTTATTTTTTTCTTTAAGGTGAATGTTTCTGATGAAGTTATCATTTTTACAATTCTATTTTGATACTCAAAGTAAAATATATCTTTAACATTTAGCCTTTTTATACCCTCTAAAGTTACAAATTCAAGTTCACTGCCTTCAACCTCAAATTTATATGCTAATGCTTCATCTAATTGATTAAATAATTCATCCTTATCTACTGGCTTTAACAAATAAGCAAAAGCATGAACGTTAAAGGCAAAAATAGTATAATCCGTATAATTAGTCAAATAGATTATCCTAACACCTTTGTCCTTCTCCCTAATTTTTTTGGCAGTGTCTATTCCATTAATACCTTTCATATCAATATCAAGAATAATAATATCATAATATATGTTAGAGTCTAATAATTCCTCACCTGAATTAAATGTACTTACTTCAATTGGAAATTTTTTATACTCCTTTGTTAAATCTTTAACCTTATTTAATATTATTACCTCATCATCACAGATTGCAATCTTTATCACGAAACACCTCGTCAAATGTTTTACAACTAAATTATAACAACAATATAAAAAATGAGCAATACACTTTACATAAGGTAAAGTATATCGCTCATAACATACAGATTTATTCTACTTCTCTTAATCTTTCAACTATACTGTCTTTACTTACTGTTTTATAGCTTAGGACAGGTACAAAAAGTGATAGAAAAAATAGTATCGGTATACATATTAAAAATGGAACTGCACTAAAATTTAGATTAAAATACCATAATCCACTAAACATAAACTTGACTAATAAAAAGCTTAGAGCCAATCCAATAGTTAAAACAAACGATGTGGTCAATAACGCATATGTCATGCCTTCAAATACAAGCATCCTATTGACCTGCTTTTTGGTCATCCCTATACTTTGTAGCATAGCAAGCTCTCTGCGTCTAGAAATAATTGATGTCAGCATTGTATTTACAAAATTCATTAAACCGATAAATCCTATAATAAGGCTTAACGCTAAACCTACACTTTTAAATGAATTTTGCATAGTTTTAAATTCTTCAACAAATGTATCCCTTGAATTATAGTACATATCGGAATTTACATTCTCACAGTAATTTTTTAGAAAACTGTTCATTTCGTCTTCAAAATCATCCTTGACATTAAACGTTGTATACATAGGAGTTAAATTTCCAGCATTAGATATAAACTCGTCATTTAACATATAAAGTTCTGTATTGTATGGATGTGAATGTCTGACTGTTAGGTTATATGGAAGATTTGCTACAGCCATAACTTCATATTCCTTTACAGTACCATTATTAAATTCGATTCTAACCTTATCACCCACATTGTATGGACTTATAATTCCCTCATCGTCAATAGTATTAGCTATTATATAATTACCTGTTTTTAATTTTTCGTAATCTATTTTTCCATTATAAACCTCAAGATTATCTAATATTAGCTTATCCATACCATAGATATGAGAAAAATATGTTTTTTCCTCTAAAACTCTATTTGCACTTTCAAGACTATCTCCATAAATATATTCAGGAAAATCATTGATTAGCTTTTTAGTATTATTTATAAATGTATCAGAAGCAGGTAAAATTACTTCTGAAAATCTTGTATTTCCCATTTCTTCTATTCCATTTTGCGAATTTATTAGTTCAATAAATTCATCAGAAACAGTCTCCTGATCGCTGTATCCTATATATACATTAAAATACCCTGTATCAGCAACAACAAAATCAGTTACTATAGATTCGCTCAAATATGCATTCATGTCAAAGCTGTTTACAATCAGATATGTGCAATTTAAAATTATAAGGCTTAAAGATAATGATATAGTTACAACAGCTGCCTTTTTCTTACTGCGAAAAACATTTGAAGAAGCCATCTTAGCTAAATTTACGCCATAGCTTTTCTTACTTTTAATTTTTTTATGTCCATTAACATCTGTATTTCTTATGGCTTCTATTGGGCTTACTTTTCCAGCAACTACAGCTGGCTTTCTTACACTTATAAGAACAGTTATTGCAGAAAATATTATTGAAGCTATAAATATAATAGGATTAGCTGAGATTATCATACTAACCATGTTTAGATGAGCTAATGCAATGGGAGTTATAACATATGCAACGAAATATCCTATAACTAGACCTATTGGTATACCAATTATACAAAGCTTAACAGCCTGCTTTCTAATGATTTTACCTATTTGCTTTGATGTAGTTCCGATTGTTTTTAATAAACCATAAAAACGTATGTCACTTGATACTGAAATTAAAAATATATTGTAAATAATCAAATATCCACAAAATATTATTAGTAAAATACCTGCAATTACGACCAAAATAGTGACAATATTCATATCATCAGAGGATGACATGTATGCCCAATTAACACCATAACCTATATCAATAGGACTGTATCCGCTGTCTATAATTATATTTTGCAGTTTTTTTTCAACATTAAGGGAATTACTAAACATGACATCAGCACTTATAGTTCCTATAAGTTTATTAACTTCACTGATTTCATAATCCTTTAACATGTAATCCAAATATTCTCTGGAAATAAAAATCTGACTTGCTGGAATAACCTTGTCACCCTCCCAATATCCTGACAATACGAAAGTATCGACTTTTTTCTTGCCATCAAGACTATATTCAATAGTTATTTCCTGGCCTAACTCAGGCTCTATACCCAATGCCTTTAAAACTAATTTATCTGTAGTAATTTCATTAAATTCTGTCGGCATGCTACCAACAGTAGGCTTTGAAAACATCATCTCTGCTTCTCTATCAGTTGCATATCTAATTTCAGACGGTCTTTTCAATAAATCATAGTTCTCGGCAAATCCTAAAATAATAGAATACTGTATTTCCTTAATTGATTTATGGGTTTTTAATTTGTCAAATTCCTCTTGAGTAAGATATTTGAAACCACCATGGGCACTTCCGCCAACCTGTCTCATTGTAGAATTCTCAATACAATCCTTCATGCTTAGTCCTATAGTAAAAAATGTCGTAAACATCACTGTTGTTAAAATTATTGCTACAACAGCAAATATATTTCTTAATTTATTCGCCTTAAATGAGCTTTTTGCAATATTGGATATGACTTTTTTATTTTCTACCTTAAGCATTTCTTCCACCACCTATGATTTTGCCATCTTCTATACGTATAATTCGGTCTGCCATTTGAGCAATCTCTTCATTGTGTGTAATCATAACTATGGTTTGCTTAAATCTTTCACTTGTAACCTTTAAAAGTCCCATAACATCAAGGCTAGTTTTGCTGTCTAAATTACCTGTTGGCTCATCAGCAAGTATTATAGCCGGTTTAGTAGCAAGTGCTCTAGCGATAGCAACTCTTTGCTGCTGTCCCCCAGAGAGGTTATTTGGAAGACTCTCTAGCTTACTTTCAAGTCCTAGAGTTTTAATGATTGTATTTACATATCCCTTATCAGGCTTATTTCCATCTAACTCTATTGGTAAAACAATATTTTCATATACATTTAACACTGGCACTAAATTATAATTCTGAAAAACAAAGCCTATTTTTCTTCTTCTAAATATAGTAAGCTCGTCATCCTTTAGTGTAAAAATATCCTTATCATCTACTATAACATTCCCACTAGTTGGTCTATCAAGTCCACCAAGCATATGTAGCATTGTAGATTTACCACTTCCAGATGTTCCTACTATTGCAACAAATTCTCCACTATCTATTGATACATTAACATTATCTAGTGCCTTTACCATTGTGCTTTCTTCATTACCATAATATTTTTTCAAATTGTTAGTTTGTAGTATAATCATTTTAATCCTCCAATAAAAATAGTCTATGTTCATTTCCTTATTACATAGACTATATTAACACTAAAATCTTTCTATATTATTTCAAGAATCTATCAATTTTGAAAGAATCTATTCTTATTTAGGTAAAAACACCGAAAATGTTGTATCTTCATTGATTTTTGATGCAACCTTTATATAGCCACCTTCAGATGATATTATTTCTCTTGTTAGATATAGCCCTATTCCTACTCCCTCTATTTGCTGAACATTTTGCGATCGGTAAAATCTTTGAAATATTTTACATAAATCCTTATCCTCAATACCTATACCGTTATCAATTATATCTATACGATAAAAAAGCTCGTATGGAATAGCTATGATTTTAACACTTCCTCCATTTTGTGTGTACTTTACAGCATTCTCTACTATATTGTATATAGCTTCAACAGTCCACTTCATGTCAAATATTGCATAACCTTCTTCTATGTCTGTTGTTATGTCTATATTTTTTGCCTTACTCTTTGACTCTATTTGTATTAGAATATTGTCAACAAGCTCACTTATTGAGTTTTTTATAGGATTCACACTAATAATACCAGTTTCTAATCTCGATGCTGTAATCAAAGCCTCTATAAGAAAATCTAGCTTTTGACTTTGCAGGTTTACCTGTTCAATCATGTTCCTTGTATCATCTGATATATTATCTTGCTCCATTAAAAGAGATGAATATAGCATTATGTTTGCAATGGGAGTTTTAGTTTGATGTGATATGTCAGAAATTAATGATTTGATAACATTTTTTTCTTCCTCTAGTTTTTGTGAGATCATATGGCTATGAGAAAGATATCGTTTAAGCTTTGCTTCCAGTGATGATAATAATGATTCATCAAAGGTAGCCTCACTAAAAGTACCATCTATCACACAATCAATCATTTTGTTTAAATTCTTAATGGTTTTTCTAACACTTGTAAATCTCATTTATTTCACCGCCCAAGTATATCCAATTCCATAGACTGTTTTAATATATGTAGGCTTAGATGGTGTATCCTCTAACTTATCTCTTAATCTTTTTACTGTTACTGACAAAGCATTTTCATCCACATACTCTGCTCCATCTGTCCAGATTCTATCAACCAAATAATCTCTAGTTAGAGTGTTGCCTCTATTCTCAACTAATAATCTAAGCAATTTTTGTTCAGTTTTACTGAGTTCTATGATACTGTTATTTTTCTTAAATTCCATAGCATCAAAATTAAATAAATAGCTTTCAATTTGCACACAGAATGTTTTTGATACTGTTTTTCTTAATTGCGTATTTACTCTCGCTCTTAAAACCATAAGACTAAATGGCTTTGTGATATAATCATCTGCCCCCATCTCGAGACCTGTTACAATATCAATTTCTAAATTATTGGCAGTTAAAATAATAACAGACACCTGAAAATGTTTTTTTATTTTAGCGAGTAACTCAAGTCCATTTCCATCTGGCAGATTAATATCAAGTATTATTAAATCAAATGGGTTGCAATTAATTTTTTCGTATGCAGTTTTTATATCATATGCCTGTTCTATGCTATAGTCATCACTTTTTAAAGCAAGCCTTATTCCATTACTTAAAGTGAAATCATCTTCTATAATCAAAATATTTATCATAATACCCCTAACACCATTACCTTTTCACCATTTATATCAAGCTCACCATTAAAATCAAAGCCTAATTTTTTATATATTTTACATGCAATTTCATTATCTTCATATAAGCTAAGATAAATTTCTTTACATTTATATTCTTCAATTATTTTATTTATAAGGGAACTTAGTATAGGTTTAGCATATCCATGTCCTTGATAATGTTCATCAATCAAAAACCTATCTAGCCAAACTCTTCCATAATCACCTTCATACTTCCAAAAGCC
Source organism: Firmicutes bacterium UBA7510 (assembly GCA_002479485.1). Classification (GTDB taxonomy): domain Bacteria; phylum Bacillota; class Clostridia; order Tissierellales; family Sedimentibacteraceae; genus UBA1535. The sequence goes on along the minus strand of DLNM01000034.1, from coordinate 39,112 downwards.
GTACATAGCGAAACCGACTAATATATTATCTACATATATTGCAGTTGGTCTCCATAGTGACAATTCATCAGACTCATCAAGACATTCCTTTGTTGTTTCTACAAAACCTCTTTGACTACTTTTTACATTTAATTTCAAAACCTCTTCCTTATTAAAGCTATCAATTATTTTAAATTCAATTTTCATTAGTTCACCTTCTAGATATTTATTTATTCTTCAATTGATAGAATCCTTTTATAATTTTAATATGCTTACATTAAACTATTCTGTAGTAAATATGCTAAGCATATTATATCATAGCCTCAACCATGTAGAGTCATTTTTAATAAAATTATTTTAATATTATTAATAAATATATTTTAAAAGGCACATTATATATAGTCTTCTACTATAATTAATGTGCCTTTATTATGTATTTATTTAGCTCAAATTTTTACTTCATTTTGTTTTTCAGAAACAATGGTATGCTTTCAACAAAAAACGAATTAAAAATTTCAATCATTTTTTCTTGTTCTTTTGGCAAAACACCTAGCGCTTGTTGCATAGCGAGTCCATCTATAGCAGCTATTAATATAGACGCAACTGCATTTTTATATTCGTTATTTTCTATTCCAAATGCATTTGCAAATAAATTTCCAGTATTATTTATAATTTCAGAATAATTTACTTGATACTTATCTATTATCTCTCTATTTCTAGCAATTACGTCGCTAAGTAAAAGTAGGTGAAGTTTTTGTTCATCAACTTTTGAAAGTCTTTTAGTAACTTCAGAAACAATTTTTGCAAGCAATTTTTCCTTCTCACAAGATGCTTTATCACTCTTTACTGCTTCCACCATTTTATGTGTAAATTGAAGAGACTGTGTAATTACGTCAAATAATATTTCATCTTTATTTCTATAATGATGATATAATGCTCCCGTTGTAAGTCCAGCCTTTGCCGCTATCTTTCTTACTGTAGTTTCTTCAATTGAGTTTTCCTTTAAAACTTCAATTGTAGCATCTATAATACGTTGCTTTCTTTTGTTAATTTCACTCATATCATTCTTTTTCCTTATAATTTATTCCTAACTATTTTATCATAGAATGATAACAGATTTCAACAAATTTTATTCTGCCATTGCTTCAACTTCTTTATATTTCTTATGGTCTGAATATAGTTCGCCCTTGTAAGGATTTTTATTTGTCTTTCTTATTTTATAAATCATATAAATAAATACTAAGGCGTTACTTCCAAGAGCTAATACTCCAAATACAGTGTAAATGGTTGGGTTATAAGTAGATGTTACAACAAATTTTCCAACATCCTGAAATGCGGGAAATGTTTGTGCAAACATACACCAAATCGCAAGAGTTTGTGCTCTATGCTGTAGCCAAGCACCTTTTCCAACTGTAAATGCACATAGTGTTGGTGCTAGTAAAAGTGCAAATCCAGCATACCATGAATGAGTAGGTATACAGTTGTATGTATAAGTAAAATTCCATAAATCATAAGCTATAATCCAAAACCATAACATATCAGGCCATAGCATATCCCTACTTTTATCCTTTTGTGTTTGTTTACGAATAACAATACCAAACCAACCGGTTATTGTTATAATATTAAGTATACCTGCCGCTGCATTCATAAAGTTCCATGGTCCACCCATCACACCTATTACTTCACCCTCTATTGCACCAGAATTAATTAACCAAAATGATGCTCCAACCTCAATATCTCTAGCCACTGCTTCTAATATGTTAATAGCTAGTATCAATGGAGGAAAACATAGAGCAATCTTATTATCTGCAAGTCTCCACTTAACCTCTCCAGTTAACCTATCTTTTCTTTCAAGGTGTCTTATACACCAAAAACCAATACATCCTGCTGTTGCAGAATATACCTTAGCAAGATGGAACCAGTCTGTATAAGTTACATCCTTAAGTACAGTTGCCCATATTATAGTTAAAACTACAGGCAAAATAACAAAAGAGAAGAATCCAGCCCATTTCCATCTTCTAGCGAATTCATTGAATAAAAATAAACCTGCAAAGATTACAAACCACATTCCCCATGCTGAAAAAAGTGTTGCACCTTCTGCATAATTAAAAGTAAACATAAAACCCCTCCTCCTATAATTTTGTGTGTAAATATTTTCAGCAAGCAACTATTTCTTTAATCATAAACTCTCTACCACATAACAAATCAAATCTTCTGCTTCCACATTTAGGACATTTTTTGTTATTTTCAATTACATTAAAAACCTTGTTGCAATGCTTACATATACCATTACCCGGCGTTACCTCAATTTTCAGCTTAGTATCTTGCAAAATTGTGTTATCAATTGCTGCTGGATAACAAGCCTCAATGTATCTTGGTACTACTGGAGCTAGTTCTCCAATTTGAAGAACTAAAGTATCTATTTTTGTAACTCCATTATTTTTAGCAAAATTTTCTACTGTCTTTACAACTTCAATCATTATACCAAGCTCATGCATAAAATTTTACCGTCCTTATTTAAAACCCAATAATTTTTTTGCCTTTTTAACAACTATTCTTCCTTTACGTTTTATTACGTTTCTAACTACTATAGGCTTCATGTCTAATAATGATGCGCCAGCACCATCGTACTTTCTAACTAATGAAATTGCATCAAACTTGCACTTAGTAGTACAAACACCACAGCCAACACATAAAAATTCATCAACAACAGTAGCACCGCAGCTTAAACAACGTTCAGTTTCTTTTTTTATCTGCTCTTCAGTCAATAGTCCACGAATATCCTTGAATGACTCCTTTGATTTAATTTCATTGTCATTAGATGCTTTTTGCCTTGGTATTTGGTCATAACCACTAAAGTCAACGTTGTTTTTGTCAAGTGATTTAAATTCTCTTTTACTACGGCCTATAGTCAAACTCTGTCCTGGCTGAACATATCTATGTATTGAAATAGCACCTTGTTTACCTAAAGCAATAGCATCTATAGCAAATTTAGGTCCTGTTACAACATCCCCACCAGCAAATACATCCGACTCACCAGTTTGGAAAGTAAATGAATCAGCCTTTATGGTTTTGTTAGGATTTAACTCTATTTTACTACCTTCAACTATTCCACCCAAATCTATAGCCTGACCAACAGAAATCAATACATGATTTGCTTCAACTATTTTAGTTTCGTTTTCATCATAAGTTGGGTTAAATTTACCGTCTTTATCAAATACAGAAATACATTTTTTAAATTCTACTCCTATAACATGACCATTTTCATAAACAATTCGCTTAGGTCCCCAAGAGTTATTAATAGCAATATTTTCTTCTATTGCTTCCTCTATTTCTTCATCAAGAGCTGGCATCTCATTACGATTCTCAAGGCAGAACATATTAACACTTGTAGCACCTACTCTTGAAGCGGCACGTGCTACGTCTATAGCTACATTACCTCCACCTATAACTACTACATTACCTTCAAGTTTAGCGTGAATACCTAAATTAACATCACGTAAGAAATCAACACCAGTCATTACACCTTCTGCATTTTCTCCCTCAATATCGAGTTTTCTTCCTGCCTGAGCACCAATTGCTATATAAAATGCTTTATAACCTTCATTTCTTAAAGTGTCAAGTGTTATATCCTTACCTACTTCAATTCCAGTTCTAAATTCAACACCTAGTTCTTTTAATATATCAATTTCTGCATTTACTACGTTTTTTTCTAGTCTAAAGGATGGTATTCCAAGAGTTAACATCCCGCCTAGCGTATTTTGCTTTTCAAATACCGTAACCTTATATCCATCAATAGCTAAAAAGTATGCGCATGATAGTCCAGCAGGTCCAGCACCAATTACAGCAATTTTCTTTCCGTACTTATGTCTTAACTTAGGGATATAGCGTTTATCAACATTTAAATCCTGCTCTGCTATAAACTTTTTAATATCATCAATAGCGATTGGATCATCTACATCACCTCTGGTACATGCAGATTCACATTTTCTTGGGCATATACGTCCACATACAGCAGGGAATGGGTTTTCTTGCTTAATTAGCTCCAATGCTTCAGTATATCTACCAAGTGATGCAAGCTTAATATATCCTGGTATAGCAATATGTGCAGGACATTCTGTTTTACATGGAGCAGTTCCTGAATCAAGAACCTCTTTTCTATTATATCTATAGTCAGGATTCCAATACTCTGGTCCCCACTCTGTATCAGATGGAAAATCCACTCTCTTTGGTTCTTCAATTGGAGTTTTACTGCATAGCTTTTGACCTAATTTTAATGCATTTAATTGACAACCTTCAACACACTCACCACAACCAACACACTTTGTTTTATCTACCTTAGATATATAGTTTGAACGAACCATATCTGGATTTAAAAACATTTCAGCAGTTCTTAAGGATAAACATGAACAACCACAGCAGTTGCATATTGCATGGGTTTTACCATTGCCGTCTGTATTAGGTATTTGATGTACTAATCCGTTTTCTTCAGCTCTTTTGATAATTTCAAATGCTTCATCTCTAGTTATTTTTCTACCTCTGCCTGTTCGGATATAGTATTCAGCAGCATGGCCCATTTGAATACACATATCTTCCTTTAGATGCCCGCATCCTTCACCCATAACTTCTCTTGCTGTTCTACAGGAGCAATCTGAAACAGAAAAAATCTCGTTATCATATAAATACTTAGATACTTCCTCATAGGAAGCTCTCCTTGATTCACCTTCAATAGATTTTTCTATTGGAATAACACGCATAAGTCCTATACCAACAGGAAAATTACCAACTGTTGCAGGTCCTCTTCTTCTTCCATATGCCTCAAAAGCCTCTGCAATTTGCGGATATTTCTTTACATTTTCCTTATTGTTAACCATCATTTCCATAATTCCTGGAACCCACGTGTCATGCCAGTACTTGTCTACTCCGTCAATTTCAGATATAAAGCTTACACCATCAACTGCCAATTCCCATAGAAGTTCTTTTGTTTTTTCAAAAGATTTTCCGCATTTTTTTGATATTTCTTCAGCACTTTGTGGTTGACGGAATTCTAAAAACATTGCTACTTCTGCCATTTCATCGGAAACAACAGGCTCTAGTATTTTATATTCTGGGTCATTTTCTGTAATAGCATTTTTCGAACCCATCTTTTTTCTTCCAATTTTATTGGCAAGCTCTAGTACTTTTAGTTTTGCCATGTTATCCTCCTAAATTTTTTATATTAATATTAATATAATTTTAATTTTGATTCCAATTCTTAACCTCATTGCGTACCCATTCAAACCATTTGTCCATACCTTCACCTGTTTTTGCTGAAATAGGTATGATTTTAATATTTGAATTTATTTTTTTCGCACGTTCTTCAACAGCTTTTAGATCAAAATCAAAATATCCTATTGTATCTATCTTATTAATTAATAAAACATCAACAATTGAAAACATTAAAGGATATTTTAGAGGTTTATCATCCCCTTCTGGAACACTTAAAATCATGGCATTCTTAGACGCACCTGTATCAAATTCTGCAGGGCATACTAAATTTCCAACATTCTCTAAAATTACAAAATCAATTCCCTCTGTCTTAAGTCCTTCTAAACCTTGTCGAGTCATATCTGCATCAAGATGACACATTCCACCTGTATGCAATTGAATTACCTTTGCATTAGTCTTAGCAACAGCTCTAGCGTCAACATCAGAGTCAATGTCTGCCTCTAGTACTCCAATTTTCATTTCATTTTCTAGCGCCTTAATTGTTCTTAATACAGTTGTTGTTTTTCCAGAACCTGGTGATGACATTAAATTCAATAAAAAGGTTTTATCTTTTTTTAACTCTTCTCTAAGCAAATTAGCTTGTTTATCATTATCCTCAAAAACACTTTGCTTAATTTCTAGAACCTTAAATTCATTCATATCACCTAACCTCCTATGTTTTTATATTTATTAAAATTGCAAAACATAACACGTGTTATGTTATTAATTTAACAATATCATTTTACCAGTTTTTTGTCAACTATATCCTGAAAATTTATATATATATTTTACATAAAAAAAAGAGTTGCTGTGCAACTCCTGCTAAAACTAATAAATAAATTATTATCTATTTTTCCAAACATCACTTTGATTATCAACCTTCATCAAATCGCGTGGATATTCTTTATCCATATAAGGTGAAGTAATTATAAAATCGGCAGTTGTCTCATTATTGGCAATAGGTATATCAAACACCTGTGCTAGTCTTAAAAGAGCTTTAACATCAGGGTCATGTGGATGAGCTGATAATGGATCAGAAAAAAATATAACCATATCAATTTCACCCTCAGCTATACGTGCCCCAATTTGTTGGTCTCCTCCAAGTGGTCCACTATTAAAAGCAAAAACGTCTAATCCTGTAGCATCTGAAATTCTTTTTGCAGTTGTGCCAGTACCACATAATGAGTGTTTTTCTAAAACACTTTTATTTTTCTTGCACCATTGTACCATCATATCCTTTAAATTATCATGAGCAATAAGAGCAATACTTTTTTGTTTTCCAATAGGCTTAAGTTCTATCAAGACTTTATCCTCCTTTAATTTGTCAACAATGTATACATATTATAACCATCCAATTATTATTATATCATTATGTTTACTTTAAATAAATATTTTCTGTAATTTATTAACAATATTTTTACAAGATAATACCTAATGAAATGAAACATGGTAAAAAAGCAATGCTTATTTACCATGTTAATCTTTTCATAATAGTGTTAATTAATCTTAATTTCTGTAAACTAATTTTACTTATTATCTATAATTATTTTAATGAAATTCATAAAAATTGTTACAACACTTGCCCTATCAGCAGTTCTTTGTGGTTCAAACATGTTGTTTCCAACACCATTAATTAAACCATATGAATACATTTTGTCTACAGATGATTTTGCCCAATTACTTATTTTATCACTGTCATTGAAATCAGTCCTATTTGAGCCTTCAATTATTATACCTTTGTATTTAATATAATTATCAAACATCACCGCCATTTGCTCTCTAGTAATGCTATCGTTTGGTCCAAAGTGACTGCTATCATATCCTTTTACAATACCCTTGTCAGCCGCCCATATTACTGATTTTCCATACCATGAATTAATATCAACATCTAAAAATTGTGAACCTGCATAATTTGATAAATCATTACCATCAAGCCTTGAAAGTACAGTAACAAACATAGCTCTTGTCATTGTACCATCTGCATCAAATATCTGTTTTTCAATTCCTGTAAATAATTCACGTGATGTAACAAAATCAACTGAATTTTTATACCACGAATTTGATGCAACATCATCGAAGTTTATGTTTTTGTATATTACTGCAAAACTTGATAAATGATTTGTAATAAAAAGTACTTTTTCTTCTTTTTCATCATATTTGCAGTTCCTTATTATATCAAGCTGCTCATTTTCATCTAAATGACAAATGATTACTTTACTAGCTTCTTCATTTCCATATAAATTATATGGTATAGAAATTACAAGTTTCCCGTTTCCAAAGCTTGATAATTCATTTTTACCATCTGTAACAGTAAAGCTATAAACAGGTTTGTTATCAATAACTTCCTGCAAAGATTCAGATAGCGTATTTTTATCAATTAGGCTAATAATGATCTTTATATCACTTTTTGCATTAGTAGCAATTTGTTTAAGTGCCTTATTGTCAAAAGTCATTGTACCAATCGGAGTTGTTACAACTAGATTGTCAGCATTTTTAGCTAAATAAGATATTGAATTTCTAGGTAAATTAAATTCTACATTTGTTGCCTTATCAATATTTTTTACTCTAATCTCTACAGTTACATCTGTTCCTTTACTTTTTGCATTTTGCAATGCATAGTTCAATGCTCCGTCTATTGCTGATGGCAATAAAGTAGCAGTTGCTGCACCTTTTTCAATTTTAACACTAGGCTCTATAATTGAGCTTATAATTTTAATTACTGTGTTTTGTTGGTCTGAATCATTGTTATTAGAAGTAATTACTTTTATTTCAGCTCTATCGCGAATACGAATACGCGGCAAAAATTCTGTAGCAGAGCTCATGTTTTCACCTATAGAAGAAATTCCTGTTACCTCTACATGGTCGCCAAGTTTAATATTAGTCATCGAAACATCTTTAGTTATATATCCATTAATATAAACTCTTGCACCACTGACAATTAACTGACCTACAACACCATCGCTATTTTTAGTAATTTCAGTTACAATTCCTGTAAATTTAACAAGCCTTCCAGTGTTTTCAGGAGCTACTGCTTCTTGAGATGTAACCGCTTTAGGAGTAACTGGATTTATATCTCTATCTAAAACTGTCACCTTTTCTACCTGAATCTGCTTTTCATTTTGATATTCACTCACTTTTCCCAATACTCGTATTCTTTGACCAGCCTGCACTCCGCTAGAAACTGGAAACAGATTGATACCTCCAGTTAAGTCTTGAATGTATATACAGTCAAAGAAACCCTTGTTACTGTCGCTACCATTAAATACATCTGTTGTAGCAATACCCTCTATAATAACATTTGTTCCTATAGCCATTTTGTGAACATCTGCTATAGACGAGACAGTTCTCAATGATAAAATAATATTTTCTAATATATTATAGTTACTATATGGCAATGTACCTGCATTTTCTACTTCAACCTGAATCTCAAAATTAGACATGAATGCACCACCAGCTACTATAACAGTCGACCTGGTTCCATCTTCATGTGTTACAGTTTCATCCGCCATAAGAAGCACTTTATCATTATATTTTGGTGGTACTTCATTGCCGTCTTTATCATCATCTGATGAGTATGTAGTAGTATGGCCGCTTATAATCGGGTAGATATTTGATGGCAATGAATCTGTAGAATTTCCATCTGAATCTACTACATAAATTGTAGAACCGCCATACTGGCTGAATACCTGTTCGTCTACAACACCCTCAGTAAAAGGATCAACATAATTATTATAGTCTATCAAGTATAACCTTTGTGGTTGACCTCCATTTAATGTATCGTCTTTTGCCTCATCATCTGCCACACGTAATTTTGCTCCAATTGATGCTAGTAGTTTATTTTGCTGAGCTGCCATGTGCTGTTCAGCTGTAAAGTCAGGATTATTTTTTAAATTACTGTAATTTTCATAATAATCGCCCCAGCCAGTCACGATTACAGTTTTACCAGATTTAGCAAAGGCAGATACTGCATCAAGCTCAGGTTGACTGTAGCTTTTAAATGGAATTCTACCTACTGTTCCATCCCTTCTACTTGGTACAGTAAATATCATCATTACATATTTAGGATTTTGAAGAGCGCTAATAAGCTCTTCGCTAGTTTTAAGTTCAACAGTTCTAACATTATATTTTGCTGCAAGTTTACCAAAGTTCGTCATACTCGCTTTATAGTTACCTGATACATATTCATTATCGTGTGATGCGTCGATTCCTATATATACTAGTTTCTCACTATCTCGCACATTAAGCTCTATTTCTTTATTATAAACTACATCCTTACCATTTTGTGAAATAATTGCAGTAACAGCTATTGTAAATACGCCTGGCTGTGCAAAAGTATAATTTTGTGTATGAGTATACACTCCACCATTACCTGCAATATTAGTATTTAGCTCATAATTTCCAATAGTGTTGCCACCTTTTATTTCATATTTTATGGATTTTATAGTTGCAGCTTCTGACTCATTGTTAAATAACTTTGTTGTAAGTGTTAATTGTTCATTTGTAGCAGGCATCATCTTATCATGCGCTACGCTATCTATGCCAACTCTTGGAGCAGTTCCAAGCCATATTGGAGCTGTCACTGCTATGTCTCCGTCTTCTTGCACTACTTTAACATAGTAATATCCAGCGGAAGGATTTTCTAAAGTTCTCTCAAAAATTGCATTTTGAGTTCCAAAAGTTTCTGAAAGTACAGTTTCTCCACCATTCGATACTATAGAAACAGACTCAATTATATCGGATGAATTTGGATCTGTGATTGAAATACTAAATTCCGCTTTTGAAGGAACAGTGTCAACTATTGTTCCTAAAATTTCATCATTTAAGGTATATATAATATCAAGATTGTTATCTTCTGTAGCATAAACTCTCATGTATCTCAGAGCATCATAAAGCCCTTGAACCGATAAATTATTTGTGTAAATTACAGTTCTTGCTGTATTAGAATCTCCCCACTTACCTTTGTGGTTATCTTGATTATTGGTTGGAGCAAGATGCCATCCTTTATCAAGTGCCTTTGTATACTCATCATAAGAACGGAAATACGCTCCGCTGCCAACTGCACCTTCACCATTTCCAACCTCAACTAGTGAAATACGCGCATCTATAATCGGATCAAGATAAGCAAAATCCCTGAAATTTCCAAATGTTTTACCTGGATGATTAAATTGTGATATTGAATTTGGAGTTTCTTTTAAAAGCTGATAATATGCTTTTAATCCTGCATTATTTGTTTTTTGATTTAATTCGTTGTTATTTCGGCTTACAAATCCATCAGTCGCAAATGTATTTATATGCCCAGGTCCCCCTGACCATGTCATCTCATATCCATATATACTTATAAAGCTTTGTGTACAAGCTGAGGCTGCTGCATTTTGTCCATTTTGCCATTTGATATTGTTCTTGTTATAATCACCTAAGTTATAAGTTCCAGCTTTATCATCTTTAGGTGCAGTATCAAATGAATTTGAATGGTCTGTTACTGCAAAAAAGTCTAATTTTGCAATATCTCTTGCATATGCATATGCTTCAGCCAAAGTTCCTGAGCCATCAGAATTTTCAGCTGTATGAGAATGAAGCTGTCCAAAATAGTTTTTATAAGGTTTATTTGATTCAAGGTAATAATCAAAAGTTACAGCATCACTGTTCAGAAATCCTGTTTCAGTAGCATAAGCTGTTATTTTCATAGGAAGATTTTCTTCATTTACAGATATTGGTGATGTATATATTAATTCTTCGCTACTAGTCTCTTCTGGTGTACCAACTTTAATAGTTAATATATATTTTATTACGGCATTATCGTTGCCTTTAAGTATAATTTGAGAATCCTTATTTACAGCACCAACAGGTGTAGATGTAACTATCTTGGTTTTTGCCTGTTTGTAAATAAAAGTAGTTTCAGGTGTAATATAACCATTTTTAGATGCTTTTGCTTTTATTATTGCTTGGTTATCTATTGAGCTAAACTCATTAATTGTGACTATTATATTACTGCTATCAATTATGTTCTCAGTACCACCATTGATATTGTATGTAATTATCGCCCCATCTGTTTCTGTTGACAATGTAACCTTGCCACCTAAAGGAAGCGTGCTTCCAGAAGCTGGCGATGCGGTTAGAGCTTTAACTGAAGGTTCTATACCGTTAACTATATCTATTACATTTGCTTGAATCTGAGGGTTGTTAAAATATCCTGCGACACCAGTAATAGTTATGAAGTCATCTACATTTTTTCCTGCCAATGCACCTGCTCTTAGTGTTGTATCAAAACCATCTTGCTTTATTATATGATTATAAGTACCTGTACCAGTTCCTCCAATTGTTTTTATCTGTACATTCTCTACCTTTATTAATTTACCTTCATGTATTCTATTTGTGTTATTTAAATCGTTTATTGTAATAACTAAAGGCTCAGGTATTACTGGATTATCATTTGTTACAGTGATATTATCTTTGCTAGAAGGCTTAATTTGCACCATACCACCATATTGAGTAATTGTACCAGTAATGTCTATTTCTTTGCCTACATATCCACTAATATCTGCAGACGTATTTCCTGAATCAACACAAACACCGCTGCTTGCATCTTGCATGAATATAGTTCTTTTCTGCGTTGAATAAGTAACTATACCTTTTACTCTAACCTCTGCTCCTAGTGGCTTTGTTTTAGCTTCATTAATAGGTATAATTGTTGATGAAATTTTTTTAGTATATGTAAATTCAACTTCTTCACTATCTAACATCCCATTTTTAAAGGCTTTTGCCTTTATAATTGCAGTACCATCTATAAAAGAAGCTTCATCTAGCTCTATAGGAGTAGTATACTCAATTTCAATACCACCATTTAATATATAGCTTATGCTAGTTCCTGTTGTTACAGTAGATAGCGCAATTTTTGTTCCCACAATAACCTCACCGCTAGTAGGTGTTGCAGTAGGGTTGTCAACTCTTGATTCAAATCCGTAATATGAGTTTCTCGGAGTAGGTACAGCAGAATAAAAATCGTCTCCATTATTGTCTGTATCATAGCCGTTTGTTACTCCTAATTGACTTCCGTCGTTATCCTTTCTTTGAACGCTATTTGTGTTTGATGGTGCAGGTGCTGGTTTATTCCCTTCATATATATTTGCAGTTTGACCTGCTCCTACTAAGTCCACAACAGTGTTGTCCGGTTTTACTATTTGTATTTTGAATCCACTCCCACCCATGGCGATACTACAAGTATCATCTGGTGTTGGTAACTCTAATGTACCTCCGGTTCCAGCAGCAGCTTTAATTAGATAATATCCCCCTGCCTTGATTGTTCCGGAAGCTATAGTATAATTATTACCGCCAAAAGCTCCAGTTGCAGATGCATATTGAACTGTCCATCCTGAAATATCAACATCACTTGATGTCGGGTTGTAAAGCTCAATAAAATCATTTTTGTACTGTGCACCTGAGTTTCCTCCACCACCATAGGCTTCGCTGATTACAACATGATCTGCTATGGTTGCAAAAACAGTAGTAAAAGATGTTGGCATCATAGTAAATACCATTAAGGCAACAAGTATAATACTTAATAAAGATTTAATTTTTTTCATTTTATCCCCCTTTAAAAATATATAACTGCTGGATATTCAAAATGCAAAATATACAATTATCTTATTTATTAGAAAAGTAATTATATAATTATTATTTTAAAAAAACATATCAGCAGTTAATTAAGTATTTAATTATATCACATGGCTAAAATTCGTACACACTTATGTTTTAGCTAATTTTCAGCATATTTTTTACATATAAAATGGCATGGTAAAAAGTAAAACTTTTTTCCATACCATTTCAAATATACTACTCTGTAGTAACTAGTGCTATTTAATTGTTCCTTTTTCTCTAATAGGTAGTAGTAAATCTAATTGCATTGAAATATCATCAGGGGAAAGCATATATTTATTTATATAATTTAGATGTTCCTCCATACACTCACATTCAACTGTTTGTTCTTTAAAATTTAACTCATATTTTTCATTGTTCTGTGCCCATTCATACAGCTTAAACCACTCATCAAACGCCCCCATAGGTATCATGTAAGAACAGTATAATCCACCTGAGAATTGTTTTTTAGTAAATGGTAATTTTACTTCATAATCATCTGGAATAGTAATCCATCTTTCATAACCGTGATCACTTCCATCTGGCATATTACCATTTGGATTGTTGAATCCATAATGTCTAAAATCGGGTTTCTTTTCATAAAGCCTTGTCTCCTTTATAAATTGATTAAGTAAATTACCGCTTTCAATTTCTGCAATACTACCGATGCAGTGAATACTTGCTATTGTTGCAGGTGGTAAATAGATAATTCTTACATCTTTATCATGTAGTTTATTTAAGTTTTCGTTTGCGTTATTTATCTCTTCCATGTACTTTCCCTCCTTAAATTTTATCTTAGTAAGGCATAAACGATGTCAAGTCAATAGTTTTTTTAATATAATCTTTGCTCTATTTTTAGTCACACATAACTATAATTTCATAGGGTGTAGTTTGGGCTGGTATACTCCTTGTGCTGATACCATATATAACAATTAGATTGCGGTTTGCAGGATTTCCAGTAAAGGCCTGCCCATTTTCAAGCATTATCTGGGTATTCGGAGATAGGTTTATTTTTAAAGTACCATCACTGCTTACTAACTGACTATCAAAATAATCTACTTTAACATTAGCACCTTGCACAGCGCTTGCTACAACAATTGCTTGATATTGTGGTGGGTAAATTAAAGGAACTGGTGCATTTGCATCATAAAATCCAGTTACCGTATCTCCTACTGATACCATTATATGGCCTACAAAATATGTAGCCGGTGAAATAACAAAATTTACTATATCTTCCTCACTATTTTGAACAGTCATAAATTTATAACATCCTGAGGTTTCATCATTTCCTGTCCAGAAATCATTTATCGCTGAAACAACACCATAAAAAGAACCAAAATGTATCATTATTTATTCCTCCATATTTTCTAAAACTTTAATCTATCATATGCATTGTTTTAGTTTTATGTTATATAATATACATTTGAAATAACAAAAATATTATCTATAAAATCATATTCAAAAACTAAGTTTCCTAAAAATTCTGTGTCAGATATTTGAACAGCTACAATTGCATTAATTTTGCTATTTTTTAATTCATATGTTATATAATTCTCAAATGAAGCTTTTTTATATAATGAAATATTATTTTTAAAATTATCTATATTAACTTTTTGCATTTTATCTTTTATACTTATTGTTAACATATTTCTTATATCTGTTGTTATGTTAGCTTTAATATAATTATTTATATTTTCTATTTTATATTCATTTAAATCATTACTGTTAAGTACATGAATTTTATTTATGTTCAAACCTGTGCCGTATCCTAATGTTGTATTAACTATGATTTCTTTAATACTATCTTTATTAATATCTTCATAATAAATTAATGGACTATATGTTTCATTTGTAGTATTTTGCCAATTATGTAATTTAACAATACTATTAAAGCTTACAACAATACCATTATAACTATCTTTTAAATTATTTAAAGATTCAGCTTTTAATTGAATTTCACCATCACTGGTTTCTAATTTTGATATTGTTATATCATATTTTTTTAAATCTTCAATATTATTTGTTTCCATATTTTTTAGATTTGAACATCCAGTGAAAAATACTATACATACAAAAATAAATATTATTTTTTTCCCCATAAATTATCTACTCCCTTTTTATTTTTCTATTATTATATCATGTTTTATGTATAATTTGTAAATATTAGGTAGTATTGAAAGATATATTAGTTACATATTTAATCTTATCTTTTATTAATCTTTAGCTTTCGTATTGTATATTTAAGTGCGTCTCCAAAGCATCCATATTTTCTATGACTATGTGTGAAGAAAATATGTGCTTACCTCCAAGCAATGAAATTAAAAACTAAAAGTGGGAATTAATATCCCACTTTTTCTTATATTTACAATTAGGCAATTTATTTTGAAGCCGATACAATTAACATCATAGGTCTTCGCATTTCATCCTTCATGTCTGATATTATGTCTATCAAATGCTCTGATGGCTATGGTTCGATTACGGAATTAATTTGGAAACCATTTGTTAGAAGAGTATTAAGATAAGTCATTTTCATCATAATACCAATCCTGAGTTCCAGATGCTGTAAAAACAGGATGCTCTACAGAAAAGATAAAAGCTCCATAGGTGACTCATTGTCTGTCCTCCCTAAACATGCCGAGTAAATATTGAATATATTATATGTCGCAATAGTGAATAATGCAATCAAACTTTTTATTTAATAGCAACACCTTCAAAGGTAATAACGTCTTCTGTGTTTGTCGGATATTGCTCAAATTTATAATCTGAAGAAATTACAATATCTTTAAATCCGATACTTTCAAGTATTAATTTAAACTCTTCTACTCCATACCATCGTAGTGGAAAATACTCTAGTTCCGTTTGCAGAAGTACACCTTCACGCCATTTTTCATATCGACCATAGGAAATAGTATATTGATTTATATAGTCAACTTTAGCAATCTTATTTTCTAATGTAATTATATCCCCATTAGAACATTTCCATGTTTTTGTAGAAACAGTACCTATTGAAATATCACTTTGCAAAAATATATCAACAATTAATCTGCCTCCATTGGATAAATGCTTATAAAAGTTATGTAATACTTTTATGGAATCTGCTCTATTATGCAGTAGAAGAAATGTTCCTGCTGGCACTATAATAGCATCATATTTTGTATCGTTTAAAAAAGTCTCCATGTTTGCTTCAAAAAGTTTCGGATTCAAATTTCTTTTTTTGCAATTGTTCTTACATACATTTAACATATCTTTTGAACTGTCAAACCCCTCAACATTTAATCCCCTTTCCAAAAGTGGAATTAACATACGACCAGTTCCTGTAGCAGGTTCTAGAATAGGCCCTTCACATGACTCTAATCGATTCATATAAAATTCTATATCACCAAAAGAATGTCCTATAGGCTTATCCATATCATATACTTCTGAAGATAGTCTACCGTAATAGCTCAACATATTTTATTACCTTCCTTTACTCTAATATTTTTTACTTTTTAAATCCAACTCTACATTTCTTTTATCCTCACGGTGGATTTATTATAACAATAACTTTAAATGAAAGCTGTTCCAATTTTGCTAAATACAAATATTTTATAGATGATTAAATAAAAAACAAATCCCAGAAAACAAAAGAAGCCAACTGTAACATCAATCGACCTCTCTTTATGCTTGGTTAGTTTTTATGGATGATAAGAAACACGCTGGACTCATCCACCTCTTGCACCTGATATGGATATCCCGACTCCTCACCGATTTTCTGAAAATCTTCGGGTAAATGGATAGTAGCCCTGAAGCCATCCTTGCAAATAATCACGCCGTGTTGGGTTCTGGTATAGTCAATTTCCCCCAAAAGCCCTTTAGCGGCCTGCTCCTCAAACCATTTAAGGCGGAAATCCCAAAATTTAGCGCTGTAACTGCTGAAATAGGCCGTTCCTCCTGGCGCCAATGTTTCAAGAATTTTGTGAATGACAGTGGAATCAGCACGCATGGCAGACAACCCATTTTGCAGACAAATAATGATATCAAATGGCTTAGGGAATTCCATTTTGTGCGCATCCATCGCAACCATGCTTGCGTTTGGATAGTCTTTGAGATACTCCCTGCCCAACTCAACGCTTTCCTCCGAGATATCCATTCCGACTATAGAGCCGCAGTGGGGAGCCAATTCCCTAACAATCCGACCATATCCGGCTCCAAGTTCCAAAACGCTTTGTCTCTTTGATAGATTTTTCTTGGCAAAATCTATCTCTGCTTGTAAATACTGCTTAACGCGTGGAATTTGGGTTTCATAAACCTGAAACAGCTTTTGAGAATTTAATTTTTCGCCATAGTAATTGGTCATGTTTCTTTTATAACAACGCAAAATGGGCACTCTCGATAATTGATTTCATTTGACATAAGCAAAAAGGGTGTCCGGCGGGATCAAGCATAACTCTCCAATTATTAGAAAATTGCTCATCTGCGATGGTTGCTCCACAATGGATTGCATATTGAACTGCTTTTTCTAAATCATTAACGGCAAAGTCTATATGTGCCATTTGCTGTTGAGCTTCAGATTCTGCTGGCCACACAGGCGGTTTATACTCAGGATTCCGTTGAAACATTATACCAGGATATGTTCCCTGATTAGTTCCTGGAGCGTATACACATGCCCAATCTTCATCGATAAACATTATTTCCCACTTGAGCAACTCCGCATAAAATTTTGATAATTTATGCGGGTCTTTGCAATCCACCGTAAATGAGTACATTTTGATTTTCAATTCATTATCCATAACACTAATCCCTCCTAATATAAATAATCTACACAACTTCCTGTTTACCTGCATGATGCAATATCGTTAAATCCATAATATCACATTTTTATGTATAAATGACTCTTGGTGCGAGTAGTGGGACTTGAACCCACACGCCATAAGCACACGCCCCTCAAACGTGCCTGTCTGCCAATTCCAGCATACTCGCAAAATATTCTCATCTAGCGTTTATGATAGCATTTTTTAATCTTTTTTTCAAGTTAAATATATATAAAACATGTTTATTTTTATTGTTAAAACAATTTTTTTCTAAATAACACTACCAAAATTCGACAAAAAGTATTATAATTTATTAGTTAATTAATTTTTAAAGGAGCAAGAAAATGAATACTATTTTATCATTAGGAATTATTTCATTAACAAGTATTATTGTTGCAAAGCTTTTAAAAAAGTTGAAACTTCCATCTGTTACCGGTTATCTACTGGCAGGTCTATTACTGGGGCCATCTATATTCGGAATTATTAGTCAAGATTCCATAAAAGAACTAAGTTTTATAAGTGATTTAGCTCTTGGTCTTATCGCTTTTCATATAGGTGAGAATTTTGAAATTAGTGTAATTAAAAAGCTAGCTAAAAAGGTATTATCTATAACTTTTTTCGAAGCATTTGTAGCTGTTGTGTTTGTTTTTATAGCATTATTCACAATAACTCGTGAATTTGCCTTCAGCATTGTAGTTGCCTCTATAGCTGCGGCGACAGCACCAGCAGCAACTATTATGGTTATAAAAGAATATAAAGCAAAGGGTCCATTAACCGATACTTTAATTTCAGTTGTAGCACTTGACGATTTAGTATGTATTTTGCTTTATAGTATATCTACTGCTGTAGCACAAATTGCCTTATCAGGCTCTTTGACAGTAGGTGAAGCTATTGCTAAGCCGCTTATTGAAATATTCGGAGCATTTATTGTAGGAGGAGCAATAGGATTTATTATTTCTTTCTTTATAAAAAGAACAGCAAATAAGGAAATATTAACTTTACTACCTATGAGCTTTATACTTTTAGCTGTAGGTATATCAATTAAATTCAATTTGTCATCTCTACTTACATGTGTAGCAATAGGTGCAGTTGTAGCTAACTTCTCACCTGTTTCGCATAAAATTTTTGATACTACTGAAAACCTATCAACTCATATCTATTTGTTATTCTTCACTTTATCAGGCATGAATTTAGATTTAAGCATTATAAAAGGATTAGGAATCCTAGGTATAGCTTATTTGGTATCAAGGTCATTAGGGAAATTGACTGGTGCTTATATAGGTGGCTCTTTAACTAAGGTTGAACCAAAGATAAAAAATAATTTAGGCCTTGGACTATTACCTCAGGCCGGAGTAGCTATAGGACTTGCATCATTAGCTTCTACGACATTTCCAGAAATGGGACCTAGAATTTTAAATCTTATAATGGCATCAGTATTTGTATATGAATTAGTTGGCCCTGTAATATCTAAACGTATGTTAATAAGAGTTGGAGAAGCACAGGAAAACTAAATATAATTTAACACACATTTTATATGTCCCTTTCGCATATTTTTATATATAGACTTTTAAGAGTGAGATATCCCAATAATATTTCACGGATATAATTGTGCGAAAGGGATTTTTTATGATTTATTTTATTAATAAGAAATTTATTATTTTTTTAGCGTGTTTATTTACAATGATTTTTTTATCATCAATATATATAAATTACAGGAGCGTTGCAACCTTTAGTGATTCCCCAGTAGAGGAGGAGTTGTTTTTTCCTGCTTTTAATGTTCATATAAATGATACTGATAAGGTTGTAGCACTAACCTTTGACGATGGCCCTACTAGAGAATATACAACTAAAATTCTAAATTATCTTGATGCCAACAATGTTGTAGCGACATTTTTTGTTTTAGGTATTCGTTTGAAAAACAATGATGATATACTAATCGATATGGTTAAAAATGGCTGTGAAATTGGAAATCACAGTTACAATCATAAGCAGTTTTTATACTTAAAAAATGATGAAGTAAAAAAACAAATTGAATATGTTGACAATTATGTGCGAAATGTAACAGGATTTAGTATACGTTCTGTTAGAACTCCCTATGGTGAGTATAATCAAAGAATAAAAAAAACAATTGATAGACCTATAGTATTATGGAATATTGATTCAGAAGATTGGAAAAGAAAAGATGCTTCAAAAATCGCTGAACATGTTATAAGTAATGTTCAAAGCGGTTCAATTATATTATTACATGATATATTTGATTTTTCTTATGAGGCAACTATTTTAATAGTGGAGGAATTGCTTGCGCAGGGTTATAAGTTTGTTACTGTTAGTCAGCTGCTAGAATTAAATGAAGTAAATGGAGATGGAATAGTTTTTTGGAGCAAATGAAAACTGTCGCTAATATTAGCGACAGTTTAGGCAAAAAATTTAAGAGGCATTTATAAATTTTAATTTACAAATGTAATATTATTATACTACATATATAAAAATTTACAATATTTTTTTATATGCCATCTTATATTTTTTTATTTTCTTACTGCTTCTGCACCAGCTTTTAAAGCTTTTTCATTAAGTGGTAATAGTTTAGCTTTATCTTCTCCAAATACCTCTAAAAATGCCTTTAGAACAGAATCTAATGATACTGGCTTGAATAATTCTAAGTATGCACCTAACATTACCATATTAGCAGCCTTAGCTGTTCCTAATTCAGTCGCTAATTCATTTGCGTTAACATAATAAGCCTCAACATCTGTTCTAGAAACCTTTTTATCTATTAATGAACTGTTAATTATTATTTTTCCGCCAGCTACAACATCATCTTCAAATTTATCTAATGATGGTAGGTTCATTATTATAGCTGAAGTTGCGTCATCAGTAATAACTGGTGAGCCTATTGATTTATCAGAAACTATAGTGCTACAGTTTGCTGTACCACCTCTCATTTCAGGACCATATGATGGTAACCATGAAACATTTTTATCTTCAAGCATTCCTGCATATGCAAGCATTTTACCGATAGCCATTATACCTTGACCACCGAATCCTGCCATTATAACTTTTTCGTTCATCTTATTTATCCTCCTCAAAGTCTCTGAAATTTCCTAAAGGATAGTATGGTATCATGTTTTCTTCTAACCATTTTAAAGATTTAACAGGAGTTTGTCCCCAGTTAGTTGGACATGTAGATAATACTTCTACTATTGCAAAGCCTTTACCTTGTATTTGACATTCAAAAGCTCTTTTTATAGCTTTTTTTGCTTTTCTGATATTTGCAGGATTATTAACTGCAACTCTTTCAACAAATTTAGCTCCATCTATTGTAGCAAGCATTTCTGCCATTCTAATAGGCATTCCTGAATGTTCTACAGTACGTCCAAGTGGGGCAGTAGTAGCTTTTTGTCCTATCAATGTAGTAGGAGCCATTTGTCCACCTGTCATACCATATATACCATTGTTAACAAATATAGTAGTTATTTTTTCTCCTCTATGAGCTGCATGCACTACTTCTGCTGTACCAATAGATGCTAAGTCTCCATCTCCTTGATAAGTAAATACAGTATTTTCTGGTCTTACTCTTTTAATTCCAGTTGCAACTGCTGGAGCTCTACCATGAGCTGCTTCTGACATATCACAGTTGAAGTAATTATATGCAAGTACTGAACATCCAACTGGAGCAACTCCTATTGCATCTTCAAGAACTCCTAATTCAACTAATACTTCTGCTACTAATTTATGGATTACTCCATGTGTACATCCTGGACAGTAGTGAGTTTGAACATCTGTCAAACCTTTTGATTTTTCATATACGATTGTCATTATTTTATACCTCCAGCTATTTTTTCTATATCTACAGCTACACTTGCTGGTGTTGGAACCATTCCACCAACTCTACCGTTAAAGTATACTGGCAATCTTCCTTCGATAGCTATTTTAACATCATCAATCATTTGTCCAGTACTCATTTCAACAGTTAGTATACCTTTACAGTTTGGATTTATTTTTTTGAATTCATCCATTGGGAATGGCCATAATGTTATAGGTCTAATTAAACCAACTTTTAATCCTTTAGCTTTGCAATCTTCTATAGCATTTTTAACTATTCTTGAAGTTGTTCCGTAAGCAACACATACAACATCAGCATCTTCCAATCCAAAAGACTCTACTAATACTTCATTTTGCTCAATTTCTTTATATCTTCTATCTAATTTCCAGTTATGATCTTCTAAAGCTTGAGGATCTAAAAATAATGAGTTTATAACATTTGGTTTTCTCTTACCTTTTGTACCATCAGTTGCCCAAGTTTTTTCTTCTAATTTAACTTGTTTTGGCTCTTTAAATTCTACAGCTTCCATCATTTGTCCAATCATACCATCAACCAATACTAAAACAGGCATTCTGTATTGATCAGCCTTAACAAATGAATCCATAACATAATCAACAAGCTCTTGTATACTAGCTGGAGCATAAACTATTGTTCTGTAGTCTCCGTTTCCACCACCACGAGTAGCTTGGAAATAGTCAGATTGGCTTGGTTGAATACCACCTAGTCCAGGTCCACCTCTCATAACGTTAACTATAACGCAAGGAAGTTCAGCACCTGCACAATAAGTTATACCTTCTTGTTTTAAAGCCATTCCTGGGCTTGAAGTACTAGTCATTACTCTAACTCCAGCACCCGCTGCACCATAAACCATGTTTATAGCTGCTACTTCACTTTCTGCTTGTAAAAATACTCCACCTACTTTTGGTAGTTCACTTGACATATATTCAGGTAATTCACTTTGTGGAGTTATAGGATATCCAAAGAAATATTTACATCCAGCTTTTATAGCAGCTGCTCCTATAGCTTCATTACCTTTCATTAAAACCTTAGCCATTTAATTTCTCCTCCATCATTATATTCTTTCTACTTTTATTACTGAATCTGGACACATAATTGCACAATTAGCACAACCAATACACTCATCCATATTAACTATGTGAGCTGGATTATATCCTTTTTTATTTATTTTATCAGTATTTAAGCTGATAATTTTTTTAGGACATACTGATACACATAATTCACAGCCTTTACAAATGTCCTCGTTAAATGTTACTTTACCTTTAGCCATTATAAAACCTCCATATTATAATTTCATAGTCTCAACTTTGTTGAGCCAATGTAGCATATATTGTAAAACAAAATTTGTATAACAAAATTTGTTTAAAAACAAACACAATGTTAACTCATCCACTCTTCCCTCATATGCATTTTTATAGGGAACAGTTTTTCTTTAATCTCTTTATTTTCTATCTGAGACGCAACACTTTCTATAGCAACTTCATAAGATATAGGAATATTGGTTATTAAAGAAACCTCTTTAGCTAGCTTATGACCTCTTTCTATATCATCAACCGTTGTATCTTTAAGCAAATGTGTAGTATTAACTAATCCAGTTACTTTTAAGTCAGATGTTGATTCTATAGCTTTTATATAATCAATTACATCTTCAGCGGTTTGCGTTTCTGGTCTATTAGCATTAATTACAAACAGTAAATCATAATCTGTCTTTTTAACTAAGGGTGAAAAGCTAGCCAATACTCTTGCTCCAACCGCATCTCCTCCAATATCTAATACAGCAGCTACTGCTTCATTTCTTATAATACCCATAACTTCTGCAGGAATTGCTGGCAAATCAAGTGTTGTACTTCTTACACTACTATCGCAAACATGTATGCCTAAAGATTCTAAATATTCCTTTTTCTCTCTAGTACGGAAGTAAGTATTTACTATATCTAAATCAGCTATATTAACCTTTTCGTTTTTCTTTTTTAAATCTATAGCTTTATTTATTGAAAATTCTGTTTTTCCACTTCCATAATGACCTGTTACTATGATTAATCTTTTATCAGTCAAGCTTCTTCCTCCTTTCCAGACACTCAACAGATTGTCTATGCGTAAATTTTAGCTTTTTCTTCGCCTTTTATAACTCTTATTCCACCCTGAGCAAGTGCTAAAAGCTCATCTTCTCCAGGATATACAAATATTTTTGAAATAAAGCTTACTTTATTAGAGATAAACTTAACAAAATCTTTATCATAAGCAATACCACCTGTGATAACTATTCCATCTACCTTACCATCTAATACTACAGCACATTCTCCTATAGATTTTGATACCTGATAAGCCATAGCATCATATACAAGTTTAGCCTTTTCATCTCCTGCTTCAGCCATTTCACTTACTTTTTTAGCATCATTTGTATTTAAATATGCGTTAAGTCCGCCATTACCTTTTATCATTTTAGCCATCTGCTCTTTAGTATACTTTCCGCTAAAGCAAGCTTTAACAACTGCTCCAATCGGAAGTGAGCCAGATCTTTCAGGTGAAAATGGTCCATCACCATCAAGTGCATTGTTTACATCTACAACTCTACCCTTCTTGTGAGCTCCAACAGAAACACCACCACCAAGATGAACTACTATTAAGTTTAATTCATTATATTCCTTACCTAGTTCCTTTGCACAACGTCTTGCAACAGCTTTTTGATTCAATGCGTGGAATATACTTGTTCTTTCAAAATTAGGATGTCCACTTATTCTAGCTATGTCATCAAATTCATCAACAACTACTGGATCTACTATAAAAGAAGGTATATTAAGCTTTTGAGCTATAGAATAAGCTATCATACCACCAAGATTTGATGCATGCTCACCCATAACCCCAACCTTCAAATCCTGCACCATTACTTCGTTTATGCTATATGTTCCACCCTCAATCGGCTTTAATAATCCACCACGGCCTACAATTGAAGATAGTGAAGATAATTCTATATTATTTTCCTTAAGAGCATCTAAAATTATATTCATCCTAAACTCATATTGGTCTGATATTTTATCATATCCTACTAATTCTTCTGTTTGATGTCTTAATGTTTTTTCAAACACAACTTCTTCATTGTCAAAAACTGCAATTTTTGTTGAAGTTGAGCCTGGATTAATTATTAATTGTCTTATTTTTTCCATAATTATGCCCATGCACCGATTTCACAAAGAACCCAGTCTTTCTTTTCAAGAAAGACATAATATTTATGAATGGGCTCGGTGCCTATCCTTTCATTATTTTTCATTTCTTTCAACCTTACTTCCGAAATTTATTTCACACTTGCATACATTACTGCTAATGCTATAGAGTTTAATTTAGCCTCATCTGTATCTGCTCTTGATGTTAATACTATAGGAGCTTTAGCGCCAAGAAGTATTCCAGCATTTTTAGAATTAGATAAAAATGCAAGTGATTTATATAAAACATTACCTGCTTCTATATTAGGCATAAGTAGTATGTCAGCATCCCCAGCAACTGGATCATCAATACCTTTATGTATAGCAGCCTCTTTAGATACTGCATTATCAAGTGCAAAAGGGCCACTGATTATACATCCTGTTATTTCTCCAGCCTTATTTTTTTCAACTAGCTCAGCTGCATCAACAGTAGCTATCATTTTTGGATTTACTTTTTCTTTTGCACATATTACTGCTACCTTAGGTTCCTTTATTGATAATGAATGTGCAAGACTAACTATATTTTCTGTTATTTGTCTTTTTTCATCTGCATTTGGCGCTAAATTCATAGCTGCATCTGTTACAAACAATAGTTTATGATATTTTTCTAATTGAAAGACTGCTGCATGACTTAAAAGGTTGTTTGTTCTTAAACCAAAATCTTTATTTAGCACAGCTTTTAGTATTATTGATGTATCCACTAAGCCTTTCATTAATATTTTTGCTTTTCCATCATGAACTAATGTTACTGCTATTTCAGATGCTTTTTGTATATCAGCTTCATCTATTATCTCAACATTTGTTAAATCAAGGTTTAACTCATTTGCATAGCTTAATATCTGTTTTTTATCACCAACTAGTATTGGAGTAACTAAATTAACTTCCATACCCATTTTTATTGCTGATAAAACTTCTTTATCATGTGCTGCCGCAACGGCTATTTTAACATTTTTATTAGTCGCTACTTTAAGAATATCTTCAAAATTTTTCACTATAACCTCCCATTATACCACAAAGTGGTATTATAATATAAAGTGTGAAATGTGTTTTATTTCACAGTGTGAAGAATTTTTTCTTCACACTATCACCTCATATTATATTCATGCAAATACTATGCCAACAAATTGTAGTATTTTACACTGATTTTTCAATACATACAAAAAAGCAAAACACTACATGTGCAGTTATTTGCATGCAATATTTTGCCTAGTTATTATGTGTGCAAATTATTGCACGATTAAACAATATTATACTTATCAAGTTTGTAATATAAATTACGTATGGAAATACCAAGTTTTTTTGCTGTTTCAGTTTTATTATTATTTAAATTTAATAAAACCTTTTGCAAATATTCAGATTCTACTCTGCTAATATGGTCATCCAAAGTTTCTATACTTTCATTAACAACTTTTTTCGGATTATACAAACTTTCAGTTTTTATAATTTGATGTGGTAAATTATTTCTTTTAATTATTTGCTCATTAAAGTTCATGTTTATTATACATCGACCTACATAATTCTCTAATTCTCTTACATTTCCAGGCCAATCATAGTCCATAAGCTTGTCCACTGCTTGCTCTTCTATACCTTTTATATTTCGTCCATATTCATAGTTAAATTTCTTAATAAATTCATTAACTAATAAAGGTATGTCGTCTTTTCTTTCCTTTAATGAAGGTATGTTTATTGGGAATATATTTAATCTATAATATAAGTCCTCTCTAAATTTTCCTTTTCTAACAGCCTGTTCTAAATTTACGTTTGTAGCAGCGATAATTCTAACATCAATGGGAATACTCATTGAACTACCAACTCTTGTTATTTCTTTTTCTTGTAAAACTCGTAAAAGCTTAACTTGAGTATTAAGATTTATTTCTGATATTTCGTCTAAGAAAATTGTTCCTTTGTTAGCTTCTTCAAATAAACCTTTTTTCCCACCTTTTTTGGCTCCGGTAAATGCTCCTTCAACATAGCCAAACAACTCACTTTCTATAAGTGATTCAGATAAGGCTGCACAATTAACTCTAATAAACTGATTATTTTTTCTAGAGCTTTGAGCATGGATTGCGTGGGCAAACAGTTCCTTACCAGTACCGCTTTCTCCTCTTAACAATACCGTAACTGGAACTCTAGCTGCTTTTTGAGCTTGAAGCTTACTATCTATAAATTTTTCTGATTCTCCTATAATATCATCAAAAATGTACTTTGCTGATAACTGTCTAATTTTCTTTTTTGCTTCCTGCAATTTATTGGTTAATTTATTTATTTCAGTTACATCTGTTAATCCTGCAACACTTCCAATAAGCTTATTATTAACTATAATGGGAGCAGCCTGAGCGATAACTATTTTGCCTGTTGGTCTAAGCTTAAGCGTCACTCCCTTTATTGCAGTCTTAGTTTTTAAAACTTTTAGATGAACACTCTCTCCCTCCAAAACATCATAACTAGCTTCCTTACCAAGTATATCTTCGGTACTAATTCCAGTTATTTTGGTATAGGCAGGATTTACCATAATGTGTTCACCTTTATCATTTACAACACTAATAGCATCCTGAGTGCTTAGAAAAATAGCTTCAAGAAGACTCTGATATTCCTCTAAGTTATTTAGATGATTATCTGCTAATTTTAATACATTTTTTATATTTTTATCCATCTTAATAGCATCTCAATTCTTAATTTAATTACTAATTATTTATATTTTTATTCAACTTTTGATTTTTCCAAATTGAATTTAACATATTCAGTGTCACTAGTCAGGCTTTCTACCTCTGAATCTGTTGTAACGCTTAATAAAATCTCGTTTAAACCCTCAACAGAGTCCATCAAATCAACAACAAGTTTTATATTTTCTTTATTAATTTTATTCATAATAGTAGAGGTAGCTTTTATTGTAACTGTAATCTTTTGATCTTCGTCTATAGGTGTAATGGTATAATCATCACCTTTATTGGCAAACTCTATATCACTAAAGTCAAAAACAAACTCTTTATCAACAATTTCTTCAATTGTTGCAGTTACATTAGCTTTATTAGTCTTTCCTACAATTTTCACATTCTTACCAGTAACAATTTTCTTCTCAGACATAACATTTAAACTAGCATCCGTTATATCTATTGGCTCAGTTTCCAATTCAACTATAGTATCCAAAATCTCCTTAGGAGCTGCAATTTCAACACTTTTCATATCAATAGCTAAGTCAGTTAATTTATAGCCCTCTGCTGGCTCTCCTGTGAACACAGGTTTAACAGGAACTGTTTTTGTCGGTAAAATATCATAGCTAGCTTCTACAGAGCTTGGTGATATTGTTAAAAATTTCGTATCTATCTCTTTATTTGTATTGTCATATAGCACAACAGGTTTATTCTGAACAACATTTTCCTGCATTCCTTCTACATTAACAACAGCTATTGCACTACTTACTGAATTTACTATACTTCTTGGCCCTTTTACAATAACTGAATCAGGATTTGAAGCACCGTACTCCAGATGAAATCCTGAAGCCTGAACACCTTGGTATTGTACTAAAACATCTACAGAAACAGACACAATTTGATCAATTGTACATGTAATGTTTTTTGGAGATATTACGTCGACTTTCATATCATTATTGGGGATCTCTACTTCAACAACTAAAGAATTCAAACCTTCTTTAAAATCAGTTATCTCAGCTGTGGCCTTAATATCCTTAGCTTGAAGCTTTAATAGGTCATTATATAGTCCTTTAACCTTTACATTGACTGTAAAGCTATCTTTATTTTCCATCAGCATATACGATGTACTGCCCCTAGTAAGTGCTTCTACATTTTTAATTGTTACAGGTATTCTATAAAATGGCTTTTCTCCCATAGGATTTTTATCAATCATTACTAAAACCCATAGTCCAACTGCAACTAATGCACAGATAACCTGAATAATTATTTTATCGTTTTTTATTTTCATAGATACTTCTCCATTTTTCAAATATTTTTGGCTTGTCATCGTCTAAATATATCTTAGCCAATACTCTTTCCAATTCTTCTATTTGAATGTTTCTATATAATTTACCGTCAATAGCATATGAAATATATCCAGTTTCCTCAGAAACAATTACAGCAATAGCATCAGATTTTTCAGTCATGCCTAAAGCAGCCCTATGTCTTGTTCCAATGTCTTTGCTAAGTTGATTATTATCTGTTAATGGTAAAAAACAACCCGCTGCTGCTATCCTATAATCTCTTATAATGACTGCACCATCATGCAAAGGAGTATTTGGTATGAAAATATTAATTAACAATCCACTTGATATTTCTGAATTTATTGTAACTCCAGTATCAATAATTTCATTTAATCCAGTTTTAATTTCAAAAATCATCAAAGCACCTATCTTTTGTCTTGAAAGTGATGATGTAGCAGTGGATATTTCTTTTATAACCTTTTGAGATGAAGCAACATCCTTATCTAATGACGATAAAGAAAACATTGACGTTCTTCCAATATATTCGAGTGCTCTTCTTAGTTCAGGCTGGAATAATATTACTAGAGCAATAAAACCCGCCTGTAACGTGCTATTTAATATCCAGCTTAATGTAAATAGTTCAAACAATCCAGATAACTGTGTTATTACAAGAATTAAAACAATACCTTTCACAAGCTGCTTTGCACGCATGTTTTTAATTAGCATGTATCCCTTATATAATAGAAAATAAACTATTACAATATCTATAATATTGAAAATGGAAATATTTGTAAAAATCAATTTTATTTGTTCCATCTCGAGTCTCCTGTTTTATTTTATTCGCTAAACTCTTTATCTAACTTAGACATGGTGTCCTTATAGGATCTACGCATTCTTTCTTTTGCTTCAGCTGAGTAATCTCCACTTTCTATATACTCCATTACAGGTAGTATTCTATATGTGAATGTAGTTTTACCTTCTTGCTTGCCTCTATAAACCCATGTAGGGGTGTACTCAATATCCTCTATTGTAGTTTTACCAGTTTCTCCACTTTTCTTAATTTTAAGTGTCAGTATAACCCCATCCTCTGTTTGAGCTGGTAGTTCTTCCTCAGTTCTCTGATTTGAAATAAAGTTTCCTGTAGAATAAGCTACAAAAACTCGTTTGTCATTATATATAAAATCTTCTGCATCCTGTATAACATGTGGGTGGCTACCAAAAATTATGTCTACACCCTCTGATAACATAAAATCAGCCCAGTCCTTCTGTCTAGCATTTGGAGTTTGCATATACTCATCTCCCCAATGCACTATCATTACAATTAAATCAGCTTTATTTTCCTTTGCATATGCAATATCTTCTTTTATTTTGCTTTCATCAAGCTTATTAATCATTGCATCTAAATCTTCCGGTGATAAAACTGAATCAAGGCCATTTAACATTTCTGTATATGCTAAAAATGCTATCTTTACACCCTTAACATCTTGCATTATTACTCTAGTTTCTGGTTTCTCAACATAAGTTCCTACATGAGCTAAACCTCTAGTATCCATTTTTTCAATAGTTCTAATTACACCAGTTTTTCTAGTATCCAAGGAGTGATTATTTATCGTTGATAAAACATCAAACCCAGCATACTTAATTGCATCTAGCACCTCATCAGGAGCGTTAAAAAGTGGATATCCTTGATATTCGTATATATCATTGCCACAGGTAGTTCCTTCAAAATTGCCTACAGCAATATCCGCTGACTCTATTATTGATTTAATAGGCTCAAAATATGGTTTAAAATTATAAGTACCTGTTGCAGAATCATAAGCTCCATTTATTTGTCTTGGATGAAACATTATATCTCCAACAGCTGAAATTGTAATGTTTATATCTTCTTTTTTTGTTACGTCATCAGGTTTATTCTGATTTTTATTTTCATCATCTTTACCATTTTGAGGATCTTTTATCTCCCCTTCAGGATTTGTAATTATGTTATCATCATTTGGTAAATCCTCTTTTTGATCATTGTTATTTAAATTGCTAATTATAAAAAAAGCACCAGTAAATATTACAATTAACAAAACTAAAAGTATAATTCTTCTTATCATATATTTTGTTTTTTTTCTCATTTTGCCAACCCTTTATATAGTTTATTCTTTATATTAATACTAACTTAATTTCACACATTTTGCAATAATTAATTACTGCTTTTAAAGCAGTAATTAGTTACCGTTTCATAGGTGGTCTTATAAGACATTTTTCGTCAAAACCAATTAAGTCGTGTCTATTTGCTTTTTGCAAAGCCTTTAGCACTAAGCCATAATTTTCTCTTTTTTGATATTGCATTAATGCTCTTTGCATTTTCTTATCCTCAACAGATTTAGGAACATAAACAGATTTACCTGTTAAAGGATTTATTTCAGTATAATACATACAAGTAGATAATGTACCCGGCGTAGGATAAAAATCTTGAACCTGCTCTGGCATATGACCCATATCCCTTATATATTCTGCAAGTTTTATTGCATCATTTAGAGTACATCCTGGATGTGCTGAAATAAAATATGGAACTATATATTGCTTTAATCCAAGTTTTTCATTTTCCTTATAAAATTTATCAACAAATTTATTGTATATTTCAATAGATGGTTTACCCATAAGCTCTAGTACGTTATTAGAAACATGTTCTGGAGCAGTTCTAAGCTGCCCGCTTACATGATGCTTAGCTAACTCTTTTATAAATTCATCATTTTTATCATATATAGCATAATCGTATCTAACACCTGATCGAACAAAGACTTTTTTAACATTTGGTACTTTTCTTAATTTTCTAAGAAGCTGTATATAATCACTGTGATTAACGACTAGATTGCCACACTTTTTCGGTGATAGGCATTGTTTATTCTTGCAAACTCCATGCTCTAATTGTTTTTCACAAGATGTAAGTCTAAAATTAGCAGTAGGTCCTCCAACATCATGAACATAACCCTTAAAATTTTTATCCTTAGTCATTTTTTCAACCTCATGAATCATAGATTCATGGCTTCTGGACTGAATTGTTCTTCCTTGATGAAAATTTAATGCGCAAAATGAACAACCTCCAAAGCAGCCTCTAACACTTGTAACACTAAACTTAACTTCTTCTAGTGCAGGTATTCCTCCATCATGCTCATAGATAGGATGATAAGTCATTTCATAATCCATATCATATACATCATCAAGTTCCATAGTTGACAAAGCCTCGGCAGGAGGATTTTGTACAACATATAAATTATCATACTGCTCAACTAAGGTTTTGGCATTTATGGAATCTGTATTTTCGTGTTGAATCTTAAAGCTTTCTGCATACTTTTCCTTAGAAGTCACAACCTCATCAAACATAGGTAAAAATAAAGGCTCAAATGCTCTTTCTTTATCTTTTGTTTTATATACTGTACCTTTAACGTATGTTATTTCCTCAATAGGTAATCCTGAATCTAAGCTTTCAGCTATCTCAATTATTTGTTTCTCGCCCATACCGTAAATTAACAAATCAGCTGATGAATCTAAAAGAATTGACCTTCTAACCTTGTCGCTCCAATAATCATAGTGAGATAGACGTCTTAAACTTGCCTCTATTCCACCTATAATTATAGGGCTATCCTTATATGCTTCTCTTATTTTATTTGAATAAACAATAACTGCTCTATCAGGTCTTTTGCCAGCAACTCCACCTGGCGAGTAGGCATCGGTACTTCTTTTTTTCTTCATTGATGTATAGTGATTAACCATAGAATCTATATTGCCTGAGTTAACTAAAAAACCAAGTTTAGGCTTTCCTAAACGTTTAAATTCCTCTATATTGTTCCAATCAGGCTGTGCAATTATTCCAACCTTATATCCAAATCTTTCAAGGGTTCTAGCAATTATTGCTGTACCAAAGGATGGATGGTCAACATATGCATCTCCAGTGACAAAAACAAAGTCACAATAATCCCAACCATATTTTTTTAAATCTTTTTTATCTATAGGTAAAAAGCTCATTTATATCTCCTTAATGTTTATAGCTTCAAGCTCCCAAGTCTCAACTACGTCGAGACATTTTGAGTCTATGCATATTATATCATAGTCTCAACTACGTTGAGCCATTTTAAATATGCTACGCATATTATACCATAAAATATATGTTTAATGTAAAAAAACTGTGCCTTCGGACACAGTTTCTAATAATATTTGCAACAAATATTATTTGTTATTTTACTTTTTCTAATTGACCAGCTTTTTCTAAAGCTATAATTAACAATGGAATTAAAACAATTTGAATAACAATTCCAGGTATTGCTTTAACAAACGCATTTGTTAGAAAAATACTTAAACCGTATGGCTTACTTGCCACTCCCATAACTATTGCATTAACAATGCCAGATACAACTCTTCCACCAAGCATTGCAACAATTAAAGTTACATATACATTTTTATTTAAGCTCTTGTAAAGTAGTCCGCATAGTAATCCATATGTAGCTAACTCAAATATCATTCCTATTCCAACCGGAAACATTACTGGCATTCCTGTAAATAAACTAGATAGTAATGGTGTTATAATTCCACAAATCATACCATATTTCCAACCTACAATAAATCCACATAATAAAACCGGAATATGCATAGGTAAAAACACTGGTCCTGTACCCCCAAACAAATGAAATGCCTGCGGTAAAATTACTCCTACTGCTATAAACATAGCTGTTAAAATTAAATATTTTAAATTACTTTTATTTTGCATCTAATTTCCTCCGAAAATTTTAAGTAAGCATCTTCAGATACAAAATAACCTTCGTAGCTATTTTATTATATTATTTCAATAATATAAATAATATTGTTTAAATATCGTTACCATTATATATTATAAGTTGCATTAAAACAAGACAAAAAAATCAACTATTTAACGCAAAACAATTACTCTCTCTTATGTAATCTAAGGCTTTATCTGTACTCCAAAAGAAAGCATCTTCACCAACTTTTTCTTTCATACCACAACGTTCAAACATTTGCAATACATTAGGTTGTACGCATGTAAAATATACTTTCTTATTATCACTATGTAGTTTTTCGCATAGTTCAATTAATGCCTGCACTCCTGAAATGTCAGCCATTGTAACACCTCTCATAGAGAAAATCAAAATATCTTTTGAAGTTTTAGTTGGCAATTTATCCTCTAAGGTATTAGCAGTTCCAAAGAACAGAGGGCCTGTAATATAAATTACGCCTGTTTTATTATATTTATCACAATGCTTAGTCTTATCCAAAAGCTTATTTTTATCAATATCAGCTATGCTAATTTGCATATCTGATATTTTTACCATAAACATTAATACAGAGAATACTATACCAGCTAATATTGCTGTAGTTAAATCAAATGCAACAGTAACTATCATAGTTATTAGGTATTGAAATATAGCAGTTTTTATTTTTTTATTAAATATGTCCTTTATAACATACCAATCATTCATTCTAATTGATGTAACCATCAGTACACCAGAAAGTGCAGCAAGCGGAATTTGAGACATTATTGAACCTAGTAAAAACATTGATAATAGCAATACAAGTGCATGAATGATATTGGCTAAACGAGTTTGTCCTCCAGCTTTTATTGAAACACTAGAACGGGCTAACGCTGCGGTAGCTGGAACACCACCAAAAAATGGTATTACCATATTTCCTATACCTTGAGCAATTAATTCTTGATTTGAATCAATCTTTTCATTTTTTATACGACCAGCTGATCTTCCACAAAGTAATGTTTCAATCATAATTAAGGCAGCGATACTTATACCAGATGTAACAAAGGTTGATATATGAGACATATCAATTGAAGATACATCAAGTCTATTAGATAAGAAAATAGTACGTGGTATTTTACCAACAACATCTACCGGCAGTTTAAAAATTATATTAATAGCTGTTGCTAATATAATTGCCATCAATGGATCGGGACAATATTTTCTCAATTTTTTAGGGTATAAAATCATTAAAAATATAACTGCTAATCCTAAAAGAAGAGGAACAATGTTAATACTTTGTTGTGTTGTAAAATAGCTAATTATTTTAGAAATTACGTTGGTTCCTGATGAAGTCAAACCTGATATATTATCAATTTGACCTGAAAATATGATTATTGCGATACCCGATGTAAATCCTGTAACGACTGGTAATGGTATATATGACACCAATCCACCAAGCTTAAATATA
The DNA here is from genome assembly GCA_002479485.1 of Firmicutes bacterium UBA7510. Lineage (GTDB taxonomy): Bacteria > Bacillota > Clostridia > Tissierellales > Sedimentibacteraceae > UBA1535. Next base: position 4,270 of record DLNM01000034.1, on the reverse strand, counting down.
CCAGCTAACAATAAGACAACACCTGCTATAAAGCCTGCTATAAAGATGCCCTGTGGACCATGATTAGCAACAAGCAAAAGTGTTATTGCTGTCATTGTTCCAGTAGGTCCTGAAATTTGAAATGAAGCACCTGACAAGGTACCAATTATAAGTCCAGCAAGTATTGCAGTTATCAATCCTGAAGCAGCATCTGCTCCCGAGCTTATTGCAAAAGCAAGCGCAAGTGGCAGAGATACAGCAGATACAGTAATACCTGCGATTATATCCTTACTAAGACTTTTTTTGTTATATCCTTTAAATTCTGTTTTTAATAAAGTTATGTAGTTTTTGAGTATATGCATAGTATATAACTCCTATATGTATTTTATTGCATGATTAAAGCACATTAATATGTGCTTCAAAACACATAAATTGTACACCTCTTAATTTTTACTGTCAAGCTAAATAAGAATTTATTAACTTTTATTTGGAGATATGTTATAATTACTAAATAACTAGATAGTTATTTTAATAAATTATTTATAGTTATTTTTTTATAAAGGAGTACATCAAATGAAAAATTTATACGATATAGCTGTAATTGATGGCAAGGGTGGAGGAATTGGAAAAATACTTGTAGAAAGTATAAGAAAAGAAATCCCTGAATTAAGTATATTAGCGCTTGGAACCAATAGTGTGGCAACTACACAAATGCTAAAAGCAGGTGCTACCGATGGTGCGACTGGTGAAAATGCAATTGTACATAATGCGTATAAGGTTCCTATAATTGTTGGAGTACTTGCTATTATAATGCCTAATTCACTGCTCGGAGAATTAACTCCAAAAATGGCTGAGGCTATTTGTGACAGTAATGCATTGAAGGTACTTATCCCTTCTCATAAATGTAATGTACACATAGCAGGTGTAGAGGATGTATCACTACAACAACTTATTAATGATGCAATAGAATTGATAAGAGATAAAATAAATGAAATCAAATTTAACTAAAAATAACACAGTCAATACCGTGTTATTTTTAGTTAAATCCAATTTATCATACAACTATTTAAGTCTAAAAGTCGTGCAGAATGTTTCTTCACTTTTATCTACACTTGAACCATGAATCTGTATAGTTTGAGAACGACATTTATTGTCCTCGTTGTGTACACAAGTATTAGCTTCACAACTTACATCTGCCTGTTCCTTAATGGTTTTAGCTGAACTTTTAAAGCCGCCTTTATCTTTAGCAAATGTTTCGCAATTTGTAGCTCCTCTACTTTGGGCTCCATCACCTGTAACATCAATACTCTCTGCACAGCAATATTTATCCTTGTTTAAATAGCAATTTAAAACTCCACAAATAATTTTAGTCATAAAAAATTCTCCTTTATATAAAAATCTAATTATGTGTATTTTAACCTGCATAATAAATTATATTCAGATTTAAATTATTTAAGTATTAATTTAGATTTTAAGAATATTTACTTGATTTTTAGACAACAATGATATAATATTTTCCTAGGTTTTAAAATATACAATGGCTCGACATAGTCGAGACTATGATATAATAAATATGGAGGAAAAATGATTTTTTCTAGCTCAATTTTTATATTTGCATACCTTCCTATAGTTTTATTAATATATTTCATTGTTTTAAGAAGTATAAAATTAAGAAATATATTTCTTGTAATAGTAAGCCTTTTGTTTTATGCATGGGGAGAGCCACGATTTGTATTTGTAATGCTATTATCAATTATGCTTAACTATGTATTTGGAATTTTAGTAGACAAATATAGAGATAATAAATTAATTTCAAAGCTTTCATTAACCTTAATGGTTATTTTTAATTTAACGATTATATTTATATATAAGTATTTAATGTTTACAATTTCAAACATAAATAAAATAGCAGGTACTAATTTTATTATACCAGAAATTGCTTTGCCAATAGGCATATCATTTTTTACTTTTCAGGCAATTTCATATGTAATTGATGTTTATAGAAAAAATGGTGAGGTTCAAAAAAATCCACTTAATGTAGCATTATATATATCATTTTTTCCACAACTAATTGCTGGTCCTATAGTTAGATACGAAACCGTTGCAGAACAAATAAAGTATAGAAAAGAAACCTTAGAGGACTTCTCTAAGGGTATATGTAGATTTATAATCGGTATGGGAAAAAAAGTTCTTCTTGCTAATACATTCGCTATACTAGCTGATAAGGCTTTTAACTCTAATTTGTTATCGTTATCTATTGCTATGGCGTGGTTAGGTGCCATTTCATATACATTCCAAATATATTATGATTTTTCTGGATATTCTGACATGGCTATTGGTCTTGGAAGGATGTTTGGATTCCATTTTAATGAAAACTTTAATTATCCATATATATCAAAATCAGTATCTGAATTTTGGAGAAGATGGCATATATCATTGGGAACTTGGTTTAGAGATTATGTTTATATTCCACTTGGAGGAAGCAGAGTTAAAACTAAATCACGATTAATCTTAAATTTATTTGTTGTTTGGTTTTTAACAGGGATTTGGCATGGTGCAAACTGGACCTTCATTACTTGGGGACTTTATTATTTTATTTTGCTAACCATAGAGAAATTATTTAGTTTTGAACACAAGCTAAAAAAAGCAAGTGTTTTTAAATGGTTATATACATTTTTGGCAGTTATATTTGGATGGGTATTATTTAGAAGCAATGATATAGATTCTGCTATAATATACATAAAATCTATGTTTGGATTGAATAATAATACATTAACAGATAAGTTTATCTTATCAACTTTTGAAGGATCAACAATATTCTTTATTGCAGCAGCAATTTTTTCAACACCTGCTTTAGTCCATTTACAAAATCTAATAAAAAAACATAAATTAGAAGATAATTTTGTGTATAGTACAATTTATATTTTAGCTTTAGTTTCAATATATTTTATAAGTCTTTTTTATATAGTAAAAGGAACGTATAATCCATTTATTTACTTTAACTTTTAAGGTGGAAAAAGTGTGAAAGATATGCACGGAGGTATTTATGACAAAAACAAATAAGAGAAATTTAGTTGTTGCAATAATTTTTTTAATAGTATCCTTTGTTATTAGCGGTATAACTATTGTAAACAATTATAAAGAAATATTAACAAGTTCATATAAAACATATAAAAATTCGGATGCTAATTTAGTTGGTAAGTTAATTTTGACGTTTGAACAATCTATTAAATCTAGCGACTCAGTTTTTAGCAAAAATATCGCTGGTCAGGAATATTTTATTGAAGGATACGGTGCAACTCAAAAATTATTAGACAAAAAAATTATTGACGATACTGATATAGGTTATATGTTAAAAGATGAACAGGGATTATTGCATTTTGCAGGATACAATTATGATACTAAAGCTAATGCTAAGAAGCTAGCAAGTATGAATGATTATTTCATGGATATTAACATGCCATTTTCGTTTATATTAGCACTGTCAAAGGATTATGAGGGTTACACAACATTTAAAAAAGGTATCGACATCTATGCAAACTCTAATCTCAATAGTGATAAATTCATATCTGGATTAGATGAAAATAAAGTAAACTATCTTGATTTAAGAAAGTCTGCAGATATAGGTGATTTAGATATTTCAAACTCTTTCTTTAAAACTGACCATCATTGGAAAACAGAAACTGCATTTTGGGCGTTCAAAGAACTGGTAAATTATATAAACCTTACTTATGGTGTAAACTTAGATGAAAACAACTATTATACTAACATAGAAAATTATAAGGTTGAAACATTTAATGATAGCTTCTTAGGTTCACTTGGAAAAAGAATGGGTAGAATTTACTCTGGTATTGATGATTATACACTTATTACACCTGAATTTGAAACTAATATAAAACTATACCAAGGATTTGATAAAAAACCTATAAGTGAAGGAAGTTTCAATGATACAATAATCGATAAAAGCTTAAGCAATCCAGAAAATCCAATAACAACAAATAGATATGCATCGTATTTTAGCTTAGATAATGATTTTAATACCATAGTTAATGAAGATGCTCCAAATGATTATAAAATATTGCTGATTAAAGATTCCTATGCACTGCCAGTTGCTGCATTTTTGTCACTAAGCTGCAAAGAAGTTACAATGGTTGATTTTAGACTATCTAAAGATCAATCTGTAAAAGAATTTATAAATAATAATGACTACGATTTGGTTTTAATGCTATATGGCTCTGGCTCAATTTGTAATAATGCAATGTTTGACTTAAAATAAATAAAATAAAGCTAA
>DLNM01000021.1 GCA_002479485.1 Firmicutes bacterium UBA7510 | reverse complement strand
AAAGTTTATTTATATATTTATTTAAATTATGTAAAATTAATAATAATTTTATCAAAATTTTTATTAATATTGCTTTATTAATTTTAAATTGATATAATTGTACGTCGTAATTAAATTCATATTAGTAAAGGTGGACACATGAAAAACAAGCTTAAATTTGATAAAAACTTTTACAAACCAATGATGGTAATAGCTTTACCTGTTGTTATTCAAAACCTTATTAGCATAGGGCTTAATATGATTGACTCTATAATGGTAGGTCAATTAGGTGTAAATCCATTAGCAGCTGTTGGGATAGCTAACAGAGTTTATTTTGTTTTCTCCATGATATGCTTTGGAATATACAGTGGATCAACTATTTTTATAGCTCAATATTGGGGAGTTAAGGATTTAAAAAATATAAAAAAATTATTTGGAATGAATTTGTTTTTAGGAACTGTTTTATCAGTAGCACTTTCAATTGTGGTATTTATCTTTCCTAGACAAATAGTATCAATATTTAGCAATGATATTACAGTTATAAATGATGGAATAATATATTTAAGAATCATATCTGTTTCATATTTATTTACAGCATTATCCTACGCAGCTAGCTTTAATTCAAGAGCTATTCATAAGCTAAAAGCTCCAACAATTATTAGTGCAATAGCAATAAGTATTAATACTGTATTAAATTACTTATTAATTTATGGTGTTGCTGGTTTTCCAAAGCTTGGAGTTGCAGGAGCAGCTATAGCTACTGTAATTGCAAGAATAGTTGAATTTGTATTAATGTTTGGTTACATATACAAATCTAAAGAGCATCCACTTGCTGGTAAGCTTAAAGAACTTATGTCATGGGATTTTAAAATGTTTAAAAATACTCTTAAAACATCTCTCCCTGTTATTATTTCTGAGTCATCATGGTCATTAGGGACAACAGTTTATTATATTGCATACGGTATGATTGGACCATCTGCTATAGCAGTAGTACAGGTTGCTTATATTATAAATGACTTATTCCAGTCAATGTTTTTCGGAGTTGGTAATGCAGCAGCTGTAATGATAGGTAATGAAATTGGTAGAAACAAAATGGATAAAGCTTATGATTACAGTATGGCTTTTTTAAAGATAACATTATGGTTAAATGTTATAATAAGTATATGTTTATTCTTAGTTAGAAATCTTATTGTTAATATGTATAATTTTGATCCGCAGACTAATTTAATGCTAGAAAGATCATTGATTGTATTTGCAATATATATGACTCCTAAAATGTTTTCTTACATGTTTATTTGTGGTATACTTCGTTCTGGTGGAGATACAAAGTTTTGTATGTATCTAGATTTAATTAGCATTTGGTTAATTGGAGTACCGTTAGCATTCTTCTCAGTACTAGTTCTAAATTTACCAATTTATTATGTTTTGGCTGTAGTATTTAGTGAAGAGATATTTAAACTAGCTATAGTTTTAAAAAGGTATTATAGTAAAAAATGGATTAATAATCTTATAAATTAAATAAAAATTACCCAAAAGAGTTATTGACTTGTAAGTTCTTCTGGGTAATTTTTTATTTAAATTTATACACCTAATTCTATTATTTTTGTCGTTTATTGTCTGGGAAATATACCTAAATAGTTTTTACTAATATTTTATTTCTTTTTTACAGGATAACAAACTTCTGTTACCAGTTCATCAGAATTTTGTGTTTCATGAGGGCTTACATGATAAATGCAAAATGACAACCCGTTAAACTCATATCCATTATCTCTGACCCAATTTGCCACTGCTTCGTTAACCTCATTTATTTTTTCATAACTACCCTTATAGGTAGCAGAAGCTATCAAAATAGGAGCAACTGTTTTAAATACAACATTTTCTGTATTTTTATAATTACCCTTAACTGATTTTTGAACCTCTACATCAACATCTGATTCCTTATGCTCTCCGTCATGGAAAATCGCTAATGTATAACAAGGATCTCCATTCTGTAAATTAAGGGCAGCTGTCTCCTGCATAAGAATGCCCCACAACGTTCCTTCCTGGTTATAGGAAGGTATTATCTTTCTAACACTTGCCACATATCTTTCCGGTAATTCTTTTAAAGTAACATTATAATTCATATCTACTCCATCCTCTCTCAATCTTCTAATAGCTGTCTCAAGAAGTTGTAGACGGTGTTTAGCTTCTTTTACCTGATATATCTCTTCCGCTTGCTTTATTTCAAGAAATCGGACTAAAGCCTCTGAGTCGTCATAAGTTTTCATTATTTCTGAAATAACAGCTAAACTAAACCCCATATCCTTTAGGGCAGTAATTCGCCCTGCAACAGGTAGTTGACTTTCACTGTAGTAACGATAGCTTGTAAAAAAATCTGTATTATCAGGCACCAGTAGTCCAATCTCATCATAATGCCTTAACATCCGTATACTTATCCTCGATAGCTTTGAAAATTCACCTATTTTTAACATTTAACATACCTCACATATGTGTGTTTATTGAGCTCATATTTAGTATAAAGTATACCATAGTGAGAGAGTCAATAGGTAATTTTAAATTTATTTTCATTCTAAAATACTACAGTAATATAGATGAGAATTTAGCTTAGACTATTTTGTTTCTTCGATTTTACTTTTACTACGAATCCATGTTAAGCAAAGTATATAAGAGACGTTTCTGTTCCGTAATTCGGTTTCCCATGTTTTTTGTTAAGGAAGGGAAAGCCTCATTAAGTCACATAAACGTCTCTTATACACTTCGCTATTCTTAGCAACCGATAATCAAAGAGAAATAAAAGGATTTCTCTTTGATTATCTATGCTTTTGGCAGGTTTGTCTACTAATTGTGTTAGTTGGTCAGGAGTCGTGAATGTGCACTAACACAGAAAAACGAAAAAGTAGTTCAAGTACTAGTCGTATAAAAGTTAAATTCTATTATGCCTTCAATGTACTTTAGTTATCGCTACGCTAATATTATAATACTTTTCAGGTAACTATGTATGCGTGAAAGCTTAGTAGAAGAACATGCCAATACAGTAGAAAATCAAAGAAAAATTCTTTTTATTTTTCTTTGATTTTCTACGCTATGAAGGCAATGAATATAAAAAAAGTTTATGCGACTTCAACGAGATTTACCAACCTTATAAAAATCAAGGTAAATCTCGTTGCGGAGACAGAAACTTTTTTTATATTTATTGCTCAACTTAAATTCACAACAAAAGTATGTCGAAGAAACACTCTACTAAGATTACTAATATTTTAATTATTTTTTTATCTACTCAACAACGTTTTCTAATATTGAGAATGTTTTATTTTCGCTATCTATTTGTGCTAGTGCTCCATATGGTAGACATATTTTAGGCTCTGTATGACCAAAATTTAAATTATATAGTACAGGCATATCTTCTCTGTTATATTCTTTTAAAATTTTCTTAATTACATCCTTGTATTCATCATAGTATGTATTATGGTATGGTTTTGCAAAGATTATTCCATTAATTCTATCTAAAATACCCATAACACCGTAGTTTCTTAGACAATTCTCAACGTACCATACAGGCTCCATTTCCTCGCATGTTTCTAAAAAAAGTATTGTATCATTAAAACTATCTATGTTTGGAAATAATGATGTTCCTTTCATAAATTCAATAACTGATAGACATCCTCCAATTAATCTACCTGTTGTTTTTTTACTTCCTTGTAATATCTCATATCCATTATTAGGAGAATATTTTCTTTCTATATTTTTATTTTCTATAAGCCAAGGCAAATATTCACTTGACCATTCATTAGAAGGAGATATATTACCTATTATTTCATTACTAAATAATGTTTTTTTAATAGAGGATATTGTATAATCTGGCATTTTAACATTTTCAGCAAAGTCCATTAAAACTGAAGGACCATATATACTTGATAACCCTGCCTTTAAGCAAATAAAATGCGATATGGTAGTATCTGAATACCCAATAAATACCTTAGGATTTTCACGAATTATATTAAAGTCTATATAAGGTAACATTCTAATGCTATCATTACCACCTATACATGATATAATACCTTTAATTGATTTATCTAAAAAGGCATTCATCAAATCCTCGGCTCTTTTTTCTGGATGGTTATAAACATAATCAGTTCCTTTTAAGGTATGACCCATCTCTACTACCTTAAGTCCAAAAACATTTTCTAATCTTTCTTTACCCTGTTTATATCTCCACAATATTTCTTCATCGCCTGCGCCACCCCATGAAAGACTGACAGTAGCTACTTTGTTACCGGGTTTTAACATTTTAGGCTTTATAAGATTTAACATATCTACACCTCCGCTTATATACTACTCTATTTTCATTATCATTTGTAGACAAGGATTGCTTATATCCCATAATGTTGGAAAACATTCTAAAGGTCTAAATCCAATTGCCTCATAGAATTTTCTTGTTTTTGCATAATTTATATCAGGATTTGATTCATCCAGGGTTTTTACCTGTAAAAATTCTATGTTATTTTCTTTACACCATTCTATGCATTTATCAATTAATTTTTTGCCAATACCTTTCCTATGATAATTTTTATTAATACCCATTACATATATCTCAGCTGAATATAAATTATGTTTTTTGATAGCAATAAAACCAGTGATTGTATTGTTATCATAGCATGCAAAAAAAGGCATTTTTGAACTCTCTTCTATGTACTCATCAATAGCTTCTGGTATACCAAACCAATTTGGAAGTCCTTTTAAAATATCACTACATATCAATTTTTTAAAGTCAACACTTTCAACCTTTTCAATTTCCATACAGCACCACCCGATAGTATAATTAAACATTTTTATAATAATATAACATCAAGTATAGAATGTCAATAATCAACCTAATTGTTAGCTTTTATATTGATTCTGAGATTGTTAAAACAAATATGATTAAAAATCCTAAAAAACAAAACTAAATAAATGGTTCACGTTTATTTTGTCAATGGGGTTTATGTTTTTTTCCAAAAAAAATAAGACAAGGTTTAAAATCGTCTTGTCTTATTGGGCTTGATATTTTAACCACAAAGCGGGACGAACTCCGCCGCTGTTATCACCTGTTGAAGGATGAATCGTGTTGCTGCTGTAGCGGAAGGTGCCGTTTCCCTGAATGCCTATATTGCCGTCTCCATGGATATATACAGCTCTTCTATTGTCACGCCCGGACGACCGAAGCCACCACCACCATACATACCCATCAAAAGTCGATCTTCGCTTGTTGTTGTTTATGTCTTTCCTTTGAAACCAGTATCGTTGTTTGGCGCTGCGGTTTTCAAGGTTTTTACTGCTGTCACCGAAATATTTGCATACTACTTCTTCAATGCTTAGAAGAAATATGTAATCCTGAGTATCTTCTCCGCCCTTTGAACCATACCACTGATTATCAAGATTTTTATTTAATACCGGAATTATTCTTGATTTATCAACTGTGTTGAATTTGTCATAAAATTCACCGTTAAGATATTTTCTTAACGAGCAGTCAGCCCATGTTATATCTTTATATGCATCATGGTAAGCGTGTTGTTCTATTATATCTTCAGTTATAATCAAAGCCGCATCGTTTTTTATATCAAGCACGCGCCATTCGTATCTGCCAAATACTATTTTATCTCCTACCTGCATATTTACCTCACTACTTTATATGATTTTCCCTTCGCTTGTTTCTATTTTATTCACAAAGTCCATATTGTAACGCACAGCACCATGGTCTTTAATTACCGTGCCCCTTATAATGCGAATTGCCAGAATACAGCAATTTTTATCCTTCTCATTGTTCGCGTAGTCGTACCATTCTGCAAAAACCGTGCGAAGTTTAGTCCTTAATTCAGCGTTTTTCGGATCTAATACCCAACCTAGATTTTCACCTATTCCGTTGCCAGAAAACCAATCAAAGTTAGCCGAAAAAGCAACTTCTTTGTTTTGTTCTATTTGTAGCATTTTCTTTGTCTTCGCATATGTAACAACATAAAACACACCGTCCTCATAATATGCGTCTACATCACGGACAACAGGTCTGGGATTCCCATCAGCACTCGGCTCTATATCAATAGTTGCAAGTGATATAAAATTATCCTTGTTGTTGCCGAATCTTTCTTCAATTATCTTTAATCCTTCTTCGTACTTACTCATTAGCATTTTCTCCAATCAATTTATTTATGTTTTCTCGTTGTCTAAACGGAATCCACATTTCCATATACGCCATTTTGGATGAACAATGGCTCAGCTTGCTGAGGCTATGATAATATATCTCCGGGAAAAAACCGTCCGCAGTCAATCCATGTTCCTTAAGCCAAAACCGCATATGTTTCATTGCCTTGCCAGAAGCAGAACCAGTCAGTTGTTCAAGGTTTTCTGCCTCGAATCCACAAACGACATATTCCCTCGCAGGTAACTCCCAGTTTTCAAAACGGGAATGCTCCTTACCTTGTTCAGCCTCTGCTCCGACAAAATAAGTTGAATAGCCTTCTGGAGCATCTCCTTGATAAGAAACACCAATTAGACGCCCGCCGGGGACATACGGAATATCTTTATGGACATCGAAAAACCTTTGCCAAATAGCGGAAGGTTCTGAGACACCAGGTCTTTCGCCAAGCATTTTGCCCTTTTTGAAATGATAAAAACCTTTTACTCCAAGAAAGTTTAGCGGTTCATTAAGAGTCTTGCGATTATATTCCAATATAAGCCCGTCACTTAGCAGTGGTACGCCTTCGTCTACCATAATATAGTTTAGTATTAAATCGGGCTTATCAAAATTATCTAGACCAACAGTATTATTCCGATACTGTGCTGGGGTGATGCCGTAGGTGTCCTTGAATGCACGGGTAAAAGTTTCATGTCCACTAAAACCATAATCTAGCGCAACATCAAGGATACGGTTTTGTTTATTACGAAGCACACCGCAAGCTCTGGCTAACCGGCGCAGCTTGATATATTCCCGTACCGGCTTTTTGACTAACCGTGTGAACAGCCGTTGATAGTAGAATAGAGAAAGTTCTGCGATTTCCGCCAGTTCTGTGATTTCAATTTCTTCGCCAATATGTTCTTCAATATGGTTCAAGGTTTTTTGTATAGCTTCCCATGCATGCATATAATTAGTCCCTCCTTACATACAAGTATATCATAAAAAGTTGGCAGACGCTTGACCATGTCTGCCCTTTTTTCGATAAATACATAAAATATAAATTTTCAAATTCACCTTTATTATCATGGTTTACCGTACCTAATAAAACTACTTTAAGCCAAAGTGCTTTTAGCTATGACAAAGAGCCAAAATAAAAAGGTATGGGAATCTTTTATTTTAATGATTGCCAGACCTTTTATTTTATTGAAGTGTAAAATATGAAATTATGAGCTATAAAACTATTTTCTTTTTCCTAAAAATCTTAAAAGATAAATAAATAAATTTATGAAATCCAGATATAACTGCAATGCTGAAAAGATAGATGCTTTTTCTAACATTTGTGGATCATTGTGATAAATTTCATAGGTTTGTTTTATTTTTTGTGTATCATATGCTGTAAATCCTACAAATATCACTATACCCACTATACAGATTATAGTTTCGAATTGTGAAAGATTTATAAATATTGAGAATATCCAAAACCCTACCAATATAATAAGTCCAAAGAAAAGCACAGATTTCCATTTTGTCAAATCGCTTTTAGTAAAATATCCATACAATGCCATAACTCCAAACAAACCTGCTGTCGCTGCAAATACATAAATCATTGATGCAACTTCATATATTAAAAAATAAACAGAAAAAGTTAAGCCATTCAAAAGTGCATACACAAAAAATAACGAATGAGCAGCAACAACTGGCAGCTTATGTATTCTTGATGATAATACAATGACTAAAAGAATTTCTGTTATAGGAAGAATGTAGAATATACTTGGTATACTAAGAATTTGAATAATAAAACCTGTTGAATAAGATGTATACGCCAATATAAACGTCACCAGCAACCCAAAAAACATCCACGCAAATGTTCTGCTTGTATGTGTAGCTAATGTTACTCTTTGTTCGATATAATTGTTTTCGTTGTGTTCCATAATACCTCCATCATTACGCCATATAACTATTCAATAGAGAGGCGTTTAATATTAATTACTACATACATTTTAACATTAATGCATTTATTTTACAATTACTATTATTTTGTACATAAGAATTTAGTTTAACAAGTTAGTATACGTATTATTACTTCGATATACTTTTGTAACGAATCTAAGGGTAGAACAGCAGATAATAAGAGAAAAAAATGGATTATAAAACAAAAGGGATGTATTCCCTTTTTTTCATATAATACCTACTAATAAAATTGAATATAAATCAAATTTTTATTGTAATATCTTATTGACATGAAACAAAACATCTGTATGATGATGACCTGAAAACGCTGAAAATAAGGATCCTTCTAACTCTATATATTTATACTTATATTCTTTTAAAATATTAATATTTTCTTCCGTCATTACCAATTGTACTTCGCATATATTAGATACATCTACATTAAAATCATCCTCTTTCATAGCTTTTACATTTATTGGTTGATTTAATTGTAGTATATATATATATTCTTTTGTATCATTTTCAGGATCTTCGCCATATCCAGGAGGTCCATAATACATTCTACTAATTAATATTCCACCCAATACATAATCATTGGAACCAAAAAAAAACTCTCTATGTGAATCATTAACTTGTAACCTTTTTTCTTTAATAATTACGGACAATGATATAGCTAATAATATTATTATTAATATTAAAAATAATTTCTTTTTCATAAAACTTTCCTCCACCTAAATATATACGAACGCCACTACTTAATTATGACATATTTTCTATTAATTTACAATTAAAATATGTCAATCTATACTAATAGAGTTGCTTCATATTTTTTTCTATAATCAGGCATTCCATGTCCTACTTTTTAATTAGATCTACCAGAAGCTAGAGTATAAACTTAATTTATATGGAATAACTCTTATCAAACAAAATAGAGCTATTCAAGTTAATGCAGTCCTCTTTCAATATAAGTATCAAAGAATATACTGTTAAATCAAACCGCAAGAAGAGAGGACTATATCTTGATAATGGCACTATTTTTAATGCCGATATGATGAGAGCTTATAACATTTTAAGATTGTTTTGCCAATCTATAAAAAAAGAATTACCTAAGACATTAATAGACTTAGGCAATCCTTTAAAGTAACTGTGTAACTTATGTGTAAAGTATCAGTATAAGGTGATGGACTACCCTATTTGGTAGCAACCACGGTTTTTTTATCTGTTATGACAACAAAAGATGCTTGGTTATCTTATTGCCGAGTAGTTTAAACAGGGTAAACATCTGTTTGTACTACCCTACCTTTTTGCGTACCTTCTTTTCTAATCATAACATTTAAAAGTGCTTGTCTATTAGAAGAACTTAATGTATTAAGAATGGTGTTTCTACCTAATCCCGTTTCATTAACAATCATAGAAATATATGCTTCAGTATCATTTTCACTCGGTGGTGCATATTTATACATCATATCAGCAATACTATAAGTTCCATAGGTATTAAATATAACATATTCCATACAATTACGGCCATCTACAACAGATGCAAAGATAGCAAATCTTCCATTTACTCCAATTTCATTAAATTTTTTGCTTGTTGTACCAGATATGCAGTTTCCTGGATTATTGTTTCTCCAATTCAAATGTCCTCCTACATGATAAAACATTGGACCTCCTGTATAGTATAATACAGCGTTTTCTCCTTCATATGTACATGCATTTGCAAAATGATTCATTTTCAATCACTCCTTTGTTTTATTTTTTAAAAAACATTCAATCGATTAAAATTGTTTTATACTATATAAAAACAATTTTTTATTAAAATTTGTAAACAATTTTTTTATAAATTTTTTTTATATACTCTTTTATATCTTCGATAACATTAAGTTTATCGCTTAAATTCTTATTTTATATATTGACAGAAGCATTCTTTAGTGCTATACTAAGAAAAATTTTAAAGGAAGGTTAGATATCATGTTCAATTTAGTTTTTGTTAATAATATTTTAAATATTATTTGTTTACATAAGGACGACGATATTTAGCGCTTGTAGCTTTGATTTATTCATAGGTGCAAGCGCTACATGTGTTGCACCTATGTGGATTATAAATGTTTCTATAATGAAATTAAACCACATTGGTAAATTATTTTACTTATGTGGTTTTTTGTTTTACTGAAAGGTTGTGATAGTATGAGACATGTTGACAATGTCATGATGGATAAAGTCTTTAAATATATATTATTAAATAAATTTAAAATATAAGGAGATTTATCATGAAAAAAATAGAAGGAAATGTTAAGAATCATATTGAAATAGAGGAAATAGCAAAATATATTGGAAATACAATAAAAATTCATGGAAGTATACATAAAATAAGAGAAATGAGTAACTTTTCTTTTATTATATTAAGAACTAAAAGGCAAATGGTACAATGTATATACTCAGAAGAATTTTCAAAGTTTCCACTTACAAACATAAAAGAAGAATCATGTGTTATATTTTCTGCTGAGGTTATAGCGGAACAACGCTCAAAAACAGGCTGGGAACTAAGACTTATAGATGTTGAAATTTTATCAGAACCAGTTGAGAAAAGCACAATTATTTTTAACAATAAAATTGTAGAAACATCACTTGAAACTTTGCTTGACTATAGACCAATAACACTTAGAAATGAAAAACAACGAGCCATATTTAAGCTACAAGAAGGTATATGTAAAGGCTTTAGAGAATTTATGCTTTCACAAAACTTTACAGAAATTCATAGCCCTAAATTAGTATATTCCGGCGCTGAAGGTGGAGCTAATATTTTTAGTCTTGACTATTTTGGTAAGGAAGCATACCTTACACAAAGTCCTCAGTTTTATAAACAAATGATGGTAGGCGTTTTTGAAAGAGTATTTGAGATTGCTCCTGTATTTAGAGCTGAAAAACACGATACCTCGAGACATCTAAATGAATACACAAGTGTTGATTTTGAAATGGGTTTTATAGAAAACTTCGAAGATATCATGAATATGGAAACTCTTATGCTTCAATACACCTTTAATTTACTAAAAAATGAATATATAAATGAAATCAACCTACTTCAGGTAAAATTACCAGATATCAGTTTTATCCCGTCAATTACTTTTACTGAAGCTAAAGAACTTGTATCTAGAGAATTTAAAAGACCTATAACAGACATGTTTGACTTTGAGCCAGAGGAAGAAAAATTGTTATCTGAAATAATAAATAAAAAATATGACAGTGAGTTTGTTTTCGTAACGCATTATCCTAGCAAAAAACGCCCGTTTTATGCAATGGATGATTCAAATAAAGAATTTACTTTGAGCTTTGATTTAATATTTAGAGGACTAGAAATTACTACAGGTGGACAGCGTATACACGAGTTTAATGAACAGGTTGAGAAGATGGTTTCACGTGAAATGAATGTAGATCTTTTTGAGAGTTATTTAATGATGCATAAGTATGGCATGCCCCCTCATGGTGGCTTAGGACTTGGATTAGAACGCTTGACAAGTAAACTGTTAAACCAAAATAACGTAAGATTATCCACACTATTCCCAAGAGATATAAATAGAATTACTCCATAATATAGATAAAAAGCAGACAGTATAATTAAAAGTCTGCTTTTTATATTTTATTTTTAAAATCATAATATATTTTTTTTATTTCACTATTTTTAGAAGTAATAATATTTACAAAGCGTTCTTGTTCTTTTTTTGAAATAGGCTTAGTAATTTTTCCAAAAATTATATCCATTTTTTCATAATTCTTTAGAAACGAATCAACACTTGCTTCTATCATTTCTTCACTTGCAATATCTGAAAAATCCACGTGAAACCCAGCTACATTAGATAGGTACTCAATAAACATTCTTTGGGTTCTGCCATTTCCCTCTCTAAATGGGTGTATAGCATTTATTTCAGACATATAATAGGATAATTTTTTTGATACTTTCTCTTGCGGTAATCCTATTAGATAATTATCCTCTAAAATCTCTATAAATAAATCATTTAATCTGTCCTCTATAAACACACAGTTACAAAATTGATTTCCTTTAGCTATATTAACACAGCGCGTCTTTCCAGCCCAACTATATATGTCCTCAAATATATACTTATGAATATATAATAGATGATTAATATCCAAATTTCCTCTTAACGGTTTCATTTTAAGATCCAATATTTTAAATGCAGTAATTTGCCTTTCCGCTTCATCTAAAAGCTCTTTGTTATCTATAATATTCAATTTATTTTTGAGTATATTTGATTTTGGATAGCAATATCCAATATCCCACTCATATTCATAGTAAGAACTATCCATAATTACCTCTGCAATTATTTGAACAAAATATTATATCATAGTCTCGACTACAAATGTATAGGCTATGCCTAAACATTGGAGCCATTTTAAGTATGCTATTATATCCTATTTTTGTTCATATTTTTTAATTAGGTTCTTTATTATGTCCTTAGTTGATGCTTTTCCTGCTGCACAAAGTTCAAGCAAATCTATTTCTTTTTTCTTAAGTTGATGACCTTCTATTGCCATTGTAGCTTTAACTTCTCGCACCAATTGAGCAGAATTTCTCATATAATCACCTTTTGTTATACTAAGTATATTTTAATCTTAAACAATTATAACATAAAAATTAAAAAAATTCACTTATTATTCTGATAATATAGCCTTTACTTTGTCAGGATAATTAGTTATAATTGCATTTACATTCATTGATTTAATCATTCTTACATGTTCTTCATTATTAATAGTATATGGATTTACATCTATACCTATAGCTTTAGCTTCGTCAACTATATCTTTAGTTAATGTTATGTAGTTCGGATGTAATGCGTTAGCCTTTGTAGTTTTTACATAATCAAGTGGTTTATACAAGGCTTCCATATATAAAATTCCAGTTTTAATATCCTTATCTAAATCCTTTGTTTTAACTAATGAATAATGATCGAAGGATGATATTATAACCTGTTTTTTTATACCATATTTGTCTACCATTTTTAGTACTTTTTCTTCAATTCCCGGATAAAATATAGAGCCCGCTTTAAGCTCAATATTTAATTCCATTTTTGTTCCCTTAATTAAATCTATAACTTCCTCTAAAAGAGGGATTTTTTCACCTTTAAATTTTTTATCATACCATGATCCAGCATCTAATTGCTTAAGTTCATATAAATCATACTGTTTTATAAACCCTTTTCCATTAGTAGTTCTATTCAAAGTTTCATCATGACATACTATTAAATATCCATCCTTACTTAAATGAACATCCAATTCAATACCATCTGCATTCTGTTTTATAGCGCCTTCAAAAGATGATATTGTATTTTCAGGATAATAACCACTGGCTCCTCTGTGAGCCCAAACTTTTGTCATAATTAAATCCTCCAATTTTAATTTTTTGTGCTTTTAATCATTAACTTTTGTGCTAATAACCTCTTTTATTCTTCTCTCTACTTCTCTTCTTGGTAACCATACCTGCCTATCACAAGTTGTACATTTTATTCTAAAATCAGCACCAACTCTTAAAATTTCCCATTCGTATCCGCCGCAAGGATGCTGTTTTTTTAATTTTATTTTATCACCTACATTTAAAGGCATTGGCATAATATCAACTCCCTTTTTATGAAATAAAACTTATATAATAAAATCACAAAGGACCTGCTATTATAATTATGTCCTTTGTGATTAAATTTGTCAATTATATTATTAACCAATAGTTATAACATTCCCTGAGTCAGATATAGTTTCTACTATATCATACATGTTTGTTACTTCTCCAACTCTTAATTTATCTTTTAATTGATAGAAATCTAAACATGTTCCACATGAAACAATTTTTGTACCATGTTGCAATAACTGGTTTATATCATCTATTGAATCAGAACCTTCACTTGCTAATTTAACACCACTATTTAAGAATATTATAAATTCTGGGTACGGTTTTACTTGTGTCAAAGTATAAATAAAACCTTTCATTAACATTTTTCCTAATTCTTCAGAACCATTACCAAGTATATTTGTTCCTATTAAGTATCCTTTATTCCCTCTATTTTGTTTTTCTATCTCACCAACTATCACTTCTTCTGACATATCGCAGGTATCCGCAATAGTTTTAATGATATTAATGCCGATATCACCATTTTGATCTGAAACTACGGCGCTATACCCCATCTTGTTGCAGAATTTAAGTATATTTTGTTTTGCTGTATCATTGTCTACTAAGACTAAAACTTCGTCCAAATCACCTTCTAAAGCATTTTTTGTTAATATAAGTGGTTGCGGACAATTTAATTTTCTAGCATCTATTCTATTCATATTTTTTCTCCTAAGTTTAAACTTCCTCTTCATAAAATCCTTTATATGATAAATAGTTTAATATTATATTATTATCATAAAAAATATCTCCGGATTTTGATTTATGTATTTCTTTAACTAATTTATTATCTGGCATAAAAGCAATAACAGGTGATGCTAAAGCAAATATAATATATAATATTATTACACCTTTTGCTATTCCTATAACTGACCCGCCAATTTTGTTTGTTATATTTAATAACGGTAATTTAACAAAAGCATCTATTAAGCTGCATACTACTAATAAAATTAAATAAATAATTAAAAATGTAACTAAAAAGCTAATTGATTTAATAACAAAATCAGTTATCAAATTTACAAAATTATCAAAATTATTAACTCCTGCCCCACCCTCATACGACTGTATAAAAAGCATTTTCATTTCTTGAGGTAAGTGTAAGCTTTCCTGTAATTTATTTATTACATCTGTAGTTCCATCTTGTATAATTTCAGTAAGCCAATGTGCTTTTGTTTGAAAAAAATCATGCACTATCTGATAAAACTTTGTCTTATCTGTTAAAAATTTTTCTATAAGAAAGCTATACTGCTTACTTATAAAGAAAGCGATAATTAAGCCTACAAACTCAAATATCATTTTAACTAAGCCTTTTCGATACCCTTCAAAAACAATTAATCCAATAAAAACAATAACTATAACATCTACATAATTCATACTTTATCTCCTTGTATAGTTTCACGTGAAACATTATCTGTTTTATGTTTTCTATACATAAATTATACCATAATTATATAAAAATTCAATTTAAAAATATTAGGGATAAAAGTCGTTTTATGATGAAAAGAGTAATTTTATATTGTAAAAATACTTACTATCTTATACTAATACCAATTATAAAAACCTCATAGTCTCCATAGTATAAGTTACACTTATACATTTAAAGTTCGAAACTGTAAGGTTTTTTTAGATTAATATTATTGCTTATAATATCCGTATGATATTTAAATGGTTCAGCTTGCTTAGACTATATATATCAAATTATTTTATTTCTTTAGAAATTTCATTTAATGCATTAACCGCATAAATAATTTCTTCTTTTTTTGTAAAAGGTCCAACACTAAATCTTACAGCTCCTATTGATTGCGTTCCTATTGTTTTATGTGCGAGAGGAGCACAATGTAAACCCGGTCTTACTGCTATATGGTATTTGTTGTCTAACATAAATGCAACTTCTGAAGAATCTATCCCTCTAATGTTAAGCGGTAAAACAGAACATCTGTTGTTTTTATCTTTTGGACCGTATATTTCGATTTTATCGTTTTTTGATATCTCATCGATGAATAGGTCTAAAACTTTTTTTTCGTGGCTATAAATTGATTTTAAGCCCTTGTTTAAAATGTACTTTATGCCTGCATTTAGTCCTGCTATACCTGGTAAATTTGGTGTTCCACTTTCTAGCTTATCAGGATAAAAACTAGGTTGAGTTAATTTGCTTGACTCACTACCAGTTCCACCCTCTTTTAATTGTCTTATGTCAACATTTTTACCTATAACTAATATTCCTGTGCCTTGTGGGCCTAATAACCCTTTGTGTCCAGGTGCCGCTAACATATCAATATTAAAATCTTCCATATCTATTTCTAGTACACCTGCACTTTGAGCTGCGTCAATTAAATAGAATATATTATGTCTTCTACAAATATTACCTATTTCCTTAATTGGTAATATCGAGCCAGTTAGATTAGATACATGTGTTGTAACTATAAGTTTAGTATTATATTTAATGGCATTTTCAATATCACTAATATTAATTAATCCTTCTTCATCACAGTCTATTATTGTACTTTCAACTCCAATAGATTTAAGCTGATGAATTGGTCTTAAAACTGAATTGTGTTCCATAGATGTTGTTATTACATGATCACCAGGTTGAAGTACACCTTTTATAGCTAAATTTAAACTATCTGTTGCATTAAATGTAAATATTACACGTAGCGGATCATCAAAATTAAATAACTTTGCAACTAACTCCCTTGTTTCAAATATTAATTTAGCACCCTCTATTGCCATAGTATGACTACTTCTCCCAGGATTGGCACAATACTTAGTCATACAATCAACAATACTTTTTGTAACCGATTTAGGCTTAGGAAATGTTGTTGCGGCATTATCTAAATAAATCATATTTTCACCTACTTTTAAAATATCTCAATATAACAGTTATCATTTTAATAAGTATTTTAACTGCTACCAATTATATTATTATATGCTTAATAATAAATTATGTACTAATACTATCCCCTCATATATTGGGATTAGTATAAACTAATCAATTAGTACTTAATAAGTATAATACATTTGCTATGTATATACAACAAACTATATTATAACATTATTTTATATAATTTAGTTCAATTATAATTTATTTTTATTATATATCCTAATATAAATAATAAAGCCAGAATAAATTATTCTGGCTTTAACTTAATTATTTATTATATACATCTCTTTTTACATAGTGAGTATGAAGTAACTTATGTGATAAATGACCATTTGGCTCTTTTAAGAAATCTTCATAAAGTTTCTGTATCTCTGGATTCTTATGTGATTTTCTCACTGGTCTTGATCTATCCTCATCATATAATGCATTAGCTCTATTTATTTTTGGATTTACATCCATTCTGGCCTTAGCAGAAACATGTGATTGACCTCCGCCGTGAACACATCCACCTGGACAAGCCATAACTTCTATAAAATGATATTCTTTTTCACCATTTTTAACTGCATCTAATACTCTAGATGCATTAGCAGTACCATGAGCTATAGCAATTTTAACTTCTGTATCTTTTCCGTTTATAGGTAATGTAACTGAAGCTTCTTTAACTCCTTCAATTCCTCTTACTGCATTATATTCTATATCTTCTAAATCTTTACCAGTCAATACATCTGCAACTGTTCTAAGAGCGGCTTCCATAACTCCACCTGTTGCACCAAATATAACTCCAGCACCACTATATTCGCCAAGCATTTGATCAAATTCTTCATCTTTTAATTCTGTAAATCTTATTCTAGCCTGCTTTATCATATCTCCTAACTCTCTTGTAGTTAATGAAATATCTACATCTCTTAAGTCATCAACTTCCATTTCAGGACGTTTTAATTCAGTCTTTTTAGATGTACATGGCATAATTGATACAACAACTATTTTCTTAGGATCAATACCCATCTTCTGTGCGTAGTATGATTTAGCTATTGCACCAAACATTTGCTGAGGTGATTTACATGTTGAAAGGTTATCTATAAAATCTGGATAATAAATTTCACAATATCTTACCCATCCTGGAGAACATGATGTTATCATTGGTAATTTACCACCATTATTTATTCTAGCTAATAACTCTGTTCCTTCTTCCATAATAGTTAAATCTGCAGAGAAATCAGTATCAAATACCTTATCAAATCCTAATCTTTTAAGTGCAGCTACCATTTTGCCAGTTACTCTTGTTCCTACAGGCAACCCAAATTCTTCACCTAATGATGCTCTAACTGCTGGAGCAGTTTGAACTATAACATATTTATCTTTGTCATCTATTGCAGCCCAAACATCATCAATATTTGATTTTTCTCTTAATGCAGCAACTGGACAGGCATTTATACATTGTCCGCAGTATATACAATTAACATCCTTCATACTAAAATTAAATGCAGGAGCAATTTCTGTGTTAAATCCTCTGTTTGTAAAGTCTAAGGCACCTATTCCCTGAATATTTTTACATGCACTTACACATCTTCCACAAAGTATACATTTGCTTGGATCTCTTACTATTGAGTCAGACAAATCATCTATTCTATGTTCTTTCTTTTCACCTTGGAAATGTATATCTCTTATTCCTAACTCATCACAAAGTTTTTGCAATTCACAGCTTCCGTTTCTTTTACAAATTAAACATTCTCTATTGTGATTTGCTAATATTAATTCTACGTTTGTTCTTACTGCTTTTCTAACTTGAGGAGTATTTGTTCTTACGTTCATTCCATCTTGAACTTGTAAAACACAAGATGCAGGTAAGTTTCTCATAGGAACTCCCTTAACGTCTACTTCTACAACGCAAACTCTACAAGCTGCTATTTCGTTTATATCTTTCAAATAGCAAAGTGTAGGTATATCTATACCAGCTTCTTTAGCAGCCATTAATACTGTATAATTACTTGGCACTTCAACCGCAATGCCGTTAATAGTTACTTTAACTTTATCCATGTATGACACCTACCTTCCTATCTTTTTATTATAGCTTTAAATGTACATGCGCTCATACAAGCACCACATTTAATACATTTTTCTTGGTTAATAATATGAATTTCTTTAACTTTTCCTTCAATTGCTCCTACTGGACATTGTCTCGCGCACTTAGTACATCCTCTACAACCATCTACAATTATATAATTAGCAAGTGCTGAACATACTCCAGCTGGACATCTTTTTTCCTTAACATGTGCTTCATATTCTTCTCTGAAATACTTCATTGTTGATAAAACAGGGTTTGGAGCTGTTTGACCAAGACCACATAAAGAAGTACTTTTTATTGTTTCGCCTAACTCTTCTAATGTATCAAGATCTTCCATTGTTGCTTTTCCTTCTGTTATCTTATCAAGAATTTCAAGCATTCTCTTTGTACCTTCACGACATGGAGTACACTTACCACATGATTCTTCAACTGTAAATTCAAGGAAAAATCTAGCTATATCAACCATACAGTTATCTTCATCCATAACTATCATTCCACCAGAGCCCATCATAGAACCAAGCGCTGTCAATGTATCAAAGTCTATTTTTGTATCAATATAATCAGATGTTATACATCCACCTGAAGGTCCACCTGTCTGAACAGCTTTAAATTTCTTTCCATTTGGACATCCGCCACCTATATCATATATAACCTCTCTTAATGAAGTTCCCATTGGTACTTCAACAAGACCAGTATTATTTATCTTTCCACCTAAGGCAAATACTTTAGTTCCAGGTGATTTTTCAGTACCAAGACTTCTAAACCAATCTGCTCCATGAAGTATAATTTGTGGAACGTTTGCCAATGTTTCAACGTTGTTTATTATAGTTGGTTTACCCCATAATCCTTTATTTGCTGGGAATGGTGGTTTATTTCTAGACATACCTCTTTTACCTTCAATAGAAGCCATAAGGGCTGTTTCTTCTCCACAAACAAACGCTCCAGCACCAAGTCTAATTTCAACATCAAAATCAAAACCAGACTCAAAAATATTTTTTCCTAATAATCCTAATTCTCTTGCTTGTTTTATTGCTATTTCTAATCTATGCACAGCTATAGGATACTCAGCTCTAACATATATAAAGCCTTTTGTAGCTCCAATAGCATATCCAGCTATTGCCATTGCTTCTAATACTGAATGAGGGTCTCCTTCAAGTACAGATCTATCCATGAATGCACCTGGGTCTCCTTCATCAGCGTTACATATTACATATTTTTGATCTGCTTGATTTGGAGCGGCAAATGACCACTTCATACCAGTTGGGAAGCCCCCGCCTCCTCTTCCTCTAAGACCTGAATCTTTTATTACCTTAATAACGTCCTCTGATGTCATTTCTGTTAACGCTTTACCTAAAGCCATATAACCATCTTTTGCAATATACTCATTAATATTCTCAGGATTTATTGCACCACAATTTTTTAATGCAATTCTTTTTTGTTTTTTATAAAAATCTAAATCATTTAAAGATTTTACTAAACCATGATGAGATGGTTCTTCAAACAGATATTTTTTTACTATTCTTCCTTTAATTAGATGCTCTTCTACTATTTCATCTACTCTGTCTACAGTCATTTTAGCATAGAAAGAACCTTCTGGATATATTATTACAATTGGTCCTTCTTCACATAATCCAAAACAACCAGTTGCAACTACTTGTACTTCATTTTCAAGTCCTTTTTCGACTATTTTTTCTTGAAATCTATTTTTGATTTGCATAGACTTTGATGATGTACAACCTGTTCCACCACATACTAATACATGTGATCTATAAATAGCCATAATTTACCTCCATTTAATGTCCTTTAACATTATTTAATTAACCAATTGTATATTCTTTGACAACTTTATCATTCACTATATGCTCAGCGATGATTCTTTTTGCCTTTTCGGAATCAATATTTATATAGGTAACCTTTTCCTCGTCGTTTTTAAAAACTTCAATTATAGGCTCATATGTGCACATTCCAATACATCCTGTTTGAACTACTTGAACGTTATTTAAATTTCTTTTTGCTACTTCTTCAACAAGCGTATTTAATACGGGTCTTGCACCTGCTGCAATTCCACATGTAGCCATTCCGACAACTATTCTTATGTCCTTTTCAGTGTTTCTCATTTCCATGTTAGCTATAGAAGCTTCTCTAATTTTCTTTAATTCTTCTAACGATTTCATATCTTCCTCCATTACGCTGCTTCGCAGCGTTATAAAAATTGATGAAGAATCGTTTTTTGATTCTTCCATAGAGCGAAAATCGTTTTCACTCTAACACATCTTTATTTCCTATATGAGTCAATTATTTCTGGTATACTATTAGGGTCAACTTTGCCATAAACTTCATCGTCAATCATCATTACAGGAGCTAAACCGCAACATCCTAAACATCTAGTTGCTTCTAATGTAAATATATTATCATCAGTAGTTGCACCAACTTTAATTTTTAATGTTTCAGCTAATTTGTCTAACACAGCTTGAGCATTTCTAACATAACAAGCAGTTCCTAGACAAACTCCGATTTTATGTTTCCCTTTTGGATTAATAGAAAATTGAGTATAGAAAGTAGCTACACCATATATTTCTGCTAAAGGAATATTTGTTTCTTCTGATATAAACTTTTGTACTTCAATTGGTAGATATCCAAATATACTTTGAGCTTTGTGTAACGTTTGCATCAAAATACCTTGACTATTTTTTATAGAATCCATGTACTCTTTTAGTTCTATAAAACCCTTTTCATTTTCTTTAATATCAAATCCTGTTTGCACTTTTAAACCTCCTCCATTTAAAAATAATATTTTTAATATTATTAAAATAAAAAAACCACACTATAAAAATTATAGTAATATGTTAATTAATTGTCAATTTAATATTTATAGATTTTATACATTCTATTTTAATTAATTTTTTTACATATTTAGCTAATAAAATTATGTGTAGTATTATTTTGTTATATTATATAAATTTTTTTATTATTCTTCGTTTATTTCAAATATAGACAAAAGTCTATTTAAATCTTCATTGCTTTTATATTCTATTTCTATTTTACCTTTATTTCTTTTATTCGTTATTTTTACTTTTGCTGAAAGTTTATTTGTTAATAATTCTTCAATGTTTACGACAAATTTATCTTTTTCTACAACTTTTTTAACCTTAACTTTTTTTGAATCTCTTACTAATTTCTCAACATCTCTTACGCTTAATCCTTCTTTGATTATCTTATCAGTTATTTGTTTTTGCAAATTTTTATCTAAAGATATAATAGCTCTAGCATGTCCTTGACTGATTTCATTTGATATTATCTTTTCTTTTACATAATCATCTAAATTTAATAATCTTAATGTATTTGTAACATATACTCTGCTTTTTCCAATAACTCCGGATAATTCTTCTTGAGTAATTGCATATCTATCCATAATATATTCATATGCATTTGCTTCATCTATAGGATTTAAATCTTCTCTTTGAATGTTTTCTATAAGAGCAATTTCCGAAGCATTTTTATTTTCAATATCTCTTATTATACAAGGAATATTTGATAAGCCAGCAATTTTGGAAGCTCTCCATCTTCTTTCTCCAGCAATTATTGTATATATTTCATCTTCTTTTTTAACAATTATTGGCTGTATAACACCATACTTTTTAATAGATTCTGCAAGCTCATCAAGTTTATCTTTTTCAAAGCTTTTCCTAGGCTGATTTGGGTTAGGGCAAATCAAATCTATTTCAATTTCTTTTATTTTATCAATTTCTTCTTTTTCTAAATTCTCTGGTATTAGAGCAGATAAGCCTCTTCCTAGAGCTTTTCTAGCATTCGCCATTCTTACACCACCCTTGTTTTTTGATTATTTATTACTTCTTTAGCTAATTTTCTGTAAGCTTCACTACCTTTTGATTTATCATCATATAACATAATAGGTTGTCCAAAACTTGGAGCTTCTGCTAGCCTTATATTTCTTGGAATTACTGTTCTATAAACTTTATTTTTAAAATATTTTTTAACTTCTTCTACAACTTGTATAGATAAATTAGTTCTGCCATCAAACATATTTAACAAAACACCTTCTATATCAAGTTTAGAATTTAATGTTTTATTGACTAATCTAATAGTATCTATCAATTGTCCAACACCTTCTAATGAATAGTATTCACATTGAATAGGAATTATTACTGTTTGGGATGCAGTCAAAGCATTAAGTGACAAAAGTCCTAAAGAAGGAGGACAATCTATTATAATAAAATCATACTCTTCATTTATTTTTTTAATTTCCTCTTTTAAAGTTCTTTCTCTATTAATTGATGTAGCTAATTCAATTTCTGCACCTGACAATTGAATATTAGAAGGAACAATATATAAATTTTCAATATCTGTTTTTATAATTGTTTTATTTATATCATATCCATTTATTAATATATCGTAAATGGTAAATTCTACATCATTTTTATTTACACCAAATCCACTTGTTGAATTGGCCTGTGGATCTATATCTATACTTAATACTTTTTTACCATTTAAGGCTAGAGCAGCACACAAATTTACATTTGTTGTTGTTTTACCAACGCCCCCTTTTTGATTAAATATACTTATTATCTTAGTCATTTTATCCACCTTTATTTTAAACTTTTTTTAGGTATCCTAACCTTTAATTCAATGAATTCATCTGATTCCTGCTCTTCAAATTTAGCATCAATACCTGTTTTTAAAATTTCATTATATGCATTTTTTATTGTATTAACATATATTTTATAGTTAATAAAATTCTTTATGTACAGCTTGTTCTTTAATTTTTCTTTATTAATATCATCTGCTATAGACTGAACAAGCTTTTCCGTTGCACTAACATTTAAATCTTTTTTTACAATTTTATCTATAATATCTAAAATTAAATCCTCATCAGTAAGTTTTAATAGTGCTCTCGCATGTCTTTCGCTTAAATTATTTTCGATTAATGCTTCCTTTACTCTTTGAGGCAATTTTAAAATTCTTAATTTATTTGCTACAGTAGATTGAGTTTTTCCAATTTTATCAGCTAATACCTGTTGTGTTATACTAAAATCATATATTATTTTTTCATATGCTAATGCTTCTTCAATAAAATTTAAATTTTCCCTCTGTAAATTTTCTATGAGAGCCATAGCTGCCGATTCTTCTTCTCCAGCTGATATAACAATTGCAGGTATAGATTCTACTTCTAACATTTTTGTTGCCTTTAATCTTCTTTCACCTGCTACTAGCTCAAATAGTTCATCAGCAAGTTTTCTTACTACTATTGGCTGAATTAAACCATAGTTTTTTATAGATAGACTCAATTCTTCCAACGCTTTATCATCAAAATTCTTTCTTGGTTGGTTTTTGTTAGGTATAATCTGATTAATATTAATATTAACTACACTATTAGACATGTTTACCTCCATGCGATATATTGCATAAGAATATCAACCCTTTTTTACAAAAAGGTTTAAACATTTGTGCATGGAGTCGTGCCATATTTTTATTATTAATTAAAATTTTCTTCATACTATCCCCCTGAATTTATTATAAAGGTTTTTTTGCTGGAGTACCAGCTTTTCTTGGATACATATTTTCCATTTTTTTTATTTTTTCTATTATTACAATTTTTCTTGTAATATCTGAATTAGGAATTTTAACTACCTTTATATCAATTATTTTCCCACTTAGTTTTTCAATAGCATTATTTGATTCGACAATTTCCTCGGAAATATTCTCGCTTTTGTATGCTGCGAAATATCCTCCTACTTTTACAAAAGGTAAACAAAATTCACATAATATATTTAATGGAGCAACTGCTCTCGAAACACAAATATCATACTGTTCTCTATATTTAATGTCTTGTCCAAAGTCTTCTGCTCGACCATGTATGACTTTAACATTTTCTAATTTTAAAGTATCTGAAACTAGTTGTAAAAAATCCGTTCTTTTTCTAAGGCTATCCAGTAATGTCAACTGAAAATTATTGTTTACTATTTTTAGAGGCAGTCCCGGAAAACCACCTCCAGTTCCTACATCAATAATTTTTTTATCCATACTCTTATTATCACTATCTAACAATATTACACTGTCTAAATAATGCTTTATATAAATTTCCTCATCATTTTCTATTCTTGTAATATTTATTTTCTGGTTCCAGTCTAATAATAATTCCTTATACTTATTAAATTTGTCTTCTATTTCATCAGTATAATTAAGTCCAAGCTCTTCAAATCCTGATTGTAATATTTTGTTCATAATTTCCTCCATAACGCCACCTCGTGGCATCACAAAAATTAATGAAGAATCGTTTTTTGATTCTTCCATAGAGTGAAATGCATTTCACTCTTTAACCTTTTCTTCTTAATTGCTCTAAATATATTAATAAAACATTTATGTCTGCAGGAGATACTCCTGAAATTCTTGAAGCCTGACCTATTGACTTAGGTAATATTTTTGATAGCTTTTGCTTAGCTTCTATTCTTAAACCATTTATTTCATTATAATCTAAATCTGAAGGTATTTTTTTATCTTCTAGCTTTTTAAATTGCTCTATTTGTTTTATTTGTTTTTGTATATATCCTTCATATTTTATAGCTGTTTCAACATAATTTATAATTTCTTCACTTAAATAATGTCTTTCAATATCTAATTCTTTAGTATTTCTATAAGTTATTTCCGGTCTTTTTATGAGCTCTAGTAAACTTATAGGCTTTGATAAAGGTGCAGTTCCTAAAGACTCTAAAAATTCCTCAACTTCTTTTGTAGGCGTAATTTTATTATCTTTAAGTCTTTGTAATTCATTTTCTATAGAATTTTTCTTTTCTATAAATCTATTATATCTCTCCTCTGTTACAAGACCAATCCTATATCCAATTTCAGTTAATCTTTCATCGGCATTATCCTGTCTTAAAACAAGTCTATATTCTGCTCTTGAAGTCATCATTCTATACGGCTCATTTGTGCCCTTTGTTACTAAATCATCTATTAAAACACCTATATAAGCTTCTGACCTATCTAAAATAATAGGCTCTTTATCTTTTATTGATAATACAGCATTTATTCCAGCAATTATACCTTGTGCTGCTGCTTCCTCATATCCTGAGCTACCATTTATTTGTCCAGCGAAAAATAAATTTTTAATTTCTTTGTATTCAAGGCTTGGTTTTAGTTGTGTAGGATCTATGCAATCATACTCTATTGCATAAGCAGGTCTCATAATTTCTGCATTTTCCAGACCTACCATAGATTTATACATATCTATTTGTACCTCATAAGGTAAGCTTGAGGACATTCCTTGAATATACATTTCTTTTGTATTTAAACCTTCTGGCTCAACAAAAAGTTGATGTTTTTCTTTATCAGAAAACTTTACTATTTTATCTTCTATAGAAGGACAATATCTAGGTCCAATGCTTTCTATAACTCCAGCATATAAAGGAGATCTATCAAGGTTGTTTTGTATTATTTCTTTGGTTTTTTCAGTTGTATATGTCAAATAACAAGGTATTTGCTCAACATCAATACTATCTGTCATAAATGAAAAAGGTATTATCTTTTCATCTCCACCTTGTTTCTCCATTAGTTCAAAATTCATAGTA
The DNA here is from genome assembly GCA_002479485.1 of Firmicutes bacterium UBA7510. Lineage (GTDB taxonomy): Bacteria > Bacillota > Clostridia > Tissierellales > Sedimentibacteraceae > UBA1535. The sequence continues at coordinate 4,857 of DLNM01000021.1, read as the reverse complement.
TCGGAACTTATTCTTGCAGGTGTACCAGTTTTAAATCTTCTTAAAGATAAACCTAAGTTTATTAACGAACTTGATAATTCATTTGCTGGAAAAAATCCACTTGGTCCTGATTCATAGTTTAATTCACCAATAAATATTTTACCTTTTAAATATGTTCCTGTAGTAACTATAACAGCTTTTGCCTGATAAAAAGCTCCATATTTTGTATGAACATTAAATGTGTTATCTTCGTTTACCTTTATATCTATTGCTTCTGCCTGTAACAAATAAAGATTATCTTGCTTTTCTATAACCTTTTTCATTTCAGCATGATAATTATTTTTATCTGCTTGTGCTCTTAATGAATGTACAGCTGGTCCTTTAGACAAATTAAGCATTTTGCATTGAATCATAGTTTTATCTATATTTATGCCCATTTCACCACCGAGAGCATCAATCTCTTTAACAAGATGACCCTTACCAGTTCCTCCTATAGAAGGATTGCAAGCCATCATTGCAATAGAATCTAAGTTCATAGTCATCATCATTGTGCTCATATTCATTCTTGCAGCAGCTAAAGCGGCTTCACATCCCGCATGTCCAGCACCTACTACTATAATATCATATTTTCCAGCTAAAAACTCTCTAACTTTTCCCATTGAAGTTATTTTATCGGTTTTATGTTTTAATTGTTCCATTTTCTCACTTCCTGTTACTATTACATCTCTTTTAATTTATTTCCCAATACAAAAATCACTAAATATTTTATCTACTAAATCATCACTAACTGCTTTTCCAACAATTAATCCTAAGTTTTCCATACAGCTTTTTAAATCAATTTCTATAAAATCAATACTCATACCATTATCAATAGAATTTAAAACTTCTTCTAAATTTTTTGCTGCATTAATTAATAGATTTTTTTGTCTAGCATTATTTATAATTAAATCATTTTCTAAATCAATTTTTCCTTCAAAAAACATACTTTGTATAGTATTTGTTATCTTCTCAAGACCTTCATTTTTTAATACTGATATGTTAATTACCTTTTCTTCAATATTTTTATATTCATCCAAATTTAGTTTTTCTTCTAAATCTGTCTTATTTTTAATATATATAACCTTCTTATTTTCAATAAGTTTTAATATTTCTATATCTTCCTCTTCTAATTCCTTAGATGAATCTAAAACCATCATAATAAGATCAGCCTCATTTATTTTATTTAAGGCTTTTTCTACTCCAATTTTCTCGACTTCATCTTCAGTTTTTCTAATTCCCGCTGTATCTATAATATTTAAAGGTATACCATTTATATTTACCTGCTCTTCTATTGTATCTCTTGTTGTGCCAGGTATTTCAGTAACTATAGCTCTGTTTTCATTCAATAAAAAATTCATTAACGAAGACTTACCTACATTCGGCTTACCTATAATTAATGTCTTAATACCTTCCTTATAAATTTTACCTGTATCTGCAGTATTTATAAGAGTTTCTATTTTATTTAGCATGTTAATGCTTTCTTCTTTTACTTTATTTATTGTTATAACATCTTCATCATACTCTGGAAAATCTATATTAACTTCAATATTTGCTAATAGATTTATTATTCTTTCTATCAACTCATTAATTTGCTTTGATAATCTTCCTTCAAGATGGCTAACTGATATTTCATGGCTACTCTGTGTTTTAGCATTTATAATATCAATTATTGCTTCAGCTTGAGTTAAGTCTATTCTTCCATTAAGAAAAGCTCTTTTTGTGAATTCTCCTTGTTCAGCCATTCTACAATTATATGTCATAATTAAATCTAATATTTTTTTAGCCGAAAGTATACCACCATGGCAATTTATTTCAATTACATCTTCTCTAGTAAAAGTATTTGGCTTTTGCATAAATGAAACTAGCACTTCATCTATTACTTTTCCATCTCTGTCTACTATCATTCCATATGTTAAATATCTATTTTTAAAACTTTTAACTTTCTCATTATTTTTATTTACAAAAATATTTAATGCTATTTCTAATGCTTCATCTCCACTTATTCTAATAACATTTATTCCTGAGTTTCCTAAAGCAGTAGCAATAGCAGCTATTGTATCGTGTTCCATAGTCATAATATCCCTATCCTAATTTTCTATATATATATTTTACAATATTATACCCTTTTTGTATATACTATTTCACTATTTTTTAAAAACATAGCAAATATAATATTTTTCACAAAGTTAATAACTAAAAAACGAGCAAATTTAACGTAATTTGCTCGCCATAAAATGATTATTTTTTATCTTCTATCAACTACAACTTTTCTAAATGGTTCTTCACCTTCACTATAAGTTATAATATCCTTTTCATCTTGAAGTGTAGCGTGAATAACTCTTCTTTCATAAGGATTCATAGGTTCTAATCTTATTTTTTTGTTGTAATATCTACATTTATCAGCTGTCTTTTTAGCTAATTTTTTAAGAGTTTCTTCTCTTTTTTGTCTATAATCTTCAACATTTACAATTGTTTTTACGTAATTTTCTCTTTTTTTGTTAACTATAAGGCTTAGTAAGAATTGTATCTCATCAAGCGTATTACCTCTTTTACCTATAATAATACCTTTATCTTCTTCGTCTACCTTTGTAATTTCAACTTTTAAAATATTTGATGCAAAAGTTATCTCATATTCTACATCTATATCCATTTTAGCAAAAACAGTATCTATGTACTCTCTTGCTTTTTCTTCCGGTCCATTCACTATTGTCACTTTAACCTTTGCAACTTTACTTCCTAAAATTCCTAAAATTCCTTTTGAAGGCTCTTTTAATATTTCTATTTGAACTTCATTTATTTCTGAACTAAGTTCCTCTAATGCTGATTTTACTGCTTCATCTACTGTCGGTTTTTCAACAATAATGCTTTTCATTTATTATTCCTCCTTAACCTTTTTTGATGAATTTAAAATTAGCCACTGTTGCACTAATTGGAATATATTACCAACTACCCAATATAATACAAGCCCTGTAGGAAATCCAATTGACATAACAAATATCATTATAGGCATCATCATAGTCATCATATTTTGAGTAGACCTTTGTTGTTCATTCATAGTTGCAGCTTGAGTACTCATTGACATTTTACTAGTCAAATATGTTGTATAAGCTGATACACCAGCTAGTATAGGTATAGATGCCCCTATAAAAGGTAAACTAAATCCCATACTAAATCCATTTACAAGGCCATTTTCAAAAACATGTCCATCAGTAAAACCTAAATCAGTTATCCATAAAAAACTTTTGTTTATTATATCAAATGCTGCTTGGTCTCCACCGAAAACATATTTTACAGGTTGCTGTATTACATAAAAGAAAGCCATAATTAAAGGTAATTGTATAAGCATTGGTAAACAACCTGACATTGGATTATAATTCGCTTCTTTATATAACTCCATTTGTTTTCTCTGTAATGTTTGAGGGTCTTTTCCATATTTATCTTGCAATTCTTTAACTCTTGGTGCCATATCTTGCATTACTTTCATAGACTTTGTTTGCTTTAAAGTCAATGGTAATAATAAAAATTTAACAACAATTGTTGCTAAAATTATTGAAATTGCATATGCAGATAGATACTTTGTATCTAAAGGCGCTACAATGTTATAAATAAATCTCATGAGCCATCCCATAGGAATTGCTATAAAATCTAAACTCATTCTTTTTCCTCCAAATTTATTTCAATGGATCATAGCCACCTTTATTGAAAGGATGGCATCGTAATATTCTTTTAATTCCTAAATATGACCCTTTAACAAACCCATATTTTTGTAAAGCTTCTACGAAATATTGTGAACAAGTAGGATAAAACCTACAGTGTCTAATGCCTGTACTAAAAGAAAACTTCTGATATATTCTTATAATTCTAATTAAAAGTTTAGATAAAATTTTTATCACCTTATTTTTTGTTTTTCATTATTCTTCATTTTTTTAAATTACTTCTCTTTAATACCTTGAAAAACGATTTTTCTAATTCTTTATAGTCAGCATTAACTGCATTAACTCTAGCCATAAAGACAATATCATATCCAATATTTATTTTATCTTCATTTAGTCTTACTATTTCTTTTAATCTTCTTCTGATTCTATTTCTATCTACAGCATTTTTTATCTTTTTGGCAGAAGTAAATCCATATCTATTACTAAGTTCTTTATTTTTTTTTACAAAAATAACAACATTATAATCTGAGAAAGAATTATTACAATTATATACGGCCTTATAATCTAAATTTTTTTTAATAATATTCATTTACTTTATACCCATGCATTTATTTTCACAGATAGGCATAAAATATTTGTGCATGGGTTTGGTGCCTACTTTCTAATTATTTATTATTTCTTTTAACCTTTTTTCTCCAAATGGAATAAAAAGGTCACTTTCGCGACCTTATGCTGACAATCTTTTTCTTCCCTTGTCTCTTCTACTTTTTAATACTTTTCTTCCATTTCTTGTGCTCATTCTTTTTCTGAAGCCATGCTCTTTACTTCTTTGTCTTCTTTTTGGTTGATAAGTTCTTTTCATCTTATAAACACCTCCTTATTTATGACAGATATCTATAATAAATATCATATATTTTTCTTTAATTAAATTAAATTGCTCGCAAAATATTATATAAACTAATTACTCTATTGTCAAGACCAATAATGTTTTGTAATTAATTTATATAAAAAAACATTTAAAATATATATGTGTAACTCTTGTAATATACTATATTTTTATAATTAATGCAATTATTTTTTTATTATTTTTATAAAATTATTTCATTATTTTTAAATTTTCATTAAATTAATTTGAAATTATTATAAAAAAATGTTAGTATTTATTTGTATCATCATTTTTATA
>DLNM01000035.1:188675-420156 GCA_002479485.1 Firmicutes bacterium UBA7510 | reverse complement strand
CTCGCCTATAACATCATCTTTTCCTGCAATGGTAATATCATTTGAAAAAAAACTATACGATAAGATTAAAGCACTTATTAATAAAACTGAACATAAACTCTTTACTACTAAACTTACAAATTTTTTATTCATCATAACTTTACACTCCCATATAATTTAATTTTTTTGATTATATGGAAATTTTATGATATATTGTATATAATGTAAAGAGAACTATAGTTGGCATAACAAAACAAGGGGGTTATGTAATTGACCGATACACATATAGGACAAACCATTGCATATCTAAGAAAATTAAGAAAACTAACCCAACAGCAACTTGCAGATGGCATATGTACTCGAGAGTATATAAGAAAATTAGAAAACGGATATAATCAACCCACTATTTACATAATTGATTTATTATCTCAAAGGCTTCAAGAAGATATATATAATTATCATTTATCAGTTGAAAGACATAATGATATTGAAACTCATTTAAAAATTCAAGAAATCAATGACATTTTTGCATCTAAGAATTTTGAACTTCTTATAAAAATCATACAACAGTATGAAAATCTTCCGACTTTTAAGGATGGAGAAGCTTTGCAGATTATCTATTACTCAAAAGCAATGTGTGAATATTATTTGAATGATGATTATAACAAAGCAATTGAATACTGCATCAAAGGTTTAAATGTATATAAGAAAAACTTTAATTTAAATAATTGGAATAAGCTTTTATATTCTAATGTTGAGTTAAGAATTATTAATACAGTTGCAAGCTGCAAATGCTATAACTATGACCTAGAAAATGGCATTAAAATGTTCTACGAACTATTAGAGCACTTAAATAAATATATCTCTGGAACATTGTATTCAATAAGAACAAAGGGTCATTTCCATATTATTTTATATACACAAGTAGTTTATAATTTATCAAACCATTTAACTAAACAAGAAAAATATAATGAAGCACTTAAAATTATCGATGATGCTATAGATATATCCTTACGAACTAAATATATGGATAGATATCCATACTTATTAAAAAATAAGTTTCAATTATTATACATGCTTGATAATATAGAAGGCGCTAAAGCTTATTATGATAAGGCTCTAATTTATTATAAGGATCTTCTACCAGAAGTTGAATTAAAAGAGCTTATAAGTGAAACTAAAAAGCAATATCCAAAACTTTTTTAACGCTTTTAACAAATCTTAAACATTATATATTATTTACCTTATATAAATATTAATATAAATAAATAAAAAAATAAAGAGAACAATAATTCGCTTTTTGAAAAAAAGTAGATATTGCAACGATAAAATAGCCTGCATTATCTACTTTTTAATTTTTAATAACTTACTTGAATCCTATAATATTTAATTAATATATTGTTTAAATAGCAATATAAGTTCTGTGCGACTGTTAATATTCAGTTTTCTATATAGGTTTGTGCAGTATGTATTTACTGTAGAATATTGTTCCCCTTCCACTAACACACATATCTATAACATATTATATGAAGTCATATAATGCTTGTCTAATAATAATCATTTTGTTATTATAAAAAAATTATACTTATGTCAAAATAATGAAAATTTTTGATGTTTTAGTCATATAAAGTAAAAAAGCCTATCTATAAAAAATAAGGGATTCCATGTTATGAAATCCCTTATTTTTTATTTTTTTTCGTATGCAATTAAAATAAATTGTTTGCCTGTTTCACTATTTAATGTTGATTCCTTTTCAACTAAAGAGTGATATACATCCTGATCTAAATCTGCAACTTTGTATTCATTCCATTTATTACTCATAACTTCCCTCCTACACAGTTAATAATAAACGCAGTATTATTTTTTCATGTAGAATAAATTTTATTCATAGCAGGTTAACAATGCAGAATCTTTATTAAAATTTTAATAGTTATTAATCATTATCATCTTCGTTTTCATCATCATCTTTTTCATGATCATTATCTTCATTTTCTTTGTCTTTATTATTATCTTTTTGTTCAGATTTTTTATTTTCATGATCTTTTTTCTTTATCTCTTTTTCATTTTGCTTATCTTCTTTTTTAACTTCTTTTTTATCTTTTTCATCTTTTTCATCATCATCGCTATCATCTATAAAGTCATCTTTATCATCATTTTTATCTTTTTTATTATCTTCTTTTTTGTCTTTACCCTTGTCATTTTTGTCTATCTTGTCATTCTTATTATTTTTATTATTTTTATCTTTAACATTATCTATTTTATTTTTATGATAGTTATCATCACCATCATTATCATCGTCATCATCGTCCATGTTGTTTATGATTTCTTCAATTTCATCCACTAAATCTTCAGTAGATATTTTGTTTTTCTCTGCAAAAGCTAATAATTCTTTTATTTTTAAATTATATAATGAGCTTGCGTCTGTTTTTTCATTATTTTTATCAATCATTTTTTGAATAAATTGAAGCTTTCCAACAGATACTCCAGTCTCCTTAGACAATGCTTGTAAATCCTTCATACTATTTAATTCTTGCTTCATAACTACAGCTGAAATATTATTTTCATTTAAATTATTATTTACAGATTTATCAATACTATCTGATATTTCTTTAGCTTGCTCTTCTGACTTTGCATTAACTGATATAAGTATTGCATTATCGGTTAATTCTGATTTTATATATCCTTGGGATATCATTTCATTCATTATATCATCAATTGCAGTTTCTATATCCTTATTTTTAACATCTACTGAATTTACAATAGAAGTTCCATCATCATTCTTAGCATTTACAACTATAACTTTATCAAACATATTTGTTTTAATTTCAATACTAGGATTAACATCAATATATATATCATTTACTGGAACATAATAAGTGCTAAATCCTATAATCATTATAAGTAAACAAGCACTAAAAGCGAATGCATATTTCATATTAAAATTTGAAATTTTTTTCTTACTTTTTTTTATATCTTCTATATTAAAGTCAATTTCATTAACATATGCTCCATTATTTATTTTATAAAAACAATCCGGAGTTGACTTTTCTAGTGCGCTTTTTAAATTATTTTTTATATCTATTTTTTTCATCTTAACCTCCAATAAAACTAAGAATACTTCAATTCTTTTTTTAACTTGCTTAATGCCACATTATATTTCCATAAGACCGTACCTAAAGGCCTATCTAATATATCAGCTATTTCTCTATGCTTCATGCCACTTATTAAATATAAAAATACTATTTCACGCTCTTCCTCTTGAAGAGTTTTTAATGCAGTCTTTAAAACAATTGATTCATCAATATTTAGTTCAACTCTTTCATTAACTAAAAATTCATTCTGCTCAATATCTGTTATCTGTTCCTTAAGGCCTTTTCTAATAGTCATAAGAGAAAAATTTTTCGCTATTCTTAAAATCCAGGCAAGTGGCTTTCCTTGTGGTTTATAAGTATATGCTGCTTCTTTTAATCTAACGAAGGTGTCCTGCATTGCATCCTGCGCGCACTCATGATTTTTTAGGATGGCAAATGCGTATGAATAAACTATTTTATTTGTTTCTATGTATAGTTGCTCAAAAGCATCCATGTCATTTTCTGCAGTTTGAATTAAAAGATTTTCAATAATTTCTTGATTTCTCATATCAATACCTTTCTTAATTATTGTATCCTCTAATATAATAATGAACTAAAGTCTTATTTTATTGGAAGTTTTTTAGAAAAAATAAAAAAATCTGTGTTTCCACAGATTATTATATCATATTTTTAACTACGTTGAACAATTTTAAAGCTGTGCACCCTTTGGTTGTCATAATGCTCCAAGCGCTACTCATGCAGTTAGCTCAAATTCAGCTACCCCACGTCACACAAAGCCTTCCACTTACTGCTGCTTCCTTCCGGACCTGACAGGGTTCATGGCGCTCCATTGCGCAGGACCAAACTCTCAACACTACTTTCATAAGTCAGACCCTAGCCCATTATGCCGCTCAAAGGGGATTACGTCTTGCTACAGCGGATTGCAAGTACAGGGCACCGCTACCTCCCCACCTAGCACAGCTTAATCATATTATCATAAATATGTTAATATGTCAATATCCAAAACTTAGGAATTGTTGCAATATTCTAATTCTTTTTGCCTTTATTGTATTTAATGTTTTTATCTATACCTTTAAATTCTTTAATTAATTCTTCAATTAAGTCTTCTACTTTGTCTTCCATATCATCATCTTCGTCATAGTCATCACCAAGTACATGCTCAACTATTTCTTCAATAATATCCTCTAAATCACCATCATCATCAAAATACCAATTAATTTTTTTATCTTTTATACATTCATACCAATTGTTAACACCTAACTCTTTAAATAACTTATCTAATAAGTCATAAAAATCCTTGAATTCATTGTCAGTTGGTAGATTAGATGAAGATTTAACATTTATACTATATGCTAGTGTCATTGGAGGCATGCTAAATGTTGCCGCTTGTGAATGTGTTGCATCTATTTTCATACCAACCTTTAAATCTTTTAATGTTATAAATTTTCCTGTAGAATCTTTTATTATAGTATTATTGTCAACTAATAGTACTATTTCTGTATAAATATTACTATAAAATTTATCTTCATATGTTACAGTAATACGAGTATTTTTTGTATCAACATTATTTATTGTTGCATTTTCAATCAAAATTGATTGATTATTATCAACAACATATATAGAATAAGCTTTTGCTGTTGGTGGTATTCCTAATGTAACTGCCTCTGAATGATTAGCATTTATTAACATGCCAACTTTTAAATCAGTTATTGCTATTGTTTTTTCAAATTCATTTTTTATTACTGTGTTATTATCAATTAACAATATAATTGTTTCTTCATATATTTTATTATCGCGCACCTCATCATAGATCACTGTTATATTGTTATTGCTAATATTTATGTCTTCTATTTTTGCATTTCTTATACTAGGTACAGTTTTTTCATCTATTATTTGTATTGAATATGCTTGAGCTTGTGCAGGTAAGCTTCTAGTCATTGCTAAAGAGTATTCTGCTCTAATTTTTTGACCGACTTTTAGCTGTTCATAAGTTATATTATTACCATCTTGATCTTTTAATATAGTTTTATCTGATAAAACTAACTTAATTTGCTCATTAACTTTTTCAGGATTTCCTATTAACAAATAAGCAATATCATTATATATATTTTTCTCTATGATGTTTGCTTCTTTAATCTCAGAATCTTTATATTCTCTTACTATGTCTATACTATTGCAATAAGCTGTTACTGCCTTTGAGTGTTCTATGTTTAAAACCATACCAGTTTTTAACGCTGATTTTACTGTTTTAATACCAAATTGGTTAACAATTTCTGTATTGTTGTCAACTACTAAATTCATAGTATTTTCAACTATTTTCTTATTACTATCAGTTATCTTATATAAAATTGTCAATAATAAAGTATCGTTAGCTTCAGTAGATATTTTTTGAACAACAGCATTTGATATTTCAGATATTTCATTAACACTTTTTGATATTTGAATGCTTTTTGCTTCATTAGATTTATCCTTACCATTTGAGGTTTTGTTGTATGTTACCTCTACGTTCGTACCAACTTTTAAATCAGATAGTTTTATTTCATTTTGTTTCTCATCTTTTATTGAAGTACTTTTAGTTATTCTAAAAATAACTTTATTTGATTTTTCACCTATTACTATATTGTTTGGATGTATCGCAGATATTTGGCCCTCTCTAACATACTCCTTTAATTGGCTTTCTTGTTTATGCTTTTCATTTCCTCTAAAAGTATTTTCAGCAGCAAAAATTGACACATTTGAAATCAATAGAACTGACATAGTTATTAATGCTGCTATTTTTACAAAATTCTTTTTCATATTTTTCCTCCTAATAATATTTAGACATTTTTGTCATCTAATATAATAATGCACAAAGTATTAGTTTTATTGGAAATATTTTTATAAATCTTTTAAAAATTTAGCAACACTGTGTTTATCCTTAAATTCTTCAAATGTGTTTAGATATTTTTTTTCAAACAAATTAGATATAGAGGCTATAAATGAAATATCTTTACAATATCTTAATTTATATGAATTATTATCAAAAATAAACATGTGTTCGTTCTTTTGACACCAAAAAAAAATTGAAGATACTAAAGCTTCAAAATCATCTAAATATAAGCAAATATGTACATTAGGCTCATTTAATAGCAGGTCGCTTAATTGGTTCATATATTGTTTAAATTGTTTTTTTGATAATACTAAATTAGGATAAGAGAAAACTTCATTTTTTTCATAGCTATTATAATCTTGGCTTGAAATATTTAATAAATCTTTTATAGAATAAAATCTTATTACTTTATTATTCTCAAACGTTTTAAAGAATTTATCTTTTATTGTTTTGAACCTTAAAAATTCTTCATTAATTTGCTCTTGGCAAGTTAGCGAGTTGGATAGAACATCTAGATATAAATCATCACTCATTAAACAAGGAAGTATCGTTTTGTTGTAATAAAAAATAGTATTATTTTTTTTTATATTATTTTCATTATTAGCAAAACCTCTTATTTTGTTGCCTTGTTTTGATATAAGTTCTGAATTATAAGTGAAGAAAGTTTCCTCTGAATCCTTAACTATATTTTCTGCCATTATGCTATACTTTAATAAAGAGACTGGGTCAGTAAATATATATGCAAAAGTATTTGAAAGAGATGTTGCATTCTCACTAAATCCATAAAGCACCATCTTATTGTGAAGTATATGTAATAGTAAATTACATCTATTGCTTATGAAATTTGTATGTGATAAAACTTTGCAGTTTTTATGTACTGCAATAGGGCATAGATAAATAAAAAAATTAGAAATACTATAAGAAGAATAAATTAATTCAACTTTAAATCCTTTGTCCAATAACTCCTTTACTTTTTTTACCCAATTATTTAAAAATTCACTTTTATCTATTAAAAAATCAAACACTCCTACAAAAATAAAAGTAATTTTAGTCGGTGTTTCCTCTCTACTAGCCACTTCTAATAAACTCATCATCGCTTTTTTTTTAGATTCTAATCCATGATAAATTGGTACTGAAGCAATATATGAGTAACCATCTAAATTACTTACTTTCTTGTAAAAATTTTCACTAGTATCATTGTTAAGAATGAACCTTTTTATGTATTTTTTAAGTTGTGCCTTTGAATTAATTTTGTCACTATTATCTAGATATATTGATGAAAATAAACTTTCAAGTGAATTAATACCTAATTCATTGTTTTTGTGTATTAAAAATTCTAATACTTTATCAAAATATAAAGCATTAACATCTAGTTTTCTAACTCCTGTTTTCCATTTACTAACTAAAGTTCTATCAACATTAACATATTGAGCCATTTGTTTCGATGAAATTTTTAGTAAATCTATTAAAAAACCAATACCATATGATTTCATATCTATACTCCTATTGTCTTTTTTTGTCACATTTTGTAAGTTGTGAAAGGTTGTGTAAGTCTATTTTCATTGTAAATATAATATTGTACAATAATATAGTGTATATTGTGCAATAATATATACCATAATATAGTGCGTTTTCTAATTTATGTCAATAATGCAATTTCGTATTTATTTTTATTTTCACAACTCATTATAAATAAAATGCAAGCTTTAGAAAAGATAAATAAAATTACTTATTATGGTATATAAAGATAGTACAGGTAAAACTTCAAGGTGTTATAAAACTAATAAAAGGAGAGCGTCATGAAAAATTTAAAAATAGGAAAAAAATTACTGATAACCTTTGGAATAATTATTATTTTATTGTTAGTAACTATTATAATTTCTATATTAGGTTTTGTAAGTATTAGCAAAAGCTACACAAATTTTTATAATAAACCATATACTATTACAAACAAAACTATGGACATGAGAAGAACTATACAATCAGCAGCTAAAAATATTGGTTATACTATAATGACAACAGACAAAGAAAAGAAACTTGAATTTTCAGAACAAGCAAAAAACGAATTGGATAGCTTAGAGGTAGATATTAAATTTCTTCGAGAGAATTATACCGGCAATGTAGAATTAATCAACAGTTTTGAAAAAATAATGATAGATACTAGAGATGTACGAGATGAAATAATTGATTTAGCAAATAATAACAAAGACGATGAAGCAATATCTTTATATTTTAGAGAGTATTATTCTGCATTGTTGGATATTCAAAATTATCTTATGAATATAAATGATGATGCCGTTGATAATGCGAAAATGCTATATGATAATTCTATAAAATCTGCTACCTTTGAAGTTTATTTCTTAGTTATAATATCTATAATAGCCTTAATAATTACAAGTTTACTTTCTGTTTACATTACACGAAGTTTAACAAGGCCTATTTTAGAAATTGAAAAAGCAGCAGATGATATGACAAATGGTAACCTAGATGTTAATATTACATATGAATCTAAGGATGAGCTAGGCAATCTTTCAAACAGTATGAGGAATATGACTACCATGATCAAAGAAATAATAAATGATGTTTCTTTTGGTTTAACAGAGCTAGGAAATGGAAATTTTACAGTTGATAGTAAAGCAGAGGAGTATTATAAAGGGGATTTTAAGCCGTTACTAGAATCTATTTATATAATAATAACTAATCTTACTTATACTCTGTCAGAAATAAATCAAGCTTCCGATCAAGTAGCAGATGGCTCTGACCAGGTATCATCTAGCGCCCAGTCTCTTTCACAAGGTGCAACTGAGCAAGCAAGTAGTGTTGAAGAACTATCTGCAACTATAAATGAAATTTCGGAACATATAAACCAAAATGCACAAAACGCAAACGAGGCAAAAGAACAAACAAAACAAGCAAGTATAGAAATAGCTGCAAGCAACAGGCAAATGGAAAAAATGATTGATGCTATGAAAGATATTAGTGAAAATTCAGCAAAAATTCAGAATATAATAAAAACAATTGATAATATAGCTTTTCAAACTAATATACTTGCGTTAAATGCAGCTGTTGAAGCTGCTCGTGCGGGAACAGCAGGCAAAGGCTTTGCAGTAGTTGCTGAAGAAGTAAGAAACTTAGCAATCAAAAGTGCAGAGGCAGCTAAAGATACTTCAACTCTTATAGGAGAATCTATTGTTTCTGTTGAAAATGGAGCGAAGCTTGCTGATGATACTGCAAAAGCAATGCTAAACATAGTAAATGGCGCTAATTTAGTTTCCTCACTAGTAGATAATATTGCAGTAGCATCCACTGAACAAGCGGATGCAGTTAGTCAAATAACAATGGGGATTGATCAAATTTCCTCGGTAATACAAACTAATTCAGCAACTGCGGAAGAAAGTGCAGCAGCATCTGAAGAATTGAATAGCCAAGCACTTGTATTAAAAACATTAGTACATAAATTTAGATTAAAGAATATTAGTGAGATTAAGTCACTAAGTTGATTTGAATATATATAACTTAGCTTTATAATGCTGCGAAGTCGCATAAACACACTATGTTTATGCGACTTCGCTCATTTTTTATATCAGGGTAACATTACTCCTTTTTACTATTTGTTATTAGCCAATAACCAATTTTGTGCTTCATCAAAATTATCAAAGTTTCTGAAGACATTGCCTTTGTTGCTTTCTGTCAAAAACTCCTTAAATTTTCCTTTCGTTCTATTTTCATCAATTATAGCAGCAACCTTGATTCTATATAATATAAATTTCTGTAATATAGCTCCTGCTATCCCTGTTTGCAATCGTAAAAAATTGTCCGAAAGCCTTTCGCCATGAATGAGTAAAAGACTTATACTATTTTCAAAACAAATAGCAAGTAAATCCATAGCATCCTGCTCAGTTTGTATAGGCTTTCCAGATGGGTCTAACAATATATATTTCTGATTGTTATTTTCAATTATTTGATATGTCATTTTCTCATTCTCCTTTACGGTAGGTGTAATATCTATATGATTTTTGTCAACTTGATTAAATAAGGTATTTTTTACTTTGCTTATCCATTCTAATTCAGTTTGATAAGATGTAAGTATATTTTCATTTATCAAATTCCATATAGCAGTTTCACGCTGATTTCTGCCATGTTTAAAAAGGCTGGTTTCTAATTTTGTTTTTTCAATAAATATTTGACCTTTTATATCCTGCTCGTATTGGTTCAAAAGTTTTTCTAATTCTTCATTGCTTAATAGGTCTGCCCACGCGAGTTGAACAAGAAACAGCTTCTTCGTTTCAAAAATCTCAGGCATAGACTGCGACCATTTTTTTAGCTCAGCTAACCCTGCCTCTGTAATTGTATATATTTTTTTTGAGGGAGAGCTATCTTGGTGATATACTTCACTTGTTACAAAATTATTATCATCCAATTCAAATAGAGCTTTATATATTTGATTGTTATTTCCAGACCAGGGCATGAAAGATGAACTCTGAATAATTTTTTTTAAGTCATACCCAGTTAACGACTTATAGCTTAGTATCCCTAATATTGCATAGTTAATTGACATGAAAAACACTCCTTTCTAATATATGTTATTGATAACATATATGTCATAGGTTAATAATAACATATGTTATTATAGGTGTCAACAATATATTTATTCACCGAAATTAACTTTTTACTGATATGTAAAATAAAAAGCCAACAAAAAATAGCCTTCTATATAATAGAAAGGCTATTTATCTTAAAATTCATCTTCCCACAAAACAATATCTTTACTAACCAATGATTTATTTAAATCTATAATTCTTTGATTTGTGGAACCTCGAAATTTTAAATTATTTTTATAATATGCTTTATCAAATTTTCCATCTACTAGTACATCACAGTGTTTAACCAAATTATAATAGTCATCATTTTCGAGCATCTCTTCATATGTATGCCCACTGTAAACCCATATAGTCTTATTGGTTTCTTTCTTAATTTTTTCTGCTAGTAGGGCTAAAGTCTTTGCTTGTAGCATTGGCTCTCCGCCTATGAAGGTTACATTAGTTATTTCAAAATTAATTCTACCAAAGACTTCATTTATAGTCATCGGTGTTCCTTTGTTTATATCCCACCAGTCTTTATTATGACAATCGTCACAACATATGTCACAACCACTAACATATAGTGAAGTTCTAAAACCTTCGCCGTCTACTATAGTGTTATCAACAATATTGGCTACATATATAATATTATCTAACAATTATGAGTCACCCTATCTCTTAATTCCGCTTTTTTTGCATCATTCCAACTGTCTACTCCACCAACCAGATAGCCTGTAATTCTCTGAATTGTATCTATACTAGTGCTTCCACATTCAGGACACTTTGTTAAGTTCTCTGATGAATCCTCGTATCCACAATCGTTGCATCTGTTTCTTGTATGGTTTACTGAACCATAACCCATATTGTATTTATCAATTAAATCTACTGTCTGCATAATTACTGCTGGATTGTGTGTTGCATCTCCATCAAGCTCAACATAGAATATATGTCCTCCTCTTTCATACTCATGGTAAGGAGCTTCAACTATAGCCTTATGCTCAATAGAGCATTTATACCATACGGGTACATGAGAGCTGTTTGTATAATATTCTTTATCTGTAACATTTGGTATAAGTCCAAAATGTTTTCTATCTTTCTTTACAAACTTTCCACTTAAACCTTCTGCTGGAGTAGCTAATAAGCTAAAGTTTAGATCGTAGAAATCTGCTTTTTCTTTTACCTTATCAAACATGAATTTAACTATTTGAAGTCCTAATTCTTGCGACTTTTCACTTTCCCCATGATGTTTACCAGTTAAGGCTATAAGTGCCTCTGCAAGACCTATAAATCCAATCCCTAAAGTTCCGTGTTTTAATACACTTTCTACTGTATCGTTAGGACTTAATTTCTCACTTTCTACCCACATACCAGACATTAGCATTGGGAATTGTTTTTTATATGCTGTACATTGAAATTTATATCTATCATATAATTGATCAGATATAACATCTATGCATTTTTGTAAATTTTTAAAGAAAGTATTTATTCTTTCCTTTTCATTTTCTATTTCCATACATTCTATAGCAAGCTTAACTATATTTATTGTTGAGAAAGATAAGTTTCCTCTGCCTATAGATGTTTTATTGCCATGTCTGTCTTCAAACACTCTTGTTCTACAACCCATAGTTGATACTTCATGCTCAAATCTTCTAGGATCATTTATATCCCAATCTTCATGTTGATTATATGTAGCATCTAAATTTAAAAAGTTAGGGAAAAATCTTTTTGCAGTTACCTTACAAGCTAGTTTATATAAATCATAATTTCTATCTTCAGGTAAATAGTTTACACCTCTTTTTTTCTTCCAAATTTGTATAGGGAATATTGGAGTTTCACTATTTCCTACACCTTTATATGTACTTGTTAAAACCTCACGCATTATACATCTTCCCTCTGCGCTAGTGTCTGTACCATAGTTGATTGAGCTAAATACTACTTGGTTACCACCTCTTGAATGTATAGTATTCATGTTGTGTATGAAGGCTTCCATAGATTGATGAACTCTTTTGACAGTATTGTTAATAGACTGTTGCTTATATCTATCCTTATCCTTTAAGCCATCTAACGGTTTTTCAATATAATCTTCTATTTCAGTATTGTATAGTTCTTCTAGATTTTCATCTAATAATTGCTCTATCTTTTTTACTTCTTCTATATAAGTAAGTCTAACATAAGGAGCTAAGTAAAAGTCAAAGGCTGGTATAGATTGACCGCCATGCATTTCATTTTGTATTTGCTCCATGGATATGCAGCCTATTATTGATGCTGTTTCAATCCTTTTAGCCGGTCTACTTGCGCCATGTCCAGCTTTAAATCCATTATTTAATATATAATCAAGTGGATGTTGTAAACATGTTAGAGATTTTGTTGGATAATAGTCCTTGTCATGTACATGTATATAATTACTGCTTACGTAATTTGAGGCTTGTTCTGATAATAAACAATCATCAACAAAAGGTTTAGAACTTTCACTGGCAAATTTCATCATCATTCCCGCTGGAGTATCAGCATTCATATTTGCATTTTCTCTTGTTACATCATTTGGAACAGCATTCACTATATCCATATAGATGTCATATTGCCTACGTCCTCTCGCTATATTTCTCTTGCTACGGTATATTATGTACTCTCTTGCTACATCTTTTCTTTTACTTGCCATTAGCTTGTTTTCAACTAAATCCTGTATCTCTTCAACGGAAATAGTTTCCCTCATACTGTCAGATATGTCTTGAGATATCTTCTTAGCTAAGTTTATATCTAACCCTTTTACAGTATGATTCATAGCCTTTAAAATTGCATCCATTATTTTAGACTTATCAAATTGAATTAATCTTCCATCTCTCTTAATTACATTCATTTTCCACTTCTCCTCCTGTTTTATGCTAGGGAACAACATAGCCTTAAATTACAAATATGCTTGCTACAAGGCATAAAAAAAAACCCCACATCAATAGTGGGATTTTAAATGTTTTTCATAAATACAGTTTAAACAAAAATTCCCATAAAACCTACATATTGTTATTTACGTCCCTTATCATTTAATAATATACCATATTTAGTGTTGACTGTAAATAATAAAATTTAAACTTTTTTGTCTCAACCTCTAGGATATAGTAAACACAAATAAATAAAGTTACTGGAAATTTTTTCATATTTTTCTTATAAACTATTTTCTTTTTTTAATCTAAATTTAGAAACTAAACGATGTTTTATCTATTAATAAACTCTTACTTGTTTTTCTATTGGATTATATTCCGGAGGTGCAGGTTCCGCAGTTGGATTTCCAAACGGCATTTGTGCTACTAGCTTCCAATTTTCTGGTAAGTCAAATTGCTTCATTACCTCTTCATCAATTATCGGATTGTAATGCTGCAAAGATGCGCCTAAGCCTGATTGCTCTAACCCTGCCCACACAACAAATTGTAGCATACCTGCACTATTACCTGACCAAATAGTAAAATTATCAGCATATGTTGGAAATTGATGCTGTAATGTACTAACCACTGTTTGGTCCTCGAAAAATAATATAGTACCATATCCAGCTGCAAATGAACTTATTTTATCTTCTGTAGATGAAAACTTATCTGCTGGTACAAGTTCTCTAAGAGTTTCTAATACGATATTCCAAAATTTATCATTATTCTCGTTTAACAGTAAAACTACACGTGCAGAGCGTGAATTAAATGCAGATGGTGTATATCTAACTGCATCATTTAAGAGTTGCTCTAATTGTTCATCTGTCAAAAAAGATTCTTTGCTTATATTATAATATGTTCTTCTATTTTTTATCGCTTCAAAATATTCCATAACAAAACCTCCCTTTTGTTTGTTAATTGTTTATAATATTTATACCCAATATTTTTAAATTTAAACCTTATTAAAATATTGACAATAATATTATTTTAATAATACTAATATTACTATTAGTAAATATCAATTGTAGCTTTCATTTTAGCTATTCTCTCCATAGCTTTAAATACTATGTATGCAAGTAAACAATAGCAAACACCGATGATTGCTTCCTTCGCAATTAATATACCAATGCCTTTAAAGCTACCATCTATAATTAGAATTTGAGCTGCTTTAATACAATGAGTTAATGGCAATACATTACTCAAAAATTGCAATCCATGTGGTAATGTATCTACTGGAAAATTAACTCCGCTAAGAGCCATAAATGACATAGATGCTACATTTAAAAGTAAATTTATATCTCTAGTAATTAAACCTATACTTCCTATTAAAAGACCCATGGCACAGGCAGTAAACATTGAAACTAGGACTACAAAAATAAACATTGGCAAAACATTAAGAGGTATTCTTACATTTAAAAATATAATGCCAGTAATTATACCTATTGCGACTGTTATACCACCGTCAATGATATGGAATAGACCCTTGCTTGTAAAAATTATAAACTTACTGCTCGGGCTTGCTATTATGTTTTTCAAAGTTCCGCTTCCTCGTTCTTCAATCATTATACAGCCTGCACCAAAAAAAGCGTTCATTGAACAAAGTACGAATGCATTTCCTATAATATATGGCGTTATATGCTGACCGTTATATGCATGCTTGGCTATTAATGAAAAAAACAAAACCTGCAGCACTGGATTTACAACCTTAACTAATACATATATTTTTGGCTGTAGGAATCCATAAAGTCCTTTAAAGGAATATAAGGAATTTCTGTATATTCTTTTTATAGCATCCATTTAGCTCACCCCCAAAGTTCCTTCTATTCTAGTTTTTTTGTCTATTCTATTAAATAAAAGCTTGCTAATAGCAATATAAATAATAGAAATTATTATCAGTAGAGTCACTTTTTTATAAAAGCTATTCATATTAATTATTCCAAATGAGCTTTCTTTTAATATTTCTATTGCCCACATAGGTGAAAAAATATAGCTTATAGGCTTTATTATTTTTGGAAGCATTGATACTGGAAAAACAAAACCTCCTATAATGAAAATTGGATATTCTAAGCAATTCATTAAAGCTCTGGCATTTTTGGATAATGTAAAAATTGGACATATAATTAAAGATACACTAACAAAGGAGAAAAGCATAAGTATAAAGCTTATCATAAATTCTACTGGATTAATAATAATCATGCTTTGATTAAAGAATAGCTTTGTAAAAGTTATGCTAAGTAACATACCAGTTAATCCTAAAAATGTATTTGCCAATATCTTTCCAAGCATAATAGTTGTAAACCTTGAAGGGCAGCAAAAAATATTTTCCAGGGTACCCATATATCTTTCTCTCTCTATGTCTCCTGCTGATGAAAAGCAAATTGCACTCCAAAGGCTACACAAACCACTACCTAAAATAACGTTATTAATGTAATTTTCGATACCAGAATTTCTGTACATCATATAAAGTATGAAGGTATAAATAAGTGGCTGTACTATAATGCAAAATCTGAATGTTGCCCTACTAAAGGACTGAGATAAATGCAATTTAAACGTTGAACAAATAACCCTTATATTATTCATTAGTGCAACCCCCAACAAGCTTTATATATACGTCCTCTAAAGATGCATTTTCATCATTTAAATATTGCTTCTTTAACTCTATTGGTGTACCCAGTGCTAAAATATGACCATCATTAATTATAGCAACTCTATCACAAAGTTCATCTGCCTCATACATATAATGCGTTGTTAATAATATTGTTTTTCCTTCATTTTTAAGCTGCATAATAATATTTCTTAAATCTTTGGCTCCAACAGGGTCTAAACCCAAAGTAGGCTCATCTAAAAACAGTATCTTAGGGTCATTAATTAGACCTCTAGCAATTTGCAATCTTTGCTTCATACCCTTTGAATAACCTTCAACCTTTTCATTCTCACGACCTTCAAGTCCGACTAGAGTTATTAATTCCTTAATTTTATTATTTAAAATAATTGATGGTATTTTATATAAATCACCAAAATATTTGAGATTTTCAATAGCTGAAAGTCTCCAGTATAATCCTCGTTCCCCTCCAAATATAAAGTTTATACTACCTCTTATGTACTTTTCTTCCCCAAAGCAATTGTATCCTAAAACCTTAGCTTCTCCAGAGGTTGGCGCTAATAAAGTTGTTAATATTTTAATAGTTGTAGTCTTTCCCGCACCATTAGGACCTAATAAGCCAAAGATTTCCCCATTATTAACATTAAATGATACACCCTTTAAAGCTTCTATTGATTTCTTTTTTGTCATGCCAAGAGTTCCTATATATACTCTTTTCAAATCTTTAACTTCTAAAACAGTATTCATTATTTTTCCTCTCTATCTATATTTCTATTTATATCTAATTAGATGATTATAGTATAACTTTGTTTCAATTTTTTGTCAATAAAAAACCACTAAAAATATGACTAAATAAACATACAATATGTGGCGGTTTTTATGTAAAGAATGATATAGAAATATTTTCTAGTATTGTAGTTTAATTTTCTAAGGTCTATACTTAGATTAAGGAAAAATAAAGCATGAATAACGAGTAGTTATGAACAGTTTAATAGCAACAAAAATAAATGATTTTATGGAATTATACTGTAATACATGGGCATTTAGTGGTTCGATATTAGTAGCTAAAAATGGTGAGACTATCATTAAAAAAGGCTATGGAAAGGCTTCTATAGAACATAATGTTCCCAATACATCGCAAACAAAGTTTAGAATTTGTTCCATAACAAAACAATTTACTGCTATGTCAGTAATGATGCTACAAGAAAAAGGCTTGTTAGATGTTAATGATAGCATTGCTAATTATTTTCCTGAACTTCATCAATTTGATAAAAGAATAACTATACATCATCTATTAACTCATACTTCAGGCCTGCAATATTTATTTAGAGAAAGCTTTCAAATATTATATAGTAAATCAAAGCATAAATATGAAGATATGTTTGATTTCTTTAAAGATAAACCGCTTTTATGCGAACCGGGAGAGAAGTGGAATTACTCTAACTTTGGCTACTATATACTTGCATGTATTATTGAAAAGGTTTCAGGTGTAAGCTATGATGAGTTTTTGAAGAAAAATATTTTTGAACCTTTAAATATGAAGAGTACCGGCAATGAAAGATATAAAGTAATTGTACCGGGTCTATCTAATGGGTATTATTTAAATGATAATGATTTAATACATAGTGATTATGTGAATATGGATGCAACTTTTGGAGCTGGAGATATCTATTCTACTGTTGAGGATATGCTATTATGGGACAGGGCTTTATATAACGGAGATCTTGTTTCTAAAAATACTCTTGATACAATATTTACACCATATGCAAATTCCGGGGAAAGAGGAACTGAAGATAATGATTATGGTTATGGGTGGTTTATCGATAAAATGTACGGACGTAATAGGATAGGCCATGATGGTGGTGGCTTAGGAGCCACAACTGAATTTCATAGATATGTGGATGAAGAAGTAAGCATTGTTGTATTAAGCAATTATGGATTTACAGCAGTTTGGCGTATTGCAAATATACTTGCTGCAATAGTGTTTCAAGAGGAGTACAGATTTCCGGATAGACCGCTCGAATATTCTTTAGATTCCAAAATATATGAAGAATATATGGGGGTATATAAAGTGGACGGCGCAAAATTAACTGTAGGAAGAGACAAGGAAAAAATGTTTTTTATTCTGGATGATGAATATATTATACCTATGTATCCAATATCAGAAACTAAATTTCATCATACTTGGATTGATGAGAGTTATGACTTTTATAAAGACGGGAATGGGAAAATGTACTTTTGGGGAGCTAAAAAACAATAATTTTATATGCTAATAGTAAAAGTCTACGTTATTATTGTTACGGAGAACCGTATCATAAATGACGTAGACTTTGATTTTATTAGTTCTTTAGTAGTTTACCTAAATATTTAACTAAGCTATCTAAGGAGTTTGAATTTACACTGTAATACTTGGAATTTTTAACTCTTTCCTCGTTTATAAATCCAGAGCTTTTCAATTGCTCTATGTGATGAGACAAGGTTGAAGTAGCTATATCTAAATTCTGTGCTAAATCCTTTCCAATCATTGAACCGTTTTTACATAAAATTTCTATAATTCCAAATCTGCTTTCATCAGATATGGCTTTTAGTACATTTACAGCATCATTACGTGTCATCTCGCGCTTAACCAGCGAATATATTAATATCTGATAATCATAGAAAAATCTTATGGCTTTATAGGATAAAAACACACTTGGCATAAAAACAAATTTATTATATGGCCCTCTGTTGTGAAATGTTTTTCCCATCATCAATTGCGATACCTCTAATGGATTATCTTTTTCCAGTTCTTTTATAAATCTATCTCTCTCACTGGCAAATATATCTTCAATATGTTTTACTCCAGCATCAAATTCTATTCCCTGCAAACTTCTAGCGCAGCTAAAAAAATCTTTTATAAACATTTCTCTATTATCAAAAAGTATCTTTAATCCTAAAAAGCTTTTACTCATATTACTGTTTTTATCATACAACTCACTTAATTTATCTGAGTTGCGCAAAGCTTTTTTAATGTAATCTTCATCAATGTATTTTCCATAAAATATATAGAAAAAGGATTCAGGCTTCATTGCTAAAAGGTACTTCTCGTACTCATCTAAACTCACAAAATCGTTGATTGGAAAATCTGTTTTTTCATTATCATCTACATTCCTGCAAGAGTTTGTAAAGATAAATTCTAAAAGCTCCATACCCTTGTTTGGCAATTCATTTAGCATTTCATATAAAAATCTATACCTTTTTTTAATAATCTCAATATAGTTTAAGTCATAATACTCTTTAAAGTTTTTATTTTTTCCATCATCAAAGAAAATACTTACAACTAAATTAACCAGTTCAATATTTCTTGAATGATATAAATAGCAATCCTTTGTTATTTCAACTAAACTCATAATACTTCATCCTATATATTTTATTTGTATCCTAAAAAACCTTAACATTCTATTTAATTATAGCATTATTTTATTAAATTTCAAATAATTCTATTTGACTTTACCTCTCGTTCCTTGATTACATCACTCTCTGTAATCTTACCACAAAGCAACGGAGATAAAGGATTATAAATATTGTAATTATTATTGACAATATTTTTACTGTAATTTGCATAACAATATATACACTCATGCCTACAGGTGTTATACATACCTATATCTATGCTTTCTACACAGCCGCATGCTTCACGTTGATTTTTATCCTTATTAAGCTTTAAGCTGTAGTCGCAAATCTTTTCTATTCTATCCTTGTCGATACAATGTGCATGCTTAACATTATATTTATCAAAATTTGAATTTTCTGCACAAGTATCTATAATTATACCATAATTTTTTGCAATTTGACTAAATCTTTGTATAAGTTCTATTTGCTGATCTAATGTTGGGATAACAATATTTAATAATTTTATATTTTTATCTATTTTTTTATAATAATCTATAAAACTAATAGTACATTTTTCAGTGTATTTACTTAGCTTAGAAGCAAGCAGTTCAAAATATTTGACATGATAGTCCATAGTATATTTTTTATTTAATAGTATTGGATCATATCGCCAAATGACTTTTTCTTTTCCAATTTTTTTGGATAAATTTATAAAGGATGGTATGATAACTTCATTTTTAGATGGAACATTTGGCTCAATATCTTTTCCATATGAATTTAGAGTAAATTGAAAATAGTATTTATAATCTTTTAATTCATCAAGTCTATCAAGCATAGGAGTTGGGTTTTTTGTCCAAAACACAATAGCATCTACTACATCGCTTGATAAATTAACCTTACTAATTTGTTGCAAATTCATAGGATTTCGAACAAGAGCATATCCTTCTTTTATACAATTAAAAAACCACTCAGAATAATAAGCCGGTATATCTGTTCTTCTACTTGCACTGATTATCATAAAGATTCTCCATTCTCTATATTTTTAAATATACTCTACCACTAATTTTATCAGAAAAACCAATTAATTCAAGCAAATTATCCTCTATCAGCTCTAAGTGATGAAATGCTTCGAAATAAAAAAGAAGCTGTTGCAAAGTCTACAACAGCCCCTTTATTAATCAAAGTTTACTTTTTTATACTGGCAGCGCTTACACACTTTTAGCTTTTTATCGTTATCCAGTAAAATTTCATATAATAACTTAATTCTTTCCGCCTTACAGACAGGACATGTTCCCCTACCTCTGGCAGGTAAATTAATTAGTCCTTTTCCTCTATTTTTCTTAGACATTTAAATCTCCTTCTATAGAATTATTTGCATCTTTTAAGTTTTTGTAGACAATTTTTCTTATGGATTCACTGCTTAAGCAAAATAATTCAGATAACTCTCCTATAGTTAAACCATCTTTATATTTTTTTAAAATTTCATTATTTCTGAAAGTAATTATTTCCCTAGAACCGCTTTTTTTACCCCAATTTCTTCTTACATTATCCAATTGAGGTATGTATATTCTTTCACCTTGAACATAGGTTTGAATCTCCTTTAAGAGTTCAGGAGGAAAAATATCTTTCGCATTTCTATAGCTCAATAAACAAACCTCCTCCAATACTTAAGCATGGATATTATCTTTCAAGAATCATATCTGCCCAAAATTCATAAGGAGCAAAACCATTTTTTTTGCAAGAATTAACTGCATCATAACAATCTCTGTTTAGATAAATGTAAATGCTCTCTTCGGGATATAATTTGGATAACTGGCTTATTGTATTTCTTAATATGTAATCGCCAATACCAGTTCCATTATATTCAGTGCTAACAGAAAAATTATCAATCCATATATTCCCTAAGTCTTTTGAAACAACTATGCCTGAAACAATTTTTCCACTATCCTCCGTTATAAATTTTGAATTATTAATAGTAAAATCTTGTTTAAATAGCTCCAGAAATTCTTCATAAGTACAATTTGTAAAGTAATGGTAATCTCTGATGGATTCGGATTTATAATAGAAATTGACTATGTTATTCAGGATTTTTTCCGAATACTTAGTTTCTGATAAGCCTTTTTCAAGTTTGCCTACTTGTGATACTGGGGCGCTTACATCCCTTTTCATATACATCCGGTATTTAGGTTCAAAACCATTTCTAATAATTGTAGGGATCAGATAATGTGAAAGTGTTGGAAAGTATTCAATCTCACCATACTCAAGTGATTGAATAATAAATCTTTGAGATGTATCTTCAGTCAAAAACCATTCTTTAATATTAGGAATTGATTTTTCAATAATTTCAAATCTCTTCTCCCAGCTTGACGGCAGTATCAATGTAGCCCGCAGGGTGTCATCTCCTTCGCTTAAATGATAAAAATGGTAAAGACAATATTCATCCCCTATATAATCAATTAAATAAATCCCTTTTTCGCTATAAATCTTATATCTGTTAAAATCATGTGCGTTCATTTCTATAAATGGCAACATTGGAATGAAATTCATTTTTGCATATTCAATTTTTTCTGCGAATTCACTCATCGTATCTGAAGTTATTCTTTTAATATTTTTCATGTCAATCACCTCCGAAATATTTAACAGGTAATTCCTGTGCTTTTAATATCCCATAGAATCGGACTATGTCCGATTCATTTAAAATATCCTACGGATATTATCTCATATATGGAATGTAAAATATAGGGTAAAAATAGTTGCACTAATTTTATACCTACTCAACAATTCATTATTAAGTAAAAAGAGGCTGCCAAACAGCTAAATTTTAGCTATTGAGGCAGCCTTAAAATATATTATTTTTATCATCGCAATTTTGGCAGTTTTCCTACAACTTCTTCATATCCCTATTCAGCATTGCCATTATAATGCCGTCCTCCAGCTTGCCCTTTATCAAGTCACGTTCTCTAACTATTCCCTCTTGTGTGTAGCCAAGATTTTTTAAAACCTTTACCGAGGCATCATTTCCCGGTGTTATAAATGCTTCGATTCTGTTGAGATTTAATTTATTGAATCCGTACTCTGTTATTGCTTTTACAGATTCAGTTGCATATCCTTTGTTCCATTCTGTCTTTTTTATATCGTATCCTATTTCAGCACGTCTTGAATCTAATTCAAAGTCACCTAAACAGCAAATTCCTATCAGCTTATTTGTTTCCTTTAATGCAATACCCCATGTTATTTCCTCTTTGTCATCAAACTCTTCTTTATAACGCTGTATAAATTTAAGTGCAGTATTTGTGTCCTTAATAGGTACAAACCAATCATACTCAGCAACATCTTCATCACTGAATATTTCAAATATCTCGTTTACATCTTCGTTTACTATTTCCCTTAAAATCAATCGTTCTGTTCTTAATATTTCAATTTTATCATTAAACATATATTCACATCCTAAATTTTTCTAGGGATGGTTTTATTGATAATTAAAAACCACCCCTTTTATTTAAATTAATTTATTTCTTCTCAACCGGTATCCACACTTCGCAGAAAACTTCTGATTCTAATTCATCTGAATATAGTTCAAAGTCTGTATCATCTAACATATTATACTCTGATCCAGGTAAAAACTCTTTGAATATTCTGTCCCATGTCTCTCCTATGCAGTCTCCGTTATTTCCCTTACACTTGAAAACTGCCCATAAGGTTGGCTTAACATCCCATGTTCTATATCCGTCAGGCACCTCAGAGCCGTTGTATTCCATACCAATACCATAATCGAAGCATTTACTTTCCTTTGATATTGGTGCACAAGCTCCATACACAGCATTATTAACAGCATTTTTCTTTAAAGTATCTAACACACCTGTCTTAATACATTCATCCCAAAACTCAGGTACTTCAGTATTACTTTCATCTGAAACAATTTCATTTTTAAATTCTTTTACTTTTGCTAACAGTTTAAAACTTTTTCTTTCTACTATTCTATAATCCATAATCGTTCCACCTTCCAATTGTATTTTTATAATGAGACGATTGAAAGATTTTAATTGCATTCCAGCACGCCTTGCAATATTTGGAGCAATACCATGAAATCTTGTAAATGCTTTTGTAAAACTCTCGGGAGACTCATATCCATACTTATATGCTATATCAATAATTTTAACATCTGACATAATAAGCTCCTGTCCTGCCATTGAAAGCCTTCTATTTCTTATATATTCATTAGCTGTTATTCCTGTTAGCATACTAAATATTCTATGAAAATGATAGTTAGACATGTATACCTGCCTCGCTACATCCTCATAATTAATATCTTCTAGGATATGTTCCTCCATAAAATTTATTGCTGTTTGCATACTTTGAATGTAATTCATATCTTAATCACCTCTTATACAATTGTAAAGCTTTTTAAAAAATATTTCCTAGTCAATCTTGCTTGATTATGTCTTGTTATTTTTTGACCTGCTTTTTATATCTGTAGATATCGCCACCAAGTACACTTTTATAGTAAAATGATTCAAAACCTCTATTAATTAGCTCGTCGTTTGGTTTATTACGCTTTTTATTATCCTCACCCATACAGTCTAATATAAGCCCACCATTTTTTACAACTCGTTCAAGCTCCTTCACTTCATTTTCAAAATCATCTCCTAGAACATGTGCACACATTACTATATCAAAAGTACTATCCTCAAAGGGTATTTGTTCAACCGTCCCGTCCAGTACTACCATGTTTGTAATTCCTTCGCGTTTAATTCTGTCTCTTAAATATTCTCTAAGCATATCACATGGTTCACTTGCATAAACACGTTTAGCAAATTTTGCTGCTGTAAACGCAAGACGACCTGTACCGCTACCCACGTCAAGAACAATCTTGTCAGAAAAATCAGCTAATTCAAGTAATTTATCCTCTGTCCAATTTATTATATAATCACAATTACTATTCATTGTTTCAGGGTCAGTATAAACAATATCTGTTTCTAGTGCTTCTACAATAAATTCTTCTGCATTACGCAACATTTCCTCCGATATGTTAACCGGTGCATTTTCTAACAATTTATCTACTATTTCTTTAATCTCTGGAGCCTTACGACAACAGTACCATGCAACATATGGACGTTTCGCTAAAGCAATAGACATATTAACACGTAAATCATCCCAATTCTCAGTTTGAGAAATAATCATACGAATTATCCATCTATCCATTAATAAAAAACTATCAAATGTATATTTTGTTTTATCAATCCAATTATATTTCATAATTATCAAATATCAATCCTTTCTGAAGATTTTCTAAAAATCTCTAAATTTAGATAGTGATTTTTCAATTTTATCTTTAAATACATCTACGTCTGCCACAAATACATCTACTAGTAGTTTACCGCCCATTTGCTCATCCTGTCTAATTACGTCGGCACCAAATTTTCTGTAAAATTGATTAGAGGAAGCATAATGATGATTGTATATAACTATTTTTTCTTTATCTATACTTTTGAAGAAATTTAATATATGTACTATCAGTTTTAAAGATACCCCTCTACCTCTTTGCTCATGGTAAACCCACAAGCCGTTTAACTCTATTCCTTTCTCAGGTATATCTTCTGTTTCTGCAAAACTTGCAAATGCAACACCAAGCATTTTATTGTCTTCGAATGCTCCTATTAAGAGTCGAACATCCTCGTTTTCTTCTGCGGAACTCATCCAATCAACCCAAAATGCCAATTCCTTTGAGTAAGCTAAAGTATTTTCAGCCTTTCCTGCCAGTTCTTCAGTCCAACACTTAATTTTTAGCTGTATAGCTTCTTTCATATCATTAGCTGTTAAATTTCTAATTGTAATCATTTTTTCCCTCTACCTTTTTAACACTTAAAATCATTCCAATTTAACGGTGTAGGTTTGCCATTTAGCCAATCTTCTTTTGTTATACCATAACCTATTGAATCATATGGCTTTCCATCGTTTCCAACCCATGCTTTTCTATAATGTGCTTCTTTAACAAAATTGCATTTATTAAAAACACATCTCATTGCATAATTATCTTGCCTTGTATTAGCCTCTATCCTCTCCGCATCAGAGCAATTGCTAAATATATATTTAACCAACCAATTAACTGCTTCTGTTCCTATTCCCATTCCTTTATACTTACTTAAAACTCTTATATCAAACATTGGTGTATCATCTTCTAAATCATAAATTCTCAGTATTCCAGCTTTAGTATTCTCGTCTAATATAATCCAAAAAGTTTTACAATCATCACCAGAATAATAATTGTTTTTATAGCTCTCTCTAATTCTTTCTGGTTTTGGATTTGGTGTGCCATAAAATTCCCAAGTATCTGAGGTTAAAAATTCTATAAGTTCATCAATATCATCAATAAATTCTTCAAAACGTATTTTCATAATTAAATCTCCATTCTATGTAGTAAATTATTAAAATTAATTTTTAATTCATAAAATAATTTATTTGCGTACTGTAAATTATTTTTAATGTCATCTAAGCTGCTAACTTTATATAGCACTTCTATTTTGTTTATTGTTTCTTTAGGAAAATGGTCTGATATGTGTACCAAACCATATTCTATATGTCTAGGTGTATAAATTATCCTTAATAAATTTACTATTGGCTGACATGCGTATTTTTGATAGTAAGCAAATGCTTCAAGATACTTATCTCTATAAATATATTTTAGTATTCTTGACTGTTGACTAAATCTATAAATACATTCATCATATGTTTTCTTTATTAATTCTAAATCATTATCCGGTTCTTTAATTATATTTATTACATTCGCCTTATCAAATAAAACTAATGGATATTCAGCTATATCATTTTCTACAAAAGTGCAACCTTCATTGCCTCTACTATGACTTTGAACGCATATATCTAGCATTAAATATTCCGATGTTCCACCGATGTGCATATTTTTTTGAAATATCTTAGGGTGAGGATGATCATAATGCTCAACAAAATCTAGTTTATCTATTGTTTGTAACACTTCAATGCATTTATCTAAAACTAAATTTTCATACCCATCTTCTACATAAAACCAAAAATCCAAATCTGAATATTCATCAGCTTTACCAAGTCCATCTGAACCTTCAAGCCACAAAGCATAAACATATTCTTTATCTATAAAGCTATTTCTCAATAAATCAATTATTCTATTCCTGATATTCATATTATCCTCATTTAATTCATTAGTTAATTTTTTACTCTATATAATATGTATCATATGGTCTGTCCATAACGTAACCAAGCTTTTTGGCTAAGGCAACTGAAGTTAAATTAGCAGCGTCCCAGTTTGGGTATATTCCTCTATCTAGGCAATATATAATTAGTGCAGCACTTGCTACAGTTGCCAAACCTCTTCTTGTGTATTCTCTATCTGTATCAATTTCTATTTCTATACCACCATCATATATACTAAATGATGTAGCACAGCATACAACTCTTTCCCTATGTAATATACAATAGCCAAAGCCTTTATTTAGAAAATCTTCTATTGATTCATATTGTTCGGTAAATACATCTAAATATTCCATAAAAAATTTACTTCTAGTTATTTCTTTGTCGATCTTTTTCAACTCATAATCGGCAGGTAATTCTGACATTAAGCCTTTTATATAATTATAGTCTAAATACCCAGCATCCTTTTTAAATGAGTATCTATCAAATTTTTCATATCTACCGTTATATACTTTTTCTATTTTGTTTTTCCATTCATCAGTATCTACGATTACTAAGGAGTTTTTAGGAATGTTTAGGAGAAGTTCTTCCGCGACTTCTGAATTTACATCTCCGGATAAAAATACAAATGCTCCAACTATCAACAACGCAACAGTTGGATTATCTATATTATCAACATATGCCTCTCCCATATGCCCTTGTATACACGACAAAATCATTGTATCACCCATATCAGCAAATATAGGTATTAATTTTTTTCTTAAAGCTTTCTCAATTTTATATATCATTTTAGTTCCTCCTAGCTGCTATTTCATGTTTTTGAGATGTTAATATTTACAGTTGCTTAATCATCAATACTTCGTCTTCAATAAATTCGCCTGTATTTTCAAATCCAAGCTTTTCATATAATTTAAGAGCTACTGTATTATTAGGCTCGGCACTTGTGGAAAATTTTATATTTCCATGCTCTTTTATTATTTTATCAAATAGTTTTTCAATAGCAACTTTACCTATACCTTGATTTTGGAACTTTTTATCTACCATAAGTCTGCACATTCCATACATATCTGTTTCGTCATCAAAATCATACATGATAAACCCAACTAATTCATTATCTCTATATATGGCAAAAGGATACAAATTCTCTTCATAATTAGCCTGTAACAGCGAAAAAGAATTTGATGCAACAAAATCCTTTTGTTCATCTGCAACTTCCAACTCTATAACATCATACATATTTTCTTTATCTATTATTCTTAATTCTATATTCATTTTATTTTCCCCCTAATTTTAATTATTTTTATATTCAGATTCTAATATTGAGAAGAATTGTTGATCTGTCCATTTACCATTCCAATCTAATTCATCTTTAAATGTTCCCTCTAGTCTCATACTACACTTTGACATCATTTTTCCAGAAGCTATATTTTCAATATTACACATTCCAACCACCTTATGTGCTTTTAACTCTTCAAATGCAAATCCTAATAGCAGTCTTAAACTTTCCACTCCATATCCCTTATTTTGATATTGTGATAAAATACTAAATCCAACTTCCCAAGATTTTCTCCAATCAGTGTATTTCCACACACTTACAAAACCAATGGGGGTTTGTAGCCTGTCTTCTTTTATTGTAACAACAAAATCATAGCATGAATCTCCATTGATACGAGTCTTAAATTTTTCTCTAAGATTATCGTCGTTTTCAGCAACATCCTCTTCATATATCCATAAGGATTCATCAGACTCAACCTTACATAGAAATTCTATATCCTTCTCTGTCGCTTTGGTTAAAATTAATCTCTTTCCTTCTATTTTCATTTTATTTACCTTTTAAAAATATTATACCTAGCACTTTTAACATAGAAAGTTAATTCACTATACATATTTATACCTGATATACTACTTCAAAATCCTCAAAAATTACTGGCATATCAGAAGTAAACTCATATCCCAGCTGTTTTGCTTCTTCCGTGAAGAAGTTAGTATGACCCTTAACCCAAGACTCCAATGTATCGTCCTCGCCCTCACGCTTACAAATATCATAGGTCATCTCTGAAAACGGAATAATTGTAATCTTGGTAGTTTCAATAACACATCTTGGTATACCTTCCCAATCGGTAACAATACTTAAATCTCCTACCTTTGGTATGCGTTCACCCTCTATTTCATAGCCACGCAAACTGCTCGCTGTAGCCTTTTTTTGTCCAATTAATACTAAACGCAACAACTCATTTGCCCATTTTTCTGTTAATTCAAAATGAAAGGCATCTAAATATTTTGTGTCTTTATCTCTGTTTGTTTCATTCAAAAATTTTTTCCAAAATTCATCTATCTTTTCTTGTGAATATTTTATGTTTTCCATTGATAATATCTCCTCGTAATATATTTTGCAAGTATTCCTCTTTTGTAAGCGAATAAAAAGGTTCACCATTGTAAAAATCAAATTCTTCTGGTAGTCCTTTTATCGTATATCTAAATTTTAAACCAATATTTTCAAGAACCTTCTTAGAAGCAATATTCTCTGGCTTACAAAGTCCTACAATTTCCTTTAATCCCATGACGTTAAACCCATAGTCAAGCAATGCCTCCGATGCTTCTTTAGCGTAACCTTTTCTCCAATATTTCTTTCCTATTAAGTAAAAAATCTCTTTTTGATTATGGTCGAACTCTACTCCTCCTATGCCACACCATCCTATGTGAGTTCCGCTTTCCTTCAAAGTTATATTAAAAGAATATTTAAAATCTTCATCAAAGTTTATTTCATAACAATCAATTAACCATCTGAATAATTCTTTATAATCTTCATGTGACATAATATCCATATCCAAATATTTAAATAATTCTTTATCTTGCATTAACTTAAAGCAATCTTCTAAATTTCCTTCCTCGTATGGCTTAATTAACAGTCTCTCAGTTTCAATTTTCATTTCTTTTACTGTATTCATCATTATTATCCCTTCAATACAAGCATTTTTTATTTATCTTTTTTCACTCATATCATAAATTTCTTCTGCACTTACAAAGAAATATCCTAAACACCAAGGAATCTAAATCTTGGCATCACCAAACATATTTCCTCTACTTTTATAGTTTTATAAAAACACACCTATTGATGTTTCTGTTTCTTTTAAAAACTTGTACCCTAATTTGCTGTATACAGACATTGCTCTTTTATTTGAACTCCATACTTCTAGTCTGGATTCTCTAACATTTAGCTCTTTTAGCTTATTAAATGCTCTGCTCATTAAGCTTTCGCCAATACCTTTTTTACGCCAAGCATTCGAAACAAATAAATCATCGACCCAACCATATTTGGTTCCATCGTCATCCTGCTTCACAATGATTACGACATTTCCCACAATTAAATCTTCATGCTTAGCGGCTATACTGAACCACTCTGTATTATTCTTGATTTCCTTTAAATCTTCAACTGCGTACCCATGCTTGAACACTTTGTTCTGTTCTTCTACCAACTGCTTAATTTCCTTTTCATCGTCAAAATAAAGTTCTGTAAATTCAATACCATCAATCTCAAGTATACTAAATTCTTCCTCATCTATCTCTTTTCTAATTATGTGCATTCCCTCATCATGTTTGAAGCCTTCTTTAGATAAGTAATATTCAATATTTTCTTTATTATCTGAAAAACAGCAATGATAAAATTTAACATCTAAATCTTCATTTTCTTTTTTTATGTTTTTTCCTCGTTTTAGTAGCTCATCAAACATTAAATCCATAACTATTTTTTTATCTTTGATATCCTTAACATCAATGTCTATGTAGATATTTAACCTTTGTTTATCATATAAATCAGACTCCATGAAAGGAGAAATAATGGCCTCGCCAACTAATATGTTATTTTCATCATATGCTTCTATGAAATTTTTTCTTTGACTATCTTTAACTGTGTACATAGTAAATTTCTCCTTTATTTTCACACTTCTTTATACATAAAAAGAATATGATCTGCATCTGTAAATTCATTTTTTCTATAAAAATCAAGCGCAGGAGTAAAGCGGTTTGTCGATAATGTAAATCCTGCAAGATTATGCTCTTTAATATAACTCTCAACTATTTTCAGAAGCTCTGT
The DNA here is from genome assembly GCA_002479485.1 of Firmicutes bacterium UBA7510. Taxonomy (GTDB): domain Bacteria; phylum Bacillota; class Clostridia; order Tissierellales; family Sedimentibacteraceae; genus UBA1535. The sequence goes on along the minus strand of DLNM01000035.1, from coordinate 389,472 downwards.
TCCATATCCTTTTCTTTGTAGTTTAGGACATATAAACATTTCATCAACAAAAACTTCACTATTATTCCACCAAATTTTTTCATGGCAAAATATAGCCCCACGGATTTTATCGTCAATAACAAGCACAAAACCTATAAATTTACTTGCTTCATAATAATCTAATAAGTATGCCTTTGCAGTTTTCAAATCCCAATTACATTGCCACTGTTCATTGTTATATACAGACATCATAATCTCTGCACAAGAATCTATATCTTCTATTTGTATTTTTCTAATCATATTATTTAAATTCTCCTGTAATTTTGATAATATCTTCCTTTGTTTTGCTATCATATTTTCACGGATTTAAACACCATTATTCTTGGATATTCCGTTTCTAACAATTCCTCTTCATCATTTATCACATCATGTTCTATTTTCAATTGATGAAGCTTTGATACTAACATTTTGCAATCTGATAGTTTATTTACATAGTCACCAATTGTTCTTCTGTATGTTATAAATTCAAAATTGTCATCATCCTCCCACTTCCATCTTTCTTCACCCGTATAGAAATAGGATTGTTGCTCCTTTTTTTCATTCCATAAATATTTTGATGCAACACTGTAAAAAGTAGGATCGTTTAGACTGAATACAAATATTCCATTTTTGTTCAGCATGCTACTAACATTTGAAAATACTGTTCTTATGTCTTTTACATACATCATTGCACATATAGAAATTACTATATCAAATTTTTCATCTATGAAATTCACATCTTCCATTGCTGAAACAATAAATTTTATATCTACATTTTCCCTTTGTGCATTATTTTTAGCTATTTCAATTTGTTTTTCTGATATATCGGTACAAATAACTGTTGCTCCTTGCTTTGCTAAAGCTATACCACAATTTGCACCACCACAGCCAAGCTCAATTATTCTTTTACCTTTTACATCTCCTAATAATTTTAGGTCTTTTTCTGTTAAGCACCTAACATCTCCATAATCTACATTATCAAAAGAAAAATTTGAATTTTCAAAATACCTTTTAGCCTGTAAATTCCAAGATTCTTTGTTTACACTATTTATACTCATTTTTTAATTCCACCCTTAAATTAGTAAAATTTTAGCTCAAATTCAATTTCATGTCGCAGTGGGATATTATTAAACATTATTATTTTCCTCTATTTTCTTAATCTGTTTGTCTATAATAGAATTATCAAATTCTTCACTCAAAATATCCATATAGACCTCATCAAATTCATTTTTACCATACAATATAGCTTTTCTTCTTCTTCCTATTTCTTTAAAGCCACACTTTCTGCACATATATATTGATGCCTTATTAAATGAAAATATTTCAACCATAATGTTTCTTAAATTAAGAACATTGAAGGCAAAATCTAATAGCAACATAGATGCATCAGTTCCAATACCTCTACTTCTATTATTTTTATCACCAATGAACATACCCATAACTGCATTTCTATTAATAAAACTTATTCTCATCAGCCTTGCAACACCAATAACTTTTTCATTAGTTTTATCAACTATATAAAATGCATATCCCCTACTGCTATTCATTTCTTGTAAATATTGCTTCTGTAAATCATATGTAATCATATCTGAAATATCGCCTGTTTTAATCGATAAATCTAAATCATTGCTCCATTCGGCAACAATATCCGCCACACTGCCATCTGCTGGTGTTAAAAAACACTTTTCCCCGACCAATTTTTGTAATTGTTTCATATTAAACCTTCTTTATATTAAAAATTCCATTATAATGCCTTGTTCATCATATTTTCCTTCACTCACTTCATATGCATATTTATCAGTAAATTTTCTCCAAAAGTTTATTGCCCTTGTATTTTTATTAAGTACAATTAAACAATATTTACCTGTATATTTATCTGTTAATTGTTTACATACTTCTTCGGCAACATTCTTTCCTCTAAATGGGCTCAGCAAAAAGAATTCTTGGATACAATAATTACAACCTGATTTAACATATGGTGGTTTAGTTAAAACTATAACTCCAACTACTTTATCATTTTTCATAATCACATGAGGAAGTATATTTTCATCTTCATTAAAATAACATTCTACAGCTTGTTTATCATAGTATCCTTCTTCATCTACTTCTACTAAATCATCACAGTATGGTGCTAAGTCGTTATGATACATATTAAATAAATTACGATATAGTTCTTTATCTTTATCAGTTGCAACTCTTAAATTAATCATTATATTACCATCCTTTTTTATAATGTCCTTCTCTTTTTAAATATCTAATAATGCCATGTAATTTATTTCCCCATAACAATTAAACCACCTAGCACTCCAAAGCCATTATGTATATAAAATTTTTCAGAAGGATAATCTTTTTCTGTTAATAAAAGTATACCGTTCATCCCTAATTGCTTAATATCATGTTCTATTTCTTTTATGAAGCTACTTCCAATTCCTTTTCCTTGCAATTCATAACTAACGCATAATTCATCAATATAGTATTCCATACCTTTTATCCACGGCTTTTTCATACCAATGCTTAATGCTACAATTTTTTCATCTAAAATTCCGACATACCCACAAAAATAATTGTTCTCAAAATGGTTTTTGAAGAAATTTACTACCTGATTTCTTGATTCATATACGTCGTACCACGGCTCTTTAGTAAAAGTGTTAATATATAAATCCACACACTCATCAAGCATATTGCTTTCCATTTTTACAACCTTAAGGTTTTCCATTTTATTTCTCTCTTCCATATTATATAAATTTATTATTCGATACCCCAATTTTAAGATATTTTATTTTAGTAATGCCCTATTACCGGTTTATCTTTTGTCTTATGCTTACGATTAGGGTCGTACTTTTGCCAATATACTCTTTTTTCGTTGTATCTACTTCTGCCTTCTTTTTCTTCGGCTGGATGTCCAAAATAAACTATGGATAAAGGAGTTACATAATCAGGTATATCAAGTAATTTTCTAACTGGCTTTATATTACTTTCTATCGGATATACTCCAATCCATACAGTTCCAAGACCAATGTCTGTAGCTGCTAAGAGCATATTTTCAATAGCTGCACTACAGTCACAAACCCACATGTCCTTTCCTTGTCCTTTAAATGCTAAATCCATATTTCCACATACAACAATAGCACAAGGAGCATTATAACGAGCAAAGACAAATTTTTCTTTTAATTTTTCTATTATTTCATTCTTAGTTATAACAATATATTCCCACGGCTGAGCATTTGCAGCTGTTGGTGCTGAAAATGCAGCATGTAGTAGTATATCAATTTGCTCTTCACTTACAGGCTTATCTGTAAATTTTCTTATACTTCTTCTTTTATAAATTGCTTCTAATGTATTCAACCGTACAGCTCCTTTTTAGTAATTTTACATCTCTTTTCTTGCAACAACACATAAGGTTTTGCTGTTATTAATGTATTTTTCACCCATTATGTTACTATAAAATTCAACATTCCAGTTACCAGCTGCTTTAAGTTCAGATAATAACTCATCACAAGTAAACATATGTTCCCATATGTTGTAGCATTTAACTTCATCATCAGTTAGTACAATTGATTGATTTAAAATTGTATTGCTTTCATATTTGTAAAAAGCTTCTAAACATCCATATGGCTTTGCACACCAGAATCCTCCATTACTGAAGTAATTCCAATTTTTACATTCCTTTTTGCCTTCATGCTCAAAAGGTGTGAATACATCTAAAATTAAAACACCATCATGTTTTAACATTGAATATTTTTTTTTAAGCAACAATTGTCGATTAATATCTGAAAGCACTCCAAAATCACAATAAATTAAAGTTATCAAGTCAAATTTTTCTTCCAAATCAAGCTCTAAATAGTCGTGACAAATATATGTAATATCCAAATTCTCTTTTTTTGCGCTCTCTTTAGCATAATTTATTGATCTTTCAGAAAAATCAACTCCTGTAACATCATATCCTTTATGTTTAAATAATTCTGCATATATGCCAGGTCCACATCCAAGGTCTAATAGCTTATTTTTTTGTGACGGTGGAGCAATGCTACTAATCCATTCAACTGAATTTATAACAAAATCATATTTTCTTGTTGCGGCTTCCCATTCTTTATTTAAATGAGCTTCAAGCATACCTTTAGAAATATGCTCATCATTCCAAAATTTATTTGATGATGGCTCATACAATTGCGGTTTTTGCATGAATTTTAATAATTGACTATCCAAAACTGATATCTCCTTGACTTATTATATTAACTATTTATCCATCTAAACGTACTAAAATATAGTTATGGTCATTTGTTTTACCTACATATGTAAATCCAAATGATTTATATAATTCTAGTGCTTTTTTGTTTTTTTCATGACATTCCAGCGTTACTACTGTCTGATCTCCTAAAGGATATTCTTTTACTTTTTCCAGTGCAAGACTTAATGCTCGTCTGCCAATTCCACAATTCTGATAATATTCATCAATTAAGAAACCCACTACTCTATAAACATATTCATATTTTCTAAGTATTTCCGGTTCATAATCAGCAACAGGTGCTTGACCGATTAAAACGAGTCCTACAGGTACTTCATTGTAGTAAATAGCATTGGCAAAGCCTGGGCAACCTTCGTTTATACCGGCATAAGCCATTGCAATTGTATCAGCAGGTTTTAAAACAAATTTTCTCTGACTGAATTTTATTTTAAGGTTTAAAACCCTATTGACATTTTCAAATGTAATATCTCTTAGCTCAATCATAATTTTCCTCGCATTTTTTATAGCTTTATAGATTAAACGTTAATCATCAATTTCAAGCATAGGCGGAAATGAAATTATACCTAAATTATTGATATCTGATTTTGCCTCTTGAAAATATTGTTCTATCAGCTTGTCACTTTTATCTATTACTTTCATCATAAAGGCATTGCTCGTTCTTACTTTTTCTTCTATCCTCAAATTCTCATTATTTTTAAGCATTTTTAATGTATTTTCTAAAGATATCGATAAAATAACATCACCTTTTGGACTTTTGAGATTTTCTTTCATTATATATGCAATTATTTTTTCGGCGTTATCTTCTGTTGCTAAAAGTTCTTTTATTTCTAACGGATAGGTGTTTCTATATCTGATATAACCCAACAAAACATCATCCTTATATATCATAGATGAGCGATAAATCAATGAATGGTTAAACCACTGGCTGATAGTGTCACCTGGATATAGGGCTAATCTGTCATCCTTATGAACGCTTTGCCAATGCTTTGTTATCCACTCTAAATCTGTGTTTTTAATTGATCTTTCTGTTATACCATCTGTGTTTGTATTTTCTGCATCTATGGAAATATTTACGCCGGATAATGCGAACATTTTATTTTCATAGCCAAATTTAGGATAATAACTCTCGTGTCCGCATAATAATGCTATTGATACACCTTTACTTTGAAGCCTCTTATGACCTTCCTCGATTAACATTCCGCCGATGCCTTGTTTTTGAAGCTTAGTATCAACACATATTGGTGCTAAAAATGCACCTATTCTTTTTTCATTCATCACAACCAATGGAAATATTGAAAACAAAACGTGTCCAACTATATCTCCATCAAGTTCAGCCACAATTGACAGCTCTTTATCATAATATTGATTATGACGTAAAGCAGATACTATAAGTGGCTCTGCTTTATAGTTACTAGAATGCCATTCATTGAATGCATTATAGTTCAAGTTTGCTATTTTGTTGTAGTCTTCAGGTCTTTCGCTTCTTATTATAATATTCAATATTATCAGCCTCTTTCTTTATAAAATTTAACCGTTATATGTGTTTTCACTATAAAACGCACTTACTTCAAACCCGTTTTTTAGATACATCTTTTGTGCCTTTGTATTTACTGCATATACATATAAATAGGTGTCATTATATTCTTTGTTTATAAAAATATCCTTTAGACAATAATTTAGTATTTTAGTTCCATAGCCTTTACCTTTATATTCTGATAATACTGCTATATTACTTATGTATTCTCCAGCTAGTACATATAGTCCGATTAAACAATTATTCTTCCACAAAGCGCCAAATTCGCCTTTTTCATCTGCTTTTTTCAGCCATGATACTGTATTTTTGCCTAATTCACTTTTTTCATTGCATAATAGATTTTGCTCTCTGAAAGAGTCCTCTAAAAGTCTTAAATAATCTTGAGAACAGCTATCTTCAAATTTTTTAAATTCTAGACAATCATCAAGTTTAAAGTCAGAAAGCTCGTGGATTTTCTGAACTGTCTTATTCATGATATATTCAAATCCAAGAGAATCCTGTGCAAAGCCATAATTTCTAAAATAATTTATAATTGTAATATTGTAAGCATTTATATTTAAAAATAAATCCTTATTGCCTTTCACTTCAATAATTGATTTAATCTTATCATGCATATATCTAATGGTGTTGTAGTTACTAATATCTTTTTCAAATGAGATTTGTAAAGAGTAGTAACCTTCGCCTTGTATAACTGTCATAACTCCTCTGTTATCCTTATCATCATACATCAAACACTCTTTTAAAAATTGTTCTTCATAGGCTTGTTCAAAAATTTTTCTAGCAGAACGGTTAATTTTTTTCACCATATATATGGCAAGACTTTTTTCTTGCCTGGTTAAGTTAGATGTTTCGCAAATAATCCAATTGTTATTATTCATTTTATTATACATCCCCTTTAATATTATAAGTAACTAATCTCTTTTAGAGATTAGTTCTAATATCCAAAAGATATCAAATTATCAACCGTTTCAAAACCTACTTTTGTATATAGATTTATGGCGTTGTCATTTACTATGTTTACCCATAGCTGCAATTTAGTTATGCCTTCTTGTTTAAATGCATTTAGTGCTGTGTTTATAAGCTGTTTACCACAACCCCTACCTCTATAATTTGAATTTACACATATAAATTCTATATCACCTTCGTTAAACTTTAAATTCATTGATATAAAAACGTAACCTGCTAATTTATCATCTACCTTAGCAACAAATATTATATGTTCATCATCCAGCATGTCTATTATCTGCTTGCTGTTATAATAAGCATTGGGAAATGTTATTTCATGAAGATTTGAAAATTCAATATAATCACATTCCACTATCTTTGAAATACTATCATACAGTTGGATTTTAATATTACTTAAATCTAGTTCCATAGTTTTTCCTTCGCAAATAGCTTTAAATCCTCTGTCTAAGGCAAATCCCCTTGCATTTAGATTTTCTGTATTGCAATGAATATTATATTTGCATCTATCACTACCAACTGAATTAATCACGTTATCCCAAAGCAAATTCAAAGCCTGTACGTTATTTTCTTGTATAAATGGTCCCCAAATTTCCACTGTATCGTCATATTTTTCATATCCAATGACTCCAATTAGCTTATCTTCATCACAAACCATAAAAAACTGGTTGCCATCTTCTATTAGCTCCACTACAGTGCTGTATATTTCAACCTTATTTTTTCCACAATAACCTATATGATGTTTTGGACAGTTATTTAATTCATACATGAATTCAACTATTTTATCTATTTTGTCATTATCTATTTTTATTACGTTCATGTTGATGTCTCCTAACTTATACAAAATAACTCTTTCTATTTATTCTGCTTCTTAATACTTATTTCATAATACTTCATAGCATCTTCATATACTCTGTCTACATTTTTTTGCTTTGCGATTCTGCCTTTTTCATTTTTTCTTTTTCTCATTTCTCTGGCAATAATGCTTTTGTTTAAACTACCATTTGTTACCTCATGGTGTGATGCACCGTGTTCAACTGCTTGTAAAGCTGCATCTAATTCCGATTTTTTATATTTTTTCATATAGTTAAATACTATCCTTATAATTTTTTAATTGTACACACATGTGTTTAATAATATTAAAATAATTTTATTAATAATAGTATGGATTATTTATAAATTGTCTTGGAAACCAATAATTTAAAATTTTCTCTACATCAGTGTCAATTAAATTAATCCATTTTTTAAATTTAAGCTCTTCAACAGAATATACTCCATATAATAGTGCTGTTAACCCTCTAATATCTATTCTAAATTGTGGTATGATATTGTTACATTTAGTCATTACTAGTTTATTAGAAACTGTCTTAAGCATATAGCTGCCGTTATTCCATTGACAATATTCATCATATAGCTCTAAAAAAACTTTGCCGTTTTTATTTACAGGTATATCATTTATTGAATCAATAGCATCAATTATTCTAACCATCCAAGATTTATTATTCATTTTTATCTCAAATGGTCTTGATGAGTCTGATAACCACGTATAAAAGTTTGTACCAAATGGTATCCTCATTTCCATATGAGAAAATTGGTCTTTATGTTTTGCAAAATATCTAAATAACATAAATCTACTCTCTATATCTTTCCAAAACATTTCAAGAGCTAAGAGCTTTCCATTTTCACCATAACCAACTTTTAGGTATTTTGTAGATGCTACAATTTCGTTATCTTTTTTTATGAATACTACAATTACATCCTCATGGTCAGCTTTCCAATATTCAGAAGACATTTTGTCTAAAAATACAAGTCCATGGTGTTTAGACAAGTCAAGATTATATTTAAATTCTTCATATTCTTTTTGGACATCAACTGCTCTTAGTCTTTCTTCCTTCCAATTACTGTCTATATCAGATATATTGCTTAAATAGTGTGAAAATGCATCAAATGAAACCTTAACTAGCATATTATCATCTGTACCAACATATCCAAATTCACTATAGAAACTCTCTTTAAATGGATGTAACATACTTACCGATTGTTTCTTATCTTTCATATCTATAAAAGTCGCTTTTATCAGTTCTTTTACATATCCACACATGCGATACTCCGGAAGAGTAGCTACATGAGAAACTCCTGCCATGTCTTTTACAACACCTCTAACCAGTTGCCTGAATGTATAATTTCTAATCATTGAGACTAGCTTTTCATCTTCAAACATACCCAATATTTCATCAGGTGTATAAAATCCTAAGGAGTTTATTGAAGGAATACTATCTGTCCATTGTCGTCCCGTACAATATGTATGTATCTGGTATACTTGTTCTAAATCATTATCTTCTATTTTTCTAATATTCAAATCTTTCTCCTTAATTTATTGATGTTCAGCATAATATGATATCCAAGTTGGAATAAAACCCACATTGAGCGCTACTTTGGTCGATGCTATATTGCCACTCCATGTTGTGTAATATGCTATTTTATCACGTTTTTCAATTTCCTCTGCTAATTCTTTTACAAGATATGTAGCAAGTCCGCTTTTCCTGTAGTTTGGCAATACGTCTATACCAATTTGCCACAGGTTATTCATATAGTCATCAGCCCCTGCTAATGCAACAAGTTCACCATTTTTATATGCACCATATGCTATTACATCACGCTCATAATTAAGTGCATTATCATAGCCTTTATTCTCATAAAGTTTAGACATATCTTCTTTTTCAAACCACTTATATAAAAATTCATTTGGCTTTTTTACTTCTGATTGTGAGTTTATATATAAATACCTAACATTTTCGCCAGCAAGTGCATAACCAAATTCACGAAGCTTTTTTTCAATCTGAAACAATATATCGCCATCCATAATGTTTTTTGCTTCTTCATTTTGCAGTTTATCCTTGCACCAATTATAAATATTTTCATCTGCAAGAATAGCTGCATTACTTCCAAATGTTATCATTTCAAAAAAAATTTTATCAGATTTAATAATGACATTTTCTACACCACTAAAAATATCTTCTGAACATTTCCACTTATTCATCAACTGCTCTTTAGCAGCTATAATTTTATCTGTTTTATTCATACTTGCCTCCATGCAATTATTTGCAATGTAGAGAATATATATTATGTAGATATTCCTCTCCTCTAAAAACCTCTATACTTGAACCGGATAACGCAAACCCCAATTTTTCTACAATTCTTATAGATTTCTGATTTTCTACTGAAATGCATACACATATTTCAGTTATATTCATTTTAGTTTTTGCAAATTTTATAATTTCTCTCATTGCTTCTTGCATATATCCATTGTTCCAAAACTCTTCCTTAAGATCATATCCTGCTTCGACCTTTCCAGCTTTTTTGTCCCAGCAATGAAAGCCACAAGTACCCATTTTTTTATCATCTGATTTTCTAATTATTATCCATCTGTTTTGATTACGTGGTTCGGGAACTGTATAAAATCCTATGATTTCATCAGCTCCAGATATATCAGTTAAAGGCTCTGCATCATATAAATATTTATTTACTGTATCGTCTGAGAATTGGCTGAATATAAATTCTCTGTCCTCTGTGTCTATATTTTTAAGATATAATCTATCTGTCTCTAAATTTTTAAAAAACAACTTATCACTCTCCATTACTTTTGTTCTGTTTTCTTCACTTTTCGTTTAAGCCATCTTTTACTACTTCTTATACTCTACTATTTAAATTCTCTTTTTAGCATTGCATATTTATATGTGTTAATAATAATTGGGTTGCCTTCTTTATCACACTTGTAATAGTTGCCTTCTATAAGATGACCTTCTCTTCTAAAGCCAAGGCGTTCTAACAACTTCCAAGAATTATCATTTTTTTCATCACAGTCTGCACAAATGCGTCTGCCTCCTAAATCATTAAAAATATGATTAACTACTGCACGTGTAGCCTCAGTTGCATAGCCTTTTTTGCCATACTTAGGGTTAAAATCATAGTCAATATAATAGTTTTTTAAAAGTACATCATCTTCATCTTCTCCAAAAAAATATCCTGCACTACCTATTACTTTGCCTGTTTCTTTTAGTACTGCAACGAGTCTACTATCGTTAGCACTATTCTTTTCTATAAATTTTTTGCATTGTTCTATCGTTAATGGATAAAAATCTTCATACCTAGAAACTTCCTCCAGGCTAAGGTATTCATATATATCCTTTAAATCAGCTTCCGTATAATTTCTTAATATTAAACGTTCTGTTTCTATTTTAATCATAGTTAAATAAAGCTCCTTTATAATCTTCTGTCCTCAAAAATATCCTTTAAATAATGCAATATTAAAAAAATCATAATTTATTTCTACACACTTTCTCCCATTTCATTAACCAATCATATTGGTTTTTAATGAAATTTGTATTAACACAATCTAGCCCTAAACTTTCTATAATAGTCGCTTGGATATCAAAATGTCTAATTGCAATAAAATCAAATATTGATTTTATTTCGGTATCATTTAGCATATAAAATTTACTATAACCTTTTAAAAAACGTTCTAACATACTATAGGTTTGGTTAAATCCAATTTCAAAATTACTATCACTTAAAGAAAAATAGTCAGTCATATCGCAGACAGTTGCTATGTCATATGTAGGATAAGATAGTGCTGCAGCATCAAAATCAAATAAATTTATCTTTTGTCTATTATCTATAAGCATGTTTCCAGTATGATAATCACCATGGCAAAAACCTAATGGTAAATCACTAATTCTTGACCATAGTTCTTTACCGTGCTGTTTAAAAGCTTGTATATCTTTATAGTTCATCTGATCCAATATCTTAATATATCTATTAATAAAGAATTCATCATCATGGTGAAATAATGTGCTTTGATATTTTGACATAGCAAAGCGCATTTTTCCTGCCATTTCACCTATATATTCAATAAGTTCTGCCTTATTAGGCTCTACACCATCTATATATTCATATAGAACTCCTACGCGGTTTTCTCTTTCTGAAATGAAATACTTATTTCCATCAATAGTATCTATTATTTTCACAACAGGATATCCGTTTTGATATAAATAGCTCATTATGTCAACTGATTGTATCGCTTGATTGGAGTAATTTTTTCTAAATAATTTCAAAACATATCTCTTATTATTTTTTTCTACTAGATAAACTTGCCCAATCATATCACGAATTAAATTAACATTTTCAAATAAATAATTATATTTTTGCTGCAGCTCTTCTCTTATATCCATTTATTCATCCTCGCCTTTTATATCAATAAATCAAGTTAAAGTTTACGAGCATAAGTCTAATTTCATAACTATTTCACCGTCATCGATTTCGCCTGTTTCTTTAAATCCAAGGCTTTCGTATAGGTGCTTTCCAGCATCATTTCCCGGTACATAATCAAGAAACGCATAATTAAATTTATTTGATTCTCTAATCATGTTGAGTGCACATTCCATTGCTTTTCTTCCATAGCCTTTGTTTTGATGTTCTTCAGCTATCATAAAACGCCATATACTAGCCTCACGCTCTTTCTCATCCCACTCAAGCATCATAAATCCTATTACTTCTTCATCATTGTATATAGCGAAAGGTCTTGCCACTTCGTAAAAAACCCATGCTTGCGCTAATGAAACAACATTAGGTGCAACAAATTTATCCTGCACCTCATTCATTTTTATTGCTAATACTTTTCTATAATTATTTTCATCTATTTTTTTAAGTGTTATCATTTCTATATCTCCTCATGTTTTTATCTATATTTTTTAATTCATATATTTATTTTCTAAAAAATAAACAAGACTTTTGCCTTTTAAGCTAAATCAAGCTTCATAACAATTTCGCCGTCTTCTATCTCTCCTGTTTCTTTAAATCCAAGGCTTTCGTATAAGTGCTTTCCAGCATCATTTCCCGGTACATAATCAAGAGATACATAATCAAATTTATTTGATTCTTTAATTATGTTGAGTGCACATTCCATGGCTTTCCTTCCATAGCCTTTGTTTTGATGTTCTTCAGCTATCATAAAACGCCATATGCTAGCCTCACGCTCTTCTTCATCCCAAGCAATCATCATGAAGCCGATTACTTCTTCATCATTATAAATAGCAAAAGGTCTTGCTACCTCTGGATAAATCCATGCTTGTGCTATTGAATAAACATTAGTTGCTACAAATTTACTTTGCTCCTCATTTAATTTTATTCCTACAACTTTTCTAAAATTATCTTCATCTACTTTTTTCAATGCTATCATTTTTATGTCTCCCTGTATATTTATCTTTATAATTTTATTATTTTATTTGCTATATTGCACCCAAATACTTCATCGTGTTCTACAAACACAAGTGTTGGCTTATATTCTAATATTGCTTTTTCTAACTGCTCTTTAAAGTAAGTATCCATATAATTTAGAGGCTCATCCATTAGCAATAAATCATTTTCACTTGCCAAAGCTCTTGCAATATCAATTTTTCTTTTTTCTCCGCTGCTGTAGGTTTCTATTGGCTTATTTGGTGCTAATGTGTTAATATCGAGAATCTTACATATATCAAAGAATCTGTATTTAAACTCATTATCATCAATTAATTGGTTTATAAGACCTTTTTGCCAAAGAGGCTCTTGATAACTTTGAGCGATTTTTATGTTCTCTTGATAGAGTACGTGCTTAGAGCTTATTTCGCCTGAAATGAGCTTTAGCAAAGTACTTTTTCCCGTTCCATTATTTCCCCTAAGCCAAATTTGATCTCCTTGTCTAATTTGCAATGTAAAATTGTCAAATAGTAACTTTGATGAATATCCAAAGGATAGATTTATTATTGTTACTAGTGCATCATCTTCCACAGCATTTTGATTTATGTCTAAATCTGATACTGTTTCATAATTTTTAAGCAAGTTTTTCTTTTCTTCAATGTTTTTTTGAATAGTACGCTCAGAAGTTTTCGCTTGCCTCATAAGCTTAGAACCACCAGCGTCATTTCCCCTGCCACTGTTACTGCCATATGGTCTAAATGGATTCTTTTGTTTATTAGCAACATTAGCCCATTTTCTGTTTTTCTCCGAACTTTTTTCTAATTCTTTTATTTCTCTTTCTAGTCTTGCTTTAGTCTTAAACTCATACAACTCAATCATGTTCTTATTATCAAGCCATGTAGAATAATTACCTTTTTCTAATAATATGTCTGATTTATTAATTGAAATAATATGGTCGACAACATCATCCAAAAGCTCACAGTCATGAGAAACCAATATGAAACCCTTTTTTTGACTAAGATAGTTAAATACAGCCTGTTTTCCTTCTTCATCAAGATGATTAGTAGGTTCATCAAGTAATACAAAGGCATTTTTTCTTAAAAACAAGGCGATTATAAGCATTTTAGTCTTTTCTCCCCCTGATAGAGTATCAAAATTCTGCTCTAACAGACTCTCTGATAGATTCATTAGATAGAATTCCTTTTTTATACTAGATTCAACATTATAGCCTTCAAGCTCTACATACTCATCTAAAATCCTTTGATACTCATCAAATCTTTTTTCATTATTTGAAGATATAATCTCGTCCATTATATCTTCTTTAGTCTTAAGTAATCCAATATTCTCTTTTATTACATCAAGTGTATTAGTATATTTAGTTTTTATAGAATAAGGAAAATATTCAGTACTTACATTTTTTGAGATATGACCTAAATCTGGCTCTATTTCCCCATTAATAAGCTTTAATAGGGTTGTTTTCCCCCTACCGTTTCGCCCGATTAATCCCAATTTCCAATCTGTATCAATAGATAAATTTATATCTGAAAATATTGGTTGATAGTACTCCTTATAACTATATGTTAAATTATTTATATTTATTTTTGCCATAGATAGCCTCCTTAAATTTTATCCCTAGCTATCTCGGTAAACGAATATTTAGCTAGGTTATTATAATTTAAATCCTGCTAATCTTCTTAGTCTCATTTCTCTTACCGCCTTTCTGATATATTTTTATATATTATTTCTCATAAGTTCCATAATCAAATCTAGATTATCTGGCATATCTGTGTTTTCAGCAACTTTATTAACCCTAATAAAACTGCATTTTGTACATTCATGTATAATTTGATAACCCTTTTTAGTATTATATTTAATTTCCATTGGTTTCATAATGCCGCGGCATTGATTTTGCCTGTCTCCTATTTCATTATCTACGTGCAACGAACATAAACAATACGGACAATGATTTCTACAACTACCATTTGATAATGGAACTATTTCTTTTCCACAATTAACGCATATAAATGCGCTATTCTCACTTCTTTTACTCATACCGAGCCTCCTGATATTTTATTTTCAATATCAGAAAGCGGGTTCTGTTTGTTCTTTTTTTCGGGCTTTATGAGGTAGTGACAAATTCTTCGTTATCTTCTGGATTACGAATACTTCTGCTTCCAGCTTCAAAAGAGCCTATTTCATCTCTTTATCCGAACTAATACCAATTTTGTGAATTTATATTGGTCAATGTATGGCAGCTATTAACCACCATCCAGCAGTAAGTGTTCACTCATATCACCGACTTAGGCGTCATCCCCGGTTAGTATATGAGTTCAAAAAATTTATTTGTATTAACTAAAATAAACATATTAACTCCTTATATTAATTTTTACATAGTAATTAAATTCGAAATTCAATCTTATAATATCAATTTCAACTGCATTCCTTCTTCATAAACTAAATCTTCTTTAAAACCAACACTCTTATATAGTTTTTGAGCAGAAATATTAAAACGATTAACACCAATAGTTAGCTCTTTAGCTCCTTGTTGTTTAAAATATTCTACTCCCCATTTCAGCATAATCTTTCCAAACCCACGTCCTTGATAGCGCTCATCAACTAATAGAATTGAGAAATAAAATTCTTGAGTTTTTTTATTCGATTGCAGCACCATAAGTCCTACTGGTCTATCTCCTTCCATTCCAACAAAAAGCTTGTGGTCTTTTTGATATGCAAATGCATATGCTATTGTCTGTTTTGCGTCACATACAAATTCATATTGCTCCTTTGATATTTGTAAATTTAAAGCATCATACCAATTTTTCTTGTTATATTGAACTATACGAGTATTTTTTGGATATGTAAAATATGAATCTATTTCATTTCGTAAATCCTTACGAAAATACATCCAAATGCCATTTATATTTTCTAATATCAATTCTGCATTAGTTAATTGAACATAACATAAGTCAGCTTCCTTATTAAAGTACAACTCAGCGCCATTTCCAAGAAAACTAAATCTTTCACTACATACAGTACCGTTTACGGAATTAAATCCAAGTCCTACATTTTCTTCATTAAAGGTCAATGCTTTTTTCCAAGTTTTCTTTGACAAAAGCTTACCTTCATATATAGCAAACAACAGTTTTTCAATGTCTGCAAATGTTGTAATAAATAAATCTGTAGCTGTATCATCTACAGTAGCCTTTAAGAGTTCATTATTACGAAAAGTACAGTAAATGTTTGTATTAGCATTTCTTCCTCTTTTTGTTTGAATCATATTAAGAGGCTCAAATATATGTTTAAATTCAAAATCTAAAAGCTCCATTTCAGTGACTCTTTCTATTATCTCCTTGCAGAACACCTCATTAGTTTTTGAATAATCGTCCTTTTCTGCTCCAGGTTCGTATTCAAGATCTTCCTTGCCTATAAATTCAAGCACTTCCTTAAATGAATAGCCATATGTAGATATTTTTTTTTCTTTTATCATACGAGCTTTTTCATCAAGTAAATTATGTGCCTCATCATCTTTTAATTTAGGCATAACACTTCCATAGAAGTAATCACGTATTCCAGATTCTCCTTGTAAGAGATGTTTTATTTTAATTTTATGTGCATGTGCATATTCTGGTATGTATCTTTCAACTGTATCATTTAAATTTATTTTTTTCATGTCTGATAACAAAAGCATGGATAATGCTAGTAGAAAACTTGCATTTCCACTAAATAAATAAGTTGATTCTTCATTTATTGGCTCTTTTGTTTCACGGTTTGCAAATCCAGAAAAATCCTTATAAATACACTCACCTTTATGATATACGGAAACACATCCCGATGTGTCCCACTTTTTAGTTAATCTCTTAATATCTAATTTGTTTTTATCTATTTTCATATTTTCCCCTCCGTTACGCAGTTTTACGGCGTCACAATAATTTTAGTGTAAAACAAATTTTACACTTGAAGAATCGTTTTTTGATTCTTCCATAGGGTGAAGAGTGTTTTTTCTTCACTCTTTAATCTCTTGATAAAAATAATAATCCAACACCGCTTGTTATTAGTATTTCAGCATTTGCATCAATTACTTCGTTGCTTATGCATAAGGTTGAACCCCTTTTAACTTTTACATTATTTAGAGGATATTTTAAACCCCTCAGTGTTATACCTTCAACATAATCGGTTATTGGGATAATTGATAAATAATAACCTTCCTTTTTATCTAAAATAATATTTTTATTAAGTATTTGAATATAGTTATTATCATCTATTATTTTAATGTCTATATTAAGTTCTATGTATCTTTCAATGAGCATTATATTAGCCATAGTATGGTCAAGTCTTGTTCCTGTTGCTCCAAATATAACTATTTCTTTATAACCGCTACTTATTGCTTCTTCTACAGCTATTTCAGTATCAGTAAAGTCCTTTTCCGGTAAGAATTTCCGTATTTTAACATTGTTATATTTAACTAATAAACTTTTATCAACAGAATCAAAATCACCGACTATTAAATTAGGTGTCATACTTAAACTATCTAAGTAATTTAATCCTCCGTCAGCACATATTATAAAATCATTTTCTGCATATATATCATTGAATATTTCTTTGTTTATACTTTTGCCACTTGCTATTATTATAGCTTTCATTTCATTAAATTCCTTGCATTATTTTTTTAAACTCATTAGTTCTTTTTACAACATCTTCTGTATTATAGATTGCAGATCCTGCAACTATAACATTGGCACCCCAATCTAAAACTTCCTTTAGATTATCTAGTGTAACTCCACCATCTATTTGTATATCTTTAACAATATTCTTTTTATACATTAATTCTTTTAAATCTAAGAATTTTTCTTTTACATTATATATAAGGCTTTGTCCACCGAATCCTGGATTTACAGACATAAGAAGTACCATATCTACATCTTCTATTATATCCTTAATCATAGATACTGGCGTAGCAGGATTTAAGGCAACTCCTGCCTTTATACCAAATGATTTAATTTTTTGTATAGTTCTATGTAAATGAATACAAGCCTCTTGATGTACAGTAATAATATCAGCACCTGAATTATAGAAGTCTTCTATAAAGAAATCTGGATTGTTTATCATTAAATGAACATCAAAAACCATATTTGTAATTTTCCTAATTGATTTTATTACCGGTGGTCCAAGTGTTATATTAGGTACGAATCCTCCATCCATAACATCTATATGTACATAATCTGCTCCACCTATTTCAATTTTTTTTATATCTTCTTTAAGCTGTGAAAAGTCAGCTGACAGAATAGAAGGTGACAATTTATTCACAAAAAATCCTCCTTTAGAATTTAGTAAGGTTTATTACTTTTTATCTCTTCTAGTAATTTAATATAATTATTATATCTAATATCGCTAATTTGCTCATCCTCAACTGCTTTTTTAACTCCGCAATTAGGCTCTTTATTATGAATACAGTTACTAAATCTACAATTATCACTATATTTTTTAATTTCAGGATAAAAGTCTGTTAATTCATCAAATTCAATCTCATTTATATCAAAAGAACTAAAGCCTGGTGTATCTACAACAAAACCACCAAAGCCTAGCTTATATATTTCAGCATGGCGAGTAGTGTGCTTACCTCTTTTTAGTTTATCACTAATTTCTCCAGTTTTTAGCTCAAAGCCATTATCAATTGTATTCATCAATGAAGATTTACCAACTCCAGATGGTCCTGAAAACAAGGTAACCTTGTCTTTTAGAATATCTTCAAATTCATTTAAAAGGTCACTATTATACATAGAAGTAAATATCATTTTATAGCCAGTATTTTTATAAATTCCTTTATATTTTGATATACAATTTTCATCAACAAGATCAACCTTATTAAAACATATTATTGGGTTTAAATTATTTATCTCAGATGCAATTAAAAGCTTATCCAATAATAAAAAGCTAGGCTCAGGATTTTTAACTGCAAACACAATAATAATTTGATCTATATTTGATACTGGAGGTCTTTTCATTTCGTTTTTTCTTTCCTGAATTTTTTCAATGTAACCGCATCTATTGTCTTCTTCAGTTAGTCTAATCAACACATAATCTCCAACAAGAGGTTTTATGTTTTGATTTCTAAATAAACCTCTAGCTCTACATTCAATTATTCCACCATCAGTATCAACATAGTAATTTCCGCCAACACCTTTAATAATTATACCTTGTATCATAAAATTGTTATTCATCATATAACAATTTTAAACTGCCTATCTAAGGCAGTTTAAAATTATATAATTTCCCTTCTAATTAAATTTAACTTCTATTTTACCTAATGATTCTCCATCAACGAAAACTTCAAAATACTGAGTTCCTACACCAGATACTGTAACTAAAATACTTTCCTCATTGTCTTTTTTAGTAATTTCTTGTTCAAAAACAACTTCACTTCCTGATTCAATAATTTTGTATACAACTACAGTTGCTTTTTCTTTATCCTTTGGTAATGGAACATTTATCTGCGAATACTTAACATCTTCTGTGTTGCCACCGCTATTATTTCCGCTATTATTATCATTATTACCATCACTAGGCTCAGTAACTTCTTTTTTTCCTAAACTTACAACTATGCCAACATACGTAAATTCTTCAATCTCAGATCCTGGAGTATGAGTTTGCTTTATAACAAGATTTTTATCATATTCATCACTATAATCATATTTTATTTCACCTATAGTTAAATTTTTCTCTAATATTTTAGCCTTAGCGGATTCTAAGCTCAAACCAACTAATGTTGGAACTGTAGTATTTACAACTTCTGGGCCTTTACTTAGTACAAAATTAACCTCAGTATTCATTGAAACCATTTTACCAGCCTCAGGAGACTGTCTAATAACTTTTCCAGAAGGTACACTGTCATTAAATTCTGAAGTAATATCACCTTCTTTTAAATCTAAGTCCTTTAATGTAGTTGCCGCTTCAATACTATACTTACCAGCTAAATTAGGAACTTCAACTTCTTTTGCACCTTTACTTATTAACACTTCTAAAGGAAAATCTTTTTTTACCTTTTGACCTTCATCTTCATTTTGAGAATATATTATTCCTTCTTCATATTCAGAGTTATATGCCCTATCCTTAACACTAAATAACAAACCAACTTCTTTTGCAATTTTTCTTGCTTCTTCCTCTGTTTTTCCAACCAAATTAGGTACTTCTACCTCTGGAACAATTAAAATCGCCCTTATTACAAAAAATCCTATTAAACTTGCTACTGCTAATGCTGACAAAATAGCTGCAAATGTTATTTTAAAGGTATCAGAATTTATTAAATCCTTCTTTTTCTTTTTCTTTTGCTTGTTTTTACTTATATCTTTTTCATTATCACTTATAATTATTTTTGTAGATTTTTTCTCATCACCTATTTCATCGCTAGCAAAAAAATCTTCAAATGCCTTACTATTTTCACTTTCACCAATATCTATGCTTTCATTCATGTCATTGGAACCAACACTGTTAATATTATTAATACTGTTATTTTCATTAACACTGTTGTCAGAGTTAGCACTATTTGTATCATTATCATCAAGCATTTTAGAATTAATTTTAGGCATAATTATTGTCGGGGAATCTATATCATCAAGATAATTATTGTTAATTTTAACATCATGAGCTATATTTTTTTGCAATAAATATAAATCCTTCAATAGTTCAGATACATTTTGATATCTGTAGCTTTGGTGCTTCTCTAAGCATTTTAAAATCACAGCTTCAAGCCCTTTAGATACAGTAATGTAACTAATTTTTTGAGATGGTGGAATAACCTGATCTTGTATATGCTTCATAGCCACTGATATATGATTATCAGCATCAAACGGTACAACTCCTGTAACCATTTCATACATTACAACACCTAAAGAATATATGTCAGATTTTTCATCAACATAGCCACCTCTTGCTTGTTCTGGTGAAAAATAGTGCACTGAACCAATTACATTAGATGTATTGTTTATAGTTGAAGAACTGGCGGCTTTTGCTATGCCAAAATCTGCAACCTTAGCTACACCTTCGTCAGTTATTATAATGTTGTGAGGCTTTATGTCACGATGTATTATTTTATTAGCATGTGCATGTTTTAAAGCTTCAGCTACTTGTAAAGATATTTTTATAGTCTCATCTTCGCTTAAGTTACCCTTTTGTGTTATATAGTCCTTTAACGTGACTCCTTTGATGTATTCCATAACTATATAGTATATATCATCTTCAATCCCAGTATCATAAATATTAACTATATTAGGATGATTTAAACTAGCTGCTGATAAGGATTCTTGTTTAAATTTTTCTACGAAATCTGCATCTGATGTTAACTCGTTTCTCAATATTTTTATAGCAACATATCTGTTTAATACTCTGCACTTGGCTTTGTATACAACAGACATACCACCTCCGCCTATCTTTTCAACTATTTCATATCTATTTCCTAAAACTTTACCTATCATTAATTTCACCTCTATCTGCAGTATCAATTATAATCACAGTTATATTATCGGTACCACCATTTTCGTTTGCTAAATTTATTAGCATATCTACACAATTTATACCAAATTTACTTACATAATAAAGCATGTCATTATCAGTTATATGATTAGTCAATCCATCTGAGCATAACAATAGTTTATCATTGTCTTTAAGCTCAATTTCAAAAATATCTATCACAATATCACTTTCACTGCCTATTGCTCTAGTTATCACATTCCTTTCAGAATGTTTCCTAGCCTCAGCATTAGTTATCTCACCTTTTTTTACAAGCTCCTGTACAAATGTATGGTCATCTGTAATTTGCTTAATATAATTATCATTTATAAGATATGTTCTGCTGTCACCAACATTGCCAATATATGCTATTTTTTCATCTTTGTCAATTACTGACATAGTAATAGTCGTACCCATGCCACTAAATTCTTCATTGTTAATAGCTTGGTCATATACAGTTTTATTTGCTAGATTTGCACTTTCAATTATGAATTTCGGTACTTTAATTTTTCCTTTTTCAATTTCACTAATGAAATATTTTTTAATAGTATTTACTGCAATATTGCTGGCGATTTCACCGGCCTTATGACCTCCCATACCATCAGCAACCGCACAAAGGTAATAGTTATCTGATTCAAATACAACTAAATTATCCTCATTATTATTTCTTACCTTTCCACTATTAGTTCCATAATATGATTTCATATTATCCTCCCATTATGCCACATAGTGGCATCATAGCGTGAATGTCTTTTTTCACGCTATACACCTCGCTTTGCAAGAAAATCATTTCTTAGTTGCCCACATGCAGCATTAATATCACTGCCTAATTCTCTTCTGATGGTAGCATACATACCATTGTCAGTTAAAATCTTTTTAAATTTTTCGATATTATTTTCTGTAGATGAGCTTATACTACTTTCCTTTATAGAATTATAAGGTATTAAATTTATGTTACATAACATACCCTTTAAATAGTTACATAAATTCATTGCATCTTCATAAGTATCATTAATTTCATTAATCAATATATATTCAAAAGTTATCCTTTTATTTGTCTTATTAATATAATATTCGCATGCTCTTTTTAACTCGTCAAGATTATATTTTCTCGCAATTGGTAACATTTCTTCTCTTTTTTTCTGATTTGCAACATGCAGGGAAATTGCAAGTGTAATCTGCAAATCCAAATCTGCTAATTCGTATATTTTAGGTACAACTCCACATGTCGACATAGTTATTTTTCTTAGGCTGATGTTTTGTCCATTTTCATCATTTATTATATTAAAAAACTTTAATAAATTATCATAATTTTCTAATGGTTCACCAGTTCCCATAATAACTATATTACTTATTTTTTCACCAGTATTTTTTTGTACTAGGTATATTTGATTCAACATTTCTGCTACAGTTAAATTTCTAATAAAGCCTTTTTTTGTGGATGCACAAAAAACACATCCCATTTTACATCCAACTTGAGATGAAATACATAATGTGTTCCCATACTTATATTTTAAAAATACTGTTTCTACAATGTTATTATCTTCTAATAAAAGCAAATACTTTTTTGTTTCATCCTGCTTTGAATCAAATCTCTCCAATATGCTAATATTTGTAAATTCAAAAGTATTTTTTAAAACCTCTCTCGTTTTTTTAGCTATATTAGTCATATCATCAAAGCTTGTAATATTTTTTTGGTGAATCCACTCATATACCTGCTTAGCTTTATAAGAAGGCTCATTAATTGCTATTATTTGTTCATGCAGTTCTTCCAATGTTAAATTATCAATTTTTATCATATATACCTCCATGCAATTATATGCACAAGAATGTCTTGTGCATGGAGTCGAGATATTTTTCATAGCCTCAAACTACGTTTGGAATCATTAAAAATATCATAGCCTCAAGCTTCACATAGTCTCAAACTATGATTAAGCCATTTAGTCATTTGATATTATAACATAGTTTTTCTAAATTTAGCAACAAAAAAACCATCCATGTCATGTAGATGAGGAAAAATCTCAATGTATCCATCTTTAGACGTGTTAAATATATTGTTTGTTTCATCTGTTATATCTACTAGCTTAAAATTTTGATTATGCTTAACAAAATAATTTATAACATCTATATTTTCCTTCTTATCGGTAGTACAGGTTGAATAAACTAATTCACCATTTACCTTTAAGTATTTTGAAGCGTTTACTAATATTTTATATTGTATATCAAACAAATTACTGCTATCAATTTCTTGGCGATTAAATTTTATTTCAGGCTTTCGTCTTATTATACCAAGACCTGAACAAGGTACATCAACTATACAATAATCAGCTTTATTTTCTAAATTACTATCAAATGATGAAGCATCAAAAACTTCTGCACTTACATTTTTCAATTCTAAACGTTTTATATCATTTTTTATTAGTTTTACCTTATGCTCATATAAATCCCTTGATATAACCTTTCCAGTATTGTTTAGCCTTTCAGCCACATCCATTGTTTTTCCGCCTGGAGCGGCACAAACATCAATTATTAACGAATTTTCTTTTGGATTTAAAATTTGTCCTACAAGCATAGAGCTCTCACTCTGTATAGAGAATAAACCATCTTTATATTCATCAAGCTTTTCTAAATTCACAATATTTTCCAATATCATACCTTTTTGAGCTATATTACAATCTATACACTTTATACCTTTTTTCTCTAATTTGTTTCTTAGCTCGTCCCTACTTATTTTAGTAGTGTTTATTCTTATATTTAATTTAGCCTCTTCATTATTTTTTATTAAAACTTCTTCAACTTTATCCTCGCCGAATTGGTTTATAAAGTTTTTAATTAACCAATTTGGATAAGAATATTTGATAGACAAATATTCTATACGCGTGTTCACGCTATCTAGCTTTTCTATATCTGTTAAAATTTGCTCTTTATTTCTTAATATATTTCTAAGTATTGCATTTACAAACTTAGATGCTTTTATATTTAATTTTTTCTTTATATATTCTACACTTTCATTTACTATGACAAATTCCTTAGAATTTTCAAGAAAAAATATTTGGTATATTGCAAGTCTTAATGTTATAAGTATTTCAGTTTGTAACTTTTTTGTCTTAGTAGAAGAAAACTTATTTATTACATAATCTAAAAAATAAATATTTTCTATAACACCAAGAACTGATTTTCTATACATATTATGAAAATTTTCATCTAATTGCTTTATATCATTATTTATAACTATATTTGAATATGAGTTATTTTGATGAATCTTTTTTAAAGAATCAATAGTAACTATTCTATAGCTATCACTCAAAAAATCACCTACTTATTTTATCAAATATTACTTTTTAATCTCTATCTCTAAATCTGCCTGTTAAAACTAACAATCTAAGAAGCTGTAGAACCGACATAAGTGCAGCGGCAACATATGTTAAAGCGGCAGCATTTAAAACTTTCTTAACAGATGTTTTTTCTTCATCAATAATTATTCCAGTTTCAGCTAACTCATATACAGCACGACTGCTAGCATTAAATTCTACTGGCAAAGTAACAATTTGAAATAATACTATTCCTGTAAACAAGTATATTCCAAAAGTTACAAATGTTTCATTGCCGACAATTAAGCCAAGAAATAGTAATATCCAAGAAAATTTAGAGCCAAAGCTAGCAACTGGTACTAAAAGATTTCTAATTTGAAGCGGCATGTAACCCTTTGCATGTTGAATCGCATGGCCTACCTCATGAGCTGCAACTCCAAGAGAAGCAACACTTGTTCCATAATATATATCATTTGATAATCTCAAAACCTTTTTTCTAGGATCATAATGATCTGTAAGCATTCCGCCAGTCACCTGTATAGACACATCATTTATGCCATTTTTTAATAATAATTTTTGAGCTGCTTCATATCCTGTAAAATTTTTTATTGATCTTACATTTTGAAACCTATTGTAAGTACTTTGTATTTTTGATTGTGCATATATTGATAACAATATTGCTGGTATTAAAATTATATAAGTTGGATCCCAGTACCAAAACATTTTATCCTCCATTATGCCACTTCGTGGCATTATAAATTGAAATGAAAAATCGTTTTTTTGATTTTTCCAAGCGTGAATGTATTCACGCTATCACTCCTAAAGCTTTATCATCTCAGGAAATTTATTTCCTCTAAGGTAGTCTTCAATACTCATTTTGTTTTTTCCAGGCATCTGTAATTCCTTTATTATGATGATTCCATCACTTGTTACTACATATATACCAGTCTTATCTGCTCTAATTACTGTTCTAGGTTCATGTTTACAAACATCGTTATTATATGTTGTTTTATAAACCTTAACATTTTTATCATCGTAAATAAAATAAGCTATCTGATCAGGATTTAACCCCCTAACCATATTATGCACATTTTTAGCAGATTCATTCCAGTTTATAAGAGATGTTTCTTTTTTAAGCAGAGGTGCATAGGTTGATATACTATGGTCTTGCTCTACTCTTACTATAGTTTTATCTTCTATTTTATTAATAGTATTAATTAAAAGTTCAGAACCAACTTCGCTCAATATATCATGAAGCTCCCCTGCTGTCATGTTTTTAGTTATTTCTACTTCTTCTTTTAAAAGCATGTCCCCGGTATCTAATCCTACATCCATAAGCATAGTTGTCACACCTGTTTTTTCATCACCATTAATTATAGACCAATTTATAGGCGCTGCGCCTCTTAATTTAGGCAATAAAGATGCATGAACATTGATACAACCAAACTTTGGAATATCTAATATATCTTTACTTAATATTTGACCATATGCTATTACAACAATTAAATCTGGATTAAAGTTTTTAATTACACTTACAGAATCCTCAGTTTTTATCTTTAATGGTTGAAAAACTTCTAATCCTAATTCTTCAGCTTTTTCTTTAACCTCAGATTTTTTTATTTTTTTACCTCTGCCAAAAGGTTTATCTGGCTGAGTAATAACTAATTTTATATTATGACCATTCTCATACAGCTTTTGCAATGACGAAACAGCAAACTGCGGTGTTCCCATAAAAACTATATTCATTAATTACCTCCAATTAATTCTTAATTTTGTCAATGAAAAGTATACCATCTAGATGATCTAACTCATGACAAATACATCTAGCTAAAAGACCTTCTCCTT
This sequence comes from Firmicutes bacterium UBA7510, assembly GCA_002479485.1. GTDB lineage: Bacteria > Bacillota > Clostridia > Tissierellales > Sedimentibacteraceae > UBA1535. Next base: position 362,819 of record DLNM01000035.1, on the reverse strand, counting down.
CTAATACTTTTAACTCTCCATTTACATCTGTATATTCTACAGTTACATTTGAAGGTCTAACGACATTTCCTCTTGTTTCAGGTACACTTAAACAACCTTCCTCATCTACAGCTTCACCGCTTGATTTAATAATTCTTGGATTTATCATTTTGTATAGATTCTCATCATCCACATCTATAACAACAAGTCTTTTTAATATTCCTATTTGAGGTGCTGCAAGACCAACACCATCTCTATCATACATAGTATCAACCATATCATCTAAAATTGTTAAAATTCTATCATCTATTTTCTCTACTTCTCTGCTTTTTTTTCTTAATATTTCATCACCATTTAATCTTACATTTCTTAATGCCATAATAGCCCTCCTATTGATAAGTTATTGCAATAATCTAATTATCTAGATATTTTCACAGAATACGTTATACATTTTCGCAGAATACGTTATACGTTTTCTGTATCTATATTTATACTAATTTTAATATTTTTAATATCTTTTTCCATATATACTTCTCTAATTATTTTTTTTAACGCTGAAGTATATTTTAATGATACTTTTATGAATAAATTTATTCTATATTCATTATTTACCTTATATATTGAATGAGGGGTAGGACTATATAATAATACTCCTTTTCCCTTAAGTGATTCTTGAATTTTTTGCTTTAATACATTATATCTTTCAAAAGACACTTTTTTTAATTCATCTTCAAATTTTGAGATGGTACATATATTTATTATATTTATATATGGTGGATAAGCAAATTCTTTTCTAAGCATTGATTCTTCTTTAATAAACTCATTAAAATCGTTTGATTTCGCTGCATTTACTATAAAGTTTTCAGGCTCATAGGTTTGTATGAACACATAACCTTTTTTATTACTTCTACCAGCTCTACCACTTACTTGTGTCAATAATTGAAAGGTCTTTTCACCTGAATTGTAAAATGGTAAATTTATAAGTGAATCTGCTGATAAAACTCCAACCGTCGTAACATCTGGAAAATCCAGTCCCTTTGCAAGCATTTGAGTACCTATAAGTATATCTATTTTATGATCTTTAAAATCATTATAAATATTTTCATAACTATCTTTACCTGACATCGAGTCTATATCCATTCTTGCCACATTATAATCTTTAAATAGAATTTTTATAAATTCCTCTGCTTGCTGTGTTCCAAATCCAAACTGTTGTATTTTTTCACTGCCGCATTCAGGGCATTTGTCAAAAACAAACTTTGTTTTTCCACAATAATGACATTTCAGCTTGTTTGTGCTAATGTGATAGGTCATTGACACATCACATTTATCACATTTTACAACATAACCACATTTTTTACATGATATGAAATTAGAATATCCTCGCCTGTTAACAAATAATATAACCTGTTCATTACTTTTTAGTGTTCTTTTAATACTTCTATAAAGCTCTCTACTTATTATGGTATCGTTTCCATTTTCTATTTCTTGTTTCATATCTATGATTTTTATATCTGGTAAATTAGCATGATTAGCCCTGTTTTTCAGCTCTAAAAGCTTTATATGACCATTGTTAACCATATTATATGTTTTTAGAGATGGTGTAGCAGAACCAAGCACTATTTTACATTTTTCTATATAAGCTCTTTTTATAGCTGTTTCAACAGCATCGTATTTAGGAGATGTAGAAGATTTGTAGCTCTCTTCATGCTCCTCATCAACTATTATTATGCCTAAATTCTTAATTGGTGCAAATAACGCAGACCTTGCACCTATTATAACATCTACTTCATTATTTAATACCTTATACCACTGTATATATCTTTGCTTAGCTGTTAACTTACTATGAAACACAGCTATTCTTTTACCAAAGCTTTTTTCAAATCTGTCTACAATTTGGTTGGTCAATGATATTTCAGGTACAAGCATTATAGATTGTTTACCAAGTTTTTTATAATAATTTATTAGATTAATATATACTTCAGTTTTACCACTACCAGTAATTCCATGCAATAAATAAGCTATATCTTCTGAATTTATTATTTCATCATAGCTTTTTTTTTGCTCTTTATTTAAAGTATTTATGGATAAGTTGTAATCCTTTGTATCATCATCTAAATATAATTTTTCTTCAACACCAATTATATTTTTCTTTATTAAAGTATTGATTGTAGAGCTATTAATATCTGTATTAGATGTAAAATCCTTAAGCGGTATACTATCAACAGTTTTTAAATATTCAATAGCCTTTATTTGTTTAGAAGCATTTTTTAAATTATAATCATCAATGGGTTTTAATTTATCTATTAAATAAATAATTTTTTCGTTTTTTATTTTATTTTCTTTATCATGCTCATATTTAATTTGAGAAGGTACCATTAGCCTTATAACATCAGAATGTTTGCATATATATCGTTCCCTAATCCAAGTAGCTAGTTTTATAAGCTCGGGCTTAACAATTACTACTTCATCAATTATATCTAATATAGGCTTGATTTTATCAATAGGTACATCAGTTTTTGAAATAATTCCTACAACTAAAGCATCCATTGTATTTTTAGTTTTAGAGAATGTGATTTTAACTCTTTTTCCAACCATAATGTCATCTAAAAACTTATTTGGTACGCCATAAGTATATAAGCTATCAGTACTTTTTGAATTATTATTTATTATAACCTGTACAAATTTTGTATACAAATAACCACATCCTTTTTATGTCCATATACTGAGTATAAAAACTCATAAAAACAGAAAAGCCTGATAATAAATCAAGCTATTCTTCATCTGGATATATAGGTTTTATTTTTCCGTCATAAAATTCTTCTATTGCTACCGAAACAGGTTTTATGGTTTTAGTTAAAACTAAAGGATCATCTCCTGCTATAATTTGTCTTGCTCTTTTTGATATAACAGTAACTAGTGAATATCTGCTGTTAACCATTCCTATCAACTCATCTATTGATATATTTTGCATGTTTTTTCCTCCTTGATTTCTTCAATTAAATCTATGTTTCTATGTGATTTCATTTTTTCTACATCAATTATGTTCCTTATCTTGCTAGTTGCACTTTCAAGATTGTCATTAACAACGACATAATCATATTCTAGTGCAAAGCCAAGTTCATCCTTTGTGCATTGCATTCTTTTTTCTATAACTTCCATACTATCTGTTGCTCTATTAATAATTCTACTATGAAGCTCATTTATTGAAGGAGGTACAATGAAAATATATACACCATCAGCATGTGCCTTTCTAACTTTAAGAGCCCCCTGAATATCTATCTCTAGTATTACAGTTTTTCCTTCTTTTAATTTATTAATAACATCACTTTTTGGAGTTCCATAGTAATTACCATAAACACAAGCATGCTCTAAAAAATCATTTTGTTCAATTCTTTTTTTAAATTCTTCTACATTTATAAAGTGATAATTTTTACCTTCTATTTCACCAACTCTTGGTTGCCTAGTTGTAGCAGAAACAGATAGCTCCAAATCATTAGAATTTTCTATAAGTTTTTTGCATATAGTCCCTTTTCCTGCTCCAGACGGACCAGAAATTATTACTAATAATCCTTTGTTCATTTTATCCTCCAATATGCCACGTAGTGGCATCATAGCGTGAAAAACATTTCACGCTGTGAAGTTTTTTTCATGCTATATCGTCATCCATGATTAATTATTGTTTTTAGTATTGTCAAATCTTTGTGCCATAGTATCAGGCTGAATAGCGGACAAAATAACATATTCACAATCAGTAATAATTACAGCTCTTGTTTTTCTACCGTAGGTTGCATCTACAAGTTTTCCTTTATCTCTTGCTTCTTGTATAGTTCTTTTTATTGGTGCAGACTCAGGACTAACAATTGCTAATATTCTATTTGCTAAAACGATATTACCAAATCCAATATTGATTATATTATTCGTCATTTTTATCTCCTATTCAATATTTTGAACCTGTTCTCTTATTTTTTCCAAAATATTTTTCACTTCAATAACATTTTTTGTAACATCAAGATTTCCTATTTTTGAGCCTATAGTATTAATCTCTCTATTAGCTTCCTGTATTATAAAGTCTAATTTTCGACCGACAGCTCCACCATCATTTAACGTATTTTCTAGCTGTAATATATGAGAATCAAGTCTAATAAGCTCTTCATTTATATCACTTTTATCAGAATAAAAAACTATTTCATTGTATAGTCTATTTTCGTCTAACTCATACTTGCTACCAAGTAATTCATTTATTCTATTTTCAAGCTTATCTTTGTATTCTTGTACTAATGTAGAAGAATATGTTTTTATTTCTTTGCTTAAAATCTTTATCTTTTCAACACCAGATAAAACATCATTTTTTAGCTGCTCGCCTTCATTTTCTCTCATTGACAAAAGTTTTTCGATTGCATTTTTTATTGAATTTTCAACACAGATGCTTAATTCATTTTCATCCTCTGAGTTTTCCTTTGCAACTAACACATCTTGAAATTTAATTATCGTATCTAATCTAACATCATCATTTAGCTGTAAAGCTTCTTTTATCTCATTAATAGCGCTTTTATATTGCTTTGCTAAGGTTAAATTAGGTGCTATAACTGTATCAGATTCGCTTATGTACTCAATATTAAGATATACGTCTATTCTACCTCTAGAAATGCTATTTTTGACAAGTTTTCTTATATTGTCTTCATAAAATCTTAAATGTCTTGGTGTTTTAATATTTATATCACTGTATCTATTATTAATGGTTTTTATTTCAGCTATTATGTTTCTTACTCCGTCATTGTATTCGCCCTTACCATATCCAGTCATACTTCTTATATTTTCCATAGCATTCTCCCTGTAATTGATACTTACCAAAATGATATTTTTTAAAAAACATCATTAATAATTATACCACTTTTTTCAGAATAGTAAACAAAAAAATAAGAATTTAGCAGAGTAAATTCTTATTTTGTCACATTTGAAACGGCTTCCTTAAGACTTTTATTTGTAAACATACATATAATGGGGATAATTGCTATTAGCATACCTATTGTTCCAACTATATATATAGGAAAAGTTTCTGCTAAAAAGCCATACGTAAGAGTAGATAATGCAGTACCGCCTGTACTGCTGGCCATTATAAAGCCTAAAATGGCAGCTCTTTTATCATTTGGCATTAAAAGCATCATGCTTGAATTTAATATCATATTAGATAATGAATTAAAAAATGCTGAAATTATTATAAAAATAAATGTAATATAAAAATTATTAGACATAAGGGATATTATAAAAGTAACTCCAAAACCTAGGAATGAAAAACACATTATAGGATGCCTTTTATTATCTGGTATTTTAAACAAGGATACAAATAAAGCACCAATTAATGATCCTAAAGAAAAAGTTGATATTAAAACTCCATACTGCTCCAAAGAGTAACCCTTTTGAGTTGTAAATACTAAAAATAAGCTAAATATTCCAGCTACAAAGAAATTAAGGATTATTGCAACGCTAAATAGAAATTTTAAAGCCTTTATTGACATAATGTCCTTTAAGCCATCTATTACATCCATAAAAATTATTTTTATACTCACCTTTGTACCTTGCTTAGGTGTTTTCGGTATATAAATAAAACATTCCGTGAAAGCGCTAAAGATAAAAGATATTCCATTAAATACAATTAGTTGACCTACTCCAACGTATACGAGTAAAACTCCACTTATACCTTTGCTAATTAAATCAATAACACTAAGTACACCAGTCGTTATAGAATTTGCTTGAACAAAATCCTTTTTGGGAACTATATCTACTAATACAGTACCTATAGCTGGTCTAAACATTACGTTAGACAATGATATTATTACTGTAAAACTAATTAATGTACCTATATCTAGATTATTATTTAAGCATAGGAAACCTATTATTAACATTATTATACCTCTTATGGCATCCATTCCAATAATAACAGCTTTTCTACTTATTCTATCAACTATAGCTCCTGTTATTGGGCTTAAAAACATCGTAACAAACATACTTATTGAGGTGAAAATACCCATCATAGCTTCAGAGCCAGTTTTGTTATATACATAATACCCTATAGCAATGCTGTATAGAATATCTCCAAAATTTGAAAACAAGCTTCCCTGTAGCATTAAAAGAAAATTTTTGTTAAAAAGCTTTTTAGCTTCTGTATTATTAACTTCCATATTTACTCCTTTTACGCCGCTTAGCGGCGTTATAATAATTAGAATCTATATTTTTGTAAGATTTTTTACCTTAGCATTTGGATGTATATCGGCAGTCTCGCTGTACTCTACAACATTCACTTCACAGTCCTTGCCTAATTCTACTCTGCTTGCTCTTATTATGTTTGCAGTTAATGCATTCGCTTTAAGCTCTGTACATTCTATTAGTTCTGCCTTAGATATATTAGATGACTTAAAGAAAAGATTAAATACAGATTTAATATTAATTGATGGATTAATTTTTATTGATTCACCAAATATTTTTTCCGCATGACATACTCCATCAATATCTATTATGTCTGCTGAAAGTTCACCACATGTCATAAATCCTTCAAGGCTTATTTCGTCAGCATTTATAGGACAATTTTTAACTTTTATATATCCTTCTGCATTAAATTTTTTTGCTCTAATACTTCCAATCCCTTTAAAGGTTCCTTCAATATTCATGTCCTCTGCTTCAATCTGTCCTTCGCATTTACACATTCCCTCAGAAGAAAATGAATTACATTTTAAATTATCCTTAATTGTTGACATCCCTTCAAGCTTTACTCTATTGTATACTCCTCCATAACAAGATCCCATTCCTTCAATTTTCAGATCTCTTAATTCGCTCATTTATTTCATCTCCTTTATTTTTTCATTAATTATACTATCTTTACTAGCTTCAAATTCATTAGTATACTCAACTTTTTTTACATTACAATTTTTACCTATAATTATATTTTGTCCTCTAATGCAATTTACATTTACGTTTTCAATATATATTTCATCTGCTTCAATTATGTTTATTTCTAATGTTCCAACTTCTCTATCATAATCTTCATAAATTCCATTAGAATAATTTTTTGGTATTTTTTTAAATTCATCAGTTACAGAAAAATCTCTACAAATCATAACTTTTGAGCCTACTATACTTTTAACTTTACTACCGCTAAATGGTCTAATAAAAACATATTCTGAATTGATACTTTGTAAATCTATTCTATCAAGTGAATAAAACTCTTCACATTCTATTTCACATGATGATTTTAAAGAATTTAAAAATATAAGGTTTTTAAACTTAAATGTTCCATCTAAACTTATGCTTAACACACTTTCAAGAGTCTCTCCAAAAAAATTACCTTTTAGTTGCACATTACCAGTGCTGAAAAACTTACCAATTTTTATCAATCCAAATATGTTGCCGCTTTTTGATCCAACACTTAAAATGCTACATTCCAAATTATCAGCATTTATATTTCCCATAGCTTTTATATTATCAATTTTTGCAGTTTCTACAACTCTGATATTACCCATAGCATTTAGTTCTTTTATTTTTGAATTTTTAATTTCAGTTTCTCCCATAATCTTAGCTTTTCCAATATCACTACTTTCAAAATAAGATTCACCCATACAATTTATTGTTTCAAATTTACAGTTTTCACAATAGGTCTCTCCCATAACCTTTACAGATTCGGCTATGCAATCATATAATTTAGCGTCACCCATATTTTTAATACTATCTACATTTATTCCAGAATGAGTATTTTCACCCATTGAACTTATTTTCCTTGCCATATATCCTCCTTGTTTTTACACAATTATTAACAATATTATTAATCTAATCAAATTTAAAATTTAGACTATTTTTGTACTTGATTTTTACTATACTTGAAATATCATCAAGCTTAATAACTTTTATTAACTCTAAGCCTTTATCCATGAATACTTCTGAACTATTGCTACATAAAGCAGCGTAATAATCCTTTGATTTATTATATATTAATAGCATATACTCTATATTTTTTAATTTTTCACAATACTGTTTTATTCCATTTATCATACTTACATAATTCACTTTATTCACTTCGTAAAATTCTTTTTTGAATTTAGAAAAGGCAATTATTATTATCATTTCTATGAAACTAAAGCTCGACTTATTAAATATCTCAATAAATATCAAAACCAAATCCATATCTATTTCTTCAATGATATTAAAATCCTCTATTGTAAATATTCTTTGTGAAATCTCTGGTGAAAGAATCTTAGACAATTCTTCAAGAGAATATTTATCTTTTAATTCCTGTATAGCCTTTATTCTGTTTAGAATTTTTTCTCTTGGGAAAAATGTTTCTTGACCTGTGTATGATGATTGCTTTATAAACCACTCTTCCGGAATTAAATTCTCACGTTTCCATCTATATAGCTGACCATATGATATTCCTGTTTCTTTAAGTAAGTCTTTTTTTGATATCAAGATCTCACTCCTTTCTTTGAAATCATAGTATGTATACCTAACGTAACAATGTTTTATTATATTTAATGTAACATAACATTGTTACACTGTCAAACAATTTTTAACAAAAATTTTTTTATTTATATTTTATTCATAATAGTGTACAATACCTTTATTACTAGTAAAAGGAAGGAATTTATTATGGCATTAGACGGTATCGTTTTAAATAGTATAAAGCATGAGCTTGTAAACAAGCTTATTGGTGGACGTGTTGATAAAGTATATCAGCCTGAAAAGGACGAAATAATTATAAATATAAGAAATAATTCATCTAATTATAAGCTTTTATTAACATCAAACAGCAGTAGCCCAAGGATTCACCTTACTACTCTATCACGTAAAAATCCAGAGCAAGCTCCAATGTTTTGTATGCTATTAAGAAAACATTTATATAGCTCAAACATCATAGAAATTAAACAATTACAGCTTGATAGGGTTATTGAAATTGTATTTGAGTGCAAGGATGAGCTAAAAACAACGGTAAAAAAATCATTAATTATTGAAATAATGGGTAAGCACAGCAATATTATATTTATAAATTATGACAATAAAATAATTATAGATTCAATTAAGCGTGTTTCTGAAAATATGAGTAGTGTAAGGCAAGTTTATCCAGGTATCCCCTATGCTTTGCCACCATCACAATCTAAGCTAAATCCTTTAGATATAGATAAAGATGGATTCATAAATGCAATAAATGCTACAAACAAAGGCACTTTAATATTTGGATTTTTATATAAAACATTTGTTGGATTTAGCCCTCTTTTAAGTAAAGAGATATGCTTTAATTCAAGCATCAATGAAGGACTTGCATTAGATGAGTTAAGTGAGAATGATATAAATATACTTTATGAAAATTTTACTAATGTAACAGGTGATATTAAAAATAATAATTACTCACCAGTTATATACAGTAATTCAAATGAAAATATATATGATTTTCATAGCATAAAAATTAACTATTTTAATAATTGTGAAAAACAAGATTTCAACTCTATTAGTGAATTATTAGATGTTTTCTATTATGAGCTTGATAATAAGAATAGAATCAATCAAAAGGTTTCAAATTTGCTTAAAAGCATCAACACTAAGCTTGATAGAGATAGAAAAAAACTTGAAAAGCAAAAAAATGAATTACTAAGTGCTGAGGACAGAGAAAAATACAAAATATATGGGGATTTAATTATATCCAATCTTCATGTGCCTTATGAAAATAACAAGCTAACAGTAACTAACTACTATGATCCAGAGCAAAATGAAATTACAATACCTCTAGATCCAAAACTTAATAATTTAACTTTAAACTCACAAAAGTACTACAAAAGATACAACAAGCTAAAATCAGCAGAAGATGAATTGTTAAAGCTTATAGAATCAACAGCTTCAGATATTGAATATTTGGAAAATATATTATTTAGCATTGAAGCATGTCAAACTACTGATGATTTGGATCAGATATATGAGGAGTTGTCACAAGAAGGCTTTATAAAAAAATATAAAGCACCAAAAGGTTCTAATAAGGTTAAAAATGATAATTTAATATATATTTCTTCCTATGGTCATGAAATATTGATTGGAAAAAACAATATTCAAAATGATTTAATAACATTTAAGCATGCTAAAAAGGATGATTATTGGTTCCATGCCAAGGGTATACCTGGTTCGCACGTTGTTATAAAAACTAATGGTGATGAGTTAGAAGACATAGAATACATGGAAGCAGCTAGACTTGCAGCATTTTATAGCAAAGGCAAAAACAACAGTTTAGTTGAGGTTGATTATACTAAAAGACAAAATATAAGAAAACCAGCAAATGCAAAGCTTGGATTTGTAATATATGATACAAATTATTCAATGAATATTGATACAGATATATCAAAAATTAAAATTAGATAATAATATAAAAGCCAATGATTATAACTCATTGGCTTTTTAAATTTCATGACATTATGGATACTTAGTCTAATTTTAATAAATTTTGTATTGCTTTAATATAAATTTCTGTTTGTTCTAGTAACTCGCTCTCATATAAAAACTCGTCTATATCATGGATATGATAGTCTTTTCCAGGATACTCTGGGCCGAAGGCTATACAGTTATTGATTCCTTTTGAATATGTTCCACCACCAATTACCATAGGCTGATTTTCATAATCATTTGTAACATCGCGGTATGCATCAACTAAAGCTTTAACCATTGGTGATTCAGGGTCGAAGAATAGTGGTTTTCCACCATTAACATTTAACAAATATCCGTTTTCATCATTGAAGTTTTCTTTTAATTTGTTTACAACTACTTCTGTATCATAAGTAACAGGCACACGTATGTCAATAGTACCTTCAATATGACCATCTTTCATATAAATCATACCATTATTAAATGTCAATGCGCCATATTTATCTTCTAGTTTACTATCAAACATTGAACCATCTGTTAATAACCCTACATGTTTATTATAATATGTAACAAAATCATCTTCAAATCCTGCATATTTAAGTGCTGCAAACAAATGACCTATAGCATTTACTCCAAGATGTGGTGTACTAGCATGTGCTGCAACTCCATATACTGTTAATTTATCTTTTTCATTTCTTTCAAAATTATATTTAACATTATTTTTATCAAAATATTCTTTTATTTTAACTTCATTTATTGAATTTATTTCAAATATTGCATAGACTTCGTTACATACAGCATTTGCTACAAGACCACCATTTATATCCTTAATTTTTGTATTGATACTAGAAAAAGTTCCTCCTACGCCTCCCTTTTCGCCATATATTCCCGGGAAAGAACCATCTGGAGTAAATCCATAATCAATATGTCCTTCTTTTTCTACATAATGATGTAAACAATGTGAACCCCTCTCCTCGCAACATCCCACAATTAAACGAATTCTTTTATTTAAATTAACACCAGATTCTTTTAAATACTTCATTGCATATAAGGAACAAATTACAGGACCTTTATCGTCTGTAACACCACGACCAAATATTTTTCCATCTCTAATAGTTAAAGTTAATGGGTCTGAATTCCATCCTTTTCCACAAGGCACTATGTCCAAGTGCCCTAAAATTCCTATTAGCTTATCTCCTTCTCCTATTTCACCATAACCAGCATAATAGTCAACATTTTTAGTTCTTAATCCTTCTCTTTCAAATATTTTTAAAGTTTCATCTAAAAGTTTAGCATTTATATCTCCAAAAGGATATTGACTTTTGCCATCAAGCTCTGCAACTGAGTTATATGAAACAATTTTTGCTAGGTCATTAATCATATTTTGTTTATTATTCTGTAAAAACTCTTTAATTTCCATATTTATTCACTCCTCGTATAATAACATTTATAACTTAATTTTATTATACCATTAAATAGATATTTTGGTAGCCTGTTTATTTACTAATTAAAATGTAGATAACTTGCATGGTGCTCTATCTTTTTTCTACCAAAAACATAAAAAAACGGATGCACCTTTCATGCAAACTAGTACGAAAGGTGCGATCTAAATGTTATTAAAAACAACATTTTTTATTAATATTAACAGCTATAGCTTTGGAACAGGCTTTTAAGTCTTTTATTGATTGAATAAACCAGTTTTCAAACCTTTCAGTTTCGATATCTAAACACTTCATTTCTGTTTTCATAGACAAATTGTTTTCTGATTTATATTTTCTCATGTCTGAAATTACTGCTTTTAATTCTTCTCCAAAATTTAATATACTTTCATCAATCTTATCTACTTTTAACCAAGTTGTAATGTGTATAGATTTTTCTTTCTCATATGACATAAAAAATTCTTGATAAATATATTCTGTTATATGAGGTACAAATATTGCGTATAGCTTTAAAATGCTTAATAAAGAATAATACAAAGCATATTGAGCTGAACGTCTTTCCTCATATCCATGAATTTCAGGCTGATATAGTCTTTCCTTTACTATTTCAACATAATTATCACAAAAATCTTTCCAAAACAAATCATCAATTGTATGTTTAGCTAAACCAATTTCATATTCATTTAAATAAGAAGTTGCCTCTTTTATAGTACTGTTTGTTCTTTCAATAATCCATCTATCAACTGGTAAAAGATTTGGCATACAACTAAAATCTATGTCTTGTAAATGAGATATAGCAAACTTAGATGCATTCCAAAGCTTTGTAATAAATCTACGAGATATAGTTAATTCATCTAATGAGAAAAACGTATCTGTTCCAAGCTTAGAATTAGCTGCCCAATACCTTAAAACATCTGCTGAATTATTTTTTATAAGCTCAGGCGGTGTCATAGAAGAATTATTTTTAGACTTACTTATTTTTTCTCCCTTTTTAGCTAAAACAAACCCACAAATCATTATGTCATTCCAAGGTATATCCCCTGTATGATATAAGCTTTTTACAATTGTATAAAATGCCCATGTTCTAATAATTTCATGTGCTTGAGTTCTCATACTCATAGGTAAAATAACTTCACTCAAATCATCATATTCTCCGTATTTTGCATTAATTAAAGGAGTTACCGACGAAGTTGCCCAAGTGTCAAATACTGAACTTTCCGGGATAAATCCAGTGCAGCCGCATTTACATTTACCCTTATGCTCTATTTCTAGTGGATTTATTGGTAATTTTTCTATATCTGAAAACACAGGCTCACCACACTTTTCACAATACCAAACTGGAAAAGGAACGCCAAAATACCTCTGTCTTGATATGCACCAATCCCATTTTAAGTTTTCAACCCATGATATATAGCGGTTTTTCATATGTGACGGGTACCAATTAATTTTATCTGCTGCCTTTAAAAATAATTCCTTATCCGTTAATATATCTATATACCACTGCTTCGAAGGTATAATTTCAATTTCCTTACCACAACGTTCATGAACAGAAACAGTATGAGTTATGTTTTCTGATTTGATTAATAAATTATTTTCATTTAATAGCCTTATTATTTCCTTTCTTGCTTGCAATACTTTTAAATTGCCTATTAAAGGAACATCATTATCTATATAACCATTAGGCGTAATAACCTTTCGATATGGCAAATTATACTTTTCAAACCATTCTAAATCTGTACTATCTCCAAAAGTCGCACACATTACAACTCCTGTGCCTTTATCTAAGCTAACCTTATCGTCTGCCATAACGGGAATTTCATAATTATATAAGGGTACTATTGCTTTTTTACCGATAATTGATTTATATCTTTCATCATTTGGATTAACAAACAAGCATATGCAGCCATATAACAGTTCTGGGCGAGTTGTAGCAACAGTTATCTGTTCAGTTCCAACATAAAAGCAAATGTTATTAAATGTTGAATCTATATCTTTTGTATCGAGCTCAGCTTGTGCTATTGACGTTTGACATTCTGTACACCACAATACAGGGGATTCTTTCATATAAGCTTTTTTCATTTTTACTAGCTCTAAAAAAGATTGTTGTGAAATTTTTTGTACTAATGGACTTATAGTTTTATATTGTAAATCCCAATCAACAGAGAACCCTAACGATTTCCATAACTCTTTAAATTCCATCTCATATTTATCAGTTGTATTAATGCATTTTTCAATAAATTCACTACGTGATAAATTCTTTGCAATTGTACCTTCTTCCTTTTCTACTAACCTTTCAGTTGGCAAACCATTATCATCAAATCCAAATGGATAAAAATACGTTATAACCTTGCATACGCTTAAATCTTGCTATCATTTCTGCTTGTGTATATGAAAATATATGGCCAATATGCAAGCTACCACTTACAGTTGGTGGTGGTGTGTCTATTGAGTAAACCTCTTTACCTTCCGTTCTCTCAAATTTGTAAATTTTATTCTTTTCCCAAAACTCCTGCATCTTTCTTTCCACAATTTCGTGCTGATAATTTTTCTCCATTTCTAATACCTCCAAATTATTATTTTATTGAAAACAATAAAAAAACAAAAACGCCCTAAAGTAATTAAAATTACTTTAGGGCGAACATAATGTCCGTGGTACCACCTAAATTCAGAGAAAATCTCTGCACTCACTCAATACGGGATAAATTTATCCGATATTGCTTTCCAATGACGGTGGAAAATCCGTTGAAGTCTACAAAGAATGCGATTCTCAAGAATTGCATTCTCAAGAATTTTGTTCTGTTCGGTTCACAGCTCAGGGGCTACTTCCATACTTTCTTCACGAAGGTTTACACCAAACACCTTCTCTCTTTGCTTCCAACAAGTATGTACTCCTCCTCGTCAACGCCTTTATTATTTTCAATTTTGTTTATGATACTACCAATATAAATTTTTGTCAACAAAAACTTATATTTATTTTTTATACGAATATTTTCTCTCTAATTTTTTGGATAATTTATTAATATTTTTTTCTTTTGTCTTAGAATTTTTTCTTCTTTTTTCAGCCATAAATACATAATAGCCATCAATCTCAATAATTTCAACACCGCCGAAAATTGATATAAATTTATTTTTATACCATTCCCTTCTTTTAGTTACCATATACATTTTTCCACCAACCTTTAACTTTTTATACCCTTGTTCTATAAATTTTTTAGGAACTAAAAAATCAACATGATATGGTGGATTCGTAAGTATAAGTGAGAAATTATTTTCTTTAATATTATCTAAACAATCACTTTGAATAATTGAAATATCCTTAATATTATTTAATTCAGCATTAAATCTTGATAGTTCTACTGATTCTTTAGATATATCACTCATTACTACATTATTTTGACCAACTATTTTACTAACATATATACCAACAAACCCATAACCACATCCCAAATCAAGGATTCTATCATTTTCATCAAAATTAACCTGTGAAACCATAGCTAAAGTTCCCTTATCAATATTTGTTGGAGAAAACACATTGTTATCTGTTTTGAATTTAAGCTTAATATTGTTTATTTCAAATTCAATCATCTCAAATGTTATTATAGAATCATATTAGTGATTTCCGATTCATTTTCTCTTATGAAATAGTATATTTCTGCGGATAATTTTGCATTTACTTCATCTTTTTCTCTAATAAAATATGCCACAAAAAGTAATTCTATGCATTTCATAACATTACAAATGCTCACCTTTTCTTGCTTTTGTAATGTTATTAAGCTTTCATATCCTTTTATAAATTCTTTAACCATTTCATTCCATTTGCTTACACATTCTTTATTTTTACTTTTATTAACTAACAAACCTAACAAGAAATAGCATATATCAAAAATTCTAATGTTTCTTTGACTAAAATCAAAATCTATGTATCCATAAAATTGATTGTTTTCAAATAAAATATTTCCATAATAAATGTCTCTATGTATTAATTGTCTTGGTAGTTTATCATAGCCTTTTTCTAGATCAACAATTGATTCTACTAAGTCAACCTTAGTTATATATCTATAATCATTCTCTGCTAATATTTCTGTAATCCAACCTTTCATCTCATACAAAAGACTGTTATCCCAAAATGCTACTTTTTCCTCACAATTTAAAAATGCATTATGGAGCCTAGCTATGATTTTACCTGTTTCGTTAACTATATCCAAATAATTATCTTCTTCGAAAATGTTTATTATCTCTTTACCTGCTAGTTTTTTTGATAAGAAATAAAAATTTTCATCACTTTCAACATAGTCCTCATCATTTACAGTAGGAATAGGCAAAGCAACTGGTATGTTGCACTCATTCAACGCTTTTATCATTGTTATGTTTCTTTTCATGTTACCAAAATTTTTATTAACCTTAATAACATAATCATTACCAACAGACCAAGCAGTAGGATAAATTTGATAAATATCTAAACCAATGTTCCAATTATCAATTAGAAGCTTTTGAATCTTTTCCTTCATTTTGTAAGCCTCCTTCTTAAAATTATATAATATTCTTCTAATACTTTTTACGGATAAGCAATACTCTTTAGACAGCATTGCTACATCATAACCACTTAAAAATTTTGTATTTATATGTTTATTTCTTATTAACAGTTCCTGACTATATGAAGTTTTACTTCCCCATTTATCCCTGATACCATCTTTTTTGGGTATATATACATATTTTCCTTGTGTATATTCTTGTATAATCTCCAGTAAATCATCAGGAAATATATCTTTTGCGTTTATATATTTCATAGAACCACCTTTTAGAAAATATTTTCTATACTAATAGTAGCTTATACCAAAGATTATGTCCATAGATTAACATGCTCAACTTCACTTCTGTAAAAAGCTTGAGAAGATTTATATTTAGTTTAAAATTTCAGCAACTGAATTTCTACATAAGCTCACTGCCTTGTCGATTTCTTCTTTAGTAATTATAAGAGGTGGATTAAAGTATAGTACATTGCCTAAAGGCCTTAGTACTAAACCTTTTTCTAATGCTTTTTTATATATTCGATAACCAATTCTTAGCTTACTATCATAGCTCTCTTTTGTATCTTTATCAGTGACTAACTCAATAGCATTGATTAAACCTATACTTCTTATCTCACCTACATTTATATGCCCGTCGAAGGCTTCATTTAATTTATCATTCAAATACTTAGCAGTAATACTGGCTTTATTTATTATATCTTCTTCTCTTAAGATTTTTTGTACAGCCAATGCAGCAGAACAACCAAGAGGATTTCCGCTATAGGTATGGCTATGCATAAATGCTTTACCCTCGTTATAATCAGCATAAAATGCTTCATATAATTTATCAGTTGTTATAGTGATTGACATAGGCATATAACCGCCTGTTAATCCTTTTGATACGCACATTATATCAGGGCTAACTTCTGCATGATCAAACGCAAACATCTTTCCTGTTCGTCCAAATCCTGTTGCAATTTCATCAGCTATTAATAGTACATCATATTTATCACAAGCTTCACGAAGTTTTCTCAAATATATAGGAGGATATATTCTCATGCCTGCGCTGCCTTGAACTAAAGGCTCAACAATCATTGCACAAACCTCATCAGCATACATATCAAAAGCCTTATCTGCTTTTTCAAAACATTCAGCATTACAATTATCTCTACATTTACCATAAGCACATCTATAACAATCAGGTGCATCAACACGAATTATATCCATAAGCATGGGGTTATAAATCTCTGCATATAAATCAAGGGAGCCTACAGACAAGGCACCTATAGTTTCACCATGATACCCATCAGATAATGCCATAAAACGTGTCTTTTTTCTTCTTCCAGTCTGATACATATATTGAAAGCTCATTTTAAGTGCACATTCTATTGAAGCAGAGCCATTATCAGAAAAATTAAACTTATGAAGTCCTTTTGGTATAACTTTCATAAGCTCTTCACATAATGCTATAGCTGGCTCATGAGTAAAGTTTGCAAATATTACATGTTCTAATCTATCTAATTGATTTTTTATTGCATTATTTATCTTAGAATTAGAGTGTCCTAATAAATTACACCACCAAGAGCTTACTATATCCATATACTCCTTACCGTTTTTGTCATACAAATAAATTCCCTTACCGTAATCTACAACTATAGGCTTTAATTCTTCATAATCCTTCATCTGAGAGCATGGATGCCAAATATATTCTAGGTCCTTTTCAACTAAACTCATTATGATCCCTCTTTTCTACTTATATAAACAAGTTAACATATTTACACTTATGTCAATTTTTTTCTGTTTAATTTCTACTACACCAATTACCTTTACATTCGTTAATTTTTCAATCATATATAAATTATCTTCTTCCATTACATCACCTTTATGGAATTCATTTAATATAATTCCTTCAATTTTTATATTTTTACTTCTTAAATATTCAACAGTTAAAACTGTAGCATTTATGGTACCAAGACCAGCACTTGATACAATTAAAACACTCAAATTTAATTCCTTTATTACATCCTCTAGCATTATAATTTTTTTATCATCATATCTTAAAGGACATACAATCCCACCGCTTCCCTCTACAGTCAAATAATCATATACATTTGATAATGCTTTATAATCCTTTTTTATAACATCCATATCTACTTGTTTATTTTCAAGCCTAGCCGCCAAATGTGGTGATACTGCGTTTTTATATACATATGAAACATCATTGTTAGATGAATTATCAAGTCTAGCTATTTTTCTAACATATTCAGCATCACCTGGTACTAATTTTCCATTATTAAATTCTGCACCACTTAATGCAGCCTTATAATATCCAACATTTAAACCTTCTTCCTTTAACTTCTTTATAATCAATGCAGTAACATATGTTTTACCAACATCAGTGCCTGTACCCGTTACAAAAAGACCTTTACTCATTTATAACCTCTACTCATTAACTAATTTAATTTTAAAACCAAGTTCTTCTATCATTCTTTTATCAGTATCAATACTAATTCCAGCAGTAGTAAGCATATCTCCTGATATACAAGCATTAGCCCCTGACATAAAGCATCTTCTTCCCTTATCCTCTAAAAGACCTCTGCCACCTGCTAGTCGAATAAAACCATCAGGAACTAAAAACCGGGCAATAGCTACAATTTGACACATTTCTTCATTTGAAAGTTTTTCTAAGTCTTCATATGGTGTTCCAGCTATTGGATTTAACATATTAATAGGAATAGACCTAATTCCTAGACTGCGAATATCTAAAATCATGTCTATTCTATCCTCCATAGTTTCACCCATACCAACAATACCACCACTGCATACAACTAATCCTGTCGTTTGTGCTGCTTTTATCGCATCTAATTTGTTATCATAGGTATGTGTCGTGCACACACTGTCAAACCTGTTTCTTGAAGTTTCTAAGTTGTTATGTATTCTCGTAACTCCAGAATCCATCAACATTTTATATTGTTTTTCACTAAGCAAACCATTAGATGCACATACATTTATTCCAACTTCTTTTCTTATAATTTTTACGATCTCACAAATTTTCTCTAAATCATTATCTTTTAAACATCTGCCAGATGTAACTAATGAAAAACGCTGTACACCCTTATCGTAGTCATTTTGAGCTTGTCTAACAATTTCATTAGAGTCAAGCAACTGATACTCTTCTATATTCGTATCATAAAATGATGATTGAGCACAAAATTTACAGTTTTCTGAACACTTACCGCTTTTAGCATTTATTATAGTACAAATATCAAAATCATTTCCACAGAATTTTTCTCTTATTTCATCTGCTGCTTTACAAATATCTTCTATATTGCAATCAACTAACTGCAAAGCCTCTTTTTTAGAAATCAATTCACCATTAAAAATTTTATCTTTAAGTTTTTTTACTATACTCATTTATTTTTCCATCCTTCTTATGATAGGTATTAGTCTCTTACCTAAAATCGCTGCCAAAATACAAAGAACAATATCTCCTGGAACTGCCAATATAAAGCAATATAAAAATAACGGCCATAATCCAATATGCGAATTTATTACAAAATTTCCAATTATATAGTAATAAATCATACCAAATATATAGACTATAGCTAATCCAACAAAATTAGCTGCTAATAGTCTTTTAATTGATGGCTCAGACACTTTATTGGCAATTTTTCCTGTTGCATAACTACCAATACAAAAGCCTATTAAATATCCGAATGTTGGCTGAAATATATAACTAATACCTCCACCTGATGCAAATACAGGTATACCTATAAGTCCCATAACTATGTAAACAAGCACACTAATTGCTCCCCATTTAGCTCCAAGTATTAGTCCTGCCATCATTGTAAAAAGCAGCTGCAATGTAAATGGCACCATTGGTATTGGTATCTTAATAAAGGCTCCTACAATAATTAAAACTGTAAACAATGCACACCATATCATCTTTTGCGTACTGCTTTTTTTCTTTATAATTTCCATGTTGTTCTCCTTAATAAGAATTTCTAGATTAATATTTCTCGCTTTTTTAATATAGCATGTTCATAATTATTTGTAAACCCTTATTTATTTTATGGTTTACATTACAGATAAAAAAACACCATAAGAAAAACTTATAGTGTTTAAAATTTAATTATTTTTAACAATTATCTTTATTGTATATGATACTCTACCTTGCTCCCATTCACCTGCCACTTCAAAAACAAATATACCTTCCTCTTTTGGAACGATTATTGAATTTTCTGTGAAGCTGTACTCTACATCTTTTAGCTCACCACAATAAATTACATTTACTTTACTTGGAGTTTGTGTAAACTTCATGTTTAATTGTGTATTAGGTAAAACAATATCTCCTTCCATATTCTCTGCAATTTTCTCAGGACCGTCTGTATCTGTTGTTATATTAGTATTTTTTACAGCCCAGCTGTAGCCACCTCTTTCAACTGTAATTTTTTGATTATCATTGGTCACTGTTAAGCAAGGTATATCAAAATTTTTAATTTCATAGTAATCATTATTACAGCCAACAAAAACAAACAGTATTAAAAAAATCGAAAAAATTAATATTTTTTTCATTGTATCTCCAAATCTTTTGTATTCTTTTTTTATTAGCTAGGCAATAGTCACGGTTTGACACAATTCTTACTTTTGACAATGTTCACAAAAATATATAGTTCCACCTAAATAGGATGCTTTTCTTATTTCTTCTCCACAAACTTTACAAGCTTTACCCAATGTATTCTTACTTAGCTTTGTTATATATCCACCATTGCGGCCAAATATATCTTTTTCCGTATCTCTACCACCTTTTTCAGTCATTTCCTTTAATGTTGATTTAGTTGATAAATATAAATTTTCATATTCTACATCCGACAATGTAGTCATTTTTCTTTTTGGATGTATATTGGCGTTATATAAGATATCTTGCAATACACCATTGCCAAGACCTGGTATACGTTGTTTTGTTGCTAAAAATGCTTTAGCTGACATTTTCATCCCTTCATCATCTCTTAGGCTGTCAAAGTATTTAGCATTAAATTCATCGCTTAAAGGTAATTGCTTTTCTTTTGCTACCAAATAAAACTCATTTTTATTCTGTTCATTTTTAAATGCCCACATACCACCATACATTTGCACAGTACAAACTAGATAAGTATTATCATCAAATTCTACAAGCAATTGATGTTTATTAGGTATGCTCTTTTCGTCACCATAAAATCTTATATTTGTTCCATCTCCAATAAGTATTTTACAGTCATCTAAACTGATTTCTACCATGCTGCCAATACCATTTGAGCTGCCAACAGGCTTACCTGCAAGTAAAGCATTATAGTCATTAGGATTTCCATAATACCATGCAAATGAATGTGGTGTATGATTTGCACATACCTTTTTTATAATTTTTCCTTTTACCGTTTCATTAAGCTGTTTTGCCATATTAATACTTTCTGGAATTTCTATCATAGCTTTTCTCCTTTATTTTTTATCTATTATGGTTTACCTATTACATGTTCAAAATTCGTCACTGGAGTCCAATCTTGTATGCTATTGTATCGTAAGTCAATATAATATAGTTGACTTAAATTACTCAAAGGACTTATATCAGAAATTATATTAGTATGTAAATCTAAAGTTGATAAATTTATTAAATTACTTAAACCTTCTACTTTAGATACTAAATTAGTATGCAAATCCAGATAAGTTAAATTTATTAAGTTTCCTAATATGCTAATATCCCTTATATAGTTAGATCCTAAATTTAAATAATCCAACTTAACCAATTTACTTAAAGCACTTATATCTTCAATTTTGTTTCGCGATAAATTAAGTCTTTCTAAGTAAATCAGTTCTTGCAAAGGACTTATATCTATAATATTATTTTTTTCAAAATTTAAATTTTTTAATTTAATCTTATCCTTTAATACAATTATATCTGTAACATCATTGCCAATTAAGTTTAGACTTTCAATATCCTTTGAATTTTCCAAAGGATTTATATCTTTTATTTCATTCCAATCTAAAAATACTTCTTTTATTTTGGTAAGATTTTTAAGTGCGCTGATATCTTTAACATCGCCATACATAAGACTTAAATAGCTTAATTTACTCATATTATCTAAACCATCTAAGTTAGGTGCCTTACAATATATAAACGAGAGTTTTTCTAGATTTATTAGGTTTTCTAAAGGTCTTAAATCAGTTGCAATACAATTATCTAAATTTAATTCTTTTAATTTTGTTAATCCGCTTAGGTCATTAAAATTACTACACTCACTACCTTCTATTGATAAAAACTCTAAATTTGTAAGTTTCTTTAAAAAACTTAAATCTGATAAATTATTACCTCCAATATTAAGATGTTTTAAATTAGTTAAATTACCTAAAATACTAATATCATTTAAAGTATTCCCACTAATATTTAAGCCTTCTAAGTTTGTTAGATTAGCTAATGTATTTATATCCGTTATAGGATTATACATCAAATTTAAATTTTTTAAGTTTTTTAAAGAGCTTATCGGAGTAATATCTGTTACATGATTTCCGTTTAAAAATAGTGTACTTAGTTTATTAAAATTTTTTATAAAGCTTATATCTGAAATTTGGCAATCATTTAGATATAGTTTTTCTAAATTATTCAATTTTTCTAAACTATTTATATTATTTATCTCCCTATATCCTAAATAAAGAACTTTTAAATTAGTTAAGTTTTGTATATTAGAAATATCACTAATATTTCCGCTCAAATCTAAATATTCTAATTTTTTTAAATTGTCTAACACACTTGTATCTTTTATGGTTTCATATATACTAATTGTTAAGCTATTCAATTTTACAAGATTATATAATGAAGTTATATCTGTAACTTGATTGCCTAACAAAGATAAGGATTCTAAATTAACCATTTCACTTAATGGACTTATATCAGTTATCTGATTATTGTTTATACTTAAATATGTAAGATTTTTAAAATGTACAATGTCTTCTAAACTGGTGATACTGCCTGTTTCCCATGCAGCATCACAATTAATAGGTTTGTATTCTAAATCAAATTTTTCACAATAAAAAACATCCCAATTAATGTCAGACTTTGCATATGATTTTCCCCATATTTCAAGTTTTGTAATTCCATCAAGATCACTTCTGCATATAGGTCCACGAGGTTTATTAATTGCTATTCTTACAGCCTTTTCAAACTCAATATCTACCCACTTTACCATATAATCTAGTTCTATATCTTCAGCTTCTTTGTTATCATTTTCATCTAAGGTGTCAACAGTTTCATTTAATTCATTTTCTATATTTTCATTAGCTTCTTTAGTACAAGATATAAAAATAAAAGACAAAGATATTATTAATAATAATATATAAATTTTTTTCACGTTACACCTCACCATTTATACAATAGTAATATTTTACCATATTTCATATTAATAATCAAATATATAAAAATCAATACAGAACCATTCTTTATCTTGTGAAATTATGATTATAGAAATATAATTTTATTAAACAATCTTAGGATTGTATGTAAAAATAGATTATAAAATTGTTGGAAGGTATGTATCATGGTTTATATAGAAGCATTTAAGCTTGTTCAAGATCTTTGCTCTGCACAAATATATATGATGAAGTATTGTACAGAGCCTAATAATGAATTAAATAAACATTTCAAATTTATTTAATTCATAGGAAATTGATATTTCCTAAATCTTCATCGATAAAAATATTAATATTAAAATCAGTATAGCAAATTAACGCAGTTTAACGCTATGCTTATTTAAGTGTAATATTTTATCGGTGTAATCTTATTTAGATTTTTAGGTCATAGACAGTCAATACTTTGTCTATGACCTTTGTTTTTTTGAAGGTCAGCAAATCAAAGGCTAACCTTCTTTTTTTATATTAGGAAGATAATTTACCCTATTATTTAAAGATATTATTTATGAAAAGAGGAAAGAGTGAAGAAAAAAACGATTCTTCATCAATTTTTATTGGAGGTAATTATGAGTTTATTAAAATTAACAAATTTATCACACAGCTTTATTGATAAGCCACTTTATAAGGATGCATCCTTTGAATTATATAAAGGTGAGCATATAGGTGTTGTAGGGCAAAATGGTGCTGGAAAAAGCACTTTGATAAATATTTTATTAGGTAATGTAGTGCCTGATAAAGCAATAATAAAGTGGCAATCAAATATTAAAATTGGTCACCTTGATCAATATGCCCAAATCAAAGAAAACATGAGTGTACTAGAGTATTTGCATACTTCTTACAAAAAATTATATGACATTGAGTTTGAAATGAATAAGCTTTATCAAGAAAGTTCAATTACGCATGATGAAGAAATGCTAAAAAAAGCATCAAGCTACCAAGAATATCTAAGTGAAAATGATTTTTATTCTATAGATTATGAAATAAATAAGGTTGTGGTTGGACTTGGGCTAGATGTAATTGGAACAGATAAATTTATCGGTGAACTTAGCGGAGGACAAAAGGCTAAAGTAATATTGGCAAAACTTTTATTGACCTTACCTGATGTTTTACTTCTTGATGAACCAACCAATTTTCTTGATAAAGAGCATGTTGATTGGCTTGCTAATTATTTATCTGCCTTTAAAGGTGCTTTTATTGTAGTATCACATGATTTTGATTTTTTAGAGAAAATAACTACAGGAATTTGTGATATAGAGTTTGGAACAATAAAAAAGTATAATGGTAAATATTCTGAATTTTTAAAGCAAAAAACATTTTTAAGGGAGGATTATATTAGACA
The DNA here is from genome assembly GCA_002479485.1 of Firmicutes bacterium UBA7510. Taxonomy (GTDB): domain Bacteria; phylum Bacillota; class Clostridia; order Tissierellales; family Sedimentibacteraceae; genus UBA1535. The sequence continues at coordinate 337,725 of DLNM01000035.1, read as the reverse complement.
ATATAATTCTCAGCAAAAAGAAATTCAAAGAACTGAAGCATATATACGCAAAAACAAGGCAGGAGTTAACACAAGAAATGCTATGGGTAGACAAAAACAGTTAGATAGGGTGGAAAGGCTTGCTCCCCCAACTTTTGTAGATAAACCAAGGTTTATATTTCCTAAAACTACTCTACCTTCATATAGAGCTCTTAGTGTAAAAAATTTAGAGGTAGGTTATTATTATCCTATTTTACCTAAATTAAACTTCTCAATTGAAGGTGGTCAAAAGCTAGTGATAACTGGATTTAATGGAATAGGCAAATCTACTTTATTAAAAACTCTAGTAGGTGAAATACCTAGTGTATCTGGAAATTATAAATTTACTGACAATGTTAAAATTGGTTACTATGAACAAGATTTGAAATGGACAGATAACAACAAAACACCTTTTGAAATTATCTCAGATGCATATCCATCTATGATAAAAAAAGAAATTATAAAGAATTTAGCAATCTGTGGAGTTAAGGAAGAGCATAATGATAGAAGCATATCGAGCTTAAGTGGTGGTGAACAATCTAAGGTTAAGCTTTGTAAATTAATTCTGTCTCCATTTAACTTTTTAATTATGGATGAACCTACTAATCATTTTGACAAGGAAACAAAAGAAGTATTAGAAAATGCAATCAGGGAGTTTCAAGGAAGTATTATTTTAGTCTCTCACGAGGAAAAATTTTATAAAGGTTGGGTTGATAAAATAATAAATATAGAAGATTTATTTTAATAATATTATTCTAATATTGTTAATAATATTATTTTAATATTGTTAATAAAACTAACATAAAACTAAGACAGCTTGATTTTATTACAAGCTGTCTCTATTTTTTCTATATACAATTTTCTTAATTGAATGAATAGAAAGAAAATACTTCTCTGCCAATTCATTAATATTTAATCCTTGCTTGTATTTATAGTAAATTTCTTCGTTTCTTTTATACAAGCTTTCACGTGCGCCTGAATTTTCTCCCCAGCCTTTACGAGACTCCTCGGGTGCAGGTATATATAGATACTTTCCTTGAACATATTCTTGAATTTGTGACAACAAATGTTCAGGTAAAATAGCATTTGCATTTTGATATTTCATATGACTCTCTCTCCTAATTCTTATATTTATAGTCAATTATTAATTGACTGCAATTACTAATTGACTGAATAAGGATACAAAGTCGATATGCTTATCATTTATAGCGATTATCTACTCCATACAAAACATCGCCCAAAGTTAACACATCGACTTTGTATGGAGTAAAAACGTAATTTTATGTAATATCATAATTCACACACCTCCGTTAAATTCATAATTGTATTTTATCATAGGTATTAATTTACAACAAGGATTAATTTCTCCTAATTATTTAATGTTTTGTCATTATGAAGTAAAAAAATAAGACGAGGAAACCACCTCGTCTTATATAAAATCACCACTATGGATTGCTACGAATAAGTTCATTTTTAGTTAATATATTGAGAGCCTCTTCCCTGGTATTTGCTAGTGGGACAATGCAGTAACCGTCATTTTCATTCCAGTCTCCCCAACTACCTTCTGCTTTTCCACCCTCATTTTTGTTTACTGGATTATCACTAAAAACAATTATAGACATTTGGCGAAACCAAGATTTTGAATACAAGCGTCCAAGAAAGTAAGTATCTCTATTTGAACGACCTTCTGTATCATGTCCTGCAACATAGATATATTCGAGAGGCCACCCGTCATCCGAAAAGTACATTTTATTCATTTTTTCATTAGTAAGCTTGTAATCCGAAACGACAATTTTACCATCAAACATATCATCTGTAAACAGATTCATGTGATACTTTCCATAAATCTTAACCTGACACTTAACTAAATAGTTAGGATCATCAAGTTTAATCTCTATAGCATCATATACATTATTCATTGGTATTGGCACGACAAAAGCTAAGAACATTACTATTAGAAGGGCCATGAATATCCATTTGACAATTTTTATCTTTTTACTTTTTTGCATAAAACCTCCAGTTTTGAACACCTCAGATGTCAAAAGTGATACAATAGTGTATCATTAGCTTAACAATTTTGCTACTATACTATAAATATCAATACGTTCATCATGTGTAAAATATCCAATAGTATTTTGATATAGACTAAGTATGCTACTATACAATGTTGAATTTCCATAGAATCCAGGTGTATTGCTGTATTGAGCAGAAAATGTATGAGTCGCTGTAGTGTAGTTATATGTACCGCCAGGTCTTACGCTTGTCGGCCATTTTGCATCAATCTTCAAATTAGCTTTGAATTGTTGAGTGGTTCCCCAATTATAATATGCATAACCTGAAACTCTATCGAGCCTATCTTGAATTATAACTGTTCTCAAATACAAATCTCCTGAAACCTTTGCTTTAAGATAACCTTCAGATGAACTATATGTTATAGAAAGAGGAGTATCAACAAAATCGAAGAAAGTTGATAAGCCACTTGCTACAGCTTTTACTGTCTTATAGAAAGCTCCTTTTACATAATGGTCAAGAACGGCCTCTAGAGTTTTTTTAGCAATTTCGTTCCACTTTAGAGATGCACTAATATTTCCAGGAGTAACCCAAGATGATTCTACGTTTGCTGCTGATTCCAAATAAAGGAATTTATAGCTATTGTATGTTCCTAAATATTGACAATTTGCTTCCCAATAAGCAGGATCATTCGGATCATTGCTTGCAGCTATTGCGTTTGGTTCTTTTATAAAAATGTTGACATAATTAACTTTCGTTCCTTGTTCAATAAGTTCCTGAATACGTGTGAAAGTGCCGCTATATAAAGGATTATTAATAACATCAGCCTTTGAGGATTTTTCAACCTCAACGATTTCATATGCGTTTTTAGTTATGTGCAGCTGCTCATTTTTCGTATCTCTGTTTAAATTATTATAACCATCTTTTGTTGCTTCGTTTATTTCTAACGATGCAGATGCTTTAATAGAATCTATATTAGCTACATTGTTATTATTAATGTAAGTCAAATAAATAGGAATTTCAGACAGCATACTTACCACTTCATTGGAAATGCTTATAGGCTTAACATATTGCATATTAGCTTCGGGTTTTAAATCTGCAGCATATATAGTGCAGGTTCCTGACAAAATCATACTAAATACTAAAAGTAAACTCAATATTTTTTTCATAATTTTTCCTCCGTTTAATTTTTTTAATGTTACAATATTTATCCTTTAAATATACACCAATTTTTAAGCTTTAGTTTATTACGTTTTACCCATTATAATCACCTCATTTCAGCTTTTAATTAATATTTAAACCTCACAGCTTCCAGAAGTGACCTCAGCTGTTTCACCATTCACATTCACTACAACTCTAGTACGATACTTAACACCTGAAGATCCTGTATAGCTCTTTGACAAGAACACGTTGCTAGTGCCTTTAAAGCTCCATGATGTTACACTTGTCCACTTTCCGGAGCTATATTTTTCCAAATGCATTGTTCCGCTTATTGATCCTGAGGTGCCTTTAGCTTCTATATATACCTCTGGATAAAGCGTATTACCATCAACAGAAATATATGGTGAAATATCACTTATACTATCCCAAAGTGGAACAATTATATGATTATTGTTACTGATTAATATTTGATTTTTTGGTTCCGTTGCAAAAGCAACATTTGTTGTACTACCTCCAACTACCAACGCAAGAGCTATTGCTGTTGCTACAATTTTTTTTAATTTCATAAAAAATCCTCCTTGTCGTTATTAGGTTCTTACCTATATAACGCATAAGGAGGAAAAAAGGGACATATTTTTTTAATATAATTTTGAAATATTTTCTGCAACTTTAAATACCTCATCGATACTTAAATTTCCCGCAATATGACATTCAATACCGTCTTGATACCAAATTAAGTAGGTCATTTCATCAGTTTGCCAAGTATATGCTTGAGATTCTTTGAAAATAATTTCTTTTATTTCAGCATTCTCTGTATCATAATATGATTTACTTCCAACCTCAGAAGAAAATAATTTAATAGTTAATTTTTGATTATCCTTAGAAGAATAATTATAAACTAAAATTTTTTGTCCCTTACGAGTATCTGTCAGTTCAAATTCAATGGGAACATACTTTATTTCAAGTGAAGTTAGTTTTGCTGCATCATTCTCATCGTTTTTGCTTTGAGGTACAAATACACTAAATTTCTGAAATACTTCAATTATCCAATCAAAGCATTTCTCACGTGCTTCTGCATTGAATGCTAAAACAGCAGAGAAACCTATTATACATACCAGTATAAAAATAGCTACTCTCTTAGCTATTGACATTAATACACGGGTGGAACTTTTAGCAATCTTTATACCTTTTAATTTTCGTCTGAAAGCATTGGAGTAGTTAGGTTTATTCAATACTTTAATACTATTATAGTCTTTCCTATATTTAACAAGAGCTATTTGGCAGGCTTCTTCCATTGATTTATCATTAATCCATGTATTGTCTAGGCACATAAGACTTGATAGCATCCTTTGCAAGTAACGTAATTTACTTACAGTATTTTCTGTTACCAATATCCTATCTATTTCAGCAGGAGTATGATTAAAGCAATATCGTAAGAAAAGAATATCGCAATATTCAAATGGTAATAAACCTATTTTTTGCGCTAATTGTTTAATCTGTTCAACAGATAATGTTTGATACACAATTTTACTAAAATCAAGTTCGGCTAATTTTTGCAGCTCAGCCTGTAAAGACAACTTACATACATCTTTCATAACATTTTTAGCCGTATTGGGCATTCTTCTCACCTTCTTCATAATACAAACGTAATTTCTTTAATATGCGCTGACCACGTTTTTTTACAGCTTCCTCACTAACATCCAAAAGCTCTGAAATCTGCTTAAATCTCATATCATTAATAAATCGCAGATGGATAATAAATTTTTCTTCATCAGAAAGCTTATCAATACAAGAAAGTAATCTTTTCATATCTGTCATTTTTATATATTCTTCTTCAATATCATAGTCGTTTTCATCACACTCAAAATAGTCAAAATATTCTACATAAGCAGTTTTCTTGTATTGCCTTATTATATTCATGGTTTCGTTCTTCAATATTATAACGCAGTAAGGTTCTATTTGGGGACATGGTAAAGAAGAAACTTTTTCAATATGGTTCATAATTTTTAAAAATGTTTGCGATACAGCTTCCTCTGCATCTGAATGAGACCTCAATATATTAAAAGAAATATTATATAATTTTACATTAATTTTTGAAAAAATACTATTAATCAAATCCTTTTCGATATCTGATAATGCACCCAATAATATGAATATCAAGTTATTCCCCCCTATGAAATAAGTTAGTATTTATTTATTACTGTCTTGCCCCCCATATATGGTTGTAATGCTAAAGGTATATTTATTGAACCATCCTCATTCAAATTATTTTCTAAAAATGCAATAAGCATTCTTGGTGGTGCAACTACTGTATTATTAAGTGTATGTGCAAAATATTTTCCACTTTCTCCATCAACACGAATTTTTAAACGTCGTGCTTGTGCATCTCCTAAATTTGAACAGCTTCCTACTTCAAAATATTTTTTCTGTCTTGGTGACCAAGCTTCAATGTCAATAGATTTAACCTTTAAATCTGCCAAATCTCCAGAACAACACTCTAAAGTTCTAACCGGAATATCTAAAGAACGGAAAAAATCCACTGTATTTTGCCATAACTTTTCAAACCAAGCTTTACTATCTTCTGGTTTACAAACTACAATCATTTCTTGTTTTTCAAATTGATGAATTCTATATACACCTCTTTCCTCAATACCATGTGCTCCTTTTTCTTTTCTAAAGCATGGTGAATAACTAGTTAGTGTTTGAGGTAATGAGTCCTCTGCTAATATTGTATCAATAAATTTACCAATCATAGAATGCTCACTTGTTCCTATAAGGTATAGATCTTCACCTTCTATTTTATACATCATAGCATCCATTTCAGCAAAACTCATAACCCCTGTAACCACATCACTGCGTATCATAAATGGTGGTATACAATACGTAAAACCACGATCAATCATAAAATCTCTTGCGTAGCTTATAACTGCAGAATGTAATCTAGCAATGTCCCCCATTAAATAATAAAAACCATTACCAGCAACTTTTCTAGCGCTGTCTAAATCTATTCCATTGAAATTTGCCATAATATCTGAGTGATATGGTATTTCAAAATCTGGAACTTTAGGCTCTCCATAGCGATTAACTTCTACATTTTCACTGTCATCTTTACCAATTGGAACACTTGAATCAATGATATTTGGTATAATCATCATTATTTTTTTAATTTCATTTTCTAGTTCATTCTCTTTGGCTTCTAAATTAGTTAACTCCTCTGCTGCCTCGGTAACTTTTTTCTTTAATTCCTCTGCTTCTTCTTTTTTTCCTTGAGCCATTAATCCGCCAATTTGCTTTGATAACGTGTTTCTGTTGGCTCTTAATGCATCAGCCTTTTGCTTAGTCTCTCTACTTTCAATGTCTAATTTAATTACCTCATCTACTAAAGGTAATTTATGTTCCTGAAATTTATTTTTTATATTTTGTTTAACTATTTCAGGATTTTCTCTAACAAATCTTAAATCTAACATTTTTCTCCTCCTTTAAAATAAAAAAATTCCATCATCACCATATTTATGGGACGAAGGAATCCGTGTTGCCACCCAAATTGCTAGCAAAATTATGCTAACCACTCGTAAGGTAAAATAAAGGTTACCAGCCTTCAATTCATCATTGATAGCTCAAAAAGTGGAAAGATTTAACCTTTCACCGATTCACACCAACCATCGGCTCTCTTAAGAAATTTATAAATCGTAGTTTTTATCATCGCTAATAATTATATTTTTAAATTATAATTAGTTTAGCATAAAATTTCTATTTGTCAAGATTTTGATGTAAAAAGTAAAAACAATTAATTTTACCTGCATACTAGATATAATTAATTGTTTTTATTTTTTTCTACTAAATTATTTTTTAAAAACACCAAATGGTTTACCTATCGGTAAAACTGTTTTTCCAAAATGATTGTTCAAAACATTAGCTGCAGAACCATAGAATGAGAATAAAGCTATTAAGAATTCTGATATTCCAGCTAACATATGTGTTTCATGATACATAATATTAAATGAACTTAAAGCTAGTCCAACAAATAGTAAGTCAATTAAGAAAAAGATTATAAATAATACCTTATTTGTCTCCATAGCTCCTATAGTCATATAAATACTAAATATTAAGTACCCTATGAATGCTACTCCAAGCTGTTTTGTATCAGCAGATGACATTAATGCTTCTCCAAATACTCCCTGTTGAATCATCCAAGACATAGCCATTGCAAACCAGAAGAATGCATAGCCTCCAAAAGCCGTAGCTCCGAATATGTTATTGTGTTTAGCATCATTAATAGATGCTATTAATTGAGCAGCAGCTCCTAAAAATAAAGCCCAAGGAATTACTAACGATGTTGATTCAGTAAAACCAAGTTTTTGTGATGATGCCACAAGTGTAACCATAGCTAGTCCAAAAAGTCCTAATGCTGTTGGATCACAAGTCACCATTTTTACGTGATTAGTTTGATTTTGCATTATGAATTATACCTCCAAAAATTTTGCACACATTTATAAATATTATCATATTCGACAAAAATTGCAATTGTTATTTTTCGACAAATCCATTAAATATTGATATATAATACAAAACTTAATTTTCAATTACTATCTTAATGTCTTGCTTTTATTAACAACACCTGAATTATATAAAAAGAGCACATCCTGATTATTAAATTCAATATAATTATTTAGCAATGAGGTCATCAAATATCTAACATCCACTAAGGTTATTTTTTGATATTCACTAATAATTAAAGGTGTTAAACAACTTGCAAAGGAATCCCTAAAAATTATAAGTTCCTTTCCATTGTTTGCCAATTTGTTTGTTATTTTTATTATAGGAGATACGCCAGATAAAAAAACATCATATTGAATTTCTGTATTCAATTTAATTTCATCATATACTTTATTAAAATATGGATTTCTATGGTTTTCTACTATTGCGCTATCTGTATGTTCATTTACTAAATAATGTAGCTTTTCAGTTATCGTGTCATTTTCTAGATACTTCATATAATAACCTCTAAATGAATCGTAAGTAACTTTTTTAAAATCAGATTTTGATATTTTAAAATCTAAATACTCACCTATTCTATTTACAGTATCTATTAATTTTTCCTGTTTCCAATGGTTATCTGTATAAAAGTAATCATCTAAGCTTAATGTATCTTTAATTTCTATATACTCAATATTTTCATTAATATTTTCATTTAAAATATCTATCATTCTATCATAGTCTAAAGTTGGATATCCATAATCTTTTACATAATAGCTCTTATCAGGCACAACTGCAAAATACACATTATCGTGATTTTGTAAATACATATCATATATTTTGTTAAGCTTTTTGGCCATTAATTCTACTGAACTTTCATCTAGTGGGTATAAAGATTTAAAATAATGTTTTCCAATAGAATACATACCTTCTTTTTCAAGCTCTACTAATTTATCAGAATTTGTACTAGTAAATTTATATGCCAACAGACAAGCTATAACTATTAGTAAAATAAATACACTAATTACTATAAAATTCTTTCTATTAAGTTTTTTCATTTTTGTCCTCCAGTTAATTTCGTCATTTGTGTATAGCAACACAATTATAAATACTATCACAACTAGAAAATTTTACAACTGTAAAAGACAAAAAATAAATATAAAAAAATAGATAAAATGTAAAAAATATGAAATTTTTACATTCTATCTATTTAGTTTCTTTCCTTAGAAAATCCCATTCTACACATTGACCAATCAAAGGATGTTTTTTTTATTTCATCACAAATATCCCAAAGATTATCTACTATTCTCAACTCAACATTTCTTTTAAATAATTCATTATACAAATCATCTAGTTCATGTACTATAATTGGAATCTGTGGTGTTTTTGAAACATAATATCCGGCTATCTCATCTTGCAATTCAAATTCATCATCATCAAATTCGTATAAATAAAGTTTTGTGTTTTTCATTGAATCAAACCAACTGTTTTCTATAACTACTACGTGTGGTATACTTTTTGATGATATGTATTTATCTATATCTTCTTTAGAAGTATTTTTACCTATATGATACGTAACTCTTGGGCAATCTCTTGGCGTCAAGAAATTTGGCAGGCATTTTTCATTTATAGCCCAAACTAGCCCAATAGATTTATCTAAATCATCTCTAGTAGGAGTCCTAGGATTAAAAATTTCAATATTACTTTCCTCACTTACATGATATAGCTTCATATTCCCTCCATACTTTATTTATCCTTAATGGTTCCCTATTCAATGTTATTTTTTATCTGCATAAATTGTATATAATTCCTCTAAACGCTCATATTGAAAATCTTTACTAACAACTTTATAAATGTTGTCAATATCCCTATACAAATAAAGCAACCCATTTTTATCAATAGATAATATAGCTTTTTCTTTTTTACTTTCGTAATAAACAATGTTTATTGTAGATGATAAATCTAATTCACCACTAACATTTTCTAATTTTAAAGTATTATAAATAGCAGTAAGTTCTTTAACTATTTCTTTATCCTCAATAACTACAGAATAGCTTCTATTACTATAATACATTGCTACAGCATCAGTTGTTATTTTTTCTGGTGATAGGCTATTTAATGAACAACCAGAAAATGTAAGTAACATAACAAAAATTAATAGAAAACATATTTTTTTCATAATAACACCATCCCCTTAATATAGATTTAAAATTATTTAATCTTATATAATATTTATAGTTTCTTTAAAAAATATTTTATTGTATCAAATATTAGACCATAAATTATAAATGTTATGACACTTCCTATATACCAAAATACCGAAATGCTACCAAGTATAGTTCTAGAAGGTATTTGCATTCCTGAATTCATGAATTCAAGACCTACATCTGATCTAGATATTGCAACTAATATAGGATTAAAACTAATTAATACAATGCTTTTTGAATCTCGCCCTATCTGATGTAGATATATTATCAAAAAACTTATAATTATAAAATAAAAAGTAAAACTTTTTAATATTTTTTTCAATTTACTTCTCCTAATTAAATTATTATTTAATTTAATTTACATTTCTAAGTATCTCATCAACTATATCAGAGATTGTTTTTTCTCCTGTGTATATTATGTGTTTTGCAGCCTGCCTACTTGTTATAGAGTTAATAAATATACGATTCAAATCAGCATCATCATCTTCATTTCTCGTAGAAAGTAGCTTTAAAGACATATCAACATCCTCATAAGGCATAAGGAGGAAGCTGTACTTTTGGGACTTCACAATACTTAAAAATTCCTTAACCTGCTCTTCATTATCATATACACTTTGTCCACCACCAAAATCAATTACAGCATTATCATTTTCTCCTAAAAGCATTTTTACAGAATATAATTCAAAGGGTTTTTGATACTGATACCACCCCATTATACCATATTTTTCGTATTTTTCCTCACACTTTTCTAGTGAAAATCCAATTTGTGAATAAATTCTTTTTTTTTCCTCATCCATTTCTATTAATTTTCTACCCGTTCTTTTAGCTAATTCTTTGCTGACAGATGTTTTACCAACACCAATTGGTCCCATTACTAAAATATTATTATTTCTCATGATGACCTCCCAATTCATATGATTTAATAATACATATTTCTTCAAATAACAATTCTATCGCAGTAAAATTTTATGAAAAGCTTTTCATACTTATACTTAATTATAACAAAGTAACAAATATCCAACAACTATTTTTTTATTACAATATTTTTATTCAAAAAAAAAGAAGATAAATTCAATTATCTTCTTATAGCTTGTACATTATTTATATAATACTTTATCCATTACTCTAAAGTAGATGTACAATGTTTACAACGGGTAGCATCTTTCGAAATTTCACTTAAGCAATAAGGGCATATCTTTGTAGTTGGCTCTACCACAACAGGTTTTTCTTTCTTTCCAAAATTTCTAGCCTTATTAATTAATTTAATCATAATAAAGATAACAAGTGCCATTAATATAAAATTAATAATTGCGGAAATAAATGAACCGTATTTTACAGCAACATCACCAACCATAAATACATTGTTACTTAAGTCTTGATTTGCAAACAGTCCAATAAGTGGTGTAATAATGTCATTCACTAATGAATCGACTATACCTTTAAAAGCACCTCCTATAACAACACCGACCGCCATGTCAATTACATTACCACGAACAGCAAATTCTCTAAATTCTGATAAAAATTTTTTCATTTGTATTCTCCTTCCATTTAAACATTTTATATATTTATCAGTAAATGATAATAAAAATCCTTAATTGATATTATATTACTTATTACTTTCTCATACTGATACCCTATTTTATTATATTTAATCTGGATTATTATAACATATATTAAATAAAAAATGTTAGGAATTATATATTTTCCTAACATTTTTTAAGTTATTCAATTGAAATTATTTTTCTAATGCCAAGAAGCTTTCATGTAATTTCTCGGCTGCTTCTTTATTTTGGTCTATAATCATTATTATTGTATTTCCAATATTATCTACTATTACTTCTTCTCTTTCTACGCCAACACATATCCATTTTCTTGGATCTACTTTTTCTTTCATTTCAGTTTTAAGCGCTTCAATGTCAGTTCCTTCTTTTGCTTTTACCAGAACTACAGAGTGAGCTACAGAACTTATCATAGCTTCCGAAGCTAAGCCTTCTGCACCATCTAGTTTCTCAATACCTGCATAATATGCTACATTTTCATCAGTAAGAGGTATATTTTGCAATGATGGAATTTCTTCACCAACACCTTTGTATACAGAAGTCATTATTTCCTCAAGTGTTCCAGTTAACTCCTTTTTGTCCTGTTCTTTGTCTTGCTCTTTGTCTTGTTCTTGTTGTTGCCCTTTTCCATCGTTAGAATCATTTTTTGTACATGCTACAGCTCCAAAAGCTAAAGCTGCTATAACCATTCCTATAATAATTTTCTTAAATTTCATTTTATTTTCTCCTCTAGTATAATTGTTGGGTCACTTTCTACCACGTTTAATTAGACGAGAAAAAAAATGAATAGTTCCTAAAACAAGATTAAAAGAAATGACTAACCCAAAATATTGATTAGTCATTTCTTATTACTTATTCTTATTGCAACAGTTATGACATATTCCTTTGAACACTACGTCATGACTTAGTATTTTATATTTAGTCGATTCAGCTACTTTATCATCTAGCTCCTGCATATAATCTAAGTTTACATCTACAAACTCTTTACAATTCATGCATTTAATATGATAATGCTTTTCTAATGTATGGTCAAACCTATCAGCTGCATCTGGGACTGAAATTTTTACCAAAATTCCATCCTCAGCTAAAGAGTTTAAGTTTCTATATACTGTACCCTTACTTATATTTGGATGCATTTGTACTACATAATTATATACATCATCTGCTGTAGGATGATTACCTAGCTGTCTAACTGCATTTAATACAAGCTGTCCCTGAATTGTATTTCTTTTTTTCATATTAGACCTCTTTTTATAAATTTAATCAAGCACTATAATATTATGCTCATAATTTGCAAGGTCAGTACTTATCCATTATTGTTAAGCAAAATATCTTTTTAATAATCCTTCAAAAGCTTTACCATGTCTAGCTTCATCTTTTGCCATTTCATGAACTGTGTCATGAATTGCATCTAAGTTTAATTTTTTAGCAAGTGTTGCTAATTCTTTCTTACCAGCTGTTGCTCCATTTTCTGCTGCTACTCTCATTTCAAGATTTTTCTTAGTTGAGTTAGTCACAACTTCACCTAATAATTCAGCAAATTTAGCTGCATGCTCTGCTTCTTCATATGCTGCTTTTTCCCAATATAATCCTATTTCTGGATATCCTTCTCTATGAGCAACTCTAGCCATTGCTAAGTACATACCAACTTCTGTACATTCTCCTTCGAAGTTCGCTCTTAATCCTTTTATAACTTCTTCATCAACACCTTGTGCTATACCAACAACATGCTCGTCAGCCCAAACTAAACCTTCTGTTGATTGTTCAACAAACATATCTGATTTCACATGACATACTGGGCACTCAGCTGGTGCAGAATCTCCTTCATGAACATGACCACAAACTTTACATACAAATTTTTTCATATTAATAATCCTCCAAATAATTTTAATTATAATTTTCTGTTCCTTAATGATAATATATACTATTAAGGAACTATTGTCAATAGCTTTTTTAAAATTTTTTATTATTTAATTAAAATTATTTATTAGTAATATTTATCATTAATAATTGCATATAAATTTTGTTGATATATTAACGAATTATTATAAACTATAAAGTTACAACAACAGACATACAATTAGAAAATCTAGGAGTATCTAAATTAATTTCTTTTGAAATTACTTTCAAATTATTTTCATTTATTTCATTTAATAGCTTATCCCAGCTAACAATTCTACAACTAGTTGAAGCTATATTTAATATAGTGTTAGTCTCCTCGTGTATTCTTTCCACTATTTCAAATGCTTTAGATGCATCAGTTATCATTTCCTGTTCACCATCACCGATAACTAAAATTAAAGCTTTACCATCTGAATTTAAATGATTTTTAATAAAACTGTAAAACTTATTTCTATGTTCATCATCAGTGAGCATATGAAGTACAGCTATTGAGTAAATAAAATCAAAAGTTTCATGTAAACTATCTTCAACAAAATCTAAGCAAATAAAATTATTTTTATATGTATTATCAGATAACTTATTGCATGTGTTAATAGCTTCTTGAGAAGAATCAGAACCTATAACATTGTATCCCTCACCTAAAAGAAATAAACTATCACGTCCTTCGCCACAACCTATCTCTAATATTGAGTGATTTCTAGAGCATTTATAACGATTTAAAAATCTTAAAACTTCAGGAGTCGGCTTATTGCCTAACCAAAGTAAGCCATTTTCATGAACTTGACGGTATCTGTCATCATACGCTAAATAATATGATTTTTTACTCATATTTGTACCTCGCTTTATTTGTATTTTTATAAAAATATATTAAATATAAACAAATTTACAAGCAAAACATAGATTATTTTCTATTTTTCCAATTATATAAAAATCATTACATTCCTTATACCCAAAAAGTTTTATGACTTCCTTAAGTTTAGCTTCCCTAACATAATTTATATAAAAATCAGTTAATATTTTATCACTCAAATTACCTGGCAAAAAGTCAATTGCAATATTTGCATAATTTGCATTATTTAGATGTCCATTAGCATCAAGGTCTGTATTATATATAATTCTTTCACCCAGTGCAACAAGTTTTTCTTCACCAAAATGTATTCTGTCACAATGTTCACAATCCAAAATCTTTTCACTTGCTCCTATATCAGTTAATGTAAAATTCCTTGGTTTAATTATTTTTCGTGTATCAGGATTAATTATAAGCCATGTACTTGATGCTAAAATACAAGATTCATTATTTGAATCTATAATTTCATAATCACGTAAAACATATCCATCCTTAATCCCCTTTTCCCATGTCCTAAAGGTTATTATGTCATCTACACTTGGCATTTTATAAAAATGAAAATGATAACGAGCAAGTATAAACACCTGTTTAGCTTCTACCATTTTATCATGAGAAAATCCTCTAGCTGTATAGTCCTTACCAGCTATATCAGATGCGAAACCCATAACAGCTGACAATTTGACCTTTTTATTGTTATCACAATCTCTAAAATTTATCTCAATCTCTTTATTGTACACTTCATTGTCATGCCACGTTCTAAGTATATTCATTGAAACTCTCCTTTTGTAATATAATAACTTAATTATAACACTGTAATAAATTTCAAACAAACAATATTGTGTACTAAATAAAAAAATTACTGCTAAAGGGAGAAACTAAATTTCCTATCTTACTCCCGCTTTAGCAATAATTCATTCAGTACTTTTCTAAATATAACTAAATCTTTTGTTTCATCAATCCATGCTTACTGCAATAAAAATAAAGATCACCCTTACGCATTATTGGAATTCTTACCTCTGCATTTTGTTCTGGGTATAATTTAACCAAATGCACCCTATCAAACATTACATATGCAACAAATGATATATAATGATCCTTTGTCATCTCATGGTTAAATGTTATATAATAATCATTTTCAACCTGTGTGGTTTGCAAATTATGCTCTTCATTAATTTCTTGAACATGTAAAGATTCTAATTTTCTTCCACAACATGATATTTCACCTAAACCTGTAGAGGTAATTATATTTCCACAAGCAGGACAAACATAAAATTTTATTCTTTTCATATTTCCTCCATCAGTATCGTTTATAGATAAATCTCCTTGTAAAATTTTTTCAATATTCACACCAAATATATCAGAAAGCTCAGAAAGCAAAGAAATATCAGGACAACCTAAGCCTCTTTCCCATTTTGAAACAGTTTTATCACTTATATTCATTTTATCAGCAATTTCCTTTTGTGTCATACGCTTTTCCTTGCGCAAATCATAAAGAAGCTTACCAACTTTAGTACAGTCCATATTACTCACCTCTTTTACCATTATATATTATACAAATTATTTTTTCTATAAACGTTCCGTAGAGTTTATCAGATTTTGATTGTTTTTAGCTAAAGTCTACGAGATAAATCCTTGACTTTAAGTCCATTTTTCTTAATCTCTTGTCTCCAACCAAATTCACCTATGAGCTTATACATAATTCTTGGAAAATTCATTGAAACAAAAATATTATCAGCTTGTGACTTAGTAGAAATATTATCAACCAAAGATTTAAGCGCTATACCTAAACTACTTTTAGGTCCCTTTCCAAGAGGTACATTTGACAGTCCAGCAAGTGCTCCACCACCGCCAATACCAATACCTTGACCCCATTCAAAACCTACCTTAGCACACCAATGTTTCATCATATCAAGTGCTAATCTATTCTGATGCCCTTCAAAAAAACCACTGTTAACAAGCACATATACAGTAATTGATTTATCTTTTATATTCTTAGCTGCTTCTTCAATTTGACATAAACAATTCAATAAATGTGATGGAATTCCATCAACATAAAGAGGAAAAGCAAACACAAAAACATCAAAGCCAAACAAAGTTTCTATTTCTTCATCAGTCAGAAATGATTTTCTTAGATTGTAATTAATAATTTCAATATTTTTAGAAAAACAGCTTTGTAAATCTTTTAAAATAGCTTCTGAAGAGCTTAATTTACTTTTTGGACTCCCATTTATAAATGCAGTTTTCATATTATTTTCCCCTCCAATTCTGATATGTTATCTACAAAAGTAATTTTATTTACAACTCCATCAAAATTTATAGCATTCGCTACAACTAGCTTATTCGCAGTTTCTTTTTCTTCTAGTGTTATATTTTCACCATAAAACCATACTGTTAACTTAATAATATTATTATATCTTCTTTTATGATGCATTTCATTATTGCGCATTTTAAAATAAGGATGAACATATGAAATACTTCTATCCAAAATATTTTTGACAAAAGAGCTAAATCCACCATATACACATTTACTGATAATAATTATTTCATCTGATTTTGAAAAATATTCTCCCATATTTTCATATGAATCGTTTATTATACATTTAGCAGGGGTTTTTACCCAGCATCCAAAACATCCTATACAGTTATTTATTGGCTCTTTTTTTTCAATTATTTTTATATCATCTGATAAATTTTTAAACTCATAGTCATTTAAATCGTGTATTAACAGCTTCATTTACTTTTTCCCTCTCAATATATATTTTCTGCTGTCTTTTTATAAGATATGTAATGATAAATGTCCTTTTTTTCTTCAAAGCATTAACTAATTTTGAGATAGCTCCATCCTTATATGCTGGACATGTATAGCAAAGAAGTGAGCATGGTGCAACATATTTTAGTAAATCTTTCATTGTAACTTCATTCATTTAATCATCTTCCATTACATAAGTTATTAACTATAAATATTTCTTTTAAAGTATTATATCATTTGTAACATAAATTTCCAATAAAGAAGAGTTGCTATGCAACT
This sequence comes from Firmicutes bacterium UBA7510, assembly GCA_002479485.1. Lineage (GTDB taxonomy): Bacteria > Bacillota > Clostridia > Tissierellales > Sedimentibacteraceae > UBA1535. Next base: position 320,517 of record DLNM01000035.1, on the reverse strand, counting down.
CCTGTTAAAATACTAATCCCTATTTAATAAAACCTTTTCTTCATAACTAACATTACCAATTTCAACATTTGGAAGTATTTCTTTAAGCAATTTATATGCTCTTTTTAATTCCTTTAATGATGTAGGTGGAAGATTTAATTTATATTGTGGAAAGTATCTTGATATGTGTAGTGTTAAGTCTTTATCTATACTGCTTAAAAAATTTCCGATTTCAAGCAATTGGTTTTCATTAGTATTCTTTCCGCCTATTAATAATGTTGTTACCTCAATATGACATCCCGTTTCATATGCAATTTTTATCGTTTCTTTAACTTCATATGCACTTCCAGCACATAATTCTTTATAAAAATTATTATCTCCTTTCAAATCAATATTGATTGCATCAACATACTTCAATAGATTTCTAAGAGGGCCTTCATTTATATATCCGTTTGTAACTAGAACCACCTTTTTATTTGGCATATTCTCTTTTAATAGCTTAGCTGTGTCATACACATATTCGTACCATATAGCAGGCTCATTATAAGTGAAAGCTAGACCAATGCTTTGAGGATACTGAGATAATATATCAATAAGACTTTCACTTGTACAAAATTCCGAATGAGCTTTATTATGTGCAATAGTATAATTTTGACAAAAGCTGCATTTAAAATTACATCCAAAAGACCCAACTGATAAAATTTGTGTATTAGGGTAAAAATGATATAAAGGTTTTTTTTCAATTGGATCAACGGCAATAGATGTTATTTCACCATAATTTAGCGAATAAAGCTCCAACAAACCATTTTCATCTTTTAAGACTTTTCTAACATTACATATACCAGTTTGATTTTCTTTCAACAGACAAAAGTGAGGACATAAGAGGCACCTTATTTTATTATTTTCTTTTTCATAAAACATTGCTTTTTTATTCATTTATATCTTCCTCTTCATATCTCTCTACCTTAAATCTTTCTATCTCATAGTTATCTCTTGGAGATATATTTGCTTTTTGAAGTGCAATTTGCAGTTGATAATCAACAGTGTCAACACCTTCTAAATTTGGCAAAAGTAAACCTCTTTTTCTACCTTTAGTAACTATTACACCGTAATTAATAGGGTCTAATTCTTCCTTTGTTGCCTTTTCAGGTTTTCCTAAAACATCTACTGATATAGTACAATCAAGTAGCTCTTCTCTATCCATAGAATCAAACCTTGGATCATCTGTAGCTGCCAATATGGCATTGTTAACAATTTCTTCAGCTATGCATCTTTTTGTTGGGCTTATTGTTCCAATGCATCCTCTTAAATCACCATCTTTTTTTATTGACACAAAAACTCCCTTTGTATCATTACACAATAAAGACCACTCATTCTCATCTACAGGCATTGGTCTATGATTCTCAAAAAAGTAATCTAAGCTTTTTCGCGCCAATTTAGTATATATGTTGTTTTTTGCTATCTTTTTCTGGTGAATATTCTCTCTAAGATTTTTTAATTCTCCAAAAATACTTTCACCTTTTATAAAATGAAAATCAACTATTCCATATCCTACTCCAAATGGCCCCTCATAGCTTAACACTTCACCTTTTGCATTATATCCATCTAAAGCACCCGCTAAAATATATAAATTTCTAAGACCACATTCCCCTGCTTCATTTATAAGCTTATTATTCATTTTAAAAAGCTCTTTAATATTACCGTTTTTCAATATTTCAATTAATTTGTTATCAAACTTAGCTCCATAGGGGCTAAATGGATATGGACCATCATGAGTTAACCTATGAGACAAGTCGCCAGAAGCTATTAATGCCACTTTTCTATCTAACTTTTCTACGCTCTCATTTAATATCATGCCAAAATGATAAAGTTGTGTTGGTGATAGCATGCCATAGGTTATATGAACAATTTTATATTTTTCTTTATTTACATAATAAAGTGGTACCATTGCACCATGATCAAGCTCTAATTGCTGGTCATAATATTTTACTGAGTCCGAATCTAAAGAAACAGTGACAATATTATTTTTAGATGAAGCTTTTATTATCTCATTGGTTAATTCCGTATCGATTTTTATATTCATTTTAATATTTCTAGCACCAAATTTTGAAAAGTTACCAGATAACATCGTCTCTGTTATTATTGCTATGCCATCTCTAAATACTAAACCATGAGGACTTATAATAATAATTGTTTCAATATCAAGCTCACTAATTCTTTTAGCAACTTCTTTACATGAAGTAATTGTAGTATCTATTTTTCTCTCCTCACCTCTTCCAATCTCAGGAATCATAATAGGAGGATGAGGCATCAAGTAATATCCTTTCATAAGAGTCTCCTTATATTTTACTTTTACTTATTTATATAAACCATTGGAGTGTATCTTATTCCATCATCTATATGTTCAAAGTCAGTTTCTATAAATCCCAGATGATGATATACTTCAACTGCGTATGGCGAAGAATTAACAGTTATGTTCTCACTACTACTTAATTCCAAAACATATTCAAATAGTCTTCTGCCAATACCATTTCTATGATAATTACCATCTACAAACAATAAGGTTATATGATTACCTTCATTTCTTGTTGCTATAACACCAACTAATATATTTTTATAATATGCACCGTACATTTCTAAATTTTCAGATAATTCTTTATTATCGATATAATTTTTAAAAGTTTGAACACCCTCTTCACTAAAATCAGATGCTTCAAACTCCATAAATACATCTAATACTAAATTTAAAGCCTCATCCCTATCATCATTAATAATTTTTTTAATATTAATATCCAAATTCTCCAACCCCAAAAATCAAATTTTTATTATTATTTCTCATTTTAAGAATTTTAACAATATGCTTTTACTTTTCAATACATTTATATATTTTTTCTTATAGGATGCCTTATAACAGTTTTTAGCTTTTCAGGTTTAGTTTTTCTAGGATCACCTAAATAAATCTCATGATGTAGTCTTGCAATTGAAATATCATTTATATAACCCTCATTAACAATAAATTCTTCCATAACTTTAATAGTAGCAGGCTCATCATCGTATGGACCAATATGCATAATTTGAGCGCATAATCCTTCTTTATATATTGAAAGACGTGTAGTAGAAAAATCAAGCTCTGGTTTTTTCTTTAAAAGAGCTTGTTTCACCGTTTCAAATACTTCTATAGTAACAAACTCAGGCTGTCTAATCATTGATGTCCAACAAAACTTATCCTTATCAGTAATATTTATTCCATCAAAATTATCATCCTCTACCCACCATAATCCCTCTAATGGTGGTACAACATATTCAAAATATCCCTTTGGCTGTGTTCCATTCATTTTACTCATTTTTATAGAGTAGGATAAACCATACAAAACTTCCATTGCGTTTTTATATTCTTCACAGGTATTAGGATTACCTTTACCATCAACCATAATAAATATCATTTCAGGTACTTCAATAATAGACGGTTTTGTTTTTGGCATATATAAATCCTTGTACTCTTTTTTATAATCAAATTTATCTGGCATATATTAACTCCCATTAAAATAATTTATTTAAATTATATCATAGTCTTGACTAAATCGAGCATTTAAATATATAAAAAATGCATCTTCCACTCTTTAAGATGCATACCAAATATTTTTAAATTTATAAATACTTACGTACTATTGCTATATCATCCAAATTTTTATGTAAAGAAAATCCGAATTTTTCATAAATAGAATATGGACCATGATAGCTACGAGTGCTAATTTCACCTATAGTTGGATAAGCTTCTATAAAATTATATCCTTCCTTTAATGCATCTTCACATACACTTTTTAAAAGTTGTGATGCTATACCCTTACGTCGCATACTTGGTGCAATAGAATAACAAACTATGGATTTTATCTTTTCATTTTCATTTGAATCTTCATATAGTCCAGGGCAATTTTTCTTGTTCAACCTATCGTAGCTAGTTTTATCATTAGCATTACACCATCCTACAACTACTCCATCAACATAAGCTAAATATCCTTGTAATTTACCTTCATTTATATATTTTATTGCTAATTCTTTCTTAAAGCATTTTCCCCCAGATTCATTATAATTTTTTAATTCATTTTCTAACGAATTATTCCAATGATAATGAACACAGTAGCAGCCTGCCCATTCTTTATTATCAATAAAAGCTATTTTATCAAAATATTCAATATAATCATTTATAAATTCTGGTGATAGTTTTTTGATTTCAACGTTCATAAATATACCCATGCCTCTATTACACAAGAACCCCAGTCTTTGTTGTGCATGGGCTCGGTGCATACTTTCTTATTATTTTTCATTTCTTTCAACCTTATTCTCCCCTAAAAAAATCATAACAATATTATTAATAAAAATATACTATAATTTTATTAAAATTTCAACCACATTTTTCCATATACTTAATTATCAGCTTTTCTATAAGCTCTAAGTCTTTTCTCTAATGTTTCGGTGTGAAGTTCATATAAATTATTATCATAATCATAAAAATATATAGAATACCCCTCACCAGATACTCTTTCTCTAGGAGGTTTAAGTTCTAAATTAAGGGCAATAATTTTATCTAAATAACTATCTACATCTGAAGCTGAAATCTTAAATGCTATATGATGATACGTTCTATTAATTATATTATCATCTTCCATTACAGCTATCCACTGATTGCCAATGATAAAAAAACGTTCCTTGAATAAAGAATGTTTTTTGTCTCCACTATAATATACTTCTTTTGCTTCAAAAATTTCTTTAAACAATTCAGTAGTCTTATCTAAATTTTTCACTACAAAAGTAACATGACTTATACCTTCAATCATTTAATTTTCACCTTTTCTTATCTTGTAATAGCATATAAAACTGAATCATTATATCTTCCATGATGGTATCTATAGCTTTTCATAATGCCTTCTTTTTTAAAATCTGCCTTTTCCAAGACTTTTTGAGCAGCTATGTTATTTATATCAGTATCTGCTTGAATTCTTTTCAGATTATAATTATTAAACAAGTAATCATTATAGTTGAGGTTATTTGTGTCCCTAGATTTTTAGCTCTTTGTTTTTCACAAATAACTAATCCGATATTTGCAAGACCAAGTCTTACAAAGCTTATATAAACTAATCCAATAATTTGATTGTCTTTTTCTACAATAAGCATTTGAAATAAGTCAGAACACAGCCCATCTGCTTCAAATTGTTTTAATAAAGACTTTTTAGATTCAAATTGAAATTCTTGATATTCTCCTCTAAAATCACTATTATTTAAGCTATGTATATATTCAATATCATTATATTCAATTGTTCTTATTATAAAATCTTTTGTTTTTATCATATATCCGTACCTCCATTTTATTATATAAATATGGTAATACTTATCCATACATAAGTCAACTTTCAATTCAATATATGGATAATATATGTTTGAACAATTTTATTATTTCTGATATCATAGAAGTATTATATTTACATTATGTTTTAATAATATTGAGGTATGTAATGATAAAATTTGAAAATGATTGGCAAGATTTAATATTAGATGAATTTGATAAAGAATATTATTTAAAATTAAGAAGTTTTTTGATTAAAGAGTATAAAACTAAATCAGTATACCCTAATATGTACGATATGTTTAATGCATTGCATTACACAGCATATAAGGATGTTAAAGTTTTACTGTTAGGACAAGACCCCTACCATGAGCCTAATCAAGCCCATGGTTTAAGCTTTTCAGTTAAGGTTGGTGTGCAACCACCGCCATCACTGCAAAACATTTTCTTAGAATTACAGAACGACTTAGGTTGTTATATACCAAACAATGGTTATTTAAAAAAATGGTCAGACCAAGGTGTGATGCTACTAAATACTGTTTTAACTGTTGAAAGAGGAAAAGCTAATTCTCACAAGGGAAAAGGTTGGGAGATGTTTACCGATAGAATAATTTCATTATTAAACGATAGACAAGACCCTATTGTATTTATCTTATGGGGTAATAATGCTAAGTCAAAAATAAGCTTGATTACTAACCCAAAGCACTACATTATACAGTCCTCTCACCCAAGCCCATATTCAGCTTCATATGGATTTCTAGGTAGCAGACCATTTTCAAAGACAAATTCTTTTCTTAAATCAATTGGAAAATCACCAATTGATTGGCAAATAGAAAATATTAATCACATTTAGAGTTATGTCTAAATGTGATTATATCCATTTACATATATATTCTGAAATTAAATCTACAAAAGCAAATAATAAAAACCCTACTACTGATATCACTATTATTCCGCCATACATATCTATATAGTTAATTCTTGACCATGCATTGACTATAAAGTAGCCCATTCCATATTTTGTCCCATAGCTTTCAACAAAAAACAATACTGAAACCGCAGTTCCTAAGGTTATTCTTATACTTGTAAATAAATCTGGAAGCATTGCTGGTATGATGACATGGTTTAAAACTTGCATCTTATTTGCACCTGAGCAAGTGAGTACTTGATACATTGTATCATCAATTTTTAAAACTGCATCCCTTACAGCAACAATTATCTGAAATACCATAATTAAAAACATTATTAATACCTTAGAGCCATCTCTCATACCTAGCAAAATCATAGCTATTGGCAATAGTGCTGTTTTTGGTATAGGATAACTAAAGTATACAATTGGATTTAATATTTTATTCCACCTGCTTGAGCGTGCCATTAAAATTCCAATAAATAATCCTACAACAATAGAATATAATAATCCTAGACCTACCCTTTTTAAACTATAAAAGACATGAAATAAAACACCGTTATTTATAATATTCCCAAAGCTTTTATATACAAGTAATGGATTTGGTATAACATTTGTATTCATTATTAATGATGCAACAAGCCAGAATAAGTTAACTAATATGAAGCCTTGTATAAAAATATAACTTTTTTTCAAGATTTTCATTGCTTTTGCACCTCACTATCATTTCTTAGTTGATTATGAAGTTTGTTTTTTAAAGTTAAATAGCTAAAATCTTCTGGGTTTAACTTAGCAAAGAACTGATTATCAACCTCATATTTAATTTCTCCCATATGTGCACCCATTACAATTATTTTAGTGCCAAGATATAGTGCTTCTTCTATACTATGGGTTACTAATATAGTTATAGGCTTACTTTTTTCCCATATTCTAAGAAACAGTTCCCAGGCTTCTTCTTTATTTATAGCATCAAGTGCCGAAAAAGGCTCATCCATTAATAATAAATCAGGCTTTTGTATAAATGATTGTGCTATGGAAGCACGCTTTGCTTGTCCACCACTTATTTGTGTTGGATATTTTTTTAATATATCTTTGATTCTTAGAGATTTGTATATATTATTAAACTCAATTTTATTTTCAGAACCTATTTTTTCTTTTCTTATTTTAAGAGGCAAAATTGTATTTGCCTCTACTGTTTTCCATGGTAGCAAAGCACATTTTTGAGGTATAATTCCTATTCTGTGTTTTTTGCAATCAAGCTTGCTTTCTATACTATCTTTTATAAAACTTATATTTCCACTATGATTATTTAACAATCCAGAAAGAGTATTAATTAAAGTTGATTTACCACATCCTGATGGACCTAATATAGCTAATGTTTCACCTTTATTAACCTTCAAGGATAAATTACAAATAACAGGGAAACTATTCTTTTTTGTTTTATATTCTACACATAGATTATTTAGAATAATGCCATCAATCATAATTTCCTCCATTATTATTCTAAAGTAAGGTCTACTGCTAATTCATCAATTTCTAATTTGTAATCATTTTTACTATAGTTTTTAACTTTAAATATAATAGAATCACCTATCTTTAAATTTTCAATTTCTTCTCCTAGCTGACCTAAATAAAGTTCTTTTCTATCCTTATTTCTTTCTCTTAATCCTGAAATCGATATATTATCAGCATATTCAATTTTATGATTTGCTTTTATTTCAGATGCAAAATTACGAGTGCTTTTAATTGGTGAAATCTCTACTGTAGTAATCCCGTCTTTTTTATCAATACTTTCAATTTTACCTATAAAGTAACCGTTCTGCTTATTAATGTTTATATTAATAATAAAAAGCATGCAATTAAAAATTGTTAAAATAAAAATTAAAATTAAGAATATTTTTTGTCTCTTTTTCATAATTTATCTCTTTCTTATAACATCAATATATTTGAATTACTCTTCGACTTATTTATTTACATCATAAATCATCTGGTCATATGTTAAAGAGTCTTTACACAATCCTCTATTAATTGCCCATTTAATTGCTGTTTCCACATCTTCCTTAGGTGGCAGACTGCTAATTCTAAACTCCTTATTATCAAGTTTACCTATCATCTCCTCTGGATATCCAACAGCTTTTATAACTATTTCATCATATTCATTTATATCTGTGCTATTTATATACTCTACAGCATCATTATAAGCCTTATAAAGATTTGTTATAGCTTCTGATTTCTCATCTAAGGATTTTTTTGTAAATGCAGAAACTGCTGGGTATAAACCAAATTCATTTGCACTACCTAGAGGTTTGGCGCCATCCTTAATTGCTAAGGTAGCAAATGGCTCAGGCAATAAGCCTAAATCTATCTTATCATTGCGAAGTAGTTCTAATCTATCTGGAATTCTTGGTACTATTTCTTTTACAACATCATCAGTATTCATATTATTTTTCTCTAATATTAAATCTAATGTATAGTCAATTAAAGTGTTTTCAGATATTGCAATACTTTTATCTTTTATCATATCCATTGACTCAATACCAGTGTTTTTTCCTGCAACTAATACGTAATCTCCATCAGTTATACCAGTTATTTTCACATCAAAACCTGCATTTTGATACATACATACTCCTATATAGTCTGTTAAAACTCCATCTAACTCTCCTGCTTGCAACGCGGCATCTCTATCCTTAGCAGAAGTAAAAACCTCTAATTGTAAATCAATATTAAATTTATCTGCAATTCCTTTTTCATTAATTAAAACGTAGGGAATTACATCAGTAGAGGACATCATGCCTATACGAATAACTGTTTTTTTAGCGTTTGCATTGTTATTACCTGGAATATCTTTGTAATTATTTATAACAAAATATTTACTGCATCCTGTAAATAACATTATTGCTATAAATAATACTATTAAAATTCTACTATTTTTTTTCATTTTTACCTTCCCATCTTATATAACTTTCATTATTAATTTCTAAACTATCAAGTGCTTTTCCAACAACAAAATTAATTAAATCATCCATTGTCTTAGGAAAATTATAAAATCCTGGTGTTGCTTGTAAAATTGTTACACCTATATTAGACAATTTCAGCATATTCTCCAAATGTATTGAAGATAATGGAGTTTCTCTTGGTACTAAAACAAGCTTTTTACGCTCTTTAATCATAACATCAGCACTACGATTTAACAGTGTTTTTGTTATACCATTTGCTATTTCAGCTAATGTTGACATAGAGCAAGGTACAATAATCATTTTATCACAGCCAAAGGATCCGCTAGCAATAGGGGAGAACAGATTATCATTGTCCTCTAAATATATTTCATTATTTGTTTTTTTCCAAACCCCAATTTGAGTTTCAAGTTCAACTCCTGTTTCATACTTAAGTACATTTTTACCCTGTTCAGAAGCTACAACGTATATACTCATATTTTCTTTTATAAGGTTCTCCATGAGCCTGAGAAAATATATACTGCCACTAGCCCCCGTTATACCTACTATTATTTTTTTCATATACACCTCTAAAATCTACATTATAATATCTAAAAGTCCAAACGCCAAAAATGTCAAGCTAACTAGCTGATTAACGCTATATGATGCTATATTAACATTTGTAAGATTTGTTGGTGAAACTATTTTGTATTGAACTGCTAACAGTATAGATATTATAAAAACTCCAATAAAATATATTATTCCAAGTTCACCTGACAATAAACCAAGTGCTATTAAAAACATAACTGTTAGTACATGAAATGACATTGCAATCCTCAAAGCATTTTTTACTCCAAATTGAACAGGTATTGAATGCAAATTGTTAGCTTTATCAAACTCATAATCTTGAGAGCCATAAATTATATCAAATCCCGCAACCCAAAGGGTATTTGCAGCACCCATAACTAATGGAATTAAAGAAATTTCACCTGTTATAGCTAGCCAAGCTCCAACTGGTGCACAAGCACAAGTAACTCCTAAAACTAAATGGCATAAGAAAGTAAATCTCTTACAATACGAGTAAATTATCATTAAAAACAGCGCAATTGGTGATAATATAAGGCAGATGAAATTTAGTTTATATGCACCAAATAGCATAATTAAAAAACAAATTAAAGTAAAAATAATTATTTCTTTCTTTTTCATTTCACCCTTTGGTACTTGTCTATTTGCAGTTCGAGGATTTCTCGCATCAATTTCAGCATCAATTACTCTATTAATAGCATTAGCACCGGTCCTTGCTCCTAAAAAGCAAATTAATATCCAAAACAATATTGAAAATTTTGGAAATCCATTTGCAGCCAATAGCATAGAAACCAAAGCAAAACCTAGAGAGAAAATTGTATGAGAAAACATAACTAACTTTCCATAATCTTTAATTTTATTATATATTTTAGTTAAAACCGTACTCATTCCATCTCCTGTCAACGCGCTCTATAATATCGTCAGACATATTTATATCATCTGGCCAGCCTCGTGTTAATCCTTCCTCTTTCCATTTCTTAGTTGCATCTACACCTATTTTATCTTCATAAAATACCATATCCCTGCTTGCATCCACATTGTTAAATAGCTTCCACATTACAAAGGATATATTGTTTATATCAACATCATGATCAAAGGCAGCTACAAATCTATCCTCGCTATTTTTTAGATGTTCTTCAATAGCTTCCTTAGCCTGCCATGGTCTTTCCTTTTTCACAGATAAAAACTTATATGTAGATGTTTTATCTGTTTTATTTTTATCATTAGTTGTTGCATCTATACCAAGTCTACAGCCATATAAAGGTAAATTTGATGAATGATCAAGTGCATCAAGTGGTCCTTCTGAGAAAAACATACGCTCTTCTCCACTTATATTATTAAGTATTGCATCACGAACTTCTATCGGATTTTGAACATTAACTGTTTCATCTACTATTATTATAAGTTTTGTATACATCATCTGTCCCATACCCCATACTGAATTCATAACCTTTCTAGCGCATCCAGGGTAAGTATTACGAACAGAAATAATAGCACAGTTATGGAAAACTCCCTCTAAAGGTAAATTTAAATCTATCATTTCAGGTATTTGCATTTTTAACATTGGTAAAAATATTCTTTCAGTTGCCTTTGCCATATAACAATCTTCCATAGGAGGCTTGCCCACAATAGTAGTAGGAAAAATAGCATTTTTCTTATGTGTTATGCATGTTACATGAAATCTTGGATAATAATCAGCAAGTGAATAGTATCCTGTGTGGTCACCAAATGGTCCCTCTAATACTAAATCTTCAGATGGGTCAACATAACCCTCCAACACAATTTCAGCATCAGCTGGTACATAAATATCATTTGTTATACTTTTAACCATCTTGACATTTTTCTTTCTTAACCAACCAGCTAGCATCATTTCATCTATCTCCTTTGGTAACGGAGCAGTTGCAGCATAAGTAATAGCTGGATCACACCCCAGAGCCACTGAAATAGGCATTTTTTTGTTAGACTTTATATAACCTCTATATATGTTTGTACCATCCTTATGCTTATGCCAGTGCATGCCTGTACTTGTTTTATCCAAAACCTGCATACGGTACATACCAACATTTTGATGATTAGAGTTATGTTCTTTAGTAAAAACAAGCGGAAGAGTAAAAAATCTTTCAGCATCCTGTGGCCAACACTTTAAAACAGGCAAGGTATCTAAATCAACATTATGTTCAATAACCTCTTGACATGCTCCCTTTCCAAACTTTTTAAGTGGAAATACATACAACAATCTTAATAGCATTGGTATGCTTTTAAACAATTTTTTTATAGATAAATAGTTTGATAAATTTAAATATTTGGCAATTTCATTCCCTATTTCATCTAAGGTTTCAGCACCTAGAGATAAACTCATACGCTCATAAGTTCCCATTGCATTGATTAAAACAGGATATTTTGAATTAGTAACGTTTTCAAATAGTAGAGCTGGTCCATATTCTTTTGAAATACGATCGGTTATCTCAGTAATCTCTAAATTAGAGGAAACCTCAGCCTCAATTCTTTTTAACTCTCCTCTTTTATCAAGATCACTAATAAAGTGCTGTAAATCTTTGTAAGCCATTTTACACTTCCTTCCTAATAAATAAAAAACTATTATATTATATCATAATAACATTTTCCAATCAACTACTACAATTTTCAATTTCATGGCAGCCTGAGTTTTGTATAATTTCAGCGACCCTTGCAACTATTTATAATTTCTATTAAACATCATAGCATATTAACTTCAAATACGGAACATTATTTAATAAAATACGTCTTAAATAACAAATAATGTATTTAATTCTAAAAAAGATTCTTCATCAATTTTTGAGACGCCATGAAGCGGCGTAATGGAGGTAATTATGAAAAAAACAACTTTATTGCTAGTTATTATAACATTGCTTGTACTGCTTAGTGGATGTTCATCAACTACTCAGCCAAATATCCCGGTTAATGACACACCTTCAAATGAACAGGCAAATTCAATATTAATAGGAAAAGTAATAAAAATTTATGACAATTATATGCTAGTTGCAAATGCGGAAGATGATGCAAAATCTAGTGATATTTATACTGTTTCTACTGATTTTGACTTTGATGCAAGCAAAATTAAACCTGGCTCTATTGTTAAAATAGGTTATGATGGTATGATTATGGAAACTTATCCAGCTAAATTAGGTGATATAAAATATATTAATTTTATTGAACAAAAAGATGATTTGGTTGGATTATATGAAAAAGTATTTGATAAGCTTTGGGAAACTGACAAAGGACTTAATACGGATATTGATATATTAGCCTTTGACTTATCAAAAACAACAAATTTAACTGATGCTGAAAAAAGTGCATTAATTTATGTATTAGGGAACAAATACAGCCTAGAAACAGTATCAGGAACTTTTGACCAACTTAGCAAGGATGGATATATAGACAAAGAAAAACTTTATTTTGAAAATGGTATATTATTTAGCTTTGAGGTTACAAAAGAATCAAAAAACAGTTTTATGTTTAATGCACAAAAATGGCGCAGTGGACTGGGAGCGTACTTCTTCCAGGACTGCACTGCTAGGAAAAATAAAGATGGTTGGGACTTTAAAATAGGCTCAGAAGCAATTTCGTAAATAAAATAGATAAAGACGATATTTTACTAAATTAAAAAATATCGTCTTTCATATTTATAATAGAAATTATTCTATATACGACCTCGTCTATACTTAAATTACATGTATCAATTTTAATTCCTTGAATCAAATTGTCAAATGCATAAATACATCTGTCAATTTGATTTGCAGGCCAAGATGTATCAAAATCCCCTCTTTTAATTAGTCTTTCTAATAAAATTTCTTTATCTGCAGTTAATATAAAATGATGTAATTTTGAGCCATTTTCTTCAAGCTTTAAAATAAGCTCTTCATAGTAGAGTGGATTTATTATAGTCATTGGAACTATAACAGTTCCATCCCAGACTTTTTGTATGTAATCAAGCATTTGATAATTAAAATCACTCCAAAGGGGAATATCTTGAAAATCACCCTTACGACTTAATGCTTCAGGCAGATTATCCCATATATATTCACCAGTCATTTCAGGATCAAATACATAGGAATTACTTAGTATCTTACTTAATTGAATTGCCACAGAAGTTTTTCCAACACCAAACGCACCGTTTATCCAAATAATCATAACAATAACCACCTACCCTAGCTAAATATCTGTGGTGTAATTTTCAATATTTCTATCATATGTCCTATATTTCCTTCGCCCGCAAAAGTACTCATATCAAAGAAATTCTCATCAAAGCCTAACCAATGTAGTGGATTCTTTTCAGGCAACAAGACTACGTCTTTGTTTAAAACCCCTACATAAACTTCCATATGAATATTATGCATATGCCATATAAAATCCATAAATGGTTCAAGTATTGTATCTAACTTAGTAATACCTGTTTCTTCGTAAAGTTCACGATAAGCAGCATCTATGGACGTTTCATTATCCTCAACTTTTCCACCAACGAAATTATATAAGCCTATATATGGATTTGATACTCTTTTACAAAACAATAGCTTTGTCTTATCCTTATTTAAAATTATTATACAATTATATTTTTTCATTTGAACTCCAATATTTAGAAATTAAAATCACTGTTTTACATAATCAATATCAGCTTTTCTTGCTTGAGAACAAAGAAGCTGTCTCTTAACATTGTAAATTTTCCCGTCTTTTATGAAAATCGAACCTAGTTGTCTAAAATCAAAAGATACATTTGCTTCTATACACTGTCTTCTTATGTCTATAACCCATTCATAGTCTAAAGGTCTAACATCTTTTCCGGATTCTCCGCCAACTACAACATATTCTATATCATCATCAAGATATTTAGATATATCAATTTTTTCAAGCATAGGCTGAATAGTTATCATCTTATGCTTTATCGGTAAAGCTTTAAAAATAGGTAAGCGCTCATCTGCTCTTTCTTGATTTTCAATAGTACAACAAACTATAACATGATTAAAGTTACCATCAAAATCCTTAGGTAAACCAATATTAAACCTTTCAATTCTTTTAGTCAAAAACATAAAAGTAAGATCGCTTCTAGTCCTTATCATATCCCAAACTTCGCTTCTCCACTCATCTGCATCTTCCACTAAAAAATCTGCATTAAAGCACAAATATACCATTTGACCAGATTTTATTTTATAATTACCCTTACTATCCTTTTTAATTGGTTTATCAAATTCTTCAGTCTTATAAACAATATTAGTATCTATTTTCTTTCTATCATTTGCTCTAAATATATAACAGTGCTCACAGCCTTCGCTTTTTCTGTGACATCCTCTCCAAGGGTTCCATGTTGACATGATTTCCTCCAAAAAATTATTTTTTAGCCAATTCTTCAAGAAACTTATTAACATCTTTGCGACTTTTTATTGTTATAAACTTTTTATCAGGATACTTTTCATGAAGTGCTAAAATTTTATTTTTATCTGTTTTCTTAAAATTCCAAATTAATTTGCAAAAATCAAAAAACTCTTTGTCAAACTTTTCTTCTAAATAATCTGGTAAATCTGAGCGTTTCTTCCCATGTCTTTTTATAGCACTCCATATACATACTAAGCGATTAATGTCTAGAAATATAACTAAATCAGCAGCTGCAAATCTTAACTCCATAGTACTATTATAGTTGCCATCAATAATCCACTCTTTAGCATTTATAATTTGATTTTGCTTTTCTATCCATTCATCCCTTTTAGTCTTCTCCCAATTGGGTTTCCAAAACTCATTATCAAGATGAATAAGTGGCAAACCAGTAATTTTGGCTAATATGTTTGACATATAGCTTTTACCACTACCTGCACTACCAATAAGTATTATTTTTTTAATAGTATCTAAAAACATATTTTCTCCAAAATTTTTATATATAGTTATCATAAATTTGTATTTCTAATTTTGTAGTAATCATTTTGTTTTTATTTCTTAAATAAATCCCCTAGAGCTGCAAATGGATTGTCCTTTGATAGTTCTTCTTCAGCTTGTTTTTTCATTTTTTTCATATAATTATTGACATCTCTTTTATCAGCCTTTTTATCATTTTTAAATCGCTGTTCAAACACGGAAGCCTTTTCTCTAAAATTGCAGTTTTCTCCCGAGCATACATAAATTTTGCCTTCACCGCTGCCCTTGATAACTAATTTTTTCTTACATTCTGGACATCTTGCATTTGTATTTCTGCTTATGGTTTCTCTGTGTCCACATTCTCTGTCCTGACAAACATACATAACACCAGTCTTTGCTTTAACCTCTAACATTTTTTTACCGCACTCAGGACATTTAACACCTGTTATATTATCATGAACAAACTTGCTATCCGTACCTTTTACATCATTGAGAAGTTCCTTAGTGTATTTTTTCATATCATCTATAAATTTTTTATCATCTA
Organism: Firmicutes bacterium UBA7510; assembly: GCA_002479485.1. Lineage (GTDB taxonomy): Bacteria > Bacillota > Clostridia > Tissierellales > Sedimentibacteraceae > UBA1535. The sequence goes on along the minus strand of DLNM01000035.1, from coordinate 304,348 downwards.
ATTTACCTTTACTAATATCTTCCAGATGATTTTCCCAATTTGCAGTTAAAAGAGGAGATTTTAAGTCTTTTGGAACAAGCTCAATTAACTGTCTTCCCTTAGATGTTGGGATTATCTCCTTGCCTTGTTTCTCAATAACAAAAGAATTAAATAGTTTTTCAATAATATCAGCTCTTGTAGCAACTGTTCCAAGTCCACCTGTTTCTCCTAGTGTTTTTGCTGAAGCACTGTCAACCTTAATATATTTATGTGGATTTTCCATAGCAAGTAAAAGTGTTCCCTCGTTAAATCTTGACGGTGGCTTTGTCTTTCCATTGCCTACTGTTGACGAAATGATTTTTATTGTATCTCCTATAGAAAGTTTGGGTAAAATTTGATCCTTAATATCATCCTCATTTTCATCCTCGTCCTCTATATCATAAACACTTTTCCAGCCCTTTGCTTTAACAACCTTCCCCTTAGCAACAAACCTTTCACCATTTATATCAGCAATTATATTAGTTTGTATATATTCAAATGGAGGTAACATAACACTTAAAAACCTTCTAACAACTAAATCATATATATTTTTTTCCTCGGTATTTAGGTTAGACAATTTTGGACTTTCTTCAGTTGGGATTATGGCATGATGATCTGAAACCTTTGAATCATCAACATAGCTTTTATTCGATTTAACACCTTTTCTCAGAATATCAAGCGCCAATACTCTATAATCTCCTATAGCTATAGCCTTTAACCTTTCAGGTAAAGTCTGAACTATATCAGTTGAAATATATTTAGAATCTGTTCTTGGATATGTCAAAATCTTGTAGTTTTCATATAATCTTTGCATAATTGAAAGAGTCTGTTTTGCTGAATATCCCCAAATTTTATTCGCATCTCTTTGAAGCTCAGTTAAATCATATAAATTTGGTGCATATTTTTTCTTTACGATCTCATTCAAATCAACTATATTTGCATCATTACCTTTAATACGTGCTAGTACATCATTTGCAAAGTCTTGATTAAAGGTTCTTTGATTGTTATTCTTATCAGTCCATTGCAAAGAAAAATCCTTAGATTTTGCTGATACAGTATAATAATCTTTAGGCACAAAATTCTTAATTTCATCTTCTCTTTGCACAATCATAGCAAGAGTTGGTGATTGAACTCTTCCAGCTGATAGTTGAGCATTATACTTACAGGTTAGTGCTCTTGTGATATTTAATCCTACAATCCAATCTGCTTCAGCTCTACAAACCGCTGCTTTGTATAAATTTTGATATGCTGATCCTGGCTTTAGATTATTAAATCCATCCTTAATTGCCTTGTCAGTCTGTGATGATATCCACAGTCTTTTAACAGGTTTTTTTACTCCTGCTTTTTCTAATATCCATCTTCCAACTAATTCACCCTCACGGCCTGCGTCTGTAGCTATTACTATTTCATTTATATCATCTCTAAAAAGCTGTTTTTTTACCTCGTGATACTGCTTAGCGGTTTTCTTTAATATAGTAAGCTTCATTGGCTCAGGAAGCATAGGTAAAGTCTCCATTGACCATTGCTTATATTTATCATCATAGTCCTCTGGGTCCTGAAGACCGACAAGATGACCCAACGCCCATGTTACAACATAATTATTACCCTCTATATAAGAACCTTTATTTTGATTGCATTTTAATACCTTAGCCAAATCCCTTCCAACAGATGGTTTTTCAGCTAACACTAGTGTTTTTGCCATTGTATTACTCCTTAAGTATTTTTTTAGAGCTAATTAAAGATTTATTCTACAAATATTATATCATATGAAGATTTTTTTTCCATAGTAAAAATACAACGCTGAGCCTAAATAGCTCAGCGTTATATTAATTTAATTGATTTTTATTATAAATTAAAAGCTATTGTAGCAATTTGAAAATATATTACTATTGAAAAAGTATCAACAATTGTAGTAATAATTGGTGCAGCCATTATTGCAGGATCAAGTCGAAATCTTTTTGCAGCTATAGGAAGCACACTACCTACAATTTTTGAAATTATTATAGTACCTAAAAGAGAAAGCGATACAACAATTGACAATTTTATATCTTTATACATTAACATTATTCTTAACCCATTAGCTAATGATAATGCACCGCCTACAAGTAAAGAAACACGGAATTCTTTCCACATTATTTTAAAAGTATCTGAAAAATTCAATTCCTCTACCGCTAATCCTCTAATTACAAGGGTTGAACTTTGTGAACCACAATTACCACCAGTGTCCATTAACATTGGAATAAAAGAAACCAAAAGAGGTACCACAGCAAAAGCACTCTCATACCTTGTTATTATTGTTCCTGTAATTGTTGCAGAAAACATAAGAACAAGAAGCCAAACAATTCTGTTTTTAGCGTGTTTCCAAACAGATGTTTTCAAATATTGCTCATCATTAGCTGTCATTGCGGCCATTTTTTGCATATCTTCAGTTGTTTCTTCTGTCAATACGTCAATGGCATCATCGAATGTTACAATTCCTACTATGCAATTCTCCGAATCAACAACTGGTATTGCTATCAAATCATATTTTCTAAATAAATTTGCCACTTTTTCTTTATCATCAGTTGTATGAACTGAAATGTATTTTGTGTTAATTAAATCAGTTAATAATACACTTTCATCATTTATCATTAAATCCTTAGCAGTAACAATACCAATCAATTTTCTTTTATCAACCACATAGCATGTATACACTGTTTCACTGTCTAAACCTATTTCTCTAATTTTGTTTAAAGCCTGTCTAACAGTCATATTAGGTTTTAGTTTAATGAATTCTGATGTCATTACACTTCCAACACTGTCCTGCGAATATCCTAACAAATGATTAATTGACTCTCTTGTTTCATGACTAACATTTTCAAGCAACTGTGTTACAACATTAGATGGCATATCATTCAAAAAATCTACTGCATCATCAGCAAACATTTCATTTATAATATTTCCTATTTCTTGTTTAGTAAAAGTCTTTATCAAGCTTTGACGTAAATCATTATCCATATATGAAAATACCTCAGCTGCTTTCTGCTTATCTAACATTCTAAAAACTAATACTCTATCACTTTCATCAAGCTTAGAAAGTAGTTCAGATAAATCCACAGAGTTATATTCTGATAAAACCTCATGTATTGATTTATATTTTTTTGTTTCAATTAGTGTTTGTAAAACTTTTATTGTCATAATAATCCCTCCTTTTGACATAAAAAAACTGCCATACACTGGTACGACAGTTAACATGCACAAAAAGAGCATTATTTAAAAAGATATAAATAATACCTGTGAATATGAATAGTCGTATCCAGTTATGTTTATTTGTTTTATTTGTATTAATTTATTAATTTGCCAATCACTACTATCCATAACATTCACCTCTACTTACAATTATATTAATATTTTAACATATATTTTATACGATAGCAATCCTTTTACCGAAAAAATGTTCTGCTATAATATAAATGCACCATATTTTGTTGAGCCTCTAGCTCCACAACCATAAAACTCTTTAAATCCAAGTTTTTCAAGTTCCTTAGAAAACATTCTTTCTTTTGCTACTACTCTTTTTCTCGCTACTCTTAACGCTTCCGCTAATATAGCATCTGTTATATAAGAATGTTCTGCAAAAGGTCTTAGCGAGTTCATAAATGCTGACTTCATATTAGGTGTTTTAAACATAGGATCAAAATATACCACATCAAAGCTATTATCACCTAATGACTTTAAATAATCATTGTAATTAGCATTAATAACCTCTATCTTTTTCATTATGGACTTCATATCTTCTGTAGCTTCAGCATAATTTTGTAGTCCATCCTGAGTTAAATATGATATATACTTATTGGCCTCTGTTCCGACTATTTTTCCACTCTCTCCTATAAACGCTGATACAACTAAAGCATCTGCTGCAAATCCTAAAGTACAATCAAGAACACTATCTCCTAATTGCAAATCCATAGCCTTGATAATAGGATCTATATCACCATTTTGCAAGGCTTTAATTTTTAAAAATGACATGTTTGGATGCCAAAACAACTCATCCTTTCCATCTGTTATAACTAATTTATCTTTTTTAACTACTAAAAGATGAGTACAATTATTTTTAGTAAGCATTTGTAGAATACTATTATTTTTTCTTTCTATATATAATAACCCAAGTTTTTCTTGAATTTCACCAACTTTAATCAACTGATTATTAGAAGGCTCCTTTGTAGTTGTTACTTTTATAGTTTTAATTAACATTTAATATCTCCATAAAATTTAACAGGAGTTTAAACAATGTATAAACTCCTTTGTGTATAAAAATAATTTTATTTAGTTACATGATTTTATTATTAAGGATGAAGTTTTCGGCTTAATTGATATACCATTCCATATATTAGGCATTCCAATATTTTCAGGCTCAATATTTTGATAACTTCCATCTATACCCTTTATGCTTATATTAGCATTTTCATCAATAGTAACTATAGCATGAAGTGCTTCCTCATACAGTATCATATCCTTTAAATAGGGATACTTCGCATGTATTTCATCACTGTAATTGTAGGTTTCTTTAATACATTGCCATATGTATGATGCTGAGTTTAATGTATAATAATATATTCCATTTATAAGTTTTACATCATCTCCATGGTCGTGTCCATTCATACATAGCAATACTTTTTTACTTCTTTCATTTCTTTTTTCCAGTAATTTTCTAACCTCTTCACGATTTGAAACACCTCTGTTCATAAAGCCATTGGTTAAGCTTTGATGGGAAAATATTATATAATAATACTTATCGTTTCTGATTTCATTCTCAAGCCATTCTAATTCACTTTTAGGTAAATATGGATGTAAAATCTCTTTATAAGCAGTATTTTCAATATCAAAATGATTTTTTCTATAATAAGCTTCTACTCCATCAGGTGTTTTAATATAATTTGCATCAAGTACAATGAACTTGAAGTTATCATATACAAATGAGTAATAACTATTATTTAGCTCGTAAAATTTTAAAACATCATCAACTGACTGATAATCAGTATTGTGATTTCCTATATTAAAATAATATGGTACTCCAAATTCTTTAAATCTATTAATAATATCTTTATTTTTATCAGTTGAATGACACAAATCACCTAAATCAACAATAAAATCAACAGCTTCTTTCTTAAATGAGTCAAACAGTTCATTTAGACGTCTTTCGGAATCATAAATAATATCATAGTGCAAATCAGTAAATACAGCAAATTTCATAAAATTCCTCCAGTTCAACCTATCATTATATATAATAAAGTTTTTTCTTTGTTCTAATAGACTCTTTCCATTTATAACAATCATTTATATGCATCATTAAATGTCTGGTTGGCGGCATTAACAGTAACCCGGCATAATCCTTACCTCCCCAATAGTCCAATAACCAAATGGAATCCTTATGCTCTGTAAGTCCACCTGTATCAATTACTTGATTAAGTCTTTCTTGTGGAATCTTCTTTTTCATATCTTCAGGTTTTAGAATTTTAACTATTTCTTGTGTTCTTAGCCCTACTGTATCCCTATATTTTAGCAGTTCTTCTACGCATATTTCTCTACTAAGTTTCATTATCTCATCATCTGTCATGGCATTTCCGGTATCACTAATACTTACGTTCATTCTAGTTTTCCATTCATTATTAAATACTTGCTTTTCATTAGCTATCAAAATATTCATAGTTAAGTCTTCAATTCTTGCTATATGCCACATAGCCCATGCCATAGTTTCATCAGTTCTATTGGGCATAATTGTGTACTCATTTTCCTTTAAATCGTCTATCAATGGATTGATATAATTAGATTCATTATGTGAAACAGCATAGCTGTGTAATTGAGAATGTATATTCAAAAACAACTCCACAGCCTCATCAAAGTTATCCTTCTTTCTAATAATACTTCCAAGCTCTTTATGCAGTTCACTCCATTCGCCACTTATATATTTCAATTTCTCACCCCATTTCTGAATACTAAATATATAAAGATTAGACAATTTACACCCTTTGACCTAAATTATTTAATTAATGAATCTTCATTCTTAAATCTTCTTTAAATCTTTTACGTGATGGGTTTCCTTCTACTCTCCAAATTTGCTTTCTTTTTAAATCATAAATTACTGACCAAACAGTATCTGCATTTGTTTTTCTATTATATTGGCACATAAAACCGTATTTCCCTGATAAAATATCATCAGCAAGCTTAACAGAATAGCTGTCCTTATTATTTTTCAGCGCATTATATGCTGTAAAATATCGTTCATCAGAACTCCAATCATCTATATCAGGATTGCGGTACTGTTTCATATCCATAGAATTGAAGTTATTTGCTGTTGCAACAAAGTGCTCTTTTGGTTCTGGTCTAATTACTACAATATTCTCAGGGTTACATTCTACTACTGCAATATCACCATTTAAATCGGCCATAGTAATTGTCTGCGCAGATGCGATTGGAAGGCGATGTAATTCTTTTATAGCATCTTCAGTTGTTTTACATTTTTCAAGCAAGTATCTTATAAGCATACCAGCATTAAGCCCCGGTTTTCTTAGTTTTGGATATACAAAGGTTAATCCTGTAGAAAATCCATGCTCATTAACTCCATCCTCCATCTGTACATAAGCAGTAGTGTTTGCATTGAAGGAATAACTACCGTTAAGATGGTAAATACAGTTCATATATAATTTTTCAAGACTTACTAAAAAGTCACTGTTTCTGCCAAAGATAATTTCATCATCTTGGCTTATAGCAAAACATGTACATTTGTTATCAAATTCAAAACAGTACATTGAAAACAAAATGGTTTGAAGCGTTTTTACTGGCACTTTATTTCCTTCAGCAATACCTCTAATTTCATTTGAAATTTCAGGAAAATATTTTTCATATTCCTTTAAGCATTGATTAGCAAATTCATATTTTTCTTCTGTTAGATCAAAAGTAGGACAAAAATCAAGTTTTTTTCCGTGCTTATCTAATAACTGACCCCATTTGTAACCTACCTCATAGTGTGTTCCTTTAAATCTTCCGTGGTACATAATATCACTCCTAAATTATATTTAAGAGCTAGCGCTATCTCTTTACAATAAGCTTAATTGAATAAAAATTTTATGTCAAGAACTATATTAATATTGTTTAAAAACAATATAATATTGTTTTAAAAAACAATATTAGCATTTATTTATCACAATTATTTATTATATAATCAAAACTCCTTTTTTAAACTTCTAGTAAATAAATTATTCAGTACATCTTTTGAATTCTTGTTATTATAAAGAATATCATATACTGCATTGCATATTGGCAACTCAACGTCATAATTTTTCTCTAATTTTAGCAACGCCTTCACTGTATAATGTCCTTCTGCTAGTTTTTCGTATTTTACACCTTGAACAAACATTTCTCCATATTTTCTGTTATGACTAAATTCTGAAAATACAGTCGCCTCATAATCTCCAAGATGGCATAATCCATATGCAGATAACTCATTTCCTCCCATTGCAGTAATTAATCTCGCAATCTCTCTTGTACCTCTTGACATAAGAGCACCTTTTAGAGTTGATAATTTTAATCCATCTAACATACCTGCTGCTATTCCGATAACATTCTTGGCGGCTGCTCCTATTTCATTACCAATTAAATCTTGTCCATAATAAAATCTAATCAGTTCGCTTGAGAATTGATTTACTAGTTTTTCTTTTACTAAAGTATTTTCACTATCTATAACCATACAATTAGGAATTCCTCGATAAAATTCCTGTACATGACCTGGTCCTAACCATACTGCAACAGAATTTGAATCATCTAAATTCTCCTTAACAATCTGAGATAATCTACGACCTGTAGAAATTTCAATACCCTTCATGCATAGTACTATTATTTTATCCTTTAAATTAAGGCTTTTAAGTTCCTCCATTAGAGATTGAAGCCCTTGTGAATTTATTGAAATAACAATTATATCTGATTTTATAATACATTCAGGATTAGTTGATAACTTTAAAGTATTAGTTAATTCTATAAACTCATTTTTCCCATCTGATATAAGCTTACTCATATGAACAGAATTTTCTCGTCCATATAATGTTACTTTATGATTTATTTTGTCTAAATACCAAGCAATAAATGAACCCCATCGTCCACATCCAACTACTGTAATATTCATTAAGTTTCTCCTTATACTAATATTTTTGATTATCTAAGCATGTGATAATAGAGGAAACATCACTTTAAATTTAGCGAATATGTTTTCTTTGTTTTCAAGTATATATAATGTAGAGTCATCCTCATCAATGGGTTTTACTATATATCCACTCATATCTTTAGGTGTAAATCCTAATATAATATTTTTACAATTCTCATCGGCAGAGGCTGCTATAATCTCGTCCATTGATTTATCTTCATCACAAAAAATATCAAAACAAATCATCGTTTCATCATCAAAATTTGCAATTACAATTGCATCTATATCCTCTAAATAATAAATACAGTCATTCATAAAGGATGAACAATAAAACATCAAAAGTCCATAATTATTTAACATAGGCAACATAGAAAATGGATTTGATTTTTCATAATAGATTTTAAGTAGTTTTTTATCATAATCATCTGTCATATCAAGCTTTCTTATATTACCTATTGTAGGAACAATTTTCTTAACACATTGATATTCTGTTTCCTTTTTAAACCCAAATTTAGGATAAAAGTCAAGTACTGAATCATTTGCATATAAATAAATTGCATCACATTTATCTTTCCAATCATGCAAAATTTTCTCCATAAGCTTACGAGAAAGACCTCTATTTCTATACTTACAATCAGTCATTACAGTTCCAATTTGAATATATCTTTTTGGTTGTCCTTGTATTTCTAGATCAATGATATTGACTGATATATTTGATACAACTTTATCATTATATATTAATACATGAGGAATGTACGCATCTTGCCAATATCCATCTTGATACCATTTTTCAAATGATAAACCAAATGTTTTTTGAGATAATTCATTAAAGCTTAAACGAATATTTGCGTTTTCTTTAACTTGCGTATTATAGATATATTCAATACCATCAATAACGCATTTTATGTTCATAGTTTAAACCTTTCTTTAATTATCTTTGCAGCTTCAGCTGGCTCCATAGATGTATTATTTATTTTTATATAATTTTCTTTGTTAAGTTCACCTTCGTAAGAATTTAATCTATATTTATCCTCAAGTTTTATAAAAAGCTGTTCTGATTTTTCAAGATTTCTCTTAGTAGGCTTATTTAAAAGTCTATTTTCAGTTTTATTGCGTCCAATTCTAATATCATAGTCAGCTTCTAACTCCACATAGTAAATCTCTGAATTTCTCGATTTAAAAATATCTTCTAAATAATTTATATAATCCCAATCATCCTGACTATCAAGTGCCCACATATATGTAAATATCGTTCCATATTCATTACTTTTTGAATAAGCATCAAATATTTCGTGCCTGAATAATTCAATAAGTCTACGCCTTTCTTCAGGAATATTAGCAAATAAATCTGATACTATATCAATAGTCATATGATTATGGAAAAGCTTTAAATCTGTAATTTTAGCAAGTTCTTGACCAACTGTCATCTTGCCTACTGCATGAGGTCCAAATATAACTACTAACTTCATAATTCCTCCCACAAATTTTTCTTAATCTCTATATAATTAATTATTTTTATAATGTTGTACTATAAATTTAAGCAACGGAGTTCTAATTGGCGGACTTAAATCAATAGGTATATTATTGTAATGAAACCATTTTAAATCATCGACTTCTTCTTCCTGCGCAATTAATTCACCGTAAAAATCATCACTAGTGTAAACAATATCTATAATATCAACCTCATTGCCATCAGGATAAATATGATGTAGTTCTGGTCCAGAAAATACCCCAAACAAATTCATAGAATTAACTAATAATCCCGTTTCTTCGTATATCTCTCTTTTGGCAGCATCTTCAACTATTTCTCCTACCTCTATCTTTCCACCAGGATATCCCCAGCATTTATTATCTTTTCTTTGTTGCAATAATATTTTTTCGTCCTTAAAAATTATAATACTCGCTCCACACAATTGAGTTGTTTTTCCCATTTTAACACGCTCCTTATATCTATAATTTTTATTATATAATTATTTCCCATTTATTACTACACTTAAATTTCTTTACTTAACTTTATTCTATCATTAGTATATATAAACATGTTTAAAATCAAAAAACAATGGTATATTTATTATAGAATTAAGAGAATTAATGGAGGATAAACATGATAAAAATATGCGAAAACTGTTCACGTGTAATAATAGATAGATTAAAAGAATTAGTCGGTAAAGAAAATGTTCAGGTTGGCTGTGTCGGCAGCTGCGGTACGCCTTATGTTGCAATAGTTAACTGGAAAAAAATAACTTGTGACAGTGAAGAGGAATTACTTGAAGAAATAAAAAATAGATTATAAACTAGAAGCTCGCATTTGAATTCAATTTACAAATGCGAGTTATTAATTATAAATTTTTTAATAAACTACACAATACTAAATAAAATAAAACCTATACTATTAATTGCAAAATTAGCAAACATATGTATTAACCACGAAATGTAGATATTTTCATATTTTTCATTAAAATAATTAAAAATTAATCCACCTACAAACAATGCTGACAGTAATAGAATAAATAAAACTATATCAAACCAACCTATCATCATTGCTATATGGTAAAAAGCAAATACTGATGAACTGAAAATATAAGCAAATTTTCTTGAAGTATTATCTTTAAGTGTAAAAAATGAAAATCCGCGAAAGAAGAATTCTTCCAATAAAGAATTAATGAAAGAAATATAAATTGCAATCCATAAAAAATTATTTTTATTTACACCAATATTTTTAGTTAATGATAATGTGATATTTGACAGATTGAAAAAACTGCCAATCAAAAAATAACCTCCAAGAATAAAGATAAATATAGATATACCAGATAAAAAGGCAACAATAAGTCCTTGCTTGTTTGCTTTAAATAACAATTTTATATTCAATTCTTTATCATATATGGAATAAACAATTGGGCAGATTAAAAATAAAAATATTTTAATTATTGACTTCATCATATATTGTGGTTTCACAACTGCATCTATTATACCCATAATTAAGCAACAGACTAATACAATAGATATAATTATAATACTCTTTCTCTTATTCATTTTTACTCCTGTTATTATGTATTCTTAGTTTTTTAAAGGTTAACTGTCGTTATTGTGTCTAAGTTTATAGTCTGTTGAAAATCATTTGCCTTAACTGTTCAATACTGTTTATCTCATGAATATTACCTATATTATCCTTTATAATATTAAACCCAAAATCATGAATTAATAAACCGTATAGACATATTTCTGTCAGCTCATATTTATCATAATCTTTAAAAAAACCTTTTAGGTAAGGCTTTTCAAATTTAAAAGTGTCACAAATTAGTCCAGCATATTCTAATTCAATTGGTGCTATTAATGCATCAGCAAAATCTATAACACATATTTCATTTTTAGGTGACAATATAATATTATCAGGGTTTAAATCACCGTGAACGTAAACATCTTCTTTTTTAGATTGCTTTTTTATATATTCCATACGCTGAATTGTAAATTCTAAGCTGAAATTTTTCCATCTATCTTCTGCTTTTTCACCAAACAATATATGATTATTAAAGCTTTTGCATTTTACATCCAGTATATCAGTAAAATTTCTTAACTGTTTGCCAATACTTATCTTTTCTAAATCACTTAATCTATTAAAAGCTTCAGATAATGGTTTCCCATCAACATATTTCATTATCAGATACCTGAATACATACTTATCCTTAACTTCTCCACTTCCAATAAGCTTTGGCGTAGGCAATCCAAAATTATTTGCTCTTGAAATTCCAAACTGTTCAGTAACATAATCTATTTCATCGCCAATTTCAGACTCTAAAGGTGCAAATATTTTTATTATATAATCATCAATTTTAAAAACAGCATTTGAACCCGGTATGCAATTCTCTATTCGTTTATATTTAATATTATGCTTGCCAAGTATATGTATAAGTAAAGGTAAAAAATCATTTATTGATTGAAATACCTTTCCCCATGATTCTAAATTTTCAATATTATTATTAAATAGCATATTAGATTAATTCCTCTTCTCTCATCCTGTTAAGAGAGTTTTCAATTGATATTTGTAATTCTTCATCAACATTATAGTAAATTACAAGCTGCATTAATGCGTTAATTGCTTGTTTAATTTCATTTGCCATAGCTTGTTTTTGTGGCATCCCGTATTTTTGCAATTTAATTCCGCTATTTTCAAAACGATTTACTTCTTTTGCTACCTCACCACATTCCTCTAGTATTCTTGTTACTATTTGGAAAGGATCATTTCCATTAGGAAATCTTGCTGTATATCCTTTAGCTAACAAATACAATTGTTCCATTATAAAACCTCCAAAAATTTTAATATACGAAGCTTAATATCTAATTTTTTCTTTATATTAATTTATCAATTAATTTTTGTATTCTATATGTACAATCCTGTTCTCTTATACTTTTTCTTCTCCAATTATCAGAAAGAGGAAAATAAATTTTATCATTTACTTCGCCTCCCATATCCCACTTTCCATTATTATAACGATTGTCATTGAGCCAATCAACAACAAAGTATAATTTATCACGACTATATCTGTAATTAGAAAGTAGTTCAATAGCACTAATATACCTACTTGCTTCTCTTGACATAAAAAGTTTTGGCAATTGTGAAATAGGTTTATCATAAATATAATAAATGCTGTTTTTATGATTGATTACATAATCAATCATAATCTTTTCAATTTCTTCATCCAGCATATTACTTAAAATTGATATTTGATAGAAAGAAACAAAATCTACTAAACGTCCACCTCGAGGTTTTTCTCCAAATATTTCACAATAAGCGTTGTTATAATCATTATGATTATATCTGCCAGATGAAAAGGTATTTGTAATTATCTCTGCCCACTTACTTGCGACCTTGTTTGCAATTTCATCAAATGAAGTGAATTTTCTAATCCATGTTGAAAGCATTAGTTCAGTAAAGATATCCCAATTGTGAGTTTTCTCTCTTCTGTCAGGTATAGTTTTTTTACCTCTTAAGCAATCACTCATATATTCTACTGATTTTTGAATAGGAAGGTCATTTATGGTGTAACCTAAATTATACAGTCTTCGTAGAGCCTGTTCTGTTGTAATAGGAAATTTGCTAGATAAGCTTAATGTGTGAAAATATCCCCATGCCCCCTCATTGTCTTGAAAAGCTATAATGTCCTTAGCCCATTTGGTATCTTTATACAAACTAATCACCTCATCTTTATACATATCCACAATGTAAATAAAGTGAATATTTTTCTAATTTTACAGCTAAAAATACTCATTTTTTTTACATTTTTAATATTAAAATTATGACTTAATAATTTTTCTTTCGTTATACTCTCTTTCTTTTCTTTCCCTAATATTTTCTTCAGCATTTTCTACTAATATCCCTAAACCATAAAAAGGAAATACTGAAATTAAACAAGTTACCAATAAATATATTGATGCTGAAATTCCTTCTATATCTCCCGCTGAAAAGGATATTAGTAACCACAAAATAGATAATATCATACCTATAATAAATAATATTTTCGCTATCTTTTGTATCTTTTTACCACATTCATTAAACATAATTTGTCCCCTCTCTTTATTTATATCAATTTACTTCACAAAATATATTTTTTAACTATGCTAATAATTTTGCATACGGATTTTCTGTGTTTTATAATCATACATCCAACCATCATATTTGTATCCGTCAGGTATACGCAAATAACATCCAATATTTTCACCACGTTTGCGCTTAGTTACTCCCGATATGTTGTTATTATTTATATTTCCTTCTCCAACAGTGAGATATTCGTCATCAACAGACAATACAATTCCAATGTGATCATACCACGGAGTATTTGCAGGTTTGTTTTCCTTTGGAATGATATTATCGTATATTAGAATATCACCCCTTGATGGTATAAACCCGTCTTGTTCCCTAAAGCAAAAACCATTTTTCTCTCCCCATCTAAGCCAAGCTGCTACACAGGCAAAGCGAGTATTAGCCATAGGCTCAAATCTAATAGGCATCTCAAGCCCTGCCTTTACTGCACAATAGTAAACAAAAGCCGCGCACCATGCATTTTGCAACTCATCAAAGGCTGATGATTCAGGATAAAATTTGATAATATCCATAAATTCAGAATCTGACTTTTCACCATGTATATTTTTTTGCGCTAATTCTTCAGCTAAGTTCCCGAGCATGATACGGCTAAAAGAGTTTATATTTTTTACTTCTAAATGTTTAGGTAATTTACTTATTGGAAGATTAAGCTCTTTTTGTACTTCAATTAGTCTTTCACATACAAAATAATCACTTGTCACGTCAAATAGCCAATGTTGGAGCACATCTGCATCCTTTAGAATTTCATCATATTCGTCGTGAATATGCTCCTTATCAGAGTGGTGAAATATTGCTGATTTAATTAAGGTTTGTTCTTCATTTGTAAAAACATCCTTCAATTCATATTTAAAAGCGACCCGTATCATTTCTGCTCCATTGATAGAATGGAGTTTGCGCACACCTGTCTTATATGCATACACATCGTGAAGTAAACCGCATACGAAGGCAAGTTCAGAATTTAGTCCACGCTTTACAGCAAGCAATGAACAGCACTGTGCAACACCGTATGAATGAATAAAAGCTACCTTTCTATCGTCGCTATTTATTATGTTTAAAAAAATATCATCAATATATTGCATTATCTTTTCAACTCTACTCATTTTTTCTCCTTTTGTGAAAGCTATAACACCTCATATAATTAATCTTTGTTTAGTATAAAATAATATCTGTTTTAAATCAACCATATTTTTACAACTGTTTGTTAATAAATTAATAGAAAAACCTAACCCATGATAACTAAATAATAAGTAGCCTTTAAGGTTAGGTTTATTTCAATGTTTTTTTGTCTTTTAATCTAATTTTCTGTTAACTCGTATATTTTAGGGCTTCAATCTGCTTCAACCAAAGACTTAACAATGATTATAATTTTATCATTATCTTCGACCGGTTAAACAAAAAATAAAAGAATCATAATTTTCATAACAGGTTAATTCTTTACTAATAGTTTTTCCGGGCTTTATTTCAAAATCGTCATCTGAAAAATAAGTATATGAATAATCTACTACAACACCATTTTTTAAAAATAGTATATCACCTTGTACAAAATCTGCTGATTCATTTCCATTATTAGTTACAGATATAATTTCCTTATCTTTTGCAGAATTACTTTTATAAGATAGTTCTGATGCTACACATTGATAAAAATCCTCCTCTTCAGCAGATATATTATATTCAATTTTTGAAGGCTTTTCGTCTAATAAAAATGATACTATAATCTCAGATTTTGATTCAAATGCTTCTTGGTCTTCGCTTTTTGCAGCTAAGAGGTTACCATTACTACCAAACGTTTTTAAATCAATATTAATATCTAAGTTAAATTCTGAATTATTTTTTATTACTAGAAATAACCAAGGACTATTTAATGAATCAGTATATTGATACTCCTTGATTTCTAATTGACTAATAACTGTTGCTTCATCGAATTCAAATTTCGACTTAGATTCAGATATTTCATTATTATCTTCAATTGTATTATTAACACTTTGGCCTAATTGTTTTAGCAAACTATCTCTCTCTGCAACTACCTTATCATACTGAGCCTTACTTACACCTTGGCTAACACACCCAAATAAAGAACTTGTTGAAAAACATAATAAAATTAAATATAGCGTTATTTTTTTCATTACTCCCACCTTATTTTATAATAATTTATAAAGGAAAAAATCGTTTAGATGTTTAATATATTAGAAAACTAATAATAAAATAACATATTTTTACATATTTTACAACTATTATTATACCTGCTTTTCTCGATGCATAAAAAATAGTTTTTCCGTTATTTTCAATTAAATAAATTAAAGATTGTTCATTTATATCATGTAAAGATTCAAATGCGAATATATTATAATTTCCAAGTGTAATTTTATTCAAAGATAAAAATAAAGATTTTTGGCATTCTGAATTAAATATATTAACTTTAGAGTCTTCAACTTTCTATTTATTGCTTCCATAGTTTTAAACGATGAAACAAAAGTAATGTGCTTTACATTCTCACAAGCATAATCTTTATGCCTAATAATTAACTACATCCTATGTCCTAAATCAATAAGCAAATCATCATACAGGCAAAGAAGAAATAAGTATACATCCAAGCAACAAGCTTATTATATTTGCAACTAAAGCATATGTGACTGCTCTACATTTTTTATATTCTTTTAATATAGCGGCAAACAAAATAGCTTCCACAATAAAAATTATAATTTCATAAAAAGCTAAACCAAATATCCAATAAGCAGTTAAATTTGGACCACTCAATAGAATATTCAAAGCTCCCTGCGTAAATAGGTTAACACAAAGAAAAGTTATCCAGCTAGATTTTTTTCTATATCCAAATATAAAGAAAATCAAACCCTCGATTAGCAATGTTAGAGTAACACGCATAGCTATTAGAAGTGGGGTTCGAAATGGGAACTGACCTAAAACAACTTTTTGGCTATTAAAATCCAATGTTAACAAATTGTTATAACGATTAAATGTTGATACCGGCAATGTACATTCAAAACTTTTTTCACCTGATTCAACAATTAATTTAGCATCTTCATTTAATGATGCTCCTGAAGTGTTAGCCATACCATAGAAAAAACGATAATATGTTTCCCATGCTTTTTGCTCTTTTTTCAGCAAAATAGCCTCCGTCTCATTCCCGTCAGCAAAACGTATAGATAAAGTTAAGTCTTCAGGCGGAAAAGATACAATTACTGTTAAGCAAGGTGGCTCTGCTGAATTAGCATAAGCTATTGTTGAAAATACTAAAGTAATTATTAAAAAAAGTAGAAAAATAGTTGATATATTTTGTAATTGTTTCATATATACTACCTCCTATAAGTTAATATACATTTTTTAATCATTTTCATTAACTCATTAATAAGTATTTTAATGCATTAATTATTAATACTTTATTACTTAACTACCCAAAATACATGCTGGTATCTACTTATACATATTTATTAGGACGCAACCTTAAAATGCGATTGTTATCGAATTTTAAGGATACGTCCCCAAATACAGGAATAATTTTTATCAAAACGAAATTTTATTTGCTCAGTTAAGCAAAAAGACACCAACGAACACCAAATTTATCGATAAAATCAGCCATACATGAACTATAAAAAGATGGACCCAATGGGAACAATATTTGAGCTCCTTCTTTTAATATCTCATATGCTTTTTCAACTTTTTCTTTTTCAGATTCTCCAAAATGCAAGCAAAATTGCATAGTGTTACCAGATATTTTCTCATCTTCCTCTGATTCTGATAGTGCTAATATTTGTCCATAGACATTTAACTCAGCATGTAAATAGCTTCCATCATCATTTTTATATTCACTTACCAAATTGGCATCAAAAGCACTTTGATAGAGTTTGACAGCTTCACTACTTCCATTGATATACACCTGCATCATTGACCTCAGCATATAAAAAATCCCTCCTATTTTTAAATAATCTTTATTACAATATAACATATTAATGCATTCTCAACAAGTGTTAATTTACCTAAATATACCATTTACAAGTGAATAAGGTAGCCCTTTAATATTTTTGTTTATCTAATGTAATCCAATTTGATAATTAAACAGATTAAGCATTTTAGGGCTATCTACAATATTAAAATTTTTAAATGTAATAATTTCTTCTGCTAAGAAAAAGTAATAGTACACAACCACATCTCTTAACAGCTTACTGCCAAGGTCTGCTACATCACCAAATATATGATGCATGGTTGTTCCTCCAAAAATTTCATCCAGTTTGGAATTTTCGATTGGAACTGAGAAATAATTATTACACTCTTCAGGTGGTGGATATATTGTAAAATCCAAACCAGTATAATTTAAATCACTCATTTTTTTACGCTTATCATTGTAATAATCAAAATTTAATATTTCTTGAATTATTTCATAAATTTCTAAATAGCTTGATAGTGAAAAATATGCATGTAAATGAGTGTCTTTCAAAAAGAAGATACATGCTTGAACTTTAAGCGCTGTCTCATGTTCACACTTTTTTAGAACATGCATATATAAATTATACTGTTTTTCCTCAGCAATGGTGAGATTATCTTCATTTTGTATCTTTTCTAATATGTTAGATAAATTATCCTTTATTTTATGTATTTGCTTGTCATTTATAGCAATTTGAAATGCTTCAGTGCATCCGTTGATATACCATTTTCTTAATAAATTTTTTGTTTTAACAGACAAAGGTTTAACTTTATTATCCTCATTTAAATCAAAATTAAAGCAATAAATTTCACTATTATCTATGTTTCTAGGAAATGTTTCTTTTTGTCTATTTCCAGGAAATTCGGGTTTTTTTCGAGGATTCTCCTTATCGCTCACTCCAAGAAGTAATTTTTTCGTTGCAATTTCTTCAGTCGCACCGTATAAATCAATATAAATTTTTGCTGATAACAAGCCATTTGGAACTACTTCAGCAATTCGTACAGGAATTAGATTTCTATTTGCTCCAGTTGGGTCGGTATTGAAAATGGCCGCCCATTCAGGCTTACAATACTCGGATGAAAGGTAGTCTTCTGACAAAACAAGCAGAGTTTTTTTACAACACAATAGAGCATTTTGCATTTCCAATATAAAATTATTACCTGGTTTAAAATCCCATGCTTGAATAATAGTTGAATAACCATTTTCTTCTAATATGCCAGCGATCCATTTTGCCCACTGTTTGTCTTCTTTGTTGTAACTTATAAAGAAATCGCATTCTGTATTCATAACATTCCTCCTCAACATCTTATTTATAAATATATTTTATTCATGCTATCCTATATAAACTTTCAGTTAATTTGTTATCCACATCAAGGCATACCATAATCAAAAACACTATTATATTAATAATCTATATTTATTATATTATATAAATAAAAATTATGCAATTTATTCCAATAGAAACTGCGCCCAATCTGCTCCAATTTTTCTTGATTTTCCTTTCATTTCTTAATCTTCGATACATTTAATGTGTCAACTATTATTGATTTTTTTCAAAAGTGGGAGACCTTGAGGCACGAAATATACTGATTGAGTTTCTAGGTTGGAAACATTCGAGTTCAAAATTAAAAAGAATATTTTAAATGAAATTTCAACGCTTACAACGATTAGTGAGCGTATAAAATATTATAGAATAAAAAACGGTATGTATCAAGAACATCTTTCAAAAATTTCAGGAGTTTCTAGAGATGTTATAAGTAAGTTTGAGACAAATGAGCTTAATCCTACCATCCTATCAGTTATAAAACTAGCTAAGATTGGTTTTTGAAATTGAACCTGAGGTTTTTTATGGCGATTATATGAAGTTTGTTACCAGTGGAGAACAGATTAAGGAGTTAATTAAGTATGACACTAAAGAATTTGGACAGGCTGTTGTGGTTAGTGCTAATTGTGTTAAGTGGTGGGAGAATGGGAAGACTATGCCGAATAGAAAGTCGTTTGGCGAGATAAAAAAAATATAGAGAGAGAATTTCATCTAAATACTTGCATTTTTGTACCTATTTTTATCAAAATTACTTTTTATCTGAATTTATTTTTAACTTGGCTCGCTATAAAAAAGGCTGTAGCAATTGTTTTGCTACAGCCCTCGATGTTATGCCAAGAAGCACATTCTTCTATTATTTTAGAGTTAATTTGATTAGTTAACTGATTTATTTGCATATATTTCTCCTATTTTTTTGTGATTTGTTCAAAAAGTTAAAATCTATACTAAAATATTACGAAATAAAGTCGCCAACAATGGCGACTTTATTTGTAAAGGTACTCATGTAAAATCATACTATTAATTTGCAGCTTTTGAATTACTTGAACTTAAAGTACATTTAGGTATAACAATTTTTTCTGGAGCACTTGGACTTAAAGTATCTTCAGGTATAACAATTTTTCCAGGTGTGTTCATATTTGTTCCTCCTCCTATATATATTTATTAATAAAAAACAATATATCATATTAGTGCATTCCTAACAAATTTTATATTTATTTCATGCCTCCTATTCAAAATATCTTCATTTTCTTTAATTTATATATCCAAATCTAAGATAAAATTAATATGTAGGCTACTTTAATTAATTTTTTTCATTGAAATATAGTGGTACAAACAAGTTTTCTGTCCCTCTTACATATAATTATAATGTAGCCGTGGAGGTGTTTGTTTGATTGATGGATTAATTGAATTTATTTTTCCATTCACAATTTTTCTTTTTGGATACATAACTAATGGTAGCTCCTTTCCTCAGCCTTTAAATAAGAATGAAGAATATGAGCTAATAGAGAAATCAAAAGTGGGAGACCTTGAGGCACGAAATATACTGATTGAACGGAATTTACGTTTGGTGGCACATGTAGTTAAAAAATACAAATCTGTGAATATGGATCCTGAGGACTTAATTTCTATAGGTACAATTGGATTAATTAAAGCGGTTACCACATTTGACAACAATAAGGGAATTAGACTTGCTACATATGCTGCAAAATGTATAGAGAATGAAATACTTATGACACTAAGAAGTGACAAAAAATTAAAGAACGAAATTTCATTGCATGAACCACTTGGAACTGATAAGGAAGGCAATAGCATATACTTAATTGATATTATTAAATATGAATGTGAAGAAGTTATAGGAAGACTTGACAAGGAGCAAAAGATTGATATATTAAATAAAATATGGGATAAAACTTTGCAAAAGAGAGAAAAAACAATTATTGAAATGAGATATGGTATACGAAATAACGATCATAAAACTCAACGTGAAATTGCCAAACAGCTTGGAATATCTCGTTCTTATGTTTCAAGAATTGAAAAAAAGGCACTAAAAAAATTATACGACGCATTGTTAAATTATGAAAGAAGTGACATTAAAGAAGTATAATTATCACAGTTTCCAATGTCAAATATATAAATAAAAAGTCCATTACAAAAATGATTTGTGTTGGACTTTTTGTTTTTTATAAATTAATTTTTATTGCCATTATGAAGGCAATTATCTATTGCTATAGTAAGAGCTGTAAAGAAAGCTGCATCCTTATCATTAGCTACTTCTAGCTTATAGCTGTCGCCAATTGTCATCCACTCTTTGCTTATTCTACCTAATAACACTCCGTTACAGATTACATCAAAATCCATATCAAAAAATTCACCTTGAATATCAAAATTTCCATAAGAGCTTGTAACAGTTAGCCTTGGCCTAAAGAATGAAAATTCTTGTTTAACTTCTGCACATAGCAATTCACCATTATATATTTCATATTCTGCAAACATAAAAGTTAACTTTTTCTTAATAAAAAACAATTCATTATCATACATATCATATAGGTGTATTTTACTTAAAAAAGATAAAAACTCACTTTCTACTCTATATACAGGCTGTAAATTTTCATCAAAAACATTATAAGAATCTGTAAGTGAAAAAACCTTTTGTTTAATATATAAAATCAAATTAGTCCCTCCTATATTATTTGCTATTTCTTATTTTAAAACATTATATTATCAGCATATTTTATTGTTCCATAAATGCTTTAATTTTAGTCACCATTAAATCTATTGCTACTAAATTATTTCCACCTTCAGTTACTATAATGTCTGCATACTTTTTAGTTGGTTCTATAAATTGTTCGTGTGCAGGTCTTACAGTATTGATATACTGAGCAATAACAGAGTCTACCGTACGAGCCCTCTCGTTTATATCTCTTATTATTCTTCTTATTAGCCTTAAGTCTGCATCTGTATCTACAAATATTTTTATATCTAGTAAATCTCTTATTCTCTCGTCATAGAAAACTAATAAGCCTTCAATTATTATTATTTCCTTTGGTTCAATTAATTCTATTTCTTTCTTTCTATTATGAACTTCATAGTCATATAATGGCTTTTCAATAGCCTGTCCATTTTTTAATGATTGAATATGCTCTATTAACAAGTCAGTGTCAAATGCAAATGGATGGTCATAGTTTGTTTTACATCTCTCTTCATATGATAAATGACTTTGATCCTTGTAATAAGCATCTTGTTCAATTATAGCTATACTTCTTTCTGGAACCTCAGAAAAAATCTTATTAACAATTGTAGTTTTTCCCGAACCGCTACCTCCAGTTATACCAATAAATAAAGGTGTTTTCATTTTATGCGTCCTTTCTTTTCCTAATTATATAGTATGGAGCAACCTCTTTTTCAATTTTCATTTGAATTAGCTCTTGTGGATGAGGTGCTGAATCAATTTTTTCGCCTTTTTTATTTCTCATATCCTTAGCCACTATCTCAAAATGTCTTCCAACTGGCCCGGAAACCTCTAAAATATCGCCTTCGTTAAATTTATTTCTTTGTTCAACTGTTGCGATTTGTGTAGCCTTATCATAATCTCTAACAATACCTACTACATCATAGGTTCTAATGTAGCTACTTGAAGTATATAGTTGTCCAGCTTCATATGGATTTCCTAAGTAAAATCCATAAGTATAATCTCTATATGAAGCCTTTTCAAGCTCTTCCTTCCAATATTTTAAATCAGCCTTTTCTCCATACTTTGCAACTTCTAAAAGGGCATTTTTGTATGCTTTAACAGCATTTGCTGTGTAATATTCACTTTTCATTCTACCTTCAATTTTCAAGGCAGTTAAACCTAAATCTATGAACTTTTGCATATATTCAATCATGCATAAATCCTTAGAGTTAAATATAAATGTTCCTTCATCATTTTCTTCTATAGGGAAATATTCTCCAGGTCTCTTTTCTTCAACTATGTTATATTTCCATCTGCACGGTTGAGAACAATCACCTTTATTTGAGTATCTTCCAGTCATAAAACTACTTAATAAGCATCTTCCAGAATAGGAAATGCACATAGCTCCATGTACAAAAGCTTCAAATTCTAATTCTTTAGGTGTATCTTGTATCATTTGCTCTATCTCAACAAATGATAGCTCACGAGCTAAAACGATTCTTTTTACACCTTGTTTATACCAAAAGTTTGCAGCACTTGAATTTGTAGTGTTAGCTTGTGTACTAAGATGTATATGCATATCTGGTATTGTTTGTTTTATAATATCTATAACCCCAGCATCTGAAGCTATAAGTGCATCAACTCCTATTTTTTGTAGGTATTTAAGATAATCCTCAAAACCTTTTAAATCATCATTGTGTGGTACTATATTTACTGTTATATGTGCTCTTACGCCGTGCTTATGGCAATACTCAATTCCTTTTTCCAAATCATCAGAACCAAAATTCTTAGATCCAGCTCTTAGACCCATTGATTTTCCAGCAAAGAAAACCTCATCTGCTCCGTATTGAACTGCCATCATTAATTTTTCTAAATTGCCAGCAGGTGCTAATATTTTTGGTAACATAATCTTCTCCTTATTTAACTTTAATCAGTGCTATTCCATCTCCGATTGGAATAATCGAAGTTTCAAATCTCTCATTTGTAGAAACATATTCTAAAAACTCTCTCATATTTCTTACAATTGTTCTTTTACGTTTTGTAACTAATTCATCATTTGCTATTAAACCCTTGTATAGTACATTATCACAGATAATTATTCCATTTGGATTTAGTATTTTCAAAATTTTATCTAAAAATTCATCATAATGACTTTTTGCAGCATCAATAAATGCTATATCAAATTTTTCACTGATGTAATCTAGTGCAGTTATAGCATCATCATTGATAATTCTAATATTTTTTTCACATTCAAATTTTTTAATGTTATCAATTGCCTCATTACAAACATCTTCATTAATTTCAATAGACAATATGTCAACATTCTTATTGAGGGTTTGACACATAAATATTGATGAAAATCCAACATTAGTACCTACTTCAAGAATCTTTTTTGGCTTAATAATATTTAACATCACTTTTATAAATTGCCCTACTTCTTTTTGTATAATAGGTCTATGGTTTTCAACACAGCTTTCTCTGAATTTTTCTAATTCTTCACCTTCATCTTTTATTAAGCCTTGTATATAAGTCTGTATATAATCTCTAGTTATTTCATCCATTATGCTACCTCTATTAATCTAAATATTTTTCCTTTGCAGCAAGATGTTCATCATATGTTTTTGAAAAATAATGCGAACCATCACCTTTTGCTAAGAAATATAAATATTCAGTATTTTCTGGATTTAAGCAAGCATCTATAGATGCTTTACCCGGTGAATTAATAGGAGTTGGTGGAAGTCCAACATTAATGTATGTGTTATATGGAGAATCTATTGCAATATCTTCATTTGTCAATCTTTCTTTCCATTCACCACGTGCATAGTTTACAGTTGCGCAAGATTGTAACATCATATCAACTTTAAGTCTATTTAAGAAAACTCCTGCAATTGTACTTCTTTCCTCTTTACGTACAGCTTCCTTCTCAACAATTGAAGCTAAAGTCATCATTTCTTTAAAGGTTAATTCACTGTTTGCCATAGTAGGAAGTATTGTTGATTCATAATACTTTTCAAATTGAGTTAGTAAAAAATTAATAACCTCTTCTTCATTTAAACCCTTGTACATATTATAAGTTTCAGGTAATAAATATCCTTGTAAATCCTCAATTTCTTTATTATCAGTTAAAAATTGATATTTATCTCTAAAATAATCAGCATTCTTCATAAGCTCAACTAATTTATTATAATCAAGCGATAGTTGATCTGAGATAGCCTTTGCCGTATCTTCAAGAATTAATCCTTCAATTATAGTTAAATTAACAGTGTTATCAAAGCTTGCCTTATTTATAAGAGCATTTAAAATCTCTTCTACATTCATGCTTTTACTTAGCGCAAATACACCGGCCTTTAGTTTTACATCATAGCCTTCTTTTTTAGCAAAATATTTAAAAACACTTTTATCTTGAATTAAATTGTTACTATATAAAATTTCTGCTATAGCATTTGTTGAGCTACCAGAAGGTATTTCTATTTTCACTTGTGTAGTATCATTTACATCAACTGCATTTAAGGATTTATCAATATAACCATTTACAAACATATACCCACCAAATGCGATGATTGCAACGACTACTAAAAATATTATAAACTTTTTCATGTACTCTCCTTAATTATTTTAATTTAGTTAAACTAATAAATATTATACAACTCAAATGCCAAATTATCAATAAAAATAATAAACCACAAAGGACACATTTTGTATATGCACCCTTCGTGGCAATATTATATTTCCACAACCTCTGAAATTATTTTAGAAACATCATTCATTAGCTGTTCTAGTTTCATTTCTTTATCAAAATAATCCTTAATATTTTCATCTAATATAGCAACTTCTTGCATTTTTTGAACATTGCTAATCTGCTCGTCAGATACTTCTAATCCTTGCATTGACATCATCTGTAATTCCATAACTTTTTCCTGTAGATTATCAAGCATTTTCTTTGAGCTAGCTATACTATATACTTTTTCTTTTGAATTTTTGAAATCAACATATTCATTACTTTTCTTTATAGAGTCTGCGAGATTTCTTGCTGCATCGTATGGATTCATTATTGTACGCTTACCTCCATTATGATTGGTAAAATCATCGGACTTCTCTTTATTTTTTCATAAATGAAGTTATTCAAGTCATCCTTAATCATAGTCTTTATAGAGCTCCAATCCTTAATATTAGAATCTCTACACTTGTTAAGTGCGATATTGACTATTTTCTTTGATTCATCTATTAAATCAACATTTTCTCTAACATATATAAATCCTCTTGATACAATATCTGGACCAGAAATAATATCACCTGTATTTTTATCAATTGTTATAACTGCAATTATAAGACCATTTTCTGATAAATGCTTTCTATCTCTTAATACTATATTACCTACATCACCTACACCAAGTCCATCAACAAGTATATTACCTGATTGAACAGAACCATTTATCATACCTGATTTAGTATTAAATTCAATAACATCACCTGTTTCTGCTATGATAATATTTTCTTCACTAATACCAAGCTCTACTGCTAGTTTTGCGTGATGTTTTAAATGTCTATACTCTCCATGCACTGGCATAAAGAATTTAGGCTTTAATAGTGTTAACATAAGCTTTAATTCCTCTTGTCTAGCATGGCCTGAAACGTGGATTTCCTCTAATGCATCATATAAAACATCTGCACCTTTTTGATACAGCATATTTATAACTCTTGCAACAGTTTTTTCATTTCCAGGTATAGGATTTGCAGAAATTATAACCATGTCACCAGCTTTAATATCTAGTTTTTTATGATCACTGTTTGCCATTCTAGTTAAGGCAGACATCGGTTCTCCCTGACTACCAGTTGTTATAAGTGCAATTTCTTCATCCTTATATTTTCTTAAATCATTAACATTTATAAACGTTCCATCTGGAACTTCTAAATATCCAAGCTCCTGTGCTACTTTAATAACATTTACCATGCTTCTTCCAGAAACAGCAACTTTTCTATTATAAGCAACTGCAGCATTAACTATTTGCTGAACTCTGTGAATATTGGATGCAAATGTAGCGACAATTATCCTTTGCTTACATTCTTTAAATACATCCATAAATTTGTTTCCAACTGTACGCTCTGACTGTGTATATCCTGGTCTTTCAACGTTTGTACTATCAGACATAGCTACTAGTACACCTTTTCTTCCATACTCTGCAAAGGTATTTAAATCTATAACATCACCATTTATAGGTGTGTAATCTATTTTAAAGTCTCCTGTATGAACAACTGTACCCATTGGTGTTTCTATTGCGAATCCAACAGAATCAGGTATACTATGGTTAGTTCCAACAAAGTTTACCTTAAAGCATCCAACTTTTACATTTTCGCCTGGATTTACTACATTTAGGCTTACATCATCAAGTTTATGCTCTAGTAACTTGTTGCCAATTAATCCAATTGTTAATCTTGTTCCATAAACAGGCATATTTATTTTTTTAAGTACATATGGAATTGCACCAATATGATCCTCATGCCCGTGTGTTAAAAACAATCCTCTTACTTTATCTTTATTTTTTATTAAATAAGTAACATCTGGTATTACTATATCTATTCCTAGCATTTCATCCTCTGGAAATGCCATTCCACAATCTATAACAATTATATCTTTATTATATTCTATAACTGTAATATTTTTCCCAATTTCGCCTAAGCCTCCAAGTGGGATAATTTTCAACTTATTTTTTTTGGTTTGTGCCAAGTTTTCATCTCCTTATTTTACATTCGTTATATACAAAATTTAATAAGCTATATTAGATCATCTGCCATAGCTTCATATATCTCTATTACTTCTTTTAGCTCTTCTTCATCATAAATGATATTAAACATCATTTCTCCATTTTCCATTTCGTCAACGCTGTAGATCATTCCTTCATCAGAGTTCTCTTCTCTTAATACAGCGTATTGAACATCATCCAAATGAAAAGTTGCTTCAATTACAAGTCTTTCAACTTTACCATCATCATTAATTAATTCAACTATTTGTTCTTCGTATTCTTCTTCATCAATAAAATCTAAATCTTCATCATTTTCCTTATTATTTTCCTTATTTCCCTTATTATTCATAAATCCTCCTATCTTTTATTGAAATATTACCATGCCATATGTTGCACATGGGCTTGTGGGATATTTATATTGTTATTAAAATAATATTTTCACTTTAATATCATAATACGGATCTTTTCATTCTTTCCATATAAGTAGTTAGAATTTGAACAGCTGCAAGCTTATCAATAACTTCTTTTCTTTTATTTCTCTTAACATCAGCACTTATTAATATCTTTTCAGATAATGCAGTAGTAAGACGCTCATCTTGAAAATCAACTGGTAAATCTATTTTAGCTTTCATTTTTTCTGTAAATTCAATAACTTTTTCACCTTGAATTCCAATTGTACCATCCATCATTTTTGGCATTCCTACTATAATTTTTGTTACATTATATTCATCAATGATTTTTTTTAATTCTTGTATATCTGCTTTTAAATTCGTTCTTTTTATAGTAGTAACTCCCTGTGCTGTTATCATAAGTAAATCGCTTACTGCTATTCCAATTGTTCTATCTCCTACATCTAACCCTATTAGTCTATCCATATTATATCCATGCACCTATTGCACAAGAGAACCAGTCTTTCTTTTTAAGAAAGACTAAAGATTTGTTCATGGATTCGGTGCCTACTTTCTTATTGACTTTTTTTAAAAAGTTTTTTTTCATTTCTTCAACCTTATTCCTCACACTATTTTTATACAAAAGCTATCACATTCGCTTGCGCAATAGCTACATAAAACACATTTCTCCATATTAACACAGCACTTACCATCAATTAGACTAAGTGCTTGTTGTTTACATTTTTTTACGCATTTTCCACAACCGATACACCAATAAGCTATATTAAGCTCACGATTTATATTTCTTACTTGAGATTTTATATCATTTGATACTTCTTTATTCTCAAGATAACATATATTTGTATCAATTTCGGCTTTACTTTTCATCCCTATAGCTATAGTATCTACCTCTTCTATCTCATTAACAAAATTAAACGCCATTTTTGTATCTGACAATAAATGCCCACCACCATAGGGTTTCATTGCCATAATAAATTTACCATTTGATTTTGCTTTTTTAACAGCCTCTATCATCTGTAAATTTGTGCCGTCATTTATACCAATTCCTGTGCTATTTACAATTGTAAATACAACATCAATTTCATTAAATTGTATGCTATCTGTAACAGCCTGAATTGTATGGGTAGATATACCAAATTTTTTTATTATTCCATTTTCTTTATATTTCATAAACTCTTCTACGGCTTCATAATGGCCTAAGAAGTTGTTTCCATTATCCTGTTCATGTAACATAAAAATATCTATATAGTCAGTATTTAACTCATTTAGAGCCTTTTCTATACTGTATTTAGCAGTTTCTTTATTATATGCATAACTCTTTGTTGCTATGTATAAGCTGTCTCTTTTTTTATTTCTCAAAAAACTTCCAATAATATCATAATTATCATATAGTTCAGCAGTATCATAAAAATTAATTCCGTTTTCATAAGCATAGTTTAATACATTAACCTTATTTACAAAATCATCGTTATTTTGTAAGTTGCTAAGAGCTAATGTACCAAAGCATATTTTAGAAATTTTTTTTAAATCTTTATAATCAATATATTTCATTTTCTTCATCCAGGTCCGTATTTTCGAACAGAAAAATTGTGATTGGCCTACCAATTATTTCTCTACGTGAAATTTAGTTAGGGTATAAAAAAACAAAGCGGTATAAATTATACCGCTATAACTTCAAAATATCTAAATAAACATTTAGTATTTCCTCTAAAAGTTCATCTCTTTCTATCTTTCTTATAAGACTTCTAGCGTTATTATAGTTTGTAATATACGTAGGGTCACCTGAAAGTAAATAGCCTATTAATTGAGTGTTAGGATTATATCCTTTCTCTTGTAAAGATTGATATACTTGAGATAGTATTTCCCTCGCTTTATTCATAGATTCGGTATTATATTCAAATTTAGCTGTATTACTATTATTGTTTGTATCATTTGCCATATTATTCCATGCCTCCAATTACACAAAATGCCATGATAGACTAAGGCATGGACTAGGTATTTGATTTATCCTTTGCATGACTTCTTTCAACCTTAGCATCTCATTACATATATTATACTATATAACTAAATTAAAATCAAACAATTAGTTTGTATCTTGATTAAAGTTGCTTTGACAAACCTTCCTTTGCAGCATTTAAAGCCTCGTCAATTTTTGTTACATCTTTTCCACCAGCTTGAGCAAAATCAGGTCTTCCTCCTCCGCCTCCACCAGCAATCATTGCTGCTTGTTTAACTATATTTCCGGCTTGAATACCTTTTTGGTTTAAATCCTTTGTAACAGAAGCTACAAATAAAACTTTTCCATCGTACTCAGAAGCCAAAATAATAACACAGCTTGGGTTTTTATCTTTAATTTTATCTGCAATATCTCTAAGAGCATTTGCATCAGTATCTTTTAACTTAATCATGAAAACTTTAACGCCATTTATTTCTTCATGATTACTTAAAATATCATCCATATTTGATTTTAATATTTCATTATTAAGCTTAGCGATTTCTTTTTCTTTATCTTTAATATCCTTTTTAAGTCCAGAAACCTTGCCTATAATCTCTTCCTTGGTAGATTTCATTGATTGCATAAGTTCACTAACAATAGAATCTATATTGTTGAGATAGTCAATTGCAGCTTTTCCAGTTACTGCTTCAATTCTTCTAACTCCAGATGCTATTCCACCTTCTGAAACTATCTTAAACATACCTATTTTAGCAGTTTCATCAATGTGAGTACCACCACAAAGCTCCTTACTAAAATCACCAACCTTAACAAGTCTTACTACATCACCGTATTTTTCATCAAATAATGCCATAGCACCTTGCTCTCTTGCTTCATCTATGGTAACATTGTCAGTTTTCACACTATAGTCTGATAAAATAGCTTTATTTACTCTTTTTTCAATTTCTCTTAGTGTATTTTCATCAATTAATTCAAAATGAGTATAGTCAAATCTTAATCTATCTTCAGTTACTAAAGATCCCGCTTGATTAACATGATCTCCTAAAACTTCCTTTAAAACTTTGTGTAGAAGATGAGTAGCTGTATGGTTTTTAGCTGTATTTTTTCTCTTATCCACGTCAATTACTGCTGATACTT
Source organism: Firmicutes bacterium UBA7510 (assembly GCA_002479485.1). Taxonomy (GTDB): domain Bacteria; phylum Bacillota; class Clostridia; order Tissierellales; family Sedimentibacteraceae; genus UBA1535. The sequence continues at coordinate 273,381 of DLNM01000035.1, read as the reverse complement.
CTTCACCAACACAAATAGTACCATCATTAACGATTACTTCATGAATTATAACGTTGTTTAGCTTTTTAGTATTTATTACTGTAGCATCAAAATTATCATTTGTTAACTTTCCGCTATCCCCACTTTGTCCGCCACCTTCAGCATAGAATGGTGTTTTGTCAAGAATAATTATACCCTTCTCGTCTGCTGATATTCCATTTTTCTCAAAATCATCAACAAAAATCTTTAAAATCCTTGATTCATATGAATTTTCAGTATATCCAACAAACTCAGTATCTATACCCTCTACATTTATAGAACTATCTTTCCAGCCAGAGCTGCCTGTTTTTTCTCTTGCTTCTCTAGCTTTAATTCTGTTTTCTTCCATTATATCTAAAAATTCTTGCTTGTTAAATTTAAAGTTATTCTCAATTAATATTTCTTCAGTTAATTCAATTGGAAATCCAAAAGTATCGTAAAGTCTAAATAATATTTGACCATCTAACATATTCTTACCAGATTCCATTGCATTAGATATTTCCTTATGAAGAATTTCTAATCCTTGGTCAATAGTATTTCTAAACTTTTCTTCCTCTATTTTAACAACCTTCAATATATAGCTTTCCTTTTCGCCTAGCTCAGGATATGCTTGCTTCCAATTATCTATTACTACTTGAACAGTTTCTGTTAAGAAATCTCTATCTATACCTAATAATTTACCTTGTCTTAATGCTCTTCTTATAAGTCTTCTTAAAACATATCCTCTACCTTCGTTTGATGGTATTACTCCATCTGAAATCATAAATGTAACAGCTCTTGAATGGTCACAAATTATTCTCATAGAAGTGTCCGTTTTAACACTTGATTTATATTCAACGCCACTTATTTCTTCAGCTTTTTTTACTATACTATAAAGAGGCTCAACATCAAATACAGTTTCTTTTCCTTGCAATGTCATTGCTACTCTCTCTAATCCCATACCTGTATCTATATTTGGATTAGCTAATGGATGATAAACGCCTTTTTCATCCTTGTCATATTGAGTAAATACTAAATTCCAAATTTCTGTATATCTGTCACATTCACAACCAGGCTTACAGTCAGGATTATCGCAACCAAACTCAGGTCCCTTATCATAATAAATTTCTGAACATGGACCACTTGGACCAACCTCTAATTCCCAAAAATTATCTTTTTTGCCTAGCTTAACAATTCTTTCTCTTGGCATTCCAGTAAATGTAGTCCAAAGTTCAATAGCTTCATCATCATCTTCATATACAGTTGCCCAAAGTTTTTCTGCTGGTATATGTAATCTATCAGTTAAAAGCTCCCAAGCCCATATAATTGCTTCTTTTTTAAAATAATCACCAAACGAGAAGTTTCCAAGCATTTCAAAAAAAGTTAGATGACGTGCAGTTACTCCTACATTTTCTATATCATTAGTTCTAACACACTTCTGGCATGATGCCATTCTTTTGCTTGGAGGAGTTTCAGCACCTGTAAAATATTTTTTTAGTGGCGCCATACCTGCCGCTATCAATAACAAGCTCTTGTCATTTTTAGGTATAAGTGAAGCACTTTGTCTAACTAAATGTTGTTTTGACTCATAAAAGTCTAAATATTGTTTTCTTATATTATTTATTGAATAATTATTATTCATAATATCCTCCTCCATTATGCCGACACGCGGCATCTCAAAATATAGTGTGAAATGTTTTTCACTCTGTAGAAATATTTCACATTGTGAAGAGTGTTTTTTTCTTCACAATTTTCTCCAAAATCGCTATGTATCAATTGATTATAGCGTAAATAACCAACATATGTCAACTATTTTATAACCCCTCCACCAACTAAAATATCACCATCATAAAACACTACTGACTGTCCTTTAGTTATTGCCCTAACTGGGTTATCAAATTTAACTAATATGTGATTGGCTTCTTTTTTTATAGCTACGCTCTCTTCTTTAGCTGCGTATCTAATTTTTGCTGATAATTTAATATTGTCCTTATTATATTCATCATTTATAAAATTATAATCATATAGCTTTAATTCATCCTTAAATAGATCCTCATTATCACCAAGAACAACTGTATTGTTTTCATAATCTATATCAATAACAAATGCAGGTTTTCCTAAAGCTATACCAAGACCTTTTCTTTGCCCAATTGTATAGTTAACTATACCCTCATGGCTACCTAATACATTTCCATTTATATCAACAAAATTACCTTTTTTAGAAACAACATCACTATTTCTTGAAATGTAATCTGTATATTTCATATTTTTAATAAAACAAATCTCTTGACTATCTTTTTTACTATATATTTCAATACCTGCATCTTTAACTAATTGTCTAGTATCATCCTTTGATTCCATGTCTCCCATTGGAAATAGTACCCTATCCAAAATATCTTCCTTAAGTGTATATAAAAAATATGTCTGATCCTTTATAATATTTCTAGCCTTAACAACGTAATATTTACCGTTTCTCTTATCAATTTTGGCGTATTGTCCCGAAGCTACATACTTAATTCCCATTTCATCCGCAGTTTTTAAAAATTTGTCAAACTTGATATTTTTATTACATACAACGCAAGGATTAGGGGTATGACCAATCATGTATTCATTTATAAAATCAGATATTACCTTATCTTTAAAATCTTTTCTATAATCAACGACTATATGTTCAATTCCTAATTTTTGTGCAGCATTTTTTGCATCTAATATGCTCTGATCTACACTTTCATCATCGGTAAGCCTATAAGTAGCTCCTATAACTTCATAACCTAAATTTTGTAAAACAATAACTGAAGCGGTGCTATCTACACCACCACTCATTCCTAATAAAACTTTTTTATTATCCATCATTCACCTCATATATGTTATATATTTTTAGTTAGTTTGAAAGACTAATTTAAATATACAAATATAAATATAAATTTATATTCACAAAAAATAAAATGACCACTTAGAACACTAATAACACAAAGAAAATCTTAAAACTTAGTGCACTTAGCGCCTTTGTGGTCAGTTATTTTTATTTACTAATTGTAAGTATTGTTTGAAGTTTACTCTTCCCCATGTACATGGTCATGTAAATCTTCATCTGCATTTGGATTAAAGTCTTCTAATCCTTTAATTTGAATATTTTTCTTTTGTGCATAATCATATAGTGCAGCTTTTATAGCCTGTTCTGCTAAAACTGAACAATGAACTTTTACTGGTGGAAGTCCGCCTAAAGCTTCAATAACAGCCTTATTAGTTAATTCAACTGCCTCATTAACGCTTTTACCCATAATTAATTCAGTAGCCATGCTTGAAGAAGCTATTGCTGAGCCACAGCCAAAGGTTTGGAATTTAACATCCTCAATTATGTGGTCATCATTAATTTTTAAATATATTTTCATTATGTCTCCACATTTAGCATTACCTACTTCACCAACTCCATCAGCGTTTTCTATTTCACCTACATTTCTAGGGTTTCTAAAATGATCCATTACTTTTTCTGTATACATATTTTTTCTCCTTCTTAGTGTTTTTTATAAAGTGGTGACATATCTCTTAGTTTTTGAACTATATGCTTCATTTTATCTATTACAAAATCCACTTCTTCTTCTGTTGTTTCATCGCCTATCGTAAATCTTATTGAACCATGTGCTGTTCCATGATCAAGTCCTGTTGCTAATAAAACGTGAGACGGATCTAATGAGCCCGAAGTACACGCTGAACCACTAGATGCGCTAATACCTTCCATGTCAAGCCATAATAATATAGATTCACCTTCAATATATTTATATGAGAAGTTAACATTGTTTGGTAACCTCATTGTAGGATGACCATTCAAAACAACATCCTCTATATTATTTTGGATTCCATTTATAAATCTATCTCTTAAATTTGTTAATTTACTAATTTTATCATTAAAATCAACACCCATTAGTTCAATTGCTTTTGCAAATCCAACTATATTTTGTACACTTTCTGTTCCTGCTCTTCTTCTTCTCTCCTGTGCTCCACCATGCATGAAATTGTCAATTTTTACGCCTTTTCTAATGTACATGCCACCAACACCTTTTGGTCCGTGCACCTTATGTGCTGACATTGACATTAAATCAATATTTTGCTTTTTAACATCAATCCTTACTCCACCTAATGCTTGAACTGCATCTGTATGGAATATTATATTATGCTCTCTTGCTATTTTACCTATTTCTTCAATTGGCTGAATAGTTCCTATTTCATTATTTGCATACATAATTGATATTAAAATAGTATCAGGTCTTATGCTGTTTTTTAGATTCTCTAAATCAATCATACCATATTTATCTACATCCAAATATGTAGTTTCAAAACCAAACTTTTCAAGATATTCACATGTGTGCAATACTGCATGATGCTCTATTTTAGTTGTAATAATATGCTTGCCTTTATTTTGATTAGCAAATGCTATTCCCTTAATTGCCCAGTTATCAGATTCAGTTCCACCTGAAGTAAAATATAATTCATTTTCGTCTGCATTTATAAATGATGATACTATTTTCCTTGCTTTATCAATTGCTTCTTTCGATTTTCTTCCGATATCATAAATTCCGCTTGATGGGTTTCCATAATATTCACTTAAATACTTTATCATCTCATCAACAACTTCTTTTTTTACCATAGTAGTTGCAGCGTTATCAAAATAAATTTTTTTATTCATATAATTACTTTTCCTCCATTGTAATTTTGTTATGTTCATTTATCATATCTAATAATGTTATGTTATCTATAACATTGTTTATACTCATTTCGATTTTTTCCCATATTACTCTTGTTGCACAAATTGATTCTCTTGAACAAACCTCTTTATTAATACAATCTGACGCTGTAATTTCACCTTCAAGTGTTCTAAGTATCATTCCAACTGTTATATTTTTAGGCTCCATTGCTAAACTGTATCCACCTTGCGCTCCTCTTGTTGATTTAATATATCCAGCTTTCTTAAGCTTTCCAAACAGCTGCTCTAAATAATTTTCAGAAATACTATACTTATCAGAAATTCTTTTTAGCGGTATTGGACCATCGCCATATGTTAAAGACAGTTCGAATACAGCCTTTAAACCATATCTACCTTTTGTTGATAAAATCATTATAACAGCCTCCTTTTATTTTTTTAAAAATTAATCCCAACTTATTTAGTCGGGTTTATTATATAATACCCGACTAATTTTGTCAACATTGATTTGAAAAAAAATTAAAATGTTTTTAAAAAATTTTGACATTTAAAAAAAACATTTTAATATTTTATTTTCTATTACATATAAATTAAAAAAAGAGCAACAAATACTAATCTCAAATGAGATAAGTATAATGCTAAATTTGAATTAACCTATAAACAAATGAACCGTTATTTCTTGACACCTCATAAACGTTATCTATTGGATATTTAACAGACTCATTTAAAACGGTAATCAATGTATCATAATCATAAACAATAATACAAAGATCACATTCTGTTTTTATCGCAAATGGTACAGATGCTAATTTAATGTTTTTAATATTCAAACTTTGAAGTCTGCTATAAGCAGCCATGGTGTAATTACCAAATCTAAAAGTTATAACATAATGCTCCATAGTACTCCTCCTTTACTTTAAATTATTAAAATAATGACAATTTGTTACAATATAAGAGGTGAAATATGATATTTTTTTTACAAAACGGTACAAACAGTACACAAGTAATGGAAATTCAATCTATTTTAAAGAAGCTTGGTTACTACAAAGGAAAAATAGATGGTTTATATGGACAAGAAACAGAAGATGCAATAAGAAATTTTCAAAGACAAAATGGTTTAGCAGTTGATGGTATGGTTGGCCCTGTTACTTATAAAGCTTTAGAAAAGTATATATTAGGTTTTACTTTCTACCGAATTGAACCCGGTGATACTTTATATAACATAGCTAATAGATATAATTCAACTATCAATCTTATACTATCAGCAAACCCGGGACTTAATCCAAATAATTTAATACCTGGAACTGTAATAACAGTGCCCTTTAATTACAATGTAGTAACAGAGGATGCAAAGTATACATATAACATGATGAGATTAAATATTATGGGGCTTTTGCAAAGATATCAATTTTTAGAAGTTAGCTCTATTGGTCAAAGTGTTCTTGGCAAGGAATTATATTTAATTAAATTTGGAAATGGTCCTAGAAAACTACATGTAAATGCATCTCATCATGCATTAGAATGGATAAACAGCGTATTTATTATGAAATTTATCGAGAGTATGTCTAGAGCTTTTATAAATGGAGAAGATATCGACGGATTTGATATTAGAAGCATATTTACTACTCATACTTTTTATATTGTACCTATGGTAAATCCAGACGGTGTTGATTTAGTAAATGAAGGACTTCAGCTAAATAATCCATATTATAATGATTTAATAAGATGGAATAACACTGGTAAACCATTTGGCGAGGTATGGCAAGCAAATATTAGAGGCGTAGACCTAAACCATAATTATGACGCTGCTTGGGAGCTATCAAAGAAAGCTGGAGAAGCAATGGGTATCACAGGACCTGGTCCAACGAGATACTCAGGACCGTTTCCATTCTCAGAGCCAGAAACTCAAGCTTTAAGAAATTTAACTCTAAATGAAGATTTCTATCTTGCTATAGCTTACCATACACAGGGTGAAGTTATATATTGGAATTTCATGGATTTAGCAACAGAAAGAGATAGACAAATAGGTGAAAAGCTCGCTAAAGCTAGCGGATATTATTTAGATACAGCAGCAGGAGTTGCATCATACGCTGGCTTTAAGGATTGGTTTATCCAAGACTTTAGAAAACCAGGTTATACAGTTGAAACAGGAAAAGGCAAAAACCCTCTGCCAATTACTCAATTACCACGAATTTATGAGGACAATATGAGGCTTCTTTTAACTGCTACCACAGTGTAAATAATCAAATTAAAAATGGCACACAGATTATGTTATCTGCGTGCTATTTTATTTAATAGCTAATTATTTAACTTCAAAGCTTTTTATTGTTGAAATAATTGTTTCTATAGCTCTAATATCTTCATATGCAACACCAGATATGCATAACCTAACACAATTATGATAGTTTGGATAGTTTTCTATTTCCATTATATCATTTAAAGAAAATCGATTATCTGAGTCAATAATTATTCCTTTAGTTTTAAGTTCTTGCGATAGTATAGAAGCCTTAACATATTCCGGCAATACCAGCCACATAAATATACCATTATTTGGTACATGCCATATAAGCTCTTGTGGGCTAAGTGACTTAAATATTTCTCTTGCCTTTTTTAGCTTATCTTCATATGATTTTCTTACCTTCTTTATATGTTTTTCATACATTCCTGATTTTATAAACAAATCAAGTGCTACTTGCGGAAGTTTTGAAGTATTTAAATCACTTAGATATTTAAGCGCTGCTATTTCATTAACTAAACATTTTGGAAGTATAATAGCTCCAATTCTAAGACCAGGCATAAAAGTTTTTGAAAAGCTTTTAACATACACAGTACGTCTACTTGTATCATAATAATAAATCGGCATTGCAGTCTTCTTGTCACCTAATTCTGAAAGATAATCGTCTTCAATGATTAGTACATTATATTTATTGCATAATTCAACTATTTTTTTCTTTTCACTTTCAGCTAAAGAGTATCCAGTTGGATTATGATGTCTTGGTATAACATAAAAAGCTTCAATATCGTCATTTTTTAATATTTCTTCCATTTTTTCAAAATCATATCCATCTTTTCTCCTTTCGATGCCCACCATTTCAATACCTAAATATTTTGCTAATTTTAAAACTAGATTATATGATGGTACTTCAACTAGCAACTTTCTGTTATTATTATGAAAAACAGCTTGAAGAACTAGATCGATCCCTTGTTGTGCTCCATTTGTTATAATGATATTTTCTGAGCTTGTATAGATACCTTCTCTCTCCAAATATAATTTTAAAGTTGTTTTTAAATTAGATGTTTCAAGATTTTGTTCATATACAAACAAATTGCTTTTATATATATCAACAGCTTTATTGATAACATGAGTAAACTCTCTATAAGGAATCAACTTTTCGTCTGGTTTTACAACCGAAAAATCAATTTGTTTTTTTACAACAGATGATTTATCCCTATAATCTACTAAATAGAAGCCCCCTCGTGGAATACTATATACCTCATGTTCTTCTTCCAGCTGCGCATAAGCTTTATTAACTGTAATTTTATTTACATTAAGTAAAGCCGCCACCTCTCGGCAACTTGGAAGTCGTTGACCCTTTGCTATTCTACCTTCATTTACTTCTTCTAAAATATATTTTCTAACCAATTGAATTTTAGTCATTTCAATTATAAACCCCTATTTATACTAATCTGTAATAGTACAGATTGATTTTATTATATTTGTACTATTATATATTTTAGTATAAACTAATATATAAATAAAGCAATACAAATTTTATGAATTTATGGAGGTCATTATAATGAATGATGGAATGATACTATTAAATAAAAATCAATACGAAAAAATCTTAATACAATTAAAAAGCGTACCTTTCAATACCTTATTTGCAAGAGCTGTATTAGAATCAAAGGTTTTTGGAAAGGTGTTTGTTGATAATATTAACAAACCTAAATCTATTTTTATTGCTCACGAATATGGTATGTCACTTTTATTTGGAGATACTGAAAATTTAGAGTTTAATTTAGAGCTAAAAAAATATTTATTAAATGAAAATAAGGATAGAAGCAATTATGAGTGGTTACAGGTTTATCCAGAAAAATGGAATGATAAATTAAAAGAGTTATTAAATGATAAAATAATTAATTATTCTAAACTATTAGATAATAATTCGAAATCTGAAGCAGACATTTTAACAGAAAAATATAGAGAAAATCATATAATTCAATGGGGAAGAGTTAACTTTATTTATAAGGATATTGATAAAGCTATATTTTCTAAATCAGAATATGAAATAAAATTAATAGATTCTGAAATTTACGATAGGATAGAAGGAAGTGTAATTCCAAAATTTTTCTGGAAATCAAAAGAGCTTTTTTTATCGGAAGGAATAGGATACGCACTAATGAATGGTGATGATATTGTATCCATAGCATTTTCATCATGTAAGTTTGACAACGTACTAGAAATAGGCGTAGAAACATCAGAAAAATACAGAAACATGGGCTTTGCAAAGCATGTATGCCAGGAATTACTTTCTTACTGTAAAAAAAATAACTATTCTCCTATATGGGCATGTAGATTAGAAAACACAGGTTCATATTTATTAGCAAAAAGTTTAGGATTTGAAGAAGTAATTACTCTCCCATATTATGAATTAATAAAAATCTAATAAATTTTAAGTATCTTAAAGAAAGTATAAAAAAAAGTGAAATTAAAAAGCACACAGTTTTACTATAATGGTTATAGCTCATATCTGTGTGCCTTTAACTAATTAATATATCCACTTTCATCATCAATTTCAGCGATGCTTAATTCTTCCTGAAGAATTTCAATGTTATTTTCGTATTCTTCCTCGCTTATCTGCTTAGTTTTAAGCATTATATCCAGAGCTTTTTTACCATCTTCATATAGATACATTTCTCTGCAAGGTACAATATCATTTCTCCTAAAATCTTGATACTTTGATTTATACACTTCAAAATCTATTTCGCCAACTTTGATATTGGTTACAGCACCAATTAAATTAACTTCATTAATTTTAATGCCATTTTCTTTGAAATAATTTCTTATATGTCTTATAAACTCATAGTGCTGCTTTTTTATCTCGTAGGATACATCTGTATTAAGTTTGTCCTTATCAAGATCATCGTTATAAAAATCTATATCTATATCATACTCTTTTTTTAAGTTATATTCTTCAATATTAACTAGTTCAGATATCTTTTCAATTATATCAGAATCTATTATTTTAGTATTTTTTAAACTATACTTCATTATAACCTCCCATTTATGCCATAGTTTCAAACTACGTTTGAACTACGAGTTTAAATACTCCATAAACTTTTTCATTCTCGCTTCATAGCCTGATTCCTTTGGCTCATAAAAATTACCCTTTACCCCATCAGGTAAATATTGCTGCTTAACATAAAACTTATTATAATCATGAGGATATTTATAGCCTATACCATGTTCAAGTCTTTGAGCACCCTTATAGCTAGCATCTCTTAGATGATTAGGTACTTCATTTGAACACTTTTCTATAGCTACTAAAGCCTTATCCAAAGCTAAATATGATGAATTACTTTTTGGCGCACATGCTATATAAACAACAGCCTGTGCTAATATAATTCTCCCCTCTGGCATACCTATAATTTCAATGGCCTTAAAGGCATTAACTGCTACCTCCAATGCCCTAGGATCCGCATTCCCTACATCCTCAGAAGCGCTTATTATAATTCTTCTAGCTATAAATTTTGGATCTTCTCCACCCTTTATCATCTTAGCTAACCAAAATATTGCTGCATCAGGATCTGAACCTCTTAAGCTTTTAATGAATGCTGAAATAGTGTCATAATGTTCGTCACCTTTTTTATCATATTTTACCTTTTTACTTTGTATGCTTTCCTCTGCAACATCAACAGTAAAATTTATCAGATTATTTTCGTCTGGCTCTGTAGTAGTTATACCAATCTCAAGTGCGCTTAACGCCTTTCTAACATCGCCATTTGAGTTATTGACAATATGTTCAAGAGAACCATCCTCAACATGAATATTTAGATTCCCATAGCCTCTTTCTTTATCAGCTATAGCTTTCAATAAAACCTCTTTAATATCATCATCAGTTATTTTTTTAAACTCAAAAACTAGTGATCTTGAAATAAGAGCTGAATTAACTTCAAAATAAGGATTTTCAGTAGTTGCACCAATTAAAACTATAGTGCCGTTTTCAACATAAGGAAGCAAAGCGTCCTGTTGGGCTTTATTAAATCTATGAATTTCATCAACAAACAGTATAGTACGCTTGTTGTACATAGAAAGACAGTTAATTGCATCATCAATTTTTTCTTTAATATCCTTTATGCCACTAGTAACTGCATTAAGTGTTGTAAAATTATTATCAGTTGTTTTTGCAATTATCTTAGCAAGAGTTGTTTTACCTGTACCAGGAGGTCCATAAAAAATCGCAGATGTTAGCTTGTCTGCTTGTATTGCACGATTTAATATTTTGCCTTTCCCTACTATATGTTTTTGTCCAACAAAATAGTCTAAACTGTCAGGTCTCATTCTTTCAGCCAATGGTCCTAAGTTTTTAATTGCTTGATTATACTGCATTTCAAAAATATTCATAAGACTATCCTATTTATCAATTTTTCTTAAAATTACATATTTAAAACTTTTTTTAGATGTTTCCATTTTATCATATTTTCTTAAAATAAAAAATGATAACGCTAACGACAAAATTCCAAGCAATGCCCCATAAAGTTGTCCATCTTCACCTTTAATTAAAAAGCTAATTAAAAATATAACAGCTACCATAATTGCTAGTGGAACCCCATATAAAACAAATGAGTATTTTAACACATTTACATCCTCTGAAAAAACCTCAACATCATCACCCACTGCAATATTAGGGATTGTATCTGCCTTTATTTCAATTGTTGGAACATTACATGAAGCACTACAACCTGCACAATTATCACCACATGAAGATGTTCTTCTAACAGAAACTACTGTAGTTTTGTCATTAATACTTTTTACTGTACCAATTTGATTCATAATAATCTATTCTCCATAAATTTGATGAAGAATCCTTTTTGATTCTTCCACAGTGTGAAAGTTCATTTCACACTTTTCACTCTTTTGCTATTTGATTTACTACGTACGAAGCGAGCATAAGTCCAGCAGTTGCAGGAACGAATGGTGTACTTCCAAGAGTATTTGTTTCATTATTTCTAATTATTTCTTCGGTAGAAAAAACTACAGGAAGCTTTTCTATATTTCTTTTTTTAAGCTCATATCTAAGCTTTTTAGCAAGTGGACATACTGAAGTTTTCTTGATATCAGAAATTTGAAGCTTTTCAGGATGTACCTTTTTACCAGTTCCCATACTGCTTATAATTTTTATACCATTATTATAACAGTATTCTATTAAACTAATCTTAGCTTTCACATCATCAATTGCATCTATAACAAAATCAATATCCTTTGTTATATACCTTGGAATAGTTTCATCAGTTAACTTATCCTTAATGACTGTAACCTTAGCATTTTTATTAATTTTATATACATTATTTTGTATGTTATCAGCTTTGCTCATACCAACTTTATCAAGTGTAGAGTGCAGTTGTCGATTTAAATTAGTTATATCATAAACATCGAAATCAATCAATACTATATTATCAATAAAGCTTCTTGTAATAGCTTCAGCAGCGTAGCTACCAACCCCACCAAGTCCGGCAATCAAAACCTTAGAATTTTTAAGTTTTTCCAAAGTCTCATCGCCATATATTATTCTTAATCTTTGTTTTTCGTCATTCAAAATTATCACCTTATAAATTTATTTTACAATTAAAAGTATAAACGGATTTTATTATACTATTCTTAGCATTAAAATTCTAGACAAATTTTAATATCACTAATTAAATTTTCAAAAGTATATTAACCGCAACCCATACTTATGTTTGTTGTTGTTTTGTACATATCTATAATATCATTACAAATTTTATTAATCAACAAGTTTATAAAAAACAAGCTATAAGAAAAAAAGATAGCTTATAAAATTGCTATCTTTTAAAATCAATTTATTTTAATTTGAATCTAAGCAGTGCAGGATTATGGTCAGAATATTCAAAATCTGCATCAATATTTTTAGCAGTTGCTTCAATATTGTCTGAAACTATAAATCCATCAAGAACTGAAGAATAGTTAACTCCTTTTGTATATGGTATATCTGTACTTCTACAAGTTGGAACTTCATTATAATTTTCCGCTACCACAATACTAAAGCCTTCTGTCAAGTTTTCATTATCTAGAGTATATACCCATTCAGGTATCTGTTGTTCTGACTTAAATTTACCAGCCATTCCAGCTATATCATGGTTAAAGTCTCCTCCAACTATAACGTAATTACCTTTGCCATATTCCTCTTTCATTACACTATTGATAAGCTCTAGTTGTTTTTCTCTAATAAGTCCACCCTCGTCATATGCAGACATATGAGAATTAATAAGCACTAACTCCTTACCATTTTCAACTGGCAATCTTGAAACTAAAAAACATCTATCAAGGTCAAAAAATTTAGTAAAAAAGCTTTCATCTATAGGATATTTTCTTCTCATGTTTTCATCTATTTTATATTTGCTTAATGTTAATACTCCACTATTTGCAATACCATGAGGCTCATTAAATGGGTATAGCATAAAAGATGAATGAAAATTAACTGCATACACAGATGAGTATTTAGAAAATGAACTTTCAATCATAGCATATTGGTTTAAATTATGACTCCTTGTAGATTTAGTATCTACCTCTTGAAATAGATAAAAATCCGCAGATTCATTTTTAGAAACATCAATAGCTCCATTGGTATTGGTTAAAATTACTTCCTTACTTTTAGCTACAGAATCAGTTCCTGAAACTTCAGTACCATCGTTCATTACCCCACTATCCATAAAAAATGAAAATTCATGATTATAGGCACCGAATCCTATATTGTAGGTTAATGCTGAATATTCTTCTGACAACTTCAAGACTTCAGTTTGTGGATTGTAAGTTTCTATAGCCAAAAAATCATCTATTCTGTAATAATTGACACTCATGTAAATAACGTAGCCAATTACAAAAAGCGTAACAAGTGATATTAACGCAGTCAAAATCCATGCAAATACCTTAATAGATTTAATCATAGTTACCTCCACTACGCCGCTTTGCGGCATCACAAGAATATTTAGAGTGAAATCATTTCACTCTTTACTCCTCTATATTTACTTTTATAGATAACTCCTTAAGCTGTTTGTCTGTTGCTGCACTAGGTGCATTTGTCATTAAGCATGATGCACTTTGAGTTTTTGGAAATGCAATAACGTCTCTAATATTATCAGTCTCTGTCATAATCATAGTAAATCTGTCCATGCCATATGCAATTCCTCCATGAGGTGGAACTCCATATTTAAAAGCCTCTAATAAGAAACCGAATTTTTCATTAGCTTCTTCTTCACTTAAGCCTAACGCTCTAAACATCCTATTTTGAAGAGTGCTGTTATTAATTCTTATACTTCCTCCGCCAATTTCATCTCCGTTAATTACTATATCATAGGCCTTAGCTCTACAAGTTTCTGGACTAGTTTCAAGCTTATCTAAATCCTCATCTATAGGTGCTGTAAATGGGTGATGCTTTGCAACGTATCTGTTTTCTTCTTCATCATATTCAAATAATGGGAATTCAGTTATCCAAACTAACTCATACACATCATTTGATATTAAGTTCTTGCTGTGAGCGATTTCTGTTCTTAATGCTCCTAGAACAGTACTTACAACACTATTTTTATCAGCTACAACAAATACAATATCCTTTTCTTGCAGATTCATTTTTTCCTTTAAGGCTTCTAATTCTGACTCTGCTAAAAATTTTGCTATAGGTGACTCTATAACTCCGTTTTCAAGTTTAAACCAAGCAAGTGCTTTAGCTCCACAAGTCTTAACGAATTTTTCTAAATTTGAAAGACCTTTTTTAGAGAATTCATCTGCTGAACCATCAATCTTAATACATTTAACTTTTCCGCCAGCCTCAACAGTTGATTTAAATGCATTAAAAGTTGAATCCACAAATATATCTGAAATATCATTTATTTCATAACCAAAACGAAGGTCTGGCTTATCTGAACCGTATTTGTCCATAGCAGTTTGATATGACATACGTTTAATTGGCAATTCAATATCAATACCTTTAATTTCTTTAAATAGCTTAGCAATTAATTTTTCATTTATAGATATAACATCTTCTACATCAACAAATGACATTTCGCAGTCAAGTTGTGTAAACTCAGGTTGTCTATTAGCTCTAAGGTCCTCATCTCTAAAACATCTAACTATTTGATAATATCTATTAAATCCTGAAACCATCAACAATTGCTTAAATAACTGTGGTGATTGTGGTAAAGCATAAAATTTACCTTCATTAACTCTACTTGGAACTAAATAGTCTCTAGCTCCCTCTGGTGTTGGTTTTGTTAAAAATGGTGTTTCAATTTCATTAAAATCATTTTCAAACATGAAGTTTCTAATTACATTGTTCATCTTTGCTCTTGTTAAAAGTCTCTTTTGCATAGATGGTTTTCTTAAATCAAGAAATCTATACTTAAGTCTCATTTGCTCTTGTACATCATCATTATCCTTGATGTAAATTGGTGGAGTTTCAGCAGTATCAAGAATTCTTAGCTCGTCAGCATAAACCTCAATATCTCCAGTTTCCATATCAGGATTTTTTGATTGTCTTTCCTTTACCTTGCCTCTAACAGCTATAACATACTCACCTCTTAGGGTTTCAGCCTTTTCAAATGCTTCTTTATTTACATCAGTATCAAATACTATTTGAACTAAGCCAGTTATATCTCTTAAATCAACAAAGATAAGTCCTCCTAAATTTCTTCTTTTTTGAACCCAACCCATAAGTATAACTTCTTTGTCGATATCTCCCATACGTAAATCATTACACATATTGGTTCTTCTTAAATTACCCATTGTTTCCATATCTATTTCCTCCATTTTAATTTTCTAAACTTTGCATAAAAAAACTCGTCGCCTACATCACTGTAGGGACGAGTATAACCCGCGTTGCCACCCTAATTGGATTATCAATAAAATAATCCCTCTTAATTAGTTTGCATCTATAAAGGTGTCTTCATTGAAGTACTAAAACAGGCTTTCACCATCCCTGAATCGCTAAATAAGTATGATTTCAATTACTCTTCCTTAAGCAATATTTATTTATTTTAAATTATCACATAATTTATGTATTGTCAATAATTAATTATCAAAACAAAGTATATGTTTATAGTATAAGCAACTAGCTGTAAATGTATTTATAGTTATTTTAATTAATGAAATTTGTTAATTTTATAGAGTAGGTGAAAAACTTGAGTGCATACGAAGGTTTAGTTTAAATATATCTCGCGTAACTGTTAATCGTTTTGTATAAACATCATCAATAATAAAATATTCTAATACATCTCATGTTACTGTTAAACTATGTGGCAAAAGAACTTTAAACAGTTATCTTTATTTAAATACATCTCATGTTACTGTTAAACCATAATAAAATACTCATTTAACTTTTGGTACTAATAAATAAAATATTGATATATCATACTATTTTATTTTTTTACCAAGTGTTTATTCTTTAAATAAAAAATTTTGATTAATTAAACAAACCTATTGATTTTACTTGAATATAGTAAATTATCCCCTAATTCTACTTGGTAAAATTAGGAGATAAGATTGGTTTCATTTTAACCCATTAATCTTTTTTGCATTACATCTATATCAGAGATAATTCCTACTATTTTAGTTATCTTATTAGATTTATTATAAATACCTTTTGCAGAAATTACACACCATATATATTGATTTTTAGCATTCTTTATACAAAATCTACCATTTACATTTTTTTCTTGACCGTATTTAATTAGTCTAAACATTTTGCTAAAATCATCAATGTCTTGATTTTGTATTATTCCTGATTCTACAACCGATTGAAGCCATGTTTCTCTTATCGGTATCTTACCAAATTTCTTTTTGAAGTTATTGGAATGTAAAATTTTCATTGTTTCCATATCATATTCAAATACGATGTCTTCAGTTAGCTCCATAATACTTTCATATCTTTCCTCGCTACTTCTTAACTTGTTTTGTGCTAACCTTTGTTCCGTAAAGTTATCAACAGATCCTAGAAACAATGTTCTTTCAGAATTATTTAATATAACTCTCATTCGAAACAAAATATACATTAGTTCATTAGTTTTAGGATTAATTATTCTAGTTTCAATTATAGCCTCACCATTTTCTTTTTTCGCACGTTCAAGCTTCTTAAAAAATGATGGTTTATCTGCCTTTACTATATAGTCTTTTAAACGTGGTGATATATTATATATAGTATCTCTATCCAAATTCATCATCTCATAAAATCTATCATTAACTCTTAATATGTAGAAGTTATTGCCCTTTAATTCAAACACACATAATCCACCTACGAAACTATCGAATAAAATATTTATTTGAGAATTTGGGTCCCAAAGCTCATCTAAATTAATGAAGGATTTTGATAATTCATTATCGCTAAAATTATCACATTTTTCAGCAGCATATAACAATTCTTCAAACTGTTTATGTGGCATAGGTTTAGCAAAATAAAAACCTTGACCTTTATTACAGCCTATACTTTTTAAAAATGCAACCTGTTCCTTTGTTTCTATACCTTCAGCTACGACTGGTAAATTTAACCATTTAGCCATACTGACTACAGAATTTAAGATATTAGCACCTCTGCCATAAACCTTGGTAGGTTTTAAAAACCTCAAATCAAGTTTTAAAACATCGACAGGCACTTGGTTTAACATATTAAGAGATGAATAACCAGTACCGAAATCATCCATTTCAACTGTAAAGCCAATTTCTTTTAACTCATGAACAGCTGCAATAAGCTGAGATGGATTCTCTGTATATGCAGTTTCAGTAATTTCTAGTTCTAACAAATTTATAGGTATATTATATTTATCTAATAATCCTCTTAAATTTTCACATAGTTTTGGATTGTAAATATCTACACGTGATACATTAACTGATATTGGGACTACAGGTAAATCTAAATCAAGCCATTCTCTTATTTTTTTGCAAGTGAATTCCCAAACATATTCATCCATAGTTGTAATGAAACCACTTTTCTCAAATACCGGGATAAAATTGTTTGGAGGTATCATCCCTTTTTTAGGATGAATCCACCGAACTAAGGCTTCAGCTCCAGTCAATTTAGTATTTGAGAGATAATATTTAGGCTGAAAATAAACATCAAATTGTCCTTCTTTTAAAGCATTATACATATCATTAATTATTTCCTGCTCTTCCAAAAGTACATTACGAAAAGTTTCTTCATAATAAGCATATCTTTTTTTATAATTACCTTTTATGCTTTTCAATGCCATATTGGCTCTATCGCACATTTTCACAACAGAAATATCATTATTATCTATACGATAAATACCAAAGCAAGTAGTTATATTTAAGTCTAATGGATATAAAGATAAATACTTCTTTGAAAGCTCTACCATATTATCCTCATAACCAGATACACGTAGTTTACAAATAGCAAAATTATCAGCGTATAATCTACCGCAAGTTTCATATGTAAAGTTTAGTTCTTTTTTTAGCATATTAGCAATATATCTTAAAAGCTTATCGCCTTCATCCATACCAAATATATCATTTAAAAGCTTAAATCTGTCCACATCTAAGCTAATGATATCATATTTTTTATCTGGATTGCTTGATATCATATCCTTTGTTCTTTTATAAAACTCATCTTTATTGAATATATCGGTTACACTATCATATGCTAATCTATATTTTAAATCATTTTCTATTTTGACTTCTTTTGTTACATCTAATATGACAGATATAATTATTGGAAAACCATTGTTATTGCCAATCTGAACTCCCTTAAGCAGCATATAGGAAAAAGAATCATCTGGATTTTTTACTCGAAAAGTTGTTTCAATAGTATTATTATATTTTATTGCCTCATCTATATCTTGTCTTATTTTTATTAAATCTTCTTCTATTAAAACAATATTTTTAATTTTTTTACTTTTATCCTTTTCAATCTTAGTATATCCAAACATTCGAAGTAATACTTCATTAACGTATAAAGGCTTTACATCGCTGTCAATTTCAAATATTGCAACTCCACCTGGGATATTATCCAAAACTTCTTTTAAATATTGATTACTAGTATTAAAAACTAATTCATCATTATTTTTATTAATAATCTCACCTAAACCAAGTTGTAACAATGCTTTGTTAAGCATCTCTTTGTCTGCTTTAATAAAACTAAAATCATTATTCGTTTTTTTATCCACAATATTACCTCTTTCACATACCAGTAGTATACTTACTTTTGAACTAAAGACGATAATTTTATAGTTTATCAAAATTTATTGAAATATCATAAATTAATGATAAACATATATTATGACAAAGAGTTGTTCTCAAAATTGTTGTGATTTTTCAATAACTTTGATAAAAACACCTGTCAACAATGCATAAAACATTATATTATCTAATTATATCAAATTTTGCTTTATAATGTAAACAAAAACTTATGAAAAGATTCATATTTTGAATAAATATTTTAATAGAATAAAATAAAATAAATATTTTTTGCACATTTATGCTATATAATATATAATTAATGAGAAGGTGGGTACTAGTATGAAAAAGAAAACAATTGTTAGTTTACGAATTTTATTAATTATATTATGTATTATATTAGCAATATTTTTAGTTATTGAAATAAAAAGCAAATTAACAGCGCCATTAGCTCATGTCAGACCAAGCTACGATAAAATATCTATAGTTGAATTATTAAACAAAACTAGCTTAACAGAAGATGAATATAAAACTTTATTTTATCAAACGGGACTTGGTAAGGATGCCATAAACAATTTATTAAATGATAAAGTATATGGTAAAAGTAAAATATTAGAATTTCAAGAAAATTTATTTAAAGATATATCAGTTTATTATGAAAAAATTACACCAGTTACATATCAGGAAAGTATTGTAAATGAAAAAGGTCAGTTAGTTTTTGGAACGGATTTAGCACCGTATGATAATGGATATATTTTAGTAACTAGAGCAACATATTCATTAGGCTGGAGACATGGTCATGCTGCTATAATAACCGATGCAATAAATGGTAATACTTTAGAGTCAGCAGTGTTAGGTTATGATTCTCAAATTATGGGCATAAGCAAATGGAAATTTTATCCTAATTTTATGATTTTAAAATTAAAGGATGTTCCACAGGAAAAGCTTGATGAAATAGCCAAATATGCTGTTAAGAAGCTTAATAAAGTTCCATATAAATTGACAACTGGAATTTTTAATAATAAATACAAAGATGGAATTGATCCTATCGGAACCCATTGCTCTCATTTAGTATGGTATCCATTTATGGAATTTGGATATGATTTAGATTCTGATGGCGGAATGATTGTAACTCCTATGGATTTGGCAACCAGTCCATATCTTGAAATAGTTCAAGTTTATGGATTCGATCCAAAAGAATTATGGAAATAAGTTGTATATAAAATAAAAAAACAGGTATTATCCTGCTTTTTTTATTTTTGCTATTTGTCATCTTTTTTTGTATCTTCTGAAGAATTTTCTTCAATAGCTTCAGTCTCAACAACTTCTTTACTGTTTGAATCTTTACCTTTTTTATCTACGCTACCAATAGCCCATTTAGAAAAAGTAATTCTTTGCTTTCCATGACTTAATTCTAAAACTATAGTTTCATCACTAACTTTAGCAATTTTACCGTGAATTCCACCTATAGTAATTACATCATCACCAATTGAAATACTATCTCTCATTTGCTTAATTTCTTTATCTTTCTTCTTTTGTGGTCTTATAAGAACAAAGTAAAAGATTGCAAACATAGCAACAAGCATTATAATGCTTGAGTATGCTGATATACCTCCTGCAGGTGCTACTGTTGTTAAACCAAAGATACTTAAATTGTTAATCATGATTTCCTCCTTTATTTTTCATAACCATATTTGGAATAAAACTCTTTTTTATACTCTAAGAAATAATTACCTTTAATACTCATTCTAATATTTTTCATAAGATTAATCAAGAAAAATAAATTATGAATCGTTGCAAGTCTAGCACCTAAGATTTCATTTTCCTTAAATAAATGTCTTATATATGCCTTAGAATAATTTTTACATGTATAACAACTACATTCCTTATCAATAGGTGAAAAGTCATGTATGTATTTTGCATTTTTAATAGTTACTTGTCCGGCACTTGTCATAAATGCCCCATTTCTAGCCATCCTAGTTGGCATTACACAGTCAGCCATATCTATACCACTTTGAACTGCCTCAAATAAATAATCAGGACTTCCTACTCCCATTAGATATCTAGGCTTATTTTTAGGCAGCTGCTCTACTGTATGGTCAAGTAGCTCAACCATTATATCTTTAGGCTCACCAACACTTAATCCACCAACTGCATATCCAGGGAAGTCAAGTTCAACTAACTGATTAACACTTTCAGTTCTTAAATCCTTGTACATACCTCCTTGAACAATGCCAAAAAGTGCTTGACTATCTGTATTTTTATGATATTCCTTACATCTTTTTGCCCATCTAGTTGTTCTTTCCATAGAAGCTTTAGTATATTCATAGGTTGCTGGATATGGAACACATTCATCAAATGCCATCATTATGTCTGAGCCTAGATAATTCTGTATTTCCATCGACTTTTCAGGGCTTATAAAATGCTTAGAACCATCTACGTGTGATCTAAATTCCACACCCTCTTCATTAATTTTTCTTAGATTACCTAAGCTAAATACCTGAAATCCACCACTATCTGTAAGTATTGGTCTATCCCAATTCATAAACTTATGAAGTCCACCTGCTTCTTTTACTAATTCATGCCCTGGTCTTAAATACAAATGATATGTGTTACTTAAAATAATTTGTGCTTCAATATCCTTTAACTCTTCAGGTGTCATAGCCTTTACAGTTGCCTTTGTTCCTACAGGCATAAATATTGGTGTTTCTATATCTCCATGATTTGTATGAATTTTTCCAAGTCTTGCTTTACATTCTTCTGATTCTTTTAATAGTTCAAAATTAAACATTTTTATGTCCATCTTTCATAATAATTTTAGAGCGAAATGTTTTTTTTTACACTTTTGCCCTTACTTAATTAGCATTGCATCGCCGAAGCTAAAAAATCTATATTTTTCTTTTACTGCTTCCTTGTACGCATTCATCGTATTTTCTTTACCTGCTAAGGTACTGACTAACATTATCAATGTTGACTCTGGTAAATGGAAATTAGTAATAAGTCCATCTACTAATTTAAATTTATATCCTGGATAAATAAATATATCTGTCCAACCACTTGAAGCTTTTACATGACCATTATCATCACTAATTGTTTCAAGTGTACGTGTTGATGTAGTACCTACTGATATAACTTTTTTTCCATTATCTTTTGCATAATTTATCTTCTGCGCTGCTTCGTCAGTAATTTCATAATACTCAGAATGCATTTTATGTTCTGTTATATATTCAGCTTTTACTGGTCTAAATGTTCCTAATCCTACATGAAGTGTAAGCTTTGCTATATTTACACCTTTATCTTCTAGGGCTTTAATTACTTCGTTAGTAAAGTGAAGTCCTGCAGTTGGCGCAGCAGCAGAGCCTGGATGACTAGCATATACTGTTTGATATCTATTTTTATCCTCTAATTTTTCGTGTATATATGGAGGTAATGGCATTTCTCCCAGCTGATCTAAAATTTCTTCAAATATACCTTCATATTTAAATTCTATAATTCTGTTTCCAGTATCTAACACGTCTACTATTTTACCCTCAAGTAAACCTTCTTTAAATACAATTTCAGTATCTAGCTTAGCTTTTTTTCCAGGCTTTACGAGAGTTTCCCACTTTTTATCTTCAACTCTTTTTAAGAGTAAAAGCTCAATTACAGCCTTAGTATCCTTTTTTACACCATATAATCTTGCTGGTAATACTTTAGTATCATTTATTACTATACAATCACCTGCATTTAAATAATCAACTATATCATAAAAATGTTTATGTTCTATATTACCATTTTCCTTATCCAAAACCATTAACCTTGAATGAGTTCTGTTCTCTAATGGAACTTGAGCAATTAATTCTTCAGGTAAATCGTAATAAAAATCACTTGTTTTTAACTGTACATCTATCATTTAATTTCTACTCCAGTATAATAATGCTTTAAAATTTGCTCATATGTAAATCCTTCTTCAGCCATTTTTTTAGCTCCGTATTGGCTCATTCCTACTCCATGTCCCCATCCTCTGCCATTAAAATAGTAAACGTTAGAAGCAGCAGATAATTTAGATGTACCGGAAGAAGAAATAACGCTTAGATTGTTGTTATCAATCTTTGATGTTCCAGATGAGGAAACAATGTATTTATTGTCTAATGAAACTCTTTTATCATCAGGATTCTGTGTTTCTGTATTGCTGCTAGAATTACTATTTCCTTGATTTTGTTGACTACTTGCACTGTCATCTAATAAGCTATCATCTAGTAAACTATCTTTACCTAATATATTATCATTTGAATTTTCTTTATTATCAAATTTCAAACTATTTTCACTAATTAAATAAAAATCACAGTCTGTAGTTATAGTAAACCAAGAACTAAGCAATATATCATATCCAAGTGTTGCTCTAACATTTTCCTTTTTTAATATAATATCTCCAACATTTGTAGATATTATACATTCTAAAACTCTCTCGTTTTCTGAAACCTTTGTTACTACAACATTATAAACATCAGTTATGTTAGCATTGGTTTCTTTAACTATACTTAAAATATTTTCCTTGGTTAGAGATTTCTGCCATTCTGTGTAGGGTGAAATATTTGAATATGGATCATCAACTGCTTTAAGATATGGAAGCGGGGTCATCCAAATATTTTCACTATTTTCTGTTCTTCCACCACTTGTAGAATGGAAAAATGCGGTTATTAGTTTATTATCATAATATATCATCTTTCCGTCTGTTTCATCTACACAGGCATTAGTTATCGACTTTTCACTGCCGTAACCCCCATAAACCTGACTGTTTTGATTATCCTGCATATCATAGCCAACAGTTGAATTTGGGCTAATATTGGCTACTGCATAAGTTCTTGCAGCAAGAACCTGAGCCTTTATAGACTCAATTGGCCATACAGCACTTATTTCATTAGCAATAACTCCATATAAATAATAATTTAGAGAAACTTTATTTATAGAAACAAGCTTGTTTATATCTGTTGAAAAGGCCATCATGCCTCTATATGTATTTTTATCGATAACGATCGAATTACACTTTAAATCATTGTTGTATGATGAAAAATATATGTTGTAATTACTACTATACATTAAAACTATATTGTTAGATGTATCATATACAGATATGTTTTTATTAAGTCCATTAACTACTTCGCAGTTAATTCCAGATTGAAGTAATGCATTCTTTTTATCAGAAGCAACTGCATTATTAATAAAATTACCACCATATATATTGAAAGTTTTTCCGTTATAAAAAGGATAAAAATTAATTCCATAGCTAGCTGTTAAGCTATCTGCATTAGATTTAGCAGTATTATAATCAGTATAATCATAGTTCGTCAATTTTAAATGATAAGGACCAATTATAGTATTAGAATCGTAACCTGTCTGCATTAAATACTTATTATTATAAAATGTATCTAATAATACATCTACATTCTCACCTAAAGTAGCAATAGGTACTTCTTCGCTTTCAAGAATATTGTAAACATTTATTTTACCGTAACCTTTTAAATCTACTTGTTCATCAAACTTTCTTGGTCTTCTAACTCTCACTCTTACAGTTGTATCCGAATCCGCAGCGTAACAAACAGTAGTAAGTATCGTTGTAAAAACAATAAAAAGCATTACTATTTTTAATAATTTTTTCGACATATTATACCTCATCAATTTCCAGCTGACTTTTCTTTGTTTTTTCTTTCTTAACATGTTTAAAGCCTTTTTCAGTAACTACACGACCCCTTGGAGTTCGATTTAAAAAACCTATCTGCAATAAATACGGCTCATAAACATCCTCTATAGTGCTTCTTTCCTCTCCTATAGATGCAGCTAATGTATCTACGCCAACGGGACCTCCCTTATAGAAATCAATAATTGTATTTAATATTTTCCTATCCAGTCTATCAAGACCAATTGAATCTATTTCAAGCATTAATAATGCCTTATCTGCAGTTTCAATATCTATTTTACCTTTGCCTTTAACTATAGCAAAATCTCTAACTCTTCTTAATAATCTGTTAGCAATTCTTGGTGTTCCTCTTGAACGCCTTGCAATTTCCTGTGCACCAGCATCATCTATCTCAATTCCAATAATACCTGCTGACCTAAGTATGATTTGTTTTAAATCCTCTGTCTTATAATAATCCAAAGTACACATAACACCAAATCTATCTCTAAGTGGAGATGTTAAAAGACCTGCTCTTGTTGTTGCTCCAATCAAAGTAAACTTAGATAAATCAAGTCTAATTGAACGAGCAGAAGGCCCTTTGCCTATAATTATATCCAAGGCATAATCCTCCATAGCAGGGTACATAATTTCTTCAACACTCTTATTTAATCTATGAATTTCATCTATGAACAAAACATCATTTTCGTTAAGATTAGTCAAGATTGCTGCCAAATCTCCTGGTCTTTCTATTGCAGGACCAGAAGTTATTCTAATATTAACTCCCATTTCGTTAGATATAATATTTGCCATAGTTGTTTTTCCAAGCCCCGGAGGTCCTGATAAAAGCACGTGATCTAAAGGCTCATTTCTCATTTTAGCAGCCTCAATAAAAATGCTCATTTTTTCCTTAACCTTATCTTGACCTATGTATTGAGTCAGCTTTTGTGGTCTAAGGCTAAGCTCGAGATCCTCTTCACCTGAATTTATTGTAGATACTATAATATCATTTTCTCTATTAAGCTTTTCCATTATTTCCTCCATAACGCCACTTTGCAGCGTCACAATGATCTTAGTGTAAAACAAATTTTACACTTGAAGAATAGCTTTTTGATTCTTCCATAGAGTGAAATTCATTTCACTCTGTGAAGAGTGTTTTTTTCTTCACTCTCCTACCTGTTCAAATTTTTTAAAGCCTCTTTAATAATTTGATTTTCTGTTTTTCCAGATATATCAAT
Organism: Firmicutes bacterium UBA7510; assembly: GCA_002479485.1. Taxonomy (GTDB): domain Bacteria; phylum Bacillota; class Clostridia; order Tissierellales; family Sedimentibacteraceae; genus UBA1535. The sequence goes on along the minus strand of DLNM01000035.1, from coordinate 247,378 downwards.
GTTTTCAAGAGCCTTCTTAGCCTCTAACTGACTAAATCCTAAAGTCATTAGAACTTTAGATATGTCTTCTATATCGTTATTAACACTATCACTAATTACTTCAATATCACTTAAATTAATACTGTCTATTTCATCTATGCTTCCGACCTTATCCTTTAAGTCTAAAATTATTTTACTAGCTGTTTTTTTGCCAATTCCAGGAACCTTTGATATGGCATTGACATCATCCTTAAGAATTGCTACCTTTACACTATTTATATCATATGTAGATAATACAGCTAGTCCAGCCTTTGGTCCTATACCATTTACTGAAATTAGCTTTTTAAACATTTCAAGTTCATCTTTTTTTGAAAAACCATATAAGGCAAGTACATCTTCTCTTATATGCATATAAGTAAAAACAGAAGAAACATCACCTTCTGATAAATTCTTTAATGTATTAAAAGATGTATTAATATAATAACCTATACCATTGTTTTCAATTATTAAATAATCAATACCTTTTTTTACAACTTCACCTTTAATATAACTTATCATATTTGATTTCCTTCCGTTATTAATATCCTGTAATTCTAAAGTCTTCACAAAATTTTAATGAATGTGCATGACAAATTGCCGCAGCTAGTCCATCAGCTGCATCATCGGGTTTTGGTATCATATCTAAGCCTAAAATAAGCTTGACCATTTCCTGTACCTGCTTTTTTTCAGCCCTGCCATAACCTACAATTCCTTGCTTTATTTGTAATGGTGTATATTCGTATAATGGTATGTCCTTCATCTGCCCTGCTAATAAATGAACCCCTCTAGCTTCCCCTATAGCTATTGCAGTTTTAACGTTTTTATTGTAAAACAATTCTTCCACAGCAATAGCATTAGGTCTATATTTATCAATCATTTCAATATATGATTCATAAATATGCTTAAGCCTTAATGGAAAAGGCATAGAAGGTTCACTAGTCACACAACCATATTCTAGCATTTTAAATTTATTACCCACATACTCTATAATACCATAACCAGATATTGCAAGACCAGGGTCCATTCCTAAAATTATCATTATTCCTCGTCTTCTTCAGGCATATCCCAGTTGTGGTAAACTTCTTGAACATCATCATTGTCATCAAGTGCATCAATTAATTTATCAAGGTTTTTAAGATTTTCTTCACCTTCAACTTTTACGTAATTTTGTGGCAAATAAGCTACTTCACCTTTTGCATTTAAATATCCCGCATCCTTTAATGCATTTAATACTGACATAAAGTTTTCTGGTGATGTTATTATTTCATATAATTCATCTACTTCAAAATCATCAGCTCCAGCATCAAGAGCAGCCATCATTAATTCTTCTTCATTTATACTTTCTGATAACTCTATTGTTATAATACCTTTTCTGTCAAATAAATATCCCACACAGCCTGTAGAGCCTAAATTTCCACCAAATTTTGAGAAATAATGTCTTACATCTGCTGCAGTTCTGTTTTTATTATTAGTTAAACATTGCACCATAAATGCAGTTCCACATGGACCATATGCTTCATAAGTTATGTGGTCAAATATTTCACCATTAAGTCCGCCTAAACCAGTTTTTATAGCTCTATCAATATTATCATTAGGCATGTTTTCAGCCTTAGCCTTTTCAATTGCAGTTGCTAAAGAAGCATTGTACATTGGATCTCCGCCACCTTCTCTAGTAGCAACAGTTATAGCTCTAGCTAATTTTGTAAATATTTTAGCTCTTTTAATATCTTGTTTACCTTTTCTATGCTTTGTATTCGCCCATTTTGAATGTCCTGACATAATATTCCTCCTTAGTGTGAAATTCTATTTTTCACACTTTAATCATTTATAAATTCAATTTTACCAAAATTGCATAGATATTATATCACAAAGTTTATAGTATTTCAATTTTTTTAATTTTCAGACTAATTATAATATTAATCTGTTGTCATTTATCGAATAAAATGAAGAACTATCCACTGTTATCTTACATTTTGCACTAGTTGTATTAAGAATTATAGCTTTTAATTTTTCTAAATCTTCCTCAATACATAAAATATTTAACACTACGTTTTCACCAAATACTTTGTCTTTAATTATATAGTTATTTTTTGTAAGCTCATTTTCAACTTTGCCAAGAAGAGTGTAATCAATTTCTATAAGAATATCATAAAACATAGTCTTATCTACTATTATACCGCTATCAAGACCAATTTTTGCTCCTTTAGTATAAGCTCTTACAAGTCCACCAGCTCCAAGCTTTACACCGCCATAATATCTAGTTACTACTACTACAACATTTCTTAAATTCTCTAGTTTTATAACATTTAAAACTGGCATACCAGCAGTTCCAGATGGTTCTCCATCATCACTAAATCTTTGGATGTTATTGTTGTCTCCATAAACATATGCATATACATTATGGGTTGCATCGCTGTGTTTTTTTCTAATTTGATTAATAAACTCTATTGCTTCATCCTCGCTATTTATTGGACTAGCATATCCTATAAACCTTGATTTATTAATAATTATTTCTTCACATCCAAAGTCGTGTACTGTTTTAAAACTAGCCATAATTACCTCCATGCAATGGAGTTAGGGCATTACCCTTTACTCCTTATAGTATATATGTCTCATACTTGTATTTTTCATCTTCATATATTATTGCTTCAAGCTTTACTCCATCTTCTACATACTCAACATTTTCTGTAAATCTATTTTCATAAAGATAATAAAATGACTTTAAGTCGCTATTAGGTATTTTGAAAGCATATTTAGCTTTTTCACCATTAATTTTATTATCTATATATTCTAAAAGATCACTTACATTATTTTTCTCAGTAGCAGATATATATAAAGTGTTTTCGTTTGGTATAAACCTTACATTTGAATCATCAATCTTGTCAATTTTATTATAAACAGTAACAACAGATATTTCATTGTCAGTTATTTGTGATATTAAATCAAGAGTTGTTTGTCTATGTAGATCAAGATTTTCATCATTAATATCTATAAGATGTAAAATTAAATTTGCGTATTTTAGTTCTTCAAGAGTACCTTTGAATGCTTTAACTATTTGTGTTGGAAGCTTTTTAATAAATCCAACAGTATCAGAAAATATAACATATCTTCCGCCAGGTAATTTTACCCTTCTATGCTCTGTATCAAGAGTTGCAAAAAGCATATCTCTTACAAATACCTTTTTATTTTCAAGCTCTTCATCTGCATAGCAAGTTTCAATTAAAGAATTTAAAAGAGTGGACTTACCTGCATTTGTATATCCAACTATAGATACAACTGGTATTTCATCCTTCATTCTTTTCTTTCTTTTTGTATCTCTAACTTGCTCAATTTTATCAATTTGTGCCTCTATATCTTGTATACGAGACACTATATGTCTTCTATCAGTTTCTATCTTCTTTTCACCAGGTCCTTTTGAGCCAATACCCCCACCCTGTCTAGATAAATCCTGTCTCATTCCAGCTAGCCTAGGCAACTTATATTTAAGCTGTGCAAGTTCAACTTGAAGCTTACCCTCGTTAGTTAAAGCACGTCTAGCAAAAATATCAAGTATTAGGGTAGTTCTATCAATAACTCTTCTATCTACTATATCCTCAATATTTTTAAGCTGAGAACCTGATAATTCGTCATTAAATATAATTGTCTCAACATCTAACTCACTAGCATAGTTAGCTATTTCTTCTAATTTTCCTTGACCTAAATAAAACCTATTATCAATACTATGTCTATTTTGAATTACGCATCCAAGAACTTCTCCTTCCGCAGCCTCAACAAGCTGTGTAAGCTCCTCCATATCATTTTCTTCATCACTGCCAGTTAACTGTATTCCAACAATCAAACATTTCTCTCTTTCTTTTTCCATAGCACACCCTAGTGCATTGTCACATAATCTTCTCTTTCAGGTCCTACTGAAACATATTTTATGCGGCAATCCACAGCCTTTTCAATATATTTAATATAGTAAATCGCCTCTTTAGGCAATTCACTTACCTTCCTACATTTGCTAACATCACATTTCCAGCCATCCAAATATTCAACAACTGGTTTTGCATTATCAAGTAATTCACCAAATGGAAATTCATTTACTACTTGGCCATTAATCTCATATCCGGTACAAACAGGTACCTTATCCATATATGATAACACATCAAGCTTAGTTAATGCAAGCTCATTTGCACCTTGCACTCTAACTCCATATCTAGATGCTACCACATCAAATGGTCCTACTCTTCTTGGTCTTCCTGTTGCTGCTCCATATTCAAATCCCTCTTTACGCAGTCTTTCAGCTTCATCTCCAAACATTTCTGCTGTGAATGGCCCTTCTCCAACACATGTAGAATATGCCTTCATTATACCTATTGTATTAGATAGTTTCAAATTTGGAACTCCAGAACCAATAGGAGCATAGGAAGCTATGGTTGAAGAAGATGATGTAAATGGATAAATTCCAAAATCGATGTCTCTTAATGCTCCAAGTTGAGCTTCAAACATTATTTTTTTATTTGCCTTTGCAGCTTCATTTAAATATATACCTGTATCACAGATAAAATCTTTTATATCTTTTGAATATTTATCTAACCAATCTATCATATCTTCATATTCTATTTTTGGAGCATTATACACACCTTCAACAGTGAGATTTTTCCAATCAACAATGCCCTTCAAACGTTTTTTTAATGATTCAGGATATAACAAATCTCCCATTCTTATACCTTTTTTCATATATTTATCACTATAAACCGGAGCTATTCCTCTTCTAGTCGAACCGTATTTTGCATCACCTAATCTATCTTCCTCTAAACCATCTAAAATAACATGATAAGGCATACAAATTATTGCTTTATCGCTAATTTTTAAATTTTCAGGAGTTATTTTTACTCCAGCACTTGTAAGTCTTCCCATTTCATTGTATAAATGTTCAATATCTATTACCATTCCATTACCCATAACATTAGTAACCTCAGGTCTAAGTATACCCGAAGGCAATAGATTTAGTATAAATTTACCAAGATGATTTACAACAGTGTGTCCTGCATTATTCCCTCCTTGATATCTTACAACTATATCATATTCGCTAGCAAGCAGGTCAACCATTCTACCCTTTCCTTCATCTCCCCAATTTATTCCAACAATTGCTGTTAACATAAATAACTCTCCTTTAATAGTTTTAAATTTAATAAATATTACATATTATCAATATTATATCATAAAATAAGCAAATGTAGTCTACATTATAGAATTTTTTTTGTCAATAATTAATTGATGATGTTAATAAAAATTCAAATAAAAAAATAAATGCGTTTTCTTTTATATAAAAAAGACAATCGCATTTATTACAACCTTATCTATTATTTATTGGAAATTGTGTAAATGATTCAGGTACATCTCCTATTATAACAATTTCAGTTAATAAAACATTATTTTTTACCTCAATGTCACTTGTTACTATAGGACTTATAACACGAATTTGAACAGTAACTGTAATATATAATTTATACTTTGTTTGATTTATGCCTGATTCCACAAATTCCGATATAAAATCAACAAGAACGCTACCTTGAGGGATAATATTGTATTTTAAGTTAGGTCCAAAGTCTGGAAACATCCAATTGTTCAAGACTGCACCAAGACTTATTGAAAATGGCTGTTCAGTTAAATCCTTAATTTTTTCTTGCACAGATGCAGTAATATTAGCGGATAGAATATTCATAACTTGTGCATTAGTTTTTATCATATTAATTCTACCAACATTATCAAATGTAGATACTATCAGTTGATCTTTTATATTATCTTTTTGCAATTCAGCTTTTACAGCATTATTTATAGCTTGAGTGGCTATAATTCTAGCTTTAACTTCACATATAGCTTTCATAACAGGTTTAATCTCTATTGCTATCATATAATAAGTTAGAATAAACATAAGAATTATAGTAAATAATAATATTTGTATGTGTATTTTTTTAATCTTTTTAAGCTTTTTCAACTACATAATCCCCCCAATGTTTTGTATAAAGCATCAATATTAAATTATATTAAATTGTATGCAACAACGCGTAGTAAATAATACTAATCTCTTAATATATATAGATTAGTATTATAAGTTATCTTATTACAAAATCGTTGTTATTATTTGTAAAAAGTTAACGAAATGTTTAAATTTAAAGGTTTATTGCTAATTGCATAAATCAAATACATATGGTATAATAATTAGGTAGTTTTTTTACTGGAGGGTTATAATGACTAATGAGAATAATCAAAAGAATTTAAATAATACTCAAAATGGTACTACTAAAAAGAAAAAGAAAAAAAGTAAGAAAAGAAAAATTAAATATTTTAGAATATTGCTTTTAGTTTTATTATTGGTTTGTGCAGTTGCAGCTGTGATAGTTGGAAAAATGGTAATTGATGTAATAAAAGATGCACCAAAAATTAATCCAACTAATGTACTGGATACTCTGTCTGAAAGTTCAGTTATTCTGGATCAACAAGGCAATGTAATAGAACAGATACATGCTGCTGATGAAAATCGTGAAATAGTAGAGCTAAGCAAGATGCCAAAGCATTTACAGGATGCATTTGTAGCTATTGAAGATAAAAGATTTGACAAGCACTTTGGTGTAGATATTAGACGTATAATGGGTGCCCTTGTTAGCAACCTTAAATCTGGGGATTTAGCTGGTCAAGGTGCAAGTACTATCACTCAACAGTTGGTTAAAAACCTTTATTTAACCAATGAGAAGAAGCTTGAAAGAAAAATTAAAGAAGCTTATCTTTCTATCCAAATGGAAAGACAATTAACAAAAGATCAAATATTAGAAAACTACTTAAATACTATACCACTTGGTCAAAGCGCATATGGAGTTCAAGCTGCAGCTTACGCGTATTTCTCAAAGGATGTAAGTGAATTAACATTAGCTGAATCAGCACTTCTAGCAGCAGTTCCTAAAAGTACTAAATGGTATACACCTTATAGAAGAATTGAATTAACAGATTTAGATGGTGTACCTGAAGAAGACATAGTTGGTTATGTATATATCGGTTCAATTCAATATGCATGCGTATATAATGAGTTAGCAGTTGAAAGACAACATGTTGTACTTAAAGAAATGCTTAATCAGAATAAAATAAATCAAGAAGAATACGACCTAGCTATAAAAGAGGATATGCGTAAAGCATTAAATCCTGGTGAAAAGAAAATTGAAGGTATAACTTCAAATAACTTTACTGATTATGTTAAAGAACAAGTTATATTAGACCTTATGGAAGAAAATGACATAACTTATGAAGAAGCTGAGCATTATCTGTTTAAAGGCGGATTAAGCATCTATACTACAATGGATGTCAACATTCAAAAAACTATAGAACAGCAATATCAAAGTTTTGGAGAAATATTCCTAGGCAAAGAGCCACCAGCTAACAAACCATTAGCACAAGACTGGACTAACTTTAGATGGTCAGACGGAAAGGCTACCGGAACATTGGATAAGTATAAAAACGTATTAAATGATTCAGGTCATGTATTATATTTTGCACATGATAATATATTAAATGCTGAAAACACTTTATATTTCTATCCAAGCGAGTACAAAATTGATGAAAACGGAAATCTTGTTATAACATCAGATAAATTAAATATTGGTTCTACTGTTATAGATATAGTAGACTGTTATACTATAGATTCAAAAAATCAATTTGTAACTCATAATATTGGTGGATTGAATATAGGTAATGAATACGAGATTGTAGAGCAAAAAGGTAATAAAGGAACTATAAAAATATCAAAAGATTATTTAGATAAAAATCCTGATTTCTATAAGGTTGTAGCTGATGATGTAATCACTATTAGCAATAATTACTATAGATATGAGGAAATGGGTATAGTTCAACCACAATCTGCTGCTGTTATACTTGACTACAAAACAGGACATATTAAAGCAATTGTTGGTGGTAGAGATATAGTTGGAAGTAAAACATTTAATAGAGCTGTTGATTCAGCTAGACAACCAGGTTCAACAATTAAGCCACTTGGAGTGTATATTACAGCACTTGACCACGGTTATACTGCAGCATCAGTTTTCGATGATATACCACTATACAATAAAGATGGTCAGCGTTGGCCTAAAAACTGGTATGAACCATATTCGAGTTATCCATTTAAATATAAAGGATTAGTAACATTAAGATATGCAATACAGCAATCACTAAATACTATTCCGGTTACATTATTAGAGCAATTAGGTCCTAAAACTGTAGTTGAATATTTTGCTAAGCTTGGTATGGTAGATTTAGAAAATCCTGAAAATGACACCTTTGTTACACCAGAAGAAGACCATGCAATAAACGACATGAATCCTTCTTCACTTTCATTAGGTGGATTTTCAAAAGGATTCTCACCTCTTGTTATGACAGCGGCATATGGAACTATAGCTAATAACGGAGTTTATGTTGAGCCAATTTGCTATACTAAGGTTGTAAATAGTGATGGAAAGATTATATTAGACAACGTACCAGAAACACACGTTGCAGTTGCTCCAGAGGTTGCATTTATATTAAAAGACATACTTAGAAGCAGTGTATCTGACGCAGCAGGACTTGCAAGAACTGCTGCTATTAAAGGCTTAGATATAGATATGGCAGCTAAAACTGGAACAACACAAGATAACGGAGATTTTTGGTGTTTAGGATTTTCACCATACTATGCAGGTGGAGTTTGGGTAGGTAATGATAACCCTACAATGAAGCTATCAGAAACAAGTACAGCAACTGCTAGATTATTAGGTTCATTTATGACATCTATACACCAAGGACTTGAACCAGCTAAATTTGATGTTGTAGATGGTGTTGTAAAGGTTCAGGTTTGTAAACAGTCAGGTAAGATACCTACTGAACTATGCAGCTTAGATCCAAGAGGAAGTCAGATAATAACTGAATACTTTGTTAAAGGAACTGAACCTAAAGAAACATGCAAAGCTCATGTTAAGATAAGTGTTTGTAATGATTCTAATCAACTTAGATCTCAATACTGTCCTGATAGTTCTATAGTAGATAAGGTATTTATAACAAGAGAAACGCTATTTAATCCTGATTTATATCCTGATGTTAAGAATTCAAGCTATCAAGCTTTAATTGAAGCTATCAATCTCTACAGACAAGTAAAAGAAGATATAAATAATGGTATGACTGCTGAAGAGATAACAACTATGTATCCAGGGCTTGTAACTCTTAAGGTTAGAGAAATATCTAACAGTGTAATAACGAATGAAGAAAATCAAGGAAGTGGCAAAAAGCAAGTTATAGAAATTTTATCAATACATGGTTATACTATAGACCAGCTAAGCTTCAAAAAAATGTTAACTGAAGATTATCAATATCAGGTTCCATTAGATATTTGTGAATTCCATACTTATGAAAAATGGTATGAGAATATGACAAACAATGGTGGAAATAATGGAAATAATAACGGAGAAGGTCAAAATCCAGATAATCCTGGAAATGAAGATAATAATGGTGATACCGAGAATCCAGATGATGGTATAATTGAGACTCCAGATGAGCCTGGAAATAATGAAGGCGATAACACAGGAGATGACGATATAATAACAGATTAAAGTTCACCCATTCTGGGTAAAAAGTTCACCCATTCTGGGTAAACTATAAAAATAGCTTATCAGAAATGATAAGCTATTTTGTTGTTAAAGTATTATGATTTAATCATTTTGCCAAATTAAAATACCTATGCTATTTTGATTTGGCATTAAATATTAATGAAACTAAATATCCAAAGACCAATGCTGCACCTACACCCGCTGCTGTTGCCTTTATTCCACCACTAAGAACTCCTAAGAATCCATTCTTAGCCGTTTCTTCCAGAGCACCTTTCGCCAATGAATAACCAAATCCTGGAAGTGTTACAGTCGCTCCTGAATATCCGAATTCAATTATTTTATCATATATTCCAAGATATCCCAACACTACCCCTGCCAATACAAAAGTTACAAGTATGTAAGCTGGATTAACTTTTTTTATATCCATTATCAATTGACCTATAACACATATTAATCCGCCTACAATAAAACTCATAAGATAATTCATATAATCTACCTCTCAATTTGATATACCAATGCTATGCGCTATACCAGGTACACTTTCACCTTGCAAAGATACAGTTGGTGAATGTAATGCCCCTGTTGCTGTAAATAACAAAGTATTAATTTCTTTTTTTCTAAGCTTCTTATAAAGAAATGAGCCAAATACAACTGCCGAACATCCACAACCACTACCACCAGCATGCACATCCTGCTTATCAATATCAAATATTATTGTTCCACAATCATCATATTTATTTTCAATATTTATACCTTCGTCCTTTAATAGCTTATTAGCTATTTGCTTTCCAATGGTACCCAAATCTCCTGATATAATTAAATCATAATTTATATCAACATTTGTATCAATTATATTTTGTCTAATTGTATCTGCGAACGCTGGCGCCATCGCCGCACCCATATTGTTTGCATCAGTTACTCCTAAATCAACTATTTTTCCAAATGTTACATTCTTTATTTTTGGGCAATCATCATTATCATTTTTATTTGATAACCAAACTGCACCAGAACCTGTAACTGTCCATTGTGCACTCATATGTCTTTGTCCTCCAGATTCAAGTGGAGTTCTGTATTGTCTTTCTGCACTGCAAAAATGACTTGAGGTTACACACACAACATTTGAAGCAAAACCACCATCTATTAAAAGTGCTCCAACACCCATACTTAATGCCATTGTAGAGCAAGCTCCATACAATCCTATAAATGGTATTTCTAAACTACGAGCAGCAAACGATGATGATACAATTTGATTTAATAAATCACCTGCTAACATTATATCTATGTCAGACTTTTTTAGATTATTTTTCTTAATTAAATTTTCAACAGCATATTGTTGCATTTTAGCCTCGCATTTTTCCCAAGTCTTTTCTCCCCATATACTATCACTAAGTAAATAATCTATCTCGTTCTTTAACGGACCTTCTCCCTCTTTTGTTCCAGCTATAGTATATACATCACGAATATATACATCATTAGCCATCTTGTAGGTTTGCTTACCTATTTTCTTCATAATTACCTCCATGCATATATTGGAAATTATATTTTACACTTAACTTCCTTTCAAAATCCTAACTTTTCTATAATGTAGCTAATAAAGCCAACAAGCATAGAACAACTGTATCCATATAATAAAACTGGACCCGCAAGAGTAAATATTTTGGCAGCTGATCCTAGAACATACCCCTCTCTTTTAAACTCTAGAGCCGGAGCAACAACGGAATTTGCAAACCCTGTAATAGGTACTATCATTCCAGCTCCACCATACTTACCAAGCTTATCATATACACCTAATCCTGTTAAAAGAGCAGTTAATGCTACTAGTATAACAGATGTCATCGTACCTGCATCCTTAGATGTAAAATCAAAGCTTATTAACACATTTTTAATTACTTCTCCAAAAGTACAAATTATACCACCAAAAATAAATGCTAAAACACAATTTTTGAGTATTTTATTTTTGGGTGTATATTCATCAACAACCTTTTTGTAAGTTTCTTTAGTCTGCTTCAATTTTTATATCTCCTTATAATAAAACTGCATGTTCTGGTATTTTTTTTATTGATTTATCAATTGTATTAGTAATTGTGAAAAAAGACAAACATAAAACTGTTACTAATACAAGAAAAAATAATGCTTTTTTCATATATTTCACCTCAACAATATTATTTGTGTTTTTTTCTTAAAAATGCATTTACAATACAAAACTTTCATTTTAAATTTTGGTAAGAATTCAATAAATTAAAAAAAAGCACAAAACGTGCTTTTTTAATTTAATACATTAAATTTTCTTTTTTTATTATTTTACATATATTTTATCTATTTTATCGTTTATTTTTTTTCTTAAAACTATTTTAGTTCCAATATCTTTTTCGGATAAAACAACAAGTTCATCCATGAAGGTTTCCATTACTGTAAATCCCATTCCTGAACGTTCAAGCTCAGGCTTTGATGTAAATAAAGGTTCTCTTGCCTTATCGACGTTTGGTATACCACAACCAAAATCTTCAATTATTATTTCAACAACTTGTCCCTTTATCCTACATTCAATAACTATATCTCCAAGCTTATTATCGTATCCATGAATAATTGCATTAGTAACTGCCTCTGATACAGCTGTTTTTATGTCAGAGATTTCTTCAATTGTAGGATTAAGGCTCGCGCAAAATGCTGCAACTGCACTTCTTGCAAATGATTCATTTGTAGATAAGCTTGGAATTTTTATATATACATAATTATTGTGCATTGTATCCCCCTATTTTATATTAATTATTTTGCCAACGCCACTCATATCTAATATTTTTCTAATTTTATGAGAAGCATTAATAATCTCTAATTTACCATCATTTTTTTTAATAATTTTATATCTTCCAATTACAAAACCAATACCAGAGCTGTCGATAAAATCAAGTTTTCCCATATCAAATGTCAAATTTTTAATTTGCCCACTATTAAGCTTTTCATCAATCTTAACTTTAGCTTCAGTAGCAAAATGATGATCTAACTCCCCCGTTAGTTTTATCACTAAGTCCTGTCCATTTTCATTATACAAAACATTCACTTATGAATTCATCCCCTTCGCATATAATTAATGTAATTATAATATAAACTAAATATATTTTCTTTACATATTTTTGTCTATTTTTGTCTTAAATAAATGTTTTGTGTAATTAAAATTATATATGAGGTAAAAGTATTGTAAATTCAGCGCCTTCACCAATATTACTTTTTACTTTTATTTTTCCTTTATGACCAAGTATAATTATTTTTGCAATAGACAATCCAAGTCCGTGGCCACCTATTTGTCTATTTCTTGATTCTTCAGCTCTGTAAAGTCTATCAAAAATCTTAGATAAATCTTTTTTATTTATACCAATACCGCTATCCTTAATTTTTATTGCATAATACTCCTCTGCTAGAAAACCATAGACCGAAATTTTTCCATCTTCTGGAGTAAACTTTATTGCATTTTCAAGTAAAATTCTTATCGCTTGTTTTACTCTATTTTTATCAGCATAAACATGAGCATCATGCAAAAATCTAAACTCAAACTCATGCTTATTGTCAATCATTATAGTCTCTTTTTCAATTTCAAATAAAATCTCACTTATATTAAAGTCTTCCTTTGTAAATACTAATGTTTGTTTATCACTTCTAGCTATAAACAAAAGCTTTTCTATTAAATCCTGCATATTATCAGTTTCATTTTTAATAGCAGATATTGATTCCTCCAATATAGCTTTATCATTTTTACCCCATCTATCCAGCATGTTAATATAACCTTTCATTACAGCGATAGGAGTTCTTAATTCATGCGAGGCATCGGATACAAATTGTTGCTGTGATTTATAGCCTTCTTCAATTCTATTCATCATTTCATTAAATGTCATTGAAAGCTCTTTTAATTCATCTTGTGTATCCTTAATATCAAGTCTAGTGTTAATGTTATTAACTGATATAGTTTTAGTTATCTCAGTCATATTTTTAATCGGTCTTATAAGCTTACTACTGGTTCTTGAAACAATCGGTATAAATAATAATAATCCAGCTATACCAGATAAAAATATAAATACTATAATATAAGTAGTTTGAGATATTAAAAACGAAATATCATAATATATATTGACATAATATATTTCATCATTTTCATAAATCTGTTCAGAATGAATATATGTTGAATTAAGTATAAGTTCCTCAAGCATTAAAATTATATTGTTAGAATATTTTTGACTACCATAGTTCTTATTGTAAGTATATATATTTTTGTAGTTTTCATCGTAAATATTAATATTTTTTATATTTTTATCGTTTAAAATATCTTCTATTAAATTTAAGGTGTCAACATTATACCTAATCATTGTCATTTCATTAGCTACAGTTTCTGTTTTAAAATCATTTAATATATAAACAAAATATCCAATTGAACTAGTTGTTGTAACAATTAAAATTATAACAATATACAGCAAGAAATAAGATGCAGAAATTTTAAAGGCAATAGAAAATCTAAGCCTTTTCATTACTGCTTTTAAAAAGTTTTTGATTACTCTAAAAGGAAGTAAAATAATAGACCAAAGTAAACTAAAAATTTTACTTATAATTGACTTTTTATTATTCTTATTTGACATTTATTTTTCCCTTATAATATAACCTACTCCTCTAACTGTTTCAATTAGATTTACGTTATATTTTTGATCTATTTTACTTCTTAAATATCTTATATAAACATCTATTACATTTGTATCACCAAAGTAGTCATATCCCCAAACTTTATCTAATATTTTTTCTCTGGATAAAACTAAATCTTTATTTTTCAACATATATTCTAATAATTCAAATTCTTTTTTTGTAAGATCAATAATATCCTTGTTATACTCTACTCTGTAATTATCCTTATATAGGCTTAATAGACCACATTTGATAACATTTTTATCACCAGTGATTTTCGAAACATATTTTCTTTTAAGTAAGACTCTAATACGTGCAAGTAACTCTTCAACAGCAAATGGCTTTGTCATATAATCATCTGCACCAATGTCTAGACCTGTAATTTTATCTGATATATCATCCTTAGCTGTAAGCATAATTATAGGCACATCAGATGTTTGTCGTATTCTTCTACAAACTTCTATACCACTTAAGCCAGGTAGCATTAAATCAAGTACGATTAAATCAATATTTTCATTTTTACCCTTTTCAAAGCCGTCTCTACCATTGTTAGCTATTTTAACATCATAACCTTCATAATTAAGCTCTAGCTCTAAAAAACGGGCTATTTTTTGTTCATCTTCAACTATTAAAATTTTCTTTTTAGCTTCCATAATTTCCTCCATAACGCCACATAGTGGCATCATAAATATAAATGAAAAATCGTTTTTTGATTTTTCTAATCGTGAAATACGTTTCACGTTGTGAAGTGTTTTTTTCACACTATCGCCCCTCTTAGATTATAAATAAAATAATTTATATTTTATTTATATATTTTACATATAAAAAATTAATTCAACTTTAATACTTTATTAAAAATAGATTAAAACTATTCATTGGGATTTCGTATAGCTAAATTTTTAATCATTTCTGAAAATTCAGGTAAATTTAACGTCATAGCATAATCGATAAAAAGTAGTTCATCTATATTATTTTGTTCAATAGTATTTATAATATTATACTGACAACTTCTCGGATCAGCAACATATATTTCACTATAATGAGGAATTAAAAAAGGTATAAATGCATTTGCATATGAGTCCTTTATAATCATTATCTTTTTCTTATCAGTGTTTTTAGTTGTAATTTTAGCAAAAGCAACATCACCGCCCATAAACACTGCATACTTACCTTCTCTATTAAAATATCTTGGGTAGAAAACCGATTCATCATAGGTTACTTCATTATTTTTATCGTGTACCTCATAAGTTAAGGGCTCATTTATGTTATAATACCAGATATTATCCCTATTATTTTCTAGTTTTTTGTTAGACGTAATTCCATAAATTGAGCCAAGATATTCAGATTTGCTTTCAATTCTTTCATAGCTATCTAAAGTAGCTGGTTTCTCATCCTTTTCTAGCATAAACGCCTCATATGCTCTATATGCACCTAGTGCAGTCCAATGATGGTCAGTTTTAAAATATAGATACTCATCCTTATTTGCCTCTAAATTTGAATAAACATCAACACTATTTACATTATCTCTAAACTTACCATTAACATAATCAATACCTTTCTTTTGAGATTCGGTTAAAGAAGTATATTTTTCTGGCAAATTGAATTCTATTGATGTTGGAACAAGTATAGAATATATTTTAACATCTTCATTAATATTATCTGCATAGTAATTTATAGCATTAATGTAAAAACTCATAAAATACTCATTATATATAAAGGTTTCAAAACCTATATTATTGACAATTATAAACTGTCCAAAATTACTAACCTCATTATTTTCTGATGAACCATTAATTAAATTTGCGTTAGTTTTTACAATTTCAACTCCATCAGATGCATAACCCTTAAAGCTCATAAATATATCACTAATATGTATAAATGAATCTCTAAACACAAATCTATCGGCAAAATATGTTTCATAGTCCTTAAAAAAGCTACCATCAGCATAGTTTTTAGCTGTCAAATTAGACATCGAAGCAAGTTCTCTTTTTTCTCTTTCTGAAATTCCAGATTTATTAGAAAACAAAAGGTTAAGTACAAATAATGTAAATATAATTACTAAAAAAGCTACCACATTTATTATTTTATAAATATTATTTCTATGCATATTATACCTCGCTTTCTAAAATCTAAAATATAAAAATGGATTATAAGATTCACCAACAAGTACTGAAGTTACAATTAAAAATATTATTAAATTAAACGCAATTGGCGTTAAATTAGCAAATCTATTACTTAATGAGTTTTCATTTTTCTTTTTAAAGTATTTGATAAATACATTTTGAATTGGCATACAAAATATTATTGAAACTATAAAAAATATGAAATTACTCTTTAAAAATATTTCAGTATTAAGGTCAAATATAGGGTTACCCTTTAATCCAAGCATTGTTAAAATATAATTAATACCGCTACTTACATCAGTAAAGTAGAACAGTACCCAACCAAATATAACTATTAACATCGTATAAATATGTGCCAATGCTTTTGGAATTTTGCTTAATATCTTAAGCATAAAAATCTTTTCTATAATCACAAAAACACCGTAATATAGACCCCACAATATAAAATTCCAAGATGCACCATGCCAAAAACCTGTTAAAAACCATACAATTGATAGATTTAATAGCTGTCTTTTTTTATTGCCGCCAAGTGGTATATACACATAATCTCTAAAAAATGAACCAAGAGAAATATGCCATCTTCTCCAAAATTCAGTTATACTGCGTGATATATATGGATAGTTAAAATTCTCGTTATATCTAAAACCAAATATTCTACCAAGACCTATTGCCATATCAGAGTAACCAGAAAAATCAAAATATATCTGTATAGTATAAAGTATTATTCCGAGCCATGACATAACAACAGAAATTGAGCTAGTTTGCACATCTAGACATTGACTAGTCAAGCTTCCAGCAATATTGGCTATCAAAACTTTTTTTCCTAATCCTCTAATGAATCTTGTTATACCTTCACTTAAATCATCAAGTGTAGTTTTTCTATGATTAATTTGCTCAGCTATTTCACTATATCTAACTATTGGACCAGCAATTAACTGAGGAAATAATGAAACATACAAAAGCAAATTCATATAAGATTTTTGCGTATTAACATCACCTCTATATACATCTATACTATAGGACAGAGTTTGAAACGTAAAAAACGATATACCTATAGGCAGTCTAATAGCTGGGGCTATTATGTCTAAATTAAATAAAAAATTAATATTATCTATAAAAAAGCCTGTATATTTAAAAAAGCATAAAAGTGCTAAATTAATAACTACAGACCCAATAACAGCAGCTTTTGCTTGCCATTTGTTCTTAAATTTTTCTATAATAATCCCACTTAAATATACTATATATGCACTAAAAATCATAAGACTTACATATATAGGCTCTCCCCAAGCATAAAAAAACAGAGAAACTAATGTCAAAATTATATTCCTATACAAAATATTTTTGATAGAAAAATACAAAACAAGAGTTATTGGTAAAAAACCATATAAGAAAAAAATACTCGAAAAAACCATGATACCTCCAATGTACACAATTAGCAATATTTTACATTATACTACAAATCAGGATGAAGTGTCAAAAAATAATAAAACTTAGCACTATGTGCTAAGTCCTATTCTATAGTTATTTCGTTGTCATCGTCTTTATTATTATTTGTAATATTTACTTCTTCGTTGTTGTCAAATATTCTTTCTGTAGTAGTTTTAACCTTATTAACTGTTTGCTTAAAATTTTGCTTTATGTCACTAACATTTGTAAATTTTTTAGCCTTGTAGATTTTAATATTACATGAGTATATTATAGCAATTGCTAAACCTATAATAACCACCCAAAATGCCATCAAGAATGTTAATGCAACTAATACTAAAGGAACGTTAATTAAAACCTCTCCTTCTTTACTTTTAATACTAAATCTTAACTGTAATACCTTGTCAACAAAATCAGCAAATCCATCCTTATTATTAGTCTTTACAGTTCCAGCTATCTTAGCACCTTTTTTTTCTTCTAGCTCAATGATTGATTTAATTAAATCTCCATCGTTTTTCTCAAGTGTTTTTTTAGCTTCGTCGTATGTTATATTTACCCTGCTTCTTAACTCATCAATTAATTCAATTGTAACCTTCATTTTTCTCTCTCCTCAAAGTATATAATATTGTTTACCTTATGTATTTATTATATGTCTGCAATATTAAATAATCTTTAGTCATGTATTAGAATTAGATTAGAAATCAATTTAATTATCTAATAATATTTAAAGGCAGCTTTAACTAATAAGAAAAGCTGCCTTAGGATAATTATTGTAGTGCTTCAAAGTTCTGTATATTCTCTTTTTTGCCAATTACAACTATTATATCATTCTCCTTAAATACATATTCAGGATAAATTTCAGTAATAATATCGTCCTTATGTTTTATAGCTATAATATTTAACTTGTTATTTTTTCTAATATTTGCTTCATTTATAGATTTTCCTATATATCTATTTAGAATCTTTAGTTCAGATATTTCTATCTCATTATTTAATGAAAGATAATCTATAACATTATTATTTACAATTCTTTTTGCAAGCCTAACTGCCATATCATGTTCAGGGTAAACTACCTCTGCGCCAATTTTTTCAAGTACATATCCTTGCTCATTGCTTGTTGCCTTTGCAATAACTTTTGGAACTCCCAAACTTACTGCATGTAATGTAACAAGTATGCTAACATCAATTCTTTGTCCAATACAAACTACCACAACCTCACAGTTTTGTATACCAGCTTCAGATAATGCCTCTTTAGTAAGCTTATCACATACAAAAGCATACTCTGTATAACCTCTTAATTCTTTAATCTTAGCTTCACTTTCATCAATAACTAATACTTCTTTACCAAGCTCGCATAAGCCTTTAGCTAATGCCATACCAAATCTACCTAAACCGACAACAGCAATTGCAGCTGTTTTTTTATTACTATACATTTTAACCTCCAATTGCACAATCTTATCTATAATAACTATCTAATCTATCCTATTGTAATAATCTCTTCAGAATAATGAATACTAGATTTTTCTCTATCAAACCACAATGTTGCTATAGTTAGTGGACCTAATCTACCTATATACATAATCAATATCAAAAGCGATTTACTTCCCGTACTTAAATCAGGTGTGATACCTGTTGACAATCCAACTGTACCAAAAGCAGATGTCACTTCAAACAGGTTTTGTATTAAAGAGTATTCTGGCTCTAGAACACACAATATAAATGTTGCAACTAAAACTAATGATAATGACAATATCATTATTATAAACGACTTAATAATAACATCGTAAGGAATTGTTCTCTTAAATGACTCACAATGTTGATTTGTAACAATACTTTTTATTGATTGAATTAAAACAAACAATGTGCTTGTTTTGATTCCACCACCTGTAGATCCAGGGGAAGCTCCAATAAACATTAAGACTGTCAATGTCAATAGTCCTGCATTTGTAAAGTTACCTATCGGATATGTACTAAAACCTGCTGTTCTTGATGATGTACTCTGAAAAAACGCCCCCAACCAAGTAACATCCTCAGTCCATTTTAAAAGTAGTGTTCCAACAATCAACAAAGCAATTGTTGTTGTTATAACTACCTTAGAATGCAAAGCTAATTTCCTAAATGATCGTGTCCTAATTATATCTATAATTACTAAAAAACCAAGACCACCAAAAATTATTAATCCACAAGTGGTTAGATTTAAAAGAATATTATCTTGATATGGAATTAAATTTCTCAAACCTCCCAATATATCAAAACCTGAGTTATTAAATGCTGCTACAGAGTGAAAAATACTAATTCCCATTGCATCCAAAGTATTATAATCTTGTCTAAACACAATAAAACTTAATATAGCACCTACTAATTCAAAGCATAAGGTCATTAATAAAACAGCTCTTACAAGCTTTACTATACCTTTAAATGAATTTAAGTTCCATGCCTCTTTTACTAACGTTCTTTGTTTGAATCCAACACGTCGTCCAACTATCATAATTATTCCAACACCAATAGATGTAACGCCTAGGCCCCCTATTTGTATCAGTAAAGCCACAATTGTACGTCCGAAAACATTAAAAGTATCAGCTGTATCAATCGCAATTAATCCAGTTACACAAACTGCACTTGTTGAAGTAAACAAAGCATCTATAAATGAAACAGATACTCCTTCATTTGCTGATATTGGAAGCATAAGCAATATTGCCCCTGTTAATATAACTGCACAAAAACCCAATGCGATTACCTGTCCAGGTGTAATTTTATTCAAATGATTTTTTTTAAAATAATTCATTTTAGCTACTCTCTTTTAATCTATAATATTTAACCCTCACGAGTTAATTTAATTTATTATTAACATATTTTAGATATTTAAAACAATTTAGCTAATATTTCAGAAATCATTGTTTTTATATATCATATGTAATCCTCCCTATAATAATATTTATAGTACTAATTTACTACTGATAAAAAGACATACCTTGCTATTCTTAAAAGATGCAAGTTATGCCTCAAATTAAATATATGTTGGATTATATATTATTGTTTGCTAAAAAGCAAGGGATATTTGTTATATATTAACAAATTTATTAAATTTATTAACAAGCATTTAAATATGTATTTATAAACGACTTTTGTCTACAAATTACGACAATTTATATTATTTCTGTTTCAGTTTCTTCTTCATTTAAAGTATTATTGCTTGAACTGTATATAGTCCAGAATTTAATAATTGCAGCAAGTACTGATAATGTGTTTGCTACAACATAATTTTTTTCTACATAATCACAGCTAGTTTGATAATTTTCTAAAGACTGATATAAATAATAAAATGATACTATTAAAACTATAAGTATAGAAAATTTCACTAATCTATCATTGATTGTTGTAATTCTTTCTATTTCCTCTAAATCCTCAATGAATAAAACCTTTTTAAAGCCTTTTAAAACTAATATAGTTATTAGGATAGCAAATATAATTGCTGTACTAGCAAAAATTTGCTTATTTATTATACATAGCTGCTGTGCTTTATCAGCATCAATCGGTATAGTTACTTCCTCTTCTACAAAAGACAAGACATCACCACCTCTTTTGACTAATCGAAAATTAATAATAATCACTAAACATAATATGTATTTATAAAATAAATGTTAAATAAAAAAGCTTTACACTATATAGCAGTGTAAAGCTTTCTATTTTAAATTTTTTATTAAATTTAAGCCATTGGCGAATCATTTTCGCGAGATTTAATTTTATTAACTATTATACTAGAGATATCTGCTATTGACATTGAGCCTATATCACCTTTTCCTCTTTCTCTTACAGAAACATTTCCACTTTCAGCTTCTTTTTCACCAACTACAAACATATAAGGTACCTTCTCAAGTTGAGCTTCTCTAATCTTGTAGCCAATTTTTTCTGATCTGTCATCTAGCTCTACCTTTATACCATTTTGTTCCAGTTGTTTTTTAACGCTTGAAGCATAATCATTAAATTTATCTGATATAGGTAAAATCTTAACTTGTACTGGAGCTATCCAAGTTGGGAAGGCTCCTGCATATTGCTCAATTAATACGCCAAAGAATCTCTCTAAGCTACCAAGAGCAACTCTATGAATCATAATTGGTCTATGTTTCTGTCCATCAGCTCCAACATATTCAATTTCGAAACGCTGTGGTAATTGATAGTCAAGCTGTATAGTTCCGCATTGCCATTCTCTACCTATGCAATCTCTAATTTTAAAGTCAATCTTAGGACCATAGAAAGCTCCATCACCTTCATTGATTTTAAATGGTAAGCCTAGTTCATTTAATGCCTCTTTTAAATCATTTTCTGCTGCATCCCAGTCTTTAATATCGCCTAAGAAATCCTCTGGTCTAGTTGATAATTCAACACTATAGCTAAATCCAAATGTTTTATAAACTCTATCAATTAAGTTTGCAACATTTTTAATTTCATCCTTTATTTGTTCAGGTAACATAAATATATGAGCATCATCTTGAGTAAATGTTCTTACTCTCATAAGTCCATGTAAAGCGCCTGATAATTCGTGTCTGTGGACTCTTCCAAGTTCTCCAACTCTTATAGGGAAATCCTTATATGAATGTGGTGAATTTTTATAAACTAATAATCCACCCGGACAATTCATAGGCTTAATAGCAAAATCCTCTTCATCTATAATTGTTGTATACATGTTTTCTTTGTAGTGATACCAA
This sequence comes from Firmicutes bacterium UBA7510, assembly GCA_002479485.1. GTDB lineage: Bacteria > Bacillota > Clostridia > Tissierellales > Sedimentibacteraceae > UBA1535. The sequence goes on along the minus strand of DLNM01000035.1, from coordinate 224,839 downwards.
TGTCCAGATGTTTCCCAAAGATGTCTATTTAATATAATAGGAGTTTCAACCTCAACATATCCTGCTTCCTTGTGGATTTCTCTCCAGAATTTAATTAATTCATTCTTTATCTCAGTACCCTTTGGCAAGAAGAAAGGAAATCCTGGTCCTTCTTCTGACATAAAGAATAATCCCAGTTCTTTACCTAATTTTCTATGGTCTCTTTTCTTAGCCTCTTCTAGCATATTAATATAATCTTCAAGTTCTTTAGCCTTTTCAAAAGTTATACCATATATCCTTTGAAGCATTTTGTTTTTCTCATTTCCTCTCCAATAAGCACCAGCTATTGTTAATAGCTTTACAGCCTTTGGCTTTTTAGTAGACTCAAGGTGAGGTCCAGCGCATAAGTCAACAAAATCTCCTTGTTTGTAGAATGAAATTATAGCATCTTCAGGTAAATCATTTATTAATTCTGCCTTATATATTTCTCCTTTTTCTTCTACAAATTTTAGAGCCTCTGCTCTAGGAAGTTCAAATTTCTCAAGAACTAACTCTTCCTTAACAATTTTCTTCATTTCCTCTTCAATTTTTGGTAAATCTTCTTCCACTATTCTATAGTCTAAATCTATATCATAGTAAAATCCATTTGCAATTGATGGACCTATAGCAAGTTTTGCAGCTGGCCATATTCTTTGTATAGCCTGTGCAAGTATGTGTGATGAAGTATGCCAAAACGCATGTTTTCCTTCTTCATCTTCAAACTTTAAGAATTTAATAGTTCCATCTTCATTTAACTCTTGTTGTAAATCTATAGTTTTATCATTATAGCTAGCAGCAAGTATAACTCTTGCTAATCCTTCACTTATGCTTTTTGCTACATCAATTGCTTTAATTCCTTTTTCGTACTCACGTACACTGCCATCAGGCATCGTTAACTTAATCATAATTTTTCCTCCTTATTAATTTGACAGTATATAACTGCATAAAAAAAGCTTTCATCGCTAAACACAACTGTGTTTAGGGACGAAAGCTTGTAGCTTCGTGGTTCCACCCTAATTGGGACTCAAAAGACTTAAGGCGCCTAACCAAATCCTTACCCTGATATCAGGTTTCAGATTTTGCTCTGGATTAGTTTTCAGTTAAGCCTATATCAAAATGCTTTCAGCCAACGGCACTTTGTCTCTGATACTAATAGATTAGGTACTAATCTATGTTTGGTTATATACGGTTTTTAACCTACTCGATCCTTCATAGCAATAGTCTCAACAAATGTCTAATGTAACGAGACTATGTTGATTCATTTATTAAACTTCTTTTGATTATAATACTTATAATTTTCTTTGTCAATATTATTTTTAATTTTCAACTTTTACAGTAAGAATATTCCGTTTTCTTGACAAGCCTTAATCATTTCGTCTGACCAAATAGATGCTTGAACTTCTCCAATATGTGCTTTTTGCAAAAAGAACATACATATTCTTGATTGACCTATTCCGCCACCAATAGTATAAGGAATATCTTCGTTAATTATATCTTGATGAAATTTAAATTCTTTTTTATGCATCTGATTTCTTTCATTTAATTGAAATAGTAATGCTTCTTTGTCTACTCTAATACCCATTGATGACAATTCAAGACCAATGTCAAGTGTAGGAAAATAAAATATTATATCTCCATTTAAAGACCAATCATCATAGTCTGCTGCTCTTCCATCGTGTATACTTCCATCAGACAGTTTTGCACCTATTTTCATCAAAAACACAGCCTTTTTTTCTCTTGATATAGCATGCTCTCTCTCCTTTGGAGTTAAATCAGGATATTTTTGCAAAAGCTCCTCTGTTGTAATAAAATATATGTCATCAGGTAATATATTCTTTAGAAAAGGATAAACCTCCTCGAGTTTTCGCTCTGTATCCTTAAATGTTTTATATATTAACCTAACTATATTTTTTAGAGCTTCAATATTTCTGTCTTCTTTTGTTATTATTTTTTCCCAGTCCCATTGATCAACATAAATAGAATGGATGTTATCTAGGTCTTCGTCTCGTCTAATAGCATTCATATCAGTATAAAGTCCTGTATAAGTGTCAAATCTATATTGCTTTAATGCCATCCTTTTCCATTTAGCTAAAGATTGAACTATCTCAACATTATCATTAGTATCTTTTATATCAAATTTTACACATCTTTCAATTCCATTTAAATCATCGTTTAATCCAGTATTTGATTTAACAGTTAATGGTGCTGAAACCCTAGTAAGAGATAAATTTTTAGCTAGCTCACTTTCAAAATAATCTTTAATTCTTTTTATAGCAATTTCCGTTTCTATTATAGAAAATCTGCTATAGTAATTTTGTGGAATAATTAATTTTTCTACCGACATATTCATTCTCCTTTGTAGTTGTTTTTGAGGATAAAAAAACCATCTGACTTGTATCAGATGGTTTAAAATCTTTCATTACCATAGATACAAGTCTTTTTTAAAAAACCAATAGAGCTTGCATCCATGAATTTTATTTAAAATTCAACTACAAACTCTTGTATCTATTATTATTATTATTAAATTCTTTATTCAAAACAATAGTTTTAGTTTTCATAATAATTCATTCCTCAAATAATTTTCTAATAATATTGTAATTAAAAACAATATTGTTAGTAATAATAGCACTGATAAAATTCATAGTCAATATTTATTTATAAAATTTTTTATTTCTTCTTTCTGTAAGAGCTTTTACTACTATCTTTTCTTTTAGATGAATCGCTACCATATTTTGAATTAGCAACGCTTCCCTTCTGTTTTTTTGAAGTTGTAAGTTCTACGACAACATCTTTACCTTTTATTGCTGAGTCATTCATTTTCTTAAGAATAACATTTTTATGCTCCTTAGCTGCATTAAAGAATGAGAATTTATCAAGAATTTCAATTTCTCCAATATCAGTTCCAGGTATATCACACTCACCAGCTACAGCACCCAGTATATCTCTTGGTCTTATACCATCTTTTTTACCAAGGTTAAGAAAGAATCTAACTCCAGATTTATTTATATCCTCATCTCTATTTCTTGATGATTTTCTTCTTTCTGGTATTATGTCATTTAAATCCTTATCATTATCTGAGCTGTCAAAAGTTAATCTATCTTTGATTAAAGCAGAAATTATAGCTTCTGGCGAATTTCCACTATCATATAATCTATTGATAATGTATGAATAATCTTCAGTTATACCATTAGCAATATTTGATTCAATATCTCTTATAAACTTGTCTTGTTTAATCTCATTAACTTTTTCAATAGTAGGTATTTGTCTTTTTCTTAATGGTTTTTTAGTATATCTTTCAATAGCTTGAAGCTTTTTCATTTCTTTGTTTGTTAAAAGTGTAAATGATAGTCCTTCTCTTCCAGCTCGACCTGTTCTACCTATACGGTGAACATAATAGTCTTCTTTAGTAGGTATTTCATAGTTTATAACCGCTTCAACCTCTTTTATGTCTAATCCTCTAGCAGCAACATCTGTTGCAATTAGTACATCCACTAAACCATTATTAAATTTATTAAGTGTATCTAATCTTTGAGCTTGGTTAATATCACCGTGTATTTTATCACAGTTATATCCCTTGTCTACTAGTACATCAAACAGCTCATCAACACTTCTTTTAGTGTTGCAAAATACTAATGCAAGCTTTGTTGTATATGTGTCAAGTATTCTTGTAAGAGCCTCAATTTTATCAGAGTGTTTAACCATAAAATAGCTTTGCTTTACTTCTTTTGCAGTTATACCTTCTCTTAAAGTTTTAATCATAACTGGATTATTTTGAAATTGCTTAGTTATCCTCATTATACTTTCAGGCATAGTAGCTGAAAATAAAAGAGTTTGAGTTTTATGCTCAACCTTACTTAAAATAAGCTCAATATCTTCTTTAAAGCCCATCTTAAGCATTTCATCAGCCTCATCAAGTATAGTTATTTTAAGCTCATCAAGCTTTATAACTCCTCTGTCAATAAGGTCAATAACTCTTCCAGGTGTACCAATTATAATCTGTGCACCACTTCTTAATTTGTCAATCTGTCCCTTAATATCTGCTCCACCATAAACACTTACTATCTTAAGTCCGTCTATAAACTTAGACATTTTTTTAAATTCATTTGCAACCTGAACTGCTAGCTCCCTTGTAGGACAAAGTGCTATAGCCTGCGGTCTTTTAACATCAGTGTCGATGCCTTGAATTACTGGTATACCAAACGCAGCTGTTTTACCGGTACCTGTGTTAGACTGAGCAATAATATCTCTTCCCTCCAAAATATGAGGAATTGCTTCAAGCTGTATTTGCGTTAGCTCTTCAAAGCCCATTTCCTCCAAAGCCTTTTGGATTTTTTCACTTATTTCGATGTTTTCAATTTTCATTAATTCTTTTTCTTCCTTATATTTGATTTTTTCACAATATATTATTTTATCACTTATATTAGTATTATGCAATCATTTATTTTTTATAAGTTAAAAAAATCTAAATTTTTATTGAACTTTAAATATATTTTTATTTTTCATATAAAAAATCTTATATCAATTAGTTTATTATTTTTAGAAAACTTGATATTATCATTTAAAAGGTATATAATTATTTTAAAGTTATTGAAATTTGAAGGGAAAATTTGACATGATGAAAAAAAGGACAATTTGTTTATTTATTAGTATAATAATATTTTTATTTATTTTAACTGGTTGTGATATATTAAAACAAAATTTAGAGATTGATGTTAATAAAGACCTAGACTCAGAATTGACTAAAGAGCTTAGAGGCAAAGTTTATGATGCAACTATGTCAACATTAAGTGTTGAGGATGATAATGGTGAAATCTATTATTTCGTATTAGATGATGATATAAAAATTACTGCTGAATATGGAATTGTTATTGATGCACCTGTTAGTATTGTATATAAAGGTAGTTTAGCAAAAACAAAAGATGCTCAAAAAGTTATTATAGATCATATTACCGTATTGCCTATTGAAGAAAAGGAAGATAAAGAAGATAAAGAAGAAGATAAAACAGATGAAAATACATATTCTGATAAGGATTTAAAAGAAATGATAAAGTCAATGTCGATAGAAGAAAAAGTTGGACAATTGTTTATTGCTCGTTGCCCAGAAGAAAATGCAGCTGAGAAAGCAAGTAAATATCATTTAGGAGGATATATTTTATTTGCTCCGGATTTTAAGGGAAAGACAAAGCAAATGGCAACAGAAAATATTCAATCTTATCAAGATGCTTCAGACATAAAAATGTTTATAGCTGTAGATGAAGAAGGTGGAACCGTAAATCGATTAAGTATAAATAAAAATTTTAGAGCTGTACCTTTTTGGTCTCCTCAAGATTTATATAATGAAGGAGGCTGGGAGCTAATAATCAGTGATACGGAAGAAAAATCCACTCTATTAAAATCCCTAGGTATTAACGTTAATATTGCACCAGTATGTGATGTTTCTGAAAATCCTTCAGACTATATCTATAATAGAGCCTTTGGAAAAAATGCAGATGAAACTTCTAAATATGTAAAGACTGTTGTAGAAACTATGAATTCAGAGGGCATAGGTTCAGTTTTGAAACATTTTCCTGGTTATGGCAATAACATAGACACTCATACTGGTATTTCCTACGATAAACGTGATTATAGTAACTTTTTAAATAATGACTTTAAACCTTTTAAAGCTGGAATAGAAGCTGGTGCAGATTCAATTTTAGTATCGCACAATATAATTGAAGCTATAGATAATCAAAATCCAGCATCATTGTCAAAAAAAATACACGACATATTACGTGAGGAGCTTAATTTTAGTGGAGTTATAATGACAGATGATTTATATATGGATGCTATTAATAACTTTGTTGATGAAGAACAAGCAGCAGTATCCGCAATTCTCGCTGGCAACGATTTAATTTGCTGTACTAACTTTGAAACACAAATTCCAGCAGTAATCAATGCAGTGAATAATGGAACAATAGATGAGGATCAAGTTGATGAATCAGTTTTACGTATATTAAATTGGAAAAATAAGCTTGGCATCTTAAAATAAATTATTATTATAAAGAGGATAAACTTTTTTGCTATCATAAAAGTTTATCCTCTTTTTTATTAGCTAATTTGATGTTTTTTGAAGGCTCTATATGTAAATGGTATTAGCAAAATACATACTATAAAACAAAATACAGGTAAAAACACATATGATGTAAGTGTGAAGGACTTTGCACCTGTAAAATCTCCAAATACAAAGAAATGCTCCGAAAACACATCTGATATTTCAAACATTTTGACTGGTAGAAGTCTTATAATTGTTGCTAATACCCTATTGTTTTCTGGTATTGAAATAAACATAGGTGCAAATAAGATAATATTTGTAATTATAATTACTCCAAAAGGATTTTTTAATTTTGATGACATAAACATTGTGAAGGTTGAAACTAATAAAGTTGCCATTAGAGAAACTATTGACATAACAATCACTGCCTCAAGCATAGTTAAAGGATAAGGCATAAGTGGAAACATCACCTGTAATTCAACATTCGCCCCATCAAAACCAAATATCAACAAATTTGATAATATAGTAATGCATACTGTTAAAGAAGATACAATAAATGAAAATGTAATACCTGAAAATATTTTTGCATTTATTAACTTGTTTTTACCAAACTTAGATGTAAGTATAAGTTGATCCGTTTTACCACTGTATTCACTTGCAAATATAGGAGCTATGCATATTGATATAGCTAATGTTGCGAATATTGAAATGGGTACTAGAGATTGCATTATAACAGAATATCCTTTATAATGATCGAAATAAAAAGGCGTGCTAATTTTAAAATTTAGTTCATGATATTTTCTAATTTCTGCTTCTGTAAAATACCCGTTTGATAACATTTCATCTATTTTATCTAAACGTTTATTATAAAATAATTTTGCGTCCTCATCACTTAACTTATCAATCGCATCATAGTCAAAGCTTTCACCTTTAGGTGCATATACATTTCTAAAAAGCCTAGCAATATAGCTGTATCTCATTGAAAATTTTTCATAGGTTCCCTTTGATAATAAAACCTCGCCATTAGATAATGGTGAATTTTCTATATCTGACAATAAAACTTTATTTTGCTCAATAATTTCTTTTATCTTATTTTCATCAATATATCCTTTAACTGACCTAGAATATTCCCTATCTATATTCATCAGTTCATATTTACTAATACCTTTATCTCCCTCCACATATGTATCGCCGATGATTATACCGAATGATAAAGCTATAACAATTGCTATCATTAAAAATGATAAATATGTGGATTTACGTTTAAATATCTTTTTATATTCAAACCCTACAAGTGTAAAAAAATTATTTTTCATTCTCATGCTCATGCACTTATTTTCATCAATAGGCATGAAATATTTGTGCATGGGCTCGGTGCCTATTTTTTTATTATTCATAATTTCTTTCAACCTCACTTACCTCACTAAAATAATAAATATATAAATCCTCTAAGCATGCTTCAACCTTAACAGCCTCAGAAGTTGGACATTTGTCTGAAACAAGTCGTAAAAATGTCTTATCCTTTTCGTGGCGTATATTTATAATTGTATATGTATGTGTTAATTTTTCAGCTTCCTCTGGTGTGACTGTACATTCCCATACCTTTTCATCAATAACTTTAATAATTTCGTCCAAGCTGTCATTATGAATAAGCTGTCCTAATTTCATAATTAATATCTTATTTGCTATATATTCGATATCAGAAACTATATGGGTAGATAATATTATAATTCTGTCCTTTGATAAATCCGATATAAGATTTCTAAATTTAACGCGCTCTTTAGGATCAAGTCCTGCTGTAGGCTCATCTAATATAAGCAATTTAGGATTATTTAGCATTGCTTGAGCTATACCTAAACGCTGTTTCATTCCACCTGAAAAAGTCTTAATTTTCTTTTTAGCTACTTCACTAAGCGAGGTTAGATTAAGTAGTTCAGTTGAACGTTCTTTAGCAGTAGTCTTATTTAAGCCCTTTAAAGAACTTATGTACATTAAAAATTCCATTGCAGTGAAATCTGGATAATAACCAAAATCCTGAGGCAAATATCCAAGTAAGTTTCTATACTCCTCACTATTAGTATTTAGTCCGTTTAAAATAATTTCACCAGATGTTGGTGTTAAAATACCACAGAGCATTCTCATTAGTGTGGTTTTACCTGCACCATTTGCCCCTAAAAGTGCATATACTCCATCTGCAAGAGTACATGAAACTCTATCTACTGCAATTTTATTTGCATATTGTTTAGTAATTCTATCTATAATAAGTTCCAATTGTATTCCTCCGTACTTTTAATAAATTTTTTAGCCTGAATTATAACCCCTACAATCAAGACAATAAATAATATTAACCAAAATTGAACACTTAAATAATTATATAAATCACTCTTCATATCATATAAAAATATATTAGCTAAGCTTACAAAAATACTTATTCCTGCACAATAAAAATTCACATTTTTATTTCTAACATAATTCATTACATAAAGAGAGCCAAAGCATGTCAATAAAAAAGGGATGATAATATAAAGACATAGATTTAAAATGTTGTATTCAAATTTAAAGCTTAAAACCATTAAGAGAAAAATTAAGAAAATAAAATTCACACTACCTAATATTGTAGTTCTAGCAATAATAATCTGACCCAAGCTATATCTAGTTGTCATTTCAAGCTCTGCCATATTGTATGCAATAGAGCGAGATATTTCAGTAACTACAATCAATACAAAAAAAGGTATTATGGATGAAAGCATTGAAATATATTTTATATTAGCATTAGAGTATTTTAAATTTAATAAAGGGATTAAGCAAATAAGCATAATAATTGTTTCAATAAAAAATACTCTTTTTCTTATGTATTTTAGCTGTGACATAAAAAATTCGCATAAATTCGTTTTAGGCACTTCTAAATTCATTAAAAACTCTTTTTTTCTATGTGATTCAGGAAGTTCATAAGCTGATTTAATTTCTAATTTTAATTTTTTATCTTTATTCAAAAAAATCCTCCTCTCTTAATACAAGTTTCAAGCCTTCTAAAGCTTTTTTTAATTTTCTATTGATAGCAAATCGTGATATTTCTGTGATTTTAGCTATATCTCCAATTTTTAGTTCATTGACATACCTTAAAAATACTAGCTCTTGCTCATCACTTGGAAGTGTTAAAATTGCATCCCTTACAACTTTTTTTATCTCTACTTTTTCAAACTCATTTTCAGCTATAATTTCTTTGTTTAATGGGTCATATTCAACTTTTCTCATATAATCTATACAAGTGTTTTTAGCAATTGTATACAAATATGCTAGAGGCTTGTCCCTATCAACATAGCTATTTTGCTTAATAAATTTAAGAAACGTTTCCTGAGTTAAATCCTCTGCTACATATAAATTTTTTATTTTAAAATAGCAATATCTGTATATTTCATCATAATGCGCATTTATGTTAACAGACACTAAAAAACCTCCTTTCATATTGTATAACGTACGAGAATACAAAAATGTGCGATAAAATTTATTTAAATCTTTTTTCTAGTTCTTTTTTTATATCGTCTAAAGATAGTCCTTGATTAATTAGCAATACTAACATGTGGTAAACTAAATCACTGGATTCATATATTAGTTCATCCTTACTATTGTTTTTGGAAGCTATTATAACCTCTGCGCTTTCTTCACCAACCTTTTTTAATATTTTATCTATACCCTTATTAAATAAATAATTTGTATATGAGTCTTCCTTAGGATTTTCTTTTCTATCAACAATTTTAGCATATAGCTTTTCTATAATACTATCCTTATTAGCTTCACTAGCTTTAAAATCTTCAAAAATTGTATTAAAAAAACATGAAAAGCTTCCTGTATGGCAAGCAACTCCTGTTTGCTTTACCTTAATTAAAATAGTATCATTATCACAATCAAAATAAAACCCCTTTAACTCTTGAATATTTCCAGAAGTTTCCCCCTTTTTCCACAGCTTTTGTCTGCTTCTTGAAAAATAGTGTACATGTTTAGTTTTTAATGTTAATTCAATAGACACCTTGTTCATATATGCAAGCATTAAAACCTCATTTGTGAAATAATCTTGACAAATGCATGGTATTAATCCATTTTCATTGAATTTTAAATCATCTATATTAAATTCTATATTATTCATTAGTTTATATCCTCACTTCTATGCTGTTGTTTTTTAAATAATTTTTTAAGTCCTTAATTCTAATTTCACTAAAATGAAATACTGAGGCTGCTAATATTCCATCAACATTTGCAAACTTTACGGCATCTAAAAAATGCTCCATACATCCAGCTCCACCAGATGCTATAACTGGTACATTAACTGAGTTAGCAATAATTTTAAGAAGATTTAAATCGTATCCACTTTTCATTCCATCTTCATCAATACTATTTACAACTATTTCGCCAGCCCCAAGCATAACCCCTTCAATTGCCCATTTCACGGCATCTAATCCTGTATTTTCTTTTCCACCACTAGCATATACATTCCATGACCCGTCTGATGATTTTTTAGCATCTATAGAAAGAACGACACATTGTGCACCAAAGCTTTCAGAAGCTTCTTTTATAAGCTTTGGATTATATATTGCTGATGAATTTACAGAAACCTTATCTGCACCCTTTCTTAATATATACATAAAATCATCCACAGTTTTAACACCACCACCAACACAAAATGGTATGTTAATTTTTCCAGCGACTTTTTCAACAAATTCAAGTGATATTTTCCTTTTTTCATTAGAAGCTGTTATATCATAAAAAACTAGCTCATCTGCACCCTCGTCACTATAGAATTTGCCTAATCTTTCTGGTATGTCTATATCCACAACATTTTGAAATTTCTGTCCTTTAACAACTCTTCCATTTCTTACATCAAGACAAGGTATTATCCGTTTTGCAAGCATTTTATCACCTCCATAAAGCTTAGCTTATTGTCATAAAATGCCTTACCTATAATTGCACCATGCACATTAAGCTCATTTAATGCCTTAATATCCTCTATACTGCTCACACCACCTGATGCTATAATATTTAGCTTAGTATTATTTTGAAGTTTCTCATACATTTCAATATTTGCACCCTGTAACATTCCATCTTTTAAAATATCCGTATAAATAAGAGTTTTAATTCCAATAATTTCCATATAACTGCATATTTCAAAGACATCAATATTTGTTTCCTTCTCCCAACCTCTTATTTTAGCTTTTCCATTTATTGCATCAACTGAAATTGCAAGATTTTTGCCAAAATCCATTGCTATTTTTTCAGTAAGTTCCATATTTTCAATAGCAATTGTTCCTAAAATAACCCTACTAACACCAATCTCTATAAGCTCTTTTGCTCGTTCGTATGTTCTAATTCCACCACCTATTTGTACTGGTATATTTAAAGCTTTAATAATTTTTTCTATCGATTTAGTATTTATATTAGAATTCCCTCTTGCACCATCTAAATCAACTAAATGCAAATACTCAGCTCCAGTATCTTCCCATGATTTTGCTATACCAGTTAAATCATCGCTATATATCTTTACATTATCAAAACGCCCTTGTGTTAATCTAACACATTTGTTATCCATTATATCAATTGCAGGAAATATAATCATTCTAGCCTCCATTACATTATTATTTCTTTATATGCCTTTAAGATTTTTTCACCCACATCACCACTTTTTTCCGGATGAAACTGTATGCCATAAACATTGTCTTTTCTAACTATTGCTGGAACATTTACACCATATTCAGAATAAGCTACAAGCTCTGACTTGTCTGAACTAGCATAATATGAATGAACAAAATATACATAATCATCTTCATTTATATATTTTAATATTGGTTCATTAGGTTTATTAAATTTCAGATTATTCCATCCCATATGAGGTACCTTAAATGGTATATCCATAAATTTTATATCTCCCTCTATAAGGCCAATTCCCTGTGTCTCTCCAAATTCGTAACCCCTTTGATATAAAAGCTGCATTCCAAGACATATGCCAATAATATTTTTTCCTTTTCTGCATTCCTTTTTTATTACTTCAGTTAACCCCATTGAATTTAAAGCCTCCATAGCAGCTGTAAATGCACCAACTCCAGGTATTATTAGTGATTTGGCATCTTTTATTTTATTAATGTCATTAGATACTGTTGCTTCAATTCCTACTCTATCAAAAGAATTTAAAACTGACTTTAAATTTCCTCTACCGTAATCTATTATTACATTCATTTTTACACCTCCTTTATATTAAACCTTTAGTTGATTCTACCTTATCTGATACAATTTCTAATGCTTGTCTTAGTGTTCTTCCTAAACCTTTAAATATAGCCTCAATTTTATGGTGGTCATTTTCTCCATACAATAGCTCTATGTGTAAGGTAATGTTAGAATTAACACAAAATGCTCTAAAAAATTCTTTAAAATCCTCTGTATCCATTGTTCCTATACGTTCCTTATTAAAATTCAAATTATACACAAGATATGCCCTACCGCTAATGTCAACAACGCATCTGGCTAATGACTCATCCATAGGTAAGTAACATGAACCATATCTTCTAATACCTCTCTTATCTTCCATAGCTTGATTAAATACTTTTCCTAAAGCTATACCAATATCTTCAACTGTGTGGTGTGTGTCAACATTCAAATCGCCTTCACATTTAATATTTAAATCAAATCCTCCATGGAAGCTAAATAGTGTTAACATGTGATCCAAAAACCCAATACCAGTATCTATACTACTTTTACCTGTACCATCTATATTAAGACTGATTTCTAAATTAGTTTCATTAGTCTGCCTATTTATTCTACCTGTTCTCATATTTATACCACCTTTAATATCTCCTTTAATTCTTCAAGTAAAATTTCACATTGTTCCTTGCCAACCACAGTTATTCTATAATAATTTGATAACTGACCGCCAAAGGCTCTAATAAAAATGCCTCTATCCTCTAATTTTTTATCAAGGTTTTTAATAGTTGAATTTATAAAAATAAAATTTGCAGAAGAGTTATAAACAGTAAAATTAAGCTTCTCTAGTTCTCGAATAAATTTATCTCTTATATCTTTTATACTATTTATATAATCTTTTACCCTATCTATATTTTTAAATGCATTTATTGCAACTTGCTGTGACAATGCATTTAGATTGTATGGAGCCTTTACCCTCCAAAGCATTTTTATTAAATTTTCATTTGCAATACCACATCCAACTCTTAAACCAGCTAATCCAAACGCTTTAGATACTGTTCTTGTAACAATTAAATTGTCAAATCGATTAATTAACTCTACTGAAGAATAATCCATAAAATCACCATATGCCTCATCAACTATTACTATGCTATCTGTTATTTCAGTAAGCAATTTCTCTATATCATCAATCTTGTTTGCATAACCGGTAGGATTATTTGGATTACATAGGATTATTATTCTTGGCATAACTTCTTTAGCTTTTTTTATAAGCTCATCAACATTTTGAATAAAATTTTCATCAGTTGACACATATATTAAGTCAGCGCTACAAAGCTTACAGTATGTCTCATACATACTAAACGCTGGAGAAAATGTCAGCACCTTATCACCTTTATCACAATAAGCGTTAATAATAACATTTATCACTTCACTTGAACCATTTCCTGCAATAATATTATTTGATTTACAATTATAGTATTTTGCCATTTCTTTTCTTAAAAGTACTGCATCACTATCAGGGTATAGATTTAAATCTGAATAATCATCAATTAAATAGTTTGTTCCCTCATTTGCATCCAGCTTAATATTATAAGGCTTATTGTAAATAATACTTGAAACAGTATTGTTAACGTAGTATGGTATTAATTCTTCAACACTGTTCTTCATTCTTATTTTCATTGTTTGTCTCCTCTTCTTATTCTAATTGCATTAGCATGCCCTGTAAGTCCTTCAATTTCTGCTAATCTAATTATATCTTCTCTACACTCCATAAATGCTTCCTTGCCATAGTATATAAGCGAGGATTTTTTGAAAAAATCATCAACTCCCAAAGGTGAAGAAAATCTAGCAGTCTGCGATGTTGGTAATGTGTGATTAGGTCCGGCAAAATAATCTCCAACTGGCTCCGGGGAATATTCTCCTAAAAAAATTGCACCAGCATTTTTTATACCTTTATAAAGTTCAAAAGGATTTGTAGTTAATATTTCTAAATGTTCAGGTGCAATATCATTAGCTGTTTTAACACAATCTCTTATGCTATCTAATACAATTAAAGCCCCGTTATTTTCAAGTGATTTTTTTATAATCTCTCTTCTTGATAAGTTATTAACTTGTATTTCCAGCTCCTTTTTCACATTGTTCGCTAGTTTTATACTATCTGTCAGCAGAACGGCTGCAGCTAATTCATCATGTTCGGCTTGTGATATTAAATCGGCAGCTATATATCTCTCATTAGCGTATTCGTCAGCTATAATTAATACCTCACTTGGACCTGCAATCATATCTATCCCAACAATTCCTGACACTATTTTTTTTGCAATTGCTACATATATGTTGCCCGGTCCTGTAATTTTATCGACATTAGGTATTGTTTCAGTACCATAAGCTAATGCAGCAATACCCTGAGCTCCCCCGATTTTAAATATTTTATCAACTCCAGCTAGCTTCGCTGCCACTAGCACTTTATCATCAATACTTCCATCATTTTTTGGAGGTGTTATCATTATAACCTCCTTAACTCCAGCAATTTTAGCTGGTATTGCATTCATAAAAACTGTAGAAGGATACGATGCCTTACCTCCCGGTACATAAATACCAACCCTTTCAATAGGTCTTATAATTTGACCTAAAATTATATCCTTACCTTCTACCTTATATCTAATAGTTTCTCTTAGCTGCTTTTTATGATATGAGCTAATATTTGCTAAGCTTTTTTTCATAGAAGCTATTATTGTTTTATCAGTACGGATAAACGCTTCTTCAATTTCATCCTTACTGACTTCAAAGCAATCAAGCAAAACTTTATCAAACTCATGTGTATATCTTTTAATAGCTTCATCACCATTTTTCCTAACATCTTCTATAATTTTTAAAACAGCCTTTTCAGCATTTAAATTATTATTTTCATTTCTGCTTTTAAATTGTTTAAGAAAAATATTCTTGGAATTTGTATCTATTATTTTTATCATATTAACACCTCTGTACCAGATTTAAAATACTATCTATTTGTTCTTTGTTATATTTATAGCTCACTTTATTTGATACAAGCTTTCCTGATATGTCATACATATTTTCAATAACTTCTAAACCATTCTCTTTTAATGTATTACCAGTTTCGACAATATCAACTATAAAGTCAGATAAACCTAAAATTGGTGCTAGCTCTATAGAGCCATTAAGTTTAACAATTTCAATTCTTTGTCCTTTCTTATTAAAATACTTTCTTGAAATATTAACAAACTTAGTCGCAATTCTTAGCGAGCTACCAGTAGCCCACAATTCATTTCCTTTTAAACCCGCAACTGCCAGCTTACAATTACCTATACCTAGATTTTTTAATTCATATAAATCAGGATTGTTTTCCATTATTAAATCCTCGCCTACAACTCCCAAATCCGCAATTCCTTCCTCAACACATGAAATAATATCTGCATTTTTAACTAGCATAAATTTTATTGAATTATTATTGTCATAAAACAACAACTTTCTAGATTCTAAATTGATAGAATCTCCTATACCTACCTCTTTAAACAGCTTTACAGCCTCGTTTCCTAACCTACCTTTAGGAATAGCAATAGTAATCATGTTCTCACCTCAAAGTTTAATCAAAAAATATAAAAAGCCATCTGACATGTATCAGATGGCATAAAATTAAATCTATTCTCCACAGATACAAGTCTTTTTGTAAAACGACTAATAGGCTTGTATCTATGAGTTAAATTAAACTCAGCTACAAACCTTGTATCTATGATGATGTAATTTATTTACTAAAATTTTTAAATAAATACTCATAAGTCTACCTCGAAATATTTTTACTTATAATAACATTATTATTATTATATGTCAAATATTTTTTTGTACATCTTTTTTGTGTTTTTTACTAGTAAATTTTTTAAAATAATATATAATAATTTATAAATAAATATTAAAAATATTTATTTGTAAATTAACTGACAGATATTTAAGGGAGATTTTGTATGAATTTTCAAGTCGAAGTAATTAAGTTTATTCAGTCTTTTAGCAACAGTTTTTTAGATGTTTTTTTTGAATTTTTAACACTATTTGGAGAAGAAACTATTTTAGTTTTATTAGCTGCATTTATATTTTTAAGTGTAGATAAAAACAAAGGCTATAAATTGATTTTTACAATAGCTTCTGGAACCTGTTTAAATGCACTTATTAAAAATATAGTTAAATTTGATAGACCTATAGGGATAGAAGGGATAGTTTCAAACCGTGTAGAAACCGCAACAGGTTATTCATTTCCAAGTGGTCATACACAGGCAACTTCAACCTTTTGGACATCATTATCAATTATAGTTAAAAATAAAAACCTATACGTATTTTCGGCTATTTTAATTACACTTGTTGCAGTTTCAAGACTTTATCTGGGAGTACATTGGCCTACTGATGTAATTTTTGGAGCTTTATTTGGTGTTTTATGGGCTATAATAATAGGCAAAGTATTTGACTACATTCAAAAAAATAAAAACTATAAATTACTTATTGGCTCATCATTAGTGTTTGTTATATTAACAATCTTGCTTGGAGATAATGATTTTTATAAATCAGCAGGGCTGTTACTCGGTCTTTCTATAGGATATGTTATTGAAGATAAGTATGTAAATTTATCTATAGATATGACAAAAAGAAATAAATCTATAACATATGTTGTATTAATAGTTGGATTATTAATTATAAAAAGTGGATTAAAGCTGATTTTTCCACAAACACTGATATTTAGCATGATTAGATACTTTTTAGTTGGCTTTTGGGCATTTGGAATTACACCTGTCATCGCAATTAAATTGAAAAAGGATTAGAGAAATCTCTAATCCTTTTTTATTATATATTCTTTTTATTGCCTCGTTCTCTTATTTTTTCTAATTCTTTAGGCATTTTTACATTAGCATCTTTTATGAAATTATTTATCATTTCATCATATTTTAATGCTCTATATTGATACTTTATATCTTCCTTGTCAGTTTTTTCATAAGTATCTCTAATATCTGTAACCTTTATAACGTGGTATCCAAAGCTAGATTTTACAGGATCACTTATTTCGCCAACAGACATTGCAAATGCAGCATTTGAAAACTCTGCAATCATTTCGTTAGATGCAAAATATCCTAAATCTCCACCTTTTTCTTTACTAGGACATGAGGAAAACTCTTTTGCTAAAGTAGCAAAATCCTCGCCTTTATCTAATTTTGCCTTTATTTCTTTAGCTTTTTCTTCAGTATCTACAAGTATGTGACTAGCTTGAACCTTTTTAAATGCACTTGCATATTGATCATATAATTTCTTTAATTCTTTTTCATTAGGCTCAATTTTCATTATTTCATCAGCTTTAGATTTTAAGAATTTTGTTAAAATTAGTTGTTTTTTTATGTCTTCCTTAAATGTTTCTTCAGTAAAATTATTTTTACTTAAATATTCCTCATAATCTTCTGTTTTAGTATAACTTGATTTAACAGTATCTAGTTCTTTATTAACCTCTTCATCAGTTACCTCTACCTTTGCAGTAATAGCTTCATCCATTATGACTTTTTCTAAAATAACCTGCTCTAAAACTAGTTCTTCTAAATTTTCAATAAACGCTTTATCGTCCTTTAGTTTATCATTCCAAGTCTCTTCTCCAACTTGTGCCTTATATTTAGCCTTATACTGCTCCAATACAGTATTAAATTCATCCATTGTAATTTCAAATTCTTTTCCACTTTTATTAGAACATGCAGCTAACTGAAGCACCATTAGGCCTGTCATAGCTAGTAAAAGTACTTTTTTCATAATCTTCATATTTTAATATCCTCTCTAGTTTTATTAACACTTTCCTCTATCACGACGTTTTACATCGTCATAAAAATTAGTGTGAAGTGCTTTTCTTCACATTTTTATATTTTATCATTATTTCAATGAATAAACAACAAAATTATTCAGCCCAGAATACTTTGCTTCCTTTTTCACTTTTTTTAACAACAAGTTTGTTATCAATTTGCTCCTTTAATTCATTAACATGAGATATTATTCCTACAAGTCTATTATTACCCGCTAATTCATTTAATACACTTATAGCCTGTGCTCTTGCATTGTCGTCCAAAGAGCCGAAACCCTCGTCTATAAACATTGTATCAAGATGTACAGCTCCAGCAGTCAACTGTATAACATCAGAAAGTCCAAGAGCCATAGAAAGTGCGGCCATAAACGACTCTCCACCTGATAAGGTTTTGACATCCCTTGTCATGTCAGTTACAAGGCTATAAATATCCAAATCTAGCCCCACAGGTCCTCTGTTGCCTAAATCAGTTATATCCCTGCACTGCAATAGAAATTGTCCTGATGACATTTTGTCTAACCTCTTATTAGCAGCTGCTATAATTTTATTAAAATATTGTCTCTGAATATAAGTTTCAAAGTCCATTTTTATCTGTTCGCTTATTTTTCCATTAGCTGTTATATTAAGTGAATTATAGGTTTCATATTGAATTCTTATTTCTTTTCTCTCTTTAAATAACTCTTCTATATTAACTCTAGCATCAGAATTCTTTTTATTCAGAGTATATATTATCTTAAATTCTTTTTCAATTTCTTGTAATGAAACTATTAATTCATTTTTTGCTTTAAGCATGCTGTCAAGAGCCACTTCAGATTTTCCTTCTGTTTGTTCCGTATAAATCCTAATTTCGTTTTTAATATCTGACAATCTTTTATTATAGTTATCAATATCAGATTGTAAAGACTCGATTTGAACAGAAGTCAATTTCGATTTTTTATATTCTTCCTCACTGTTAAAATTATTAATATTTATAGAATTATAATATACATTTTTAGCTTCTTCAAACTCAGATTTAAATCTTAGTTCACTTTCAACTTCTGATATTTGTTGACCTTTTTTGGCTTCAACTGTTCTTAATAAGCTATTAAAATTGCTTGTAGTATTTGCTACAGCATTATTTAATTCATTTAGCTTAGACCTATAAATATTAAGCCTATGAATTGCTTCATCTTTAGATTCAAACAATAGCTGTTTTTTTAGTTCTTCTATACTTGTAGTAAAAGTTGTAAACTTTAAATTTATTTCACTATGTGCATTAATTATTTCATCTAAACTAGCAGTTTTATCAGTCAATTCTTTAGCTATATCGCCCAAAGAATTTATATTAGCCTCATACCTGCTCTTATTGTTTATTGCAGTTGCTAGCCTAACCTTATTTAGCTCTAATTCTTTTTTAGCATTTTCTAGTGCTTGGTTAATTAGCTTAATATCAGAAGCGTCGTTTTTAAAGTCTCTTTTTAATATTTGCTTTGACTTATTTGAAACTAGCTCTAACTTCATATCATAACTCTGCCTAGCTACTTGTAGTCTTTCACTAGCGCCACTGTTTTGTTTTTCTGCCTTATCACGTTCTTTCTTTGAATTTTCTACATTAGCTTGTGTTGGAGCATGCTCTGAAACAGATGCAATACATGGATGATTTGTTGAACCACAAACAGGACATGGCATATTATCTACAAGCCTTTCTTTAGCAAGTATTCCAGCTTGTTCACTTAAAAATTCTCTATACATTTCTTCATATATGCCATTTAATTTTGAATAAACTACAAAAGCACTATTTGCTTCACCTATACTTATATCATATTTTTCTTTAACAAAACTTAACTCATTTACTAGCCTACTTAGTTCATTAAGCTCAGATACACTATTTTCAATATCTTTAACCATTAGCTGAGTTTCAGTATATATAGTATAACAATTTTTAAGACTATCTTGCTCACTTTCCAGCTTTAGTTTTAATATTTTTTTGTCCTCTATATCATTTTTTACACTATCAACCTTTTGCTCTAATGAGATTTTTTCTTTATATAGCTCCAATGTTAAAGCTTTTTTTTCTTCCAGTTCATCATATTTTGGTAAGGTATCATCTATCCTTGCAATGCCTTGCGTTAATTTTCCCTCATTCTCAGCCTTGTTTTTCTCGCAAATTGCAAGCTCTTTAGATAAAAAATCTAGCCTATTTTCATTTTCTTCTAACCACTTATTTATATTAATTATTCGTTCTCTAACATTTGTTAATGAAGTTAGTTTATCAATATACCTATTTTCGTCAGGCTTAACTTTTTCTGCTTTTTTAGCGCTATCAAGTTTCTTTTCCTTTATTTTTTGTTCCTCATATTTACCTTCAAGCTCTTTTTTAATTTCACATGAAAGTTTAAGCTTTTTAAACAAATCATTTACAGTCTCAGCACTATTTATGGCGGAATTTATATCACTTAAATTACCTTGCACCTTTTCTCTATGATTACTGATGTTTTGTTCTCTTTCCTTTATTTCATTGTTAACTTTTTCAATAAGTTCAAGCACTTCATCAGCTTTAAACTCAAAGTTAGAAACCATATCTAACCACATGTTTTTATATACGCTTCCCTCTAAATAAACAATATTTTTCATTTCATGTTCACAAAGGGTTTTATTCTTAGCTAACTCAGTATTAATCTCTCTAATTTTATTTTGTAAAGACTCCTGAATTTTACTATAAACTCTTGTATCAAATATCTTAGAAAAAATTCTTTTTCTTTCATCAGAATTTGCATGCAATAATTTTAAAAAGTCACCCTGTGCTATCATAGCAATTTGCGTAAATTGCTCTTTATCAATACCTAAAATTTCAGTTATCTTATTATTAGTTTCAGTTTTGTTGCCCATAAAAACCTTGCCATCAGGTAAGGTTAGTTCAACCTTTGGTGTTTCAGTAGTATAGCCGGTTCCATCAGCTGTTTTTCTTTTAGAACGTCTTTCATATTGAGGATTTCTCTTGATTTTATATATTCTGCCTTGATAATTAAAGGTAAGTTCAACATAGGTTAATGTATCTTCAACAGCAAATTGACTTCTCATCATATTGCCATCTCGAACTCCACCACTTGTTTGCTCATATAAAGCATAGGTTATTGCATCAAAAATAGTAGTTTTACCAGAGCCTGTATCACCTGCAATCAAAAATATTCCACTATTAACTTCTTCAAAGCTTATCTCTGTTTTATCTGCATAAGAACCAAAGGCTGATATTACAATTTTTATTGGCTTCATCTACTCATTCTCCTTTACACGTGATATAATTTCAATTATTGCCTTTCTTTCGTCATCAGTCATATCACGTTTTTGCATACTGAAAAAGAAATTTTCAAAGGCTTCTACAGGATTCTCAATTTCAATTTCCTCACAAGAAACCTCAAGCCTTGAACGTGTCCTTGCATTATCAACTCTTATCTCAAGTATATGAGTATAAATATTTTCCAGCTGCTCCTTAGGCTTGTACTGATCTAATTCATCCTTAAGAATTACGCTTATATAATCATCCTTATTATCATCAGTAGCTCTAGTAAGTATTTCCTCCAAAAGCCCTTCCTCTAATCTTAAATTACGTAAAGGCTTAAAATATATTTGTTCCATTTCTGCCTTTTCACCTTTATCTCTTATATTTACAACAGTTAATGATTTGTTGTGATTTCTTTCACTGACTGAATATTTTAACAATGTACCACCATATCTAATATGGTCGTAGCCTATTTTCTGCGGTCCATGAATGTGGCCTAGCGCTACATAATCAAAATCCTTTACAGCGGAAACATCCACATTATCAATACCACCTACTGAAATAAGAGTTATCTCAGAATCACAGGTCTCAGGTTTAATGTTTTTAAAGGTAAAAAACTGATGTGCTACTAATACATTTCTTTTAGTATAATCTATATTTTCTCTTTCAATAATTTTTCTTACAGCATCATCGTAGCTTATAATTTCTCCATCTTCAAATATGTGTCTAATATATCCAGGCTTTAGGAAGGGTAATAAATAAAAATTAACCTCACCATATTCATCATTTAATGTAATCTTTTTTAGATACTCGTCCTTATTCCTTGGTGGCAAACCAGAAATAAAAACATTATGTCTACCTAATATAGAACTAGCAAAATCAAGTCTTTCTGCAGAATCATGATTACCGCTAATTATAAAAACAGGTATTGGAGGCTTAATCTCTGAAATCTTTGTAAGAAAATCATCAAACACAGTAACTGCCTCTGCTGAAGGCACAGATTTGTCATATACATCACCAGCTATAACTATAGCATCAGGTCTTAGCTCATTAGCTTTGTCAACTACCTGATTAAGAATATATATTTGGTCTTCCTTTAAATTGTAATGATTTAACTGCTTTCCTATATGTAAATCCGACAAATGAAAAAATTTCATTAGTTTTCCTCCGTTATTATGATTGCTAATAAAACATAAATGTTATGTAGCTTGTAGTTTCATCCAATCTTTTGTTCAGTATAATTTGTGAATTGCTGTTATTTAAAATCTTCATATTTTTTGCTCCGATTAATTCCATAGCTTTTAACATTGCAGCTATACTATTAGGCGAATCAAGGTTGTCATTTGTAAATGACTTGATTTTTTTTATATTTTTATTACTTATAGCCTCAATGCTTATTTTATCCATTTCATTTGCCTTTTCAAGGCTTAGATAATGAGAAAAATCAACAGAAGATATAAATAGCGTGTCCTCTACTTCAATATTTTCTACTAGTGATATCAAAAGCTTATCTAAATTTTCGAGAGTCAACTGCTTAGTTAA
Source organism: Firmicutes bacterium UBA7510 (assembly GCA_002479485.1). Lineage (GTDB taxonomy): Bacteria > Bacillota > Clostridia > Tissierellales > Sedimentibacteraceae > UBA1535. Next base: position 201,967 of record DLNM01000035.1, on the reverse strand, counting down.
AGCAATTGGTATAATTTTAACGCCATAATAATACTCTATAAAAGGTACAAGACCAGATATAGAATGTTCGATAGTTAATTTTTCGTTATTTTCTACAACAAAATCAAGATTTGAAATGATTTCGATTATATCTTTATCAGCATTTAGGATACCTGTAGGAGTTTGCCAATTGCTACTAGATGTAAACACCTTTCCCCTATCCACGCTTTCATGATCTGGTCCAAAAACTACAATAGTTTTATATTTATTCCTATCTGAAATTTGAAATGCCTCATGTATCAAATCCTTAGCTAAAAGATGATGAGGTACTATAAGTCCTCTTATAGTACCTACTTCCTCCAAATTATTATACTCTTTTATACTCATAAAATCCAATACATTGTAGTATAAACATTGAAGGCTTTGCTCACTGTTAGGCAGATAAAAATCCAAACTATTTTCTTTTTCGTTTAAAACAGCAATAAATATACTAAAAAGTATCAATAGCATTGTAATAAAAATCACTGCTATATTGATTTTATTATGTTGCAATACATCACCTTCAATTTATTCAATTTTAATCTTTGATTTTTCTATATAATTTAGCTTAGTACTATAGTTTTCCTTAATAACTGCATAATCTACTGTATATTCTCCACTTTGTGTTGCTTGCATGTAAAACATAACTGGAGTTAAATTAAAATTTTGTCTATGAAAACTTATAAAATACCTTAACTTCTGTCCTTCCTCAATTAACCAAGCATGATTGTTTTTATCACTTTTCACAAATCTAAAACCTGATGGAAGAACATATGTTATTTCATATGAGCCATGCATTATTGAATCAATAACACTTGGAGTTATAGTAACCTTAATTATTTCTGATTGCTTAAAGCTTGTTTTTTGCATAGTTGAGTTTTCTGAAGAATAAGTTATATCAATTTTTAATTCATCACTTTTGTTTTTAGCTAAATCATCCTTATTGCCTAGAGCTTCTACAACACACTCAATATCACCTTTTATATTGCTGAATTTAACATTTTTTATATCATCTTTTTCCACCGAAAAGCTAACTGTATCAAACAATTTTAGCTTATAGTCATATTTTTTATCATTAATTGTTACACTTACCTCTCCAAATAGATCTTTAACCTCATCAATTGATAGAATATCCCTATTCATAATATAAATAAGCTGCTCCAAATTTGATAAGGTATAATTAGAAGGATTATTATAAATAAATTTGAACAATAAATCACTGTTTTCATAATCCTTAAGCTTCACACCTAAAATAGCCATCAGAGAGGTTAATTCATAATTATCTATATCATCAAAATTATTTTCAAAGTACAAGTATTCACCTGATTTTTTAACATAGCTATCTAGAGTCTGTTTATAATATTTTTCTACAGTATTAATGTCACCAAGTTCTGCAAGTGCTAAATAAAGATATAGCTTATCTCTTATTGGCAATTCCTGATTTTTTAAAAGCTCATAAATATTCAATAAAATCGGTTCTTTGTTTTTAGCAAGACCCCATAGTGCAGAAGCCATCCTATTACTATAAACAGTATCGGATAAAACATTATCAAAATATTTTTTTACTTGATAGTTTATTATCTCATTATCAACAACGTAAGCAACCTTAGCTGTTAACTCAGTATCATCAGCTGTATATGGTAATAGCGTGTAGCCGCCATAATTGCCTACATAACTACTTAATACGCTAACTAATTCCTTTTCATTATAGTACCAATCAAGATCAAAATAAGTATTTATATAATTAGTAGCAGCCATAGAGCATACAACTTGATCTATTCTTTTTCCGTTACTACCTGCTATATCTCTTAATGATAAGAAAAAGTCAGATTGACTGTTGTTGTATAAGGTGATTACAGGATTTGAATATACTTCATCTAAAACTGTATTATCTGCTACCTTATATTTAGTTGCATTATTAAAATATACATATGATTCAACAACCTCAAATTCTTCCTTAATAGCATCCTTTAAATTATTGCTAGAAGCATATACATATATTTCATACTGCCCTATATCCTTATTGCCAATATAAATATTAGTATACTCACCTATAATGCCCTCTTTTTTATACTGCTGTTCCTTGCTGTCAGCCTTATTTTTAACTACTACCTTATAGTCAACCTTCTCACCTTTTTGTGTATCTTTACCAAATACCCTCAGTGAAACGCTTATATTATCCTCTTTGAGATATTTATTGTACATTATCATATCAACATAAAATGGAAGGCTTGCTGTTATGTTTTTAGTTCCACTTCCAGCATATTTTTTATCAGATATACCTTGGTAGGTTATACGCCAAGAGGTTACATTATCTGCTAATTTAAACTTAAGATTTGCCATACCATTTTTACCAGTTCTTACTGTTTTAAATACGCTGGTATCTTTAAATTTCTCTCTTAGTATTCCCTCATTTCCTCCACCGCCACCACCTTTTTCAGCTCCATCATCAAATGTTATTTCTCTATTTGAAAGATATGTACTTAATAAGCCAGTACTGTAATAATAGCCATAAATATTCCGTAATATGTCTACATCTTGAGGAAATACAGCAAAATATGCTTCATCGACAACACTGATATTTACATCTGCTTCTATAGGATTTTTGTTTTCATCATATGCTTTAATATCTAAAGTAACTTCCTCACCTGGTCTATACTCTTGTTTATCAGTAGTTACATCAAAATAAATCTGTCTTTCTGAATAATCATAATTTAACGATAACCAACCATCTACAGGGTACATATATCCATTTTTTATATACACACCATTAAATATAACATTTGGTATAAAGCTTTCCTTAAAATTGTATTTAAATGTTGTATCATCTAAGAGCTTATATTCAATTAAACCATTTCCGGTAACTAAAACTAAAAGCTTATCATCCTTTATATTGTCTACATCATTGTCTTTATATTTTAAGGAAAGCTCAATTTCTTCATTTAATCTATATTTTTCTTTATCTACAGTTTTATTTAGATAATAATAATTTCTTGAATATGGATAAAAAGTTCCTCTAAAATAGCTTTCCTCAGTTATTCCTCCATCTCCGTCATCATAGCTTACTATAATTCTATAATCTCTTTCACTATTATAATTTGGTATAGTAATATTAGATAATCCATCTGAAGTCGTTATAACATTGTCATAAACAATGTTTTCTTTGCTTACGTATCTATAATTTGTAACATTTACTTTATTAATAAAATCATAATATTCACTTTCTTTATATTTATCGTAGTAATATTCAAAAATCGTGATTTTAACATTACCATCTATTGGCTTTCCTCTTAAGCTTTTGAAATCTACATATTTATCTGTACCATATAATGAATTATCAAGCTCATGCAAAAGCACATTAAATGAACCACTGCCATCATAGTTCCCCTCAATCTCTAACATCTGACGCTTTGGAAAAACCGTATAGTTATTATAATTACTAATTGTTGTTTCCTCTGCAGTGTTATTTGAACTATAAATTACAGCGTTTTGAGGTCTCCAATTAGTGCTATCAGTGTATGTATCAATATCTAATGATACTTCACCATCATTATCTAATATAGCAACCTTGTATTCACTACTGCCTCCATAATAAATGTTATAGTCATTTCCATATCGAATTTCAATGTTACTTGCAGGATATCCATCGAAGAATTTGGCATTAAGCTTAAGCTTTAAAGGCTCTTTACTATAAACAAATTCCTTATCAAATTTACTTGTTATAGAATATAAGGGTTTTGTATATTCCTTAATATCTTTGTAATCTGTATAAATTATTTTGTTGTTGTGATATACATTTATTTTACAATAATCACCAGTATAATAATTTAACGAAAATTCAGTCTGGTAGGTACCAACGTCAGTTAAATCAACATATTTAGTATCAATAACTATATCTGTATTTGTCTCTACAAGCTCCAGCTTTACCTTATCTACCTTAGAACCATCCTTAAGTCTTGCATAACCCCATATATTTATTGTATCTGTAGGCATATAAACACTTCTGTCTGTATACATATAAGTATTATACTTAAACATATTAGAATATAGAGAATCATAATAATATCTGTTAGAGTATAAATTCTCTACATATATAAAATCACTATAGTTCTTTGCTTTTACCCTTATAATATTTAAGTTTTCTTTTAATTCTTCTGCATTTATTTCACTTACTATTATTCCATCTTTACCAGTTTTACCAATCTTTTTGTCATTAATAAACACCTCAGCATTGTTTATTCCTTGACTGTTTTTGCCATCAACAGCATATAATAAAATTTTATCATAAAATACAGCATTATACATCATCATGTCATTTATTTGTAAAAATTCATAGCAATTAAAAGCTTTACCCTCTAAGCTAATGTTCAAAAGATAATATCCCTTATCAAGCTCATTTGGAAGCTCAAATATTCCTTCATTTGCGTAAGATGTTGGCTGCATATATGGTTTTTGATATATTGTATTAACTCTTTTTAATATTGAAGAACTATCAGGATTTTCACTTATTTCTTTGGATTTATAATATTCTTTAAAACTATTTGAAAAAGAATCAGCGTTATTGAACTTATAAATATCTATTTTAAATTCACTATTTGTATATTCATTTCCAAAGTAGCCTTTAAACACTTTAGAATTGCTATCATAAATATTTATCAAATCTTCTCCATGAAATGGAATTTCCGAATTATTACTATTTACATCAAAGCTAAATACAAAATCCTCTAAAAGTTTTTCCGAACTGTCTTTTACCCCAAAGCCCTTTTTAATTGTGACAGTATATCTTTTACCATCTGTTAAGCCGTTCTTAGATACAAAAACAACATTTTTATCATTGTAAAGGAATTTTCCCTCAACATATGGAATAATAGAAAAATATTCATCTATAGACTCTAAATTGCCCATATTGAAGTAAAGCTCTATACCTGAATTTATAGGAACATAGCTACTTTTATCATAAGGAATTGTATTTTCTACACTAAATTGTTTTTTTGTTTGAAATGCCCAAGAATAAGGACTGCTAGTGTTATTTAACTTAATTTGATAGATTTTGTTGTTTTCCAAACCTGAAGATGGGATAACATTATATATTGTACTTGAAACTTTTTTAAGCTCGTAATCTATTTCTGGTATTATTTGTAGATTATCCTTAATAAAGCTTTTATCTATTTCTTTATTAGATGATAATTGAAAGGCTGAAGAAAGCTCAATTCCCTGATTATCAGCTTTCAGTGCAATAAGCTCAAAGTTTTGAAATGTATCGTTATTGTTAGAAATTTTGTTGTCAACAGTTGAATTTGCTTCATTTTGTTTATTGCAGGAAGTTAGAATCATCAATATACATAACATAATTACTATAATTTTTTTATACATATTTACTCCTCACAATTAGAATTATATTATAACAATATTACCATAATTTACAATATAATACTATATAAAATAAGTGCTCAAATATTACAAAAAAAATTAATAAGCATATAAATGGCTTATTAATTTATCATAGCAAAAGCTCTTACCAAGCTTGCTTCTGCCTTTATTTTTAGTGGCACCGCATGAATTTCGAAGCTGTCAATGTGAGTTAACTCTCCTAAATTGGTTAGATTTTCAATTATAAATATATCATGCTTAAAAAACTTTTTATGTATGTTAAATGGAACTTTATCAGGAGAAGGTGTATCTATCCCTAGCATTTTTATCTTTTTACTGATTAGAAATTCAGCCAAATCTTCATCTACAACTGGATAGCTATTGTAGTATTTATTAGGCTCATAATATAATTCTGCAAAGCCTGTATACAAGAGTACAATATCATTTTCTTCAATCATATTTTCGTACTCTTTTTTAAAGCCAATTATATCCTGTCCCTTAACATCCAATAAAACACCTTTGCCAATAAATTTCTCAATTGGTATTTCATCAATAGTTCTATTGTCAGCAATTAAATGCTTAGGTATATCAATATGAGTTCCTACATGCATGCCTGTTTTTAGACTTATGGCATTATAGTAGTCTCTGTCTAATATTTTAGCTTCATCAATTATTACCATATCATCGCCAGGAAAAACTGGAATATTGTCAGTTATTTTATAGCTTAAATCAATAATTTTCATTTAATCTTCCTCACTTATACTACAGGAACGATATCAAACTCAAATGGAGATTCTTTTGCTTCCTTTGTTACAAAATCAACTTTATATCCTGTGCCATCCTTATAGAAAAAACCATGCTTCAATTCTACCCTTACATAACACATATCCTGATCATTTTCATTATTATGCGCAAAATACCATGGCTCAAATACCTTTATTAGCTTATATCTTATCTCTTTATTTTGAGGTTCTAAAGGATGTCCAACATTATATGCAAGTCCATCAAAACGGTATAAATTATTGCATAATGCAACATTAATATTTTCTACCAATTCTTTAACCTTCTGGCTTTTTGCATAAGTAACTATATAGAAACTATCTGTATCAAAATAAGTATCTACAAATCTTACTGAAGGTATGTTATCTTTTACAGTTGCTAAGGCAAATGTATAGTCCTTTGCAAAAAGTTCATTCATAACACCCATAGCTTTTTCATAAACATTCATCTCATTTTCTCCTTTACAATAATATATCAGCTAAGTTAGCATTCTTATTAATTCTTGGTTCAATTATTGGCTTTTTAGAAGTCATTAGAGTAGTTACTCCAGGTCCATGACCTAAAATCATACAATCAGAGTGTACAACAACTCCTATAGTACAAGCACCTGTTAAATAATCTCTGCCAAAGGTATTGTCGCTATTTTCAAGAAAAACTATATCTCCAAGTCTTAAGTCTTGTAAATTATATTTTTCAACCGTTTCTCTATCAAACATCGATATATCGTAATCTCCTCTATTGCTAGTATGAGAGCCTATTCCAGAACCCATCAAATGCGCCGGAACTATCTTAGCAACATTAACAATTATTTTTCCATCATGCTCTTCCATAGTCAGCTTTTCAAGAAGATTAGGGTCTATGTTTTTAACCATTATCTCTGGATAATCTAAAAGTTTCAAACCTTGACCAAAAGATTTAATATTAATTTTATCACCAATATTTAACTTTTCAATCGTATCCTCATCGAAGTACATTAAAACATGCTCGATACCACCATGAGTTCCAGTCACAAAACCCTTTGAACCCTTTGCATCTCCACTAATAACTGTAGCCTCATTGCCAACACATGAATAGAAATTAAATGCATTATTTGCATTTTCATCATAATTCTTTACAGAAACACCTGGCTCGGCATGGTCACAATTAAAACCACAGGCATAATCACCAATTTTCAAATTATATGTAATACCACCCGTACCTGGTAGATTAAAAATAGTCCCATCAGACGACACCTTACCAACAGCCGATGCAATAGGGGCACTTATTTCTCCTTGTACTGATAATTTTATAATTTTGTCCTTATTAGTTTTAATCATTTTAATCCTCCAATTAATTATAAAATTTACTTGATATTTTTATTGTAGCAGATAATTTTTAAATAAGCTATATATCTTTATTTTTGATACTCAATAGCATTTTCTTTATTTCAGTCACTTTCTCAGACATATGTACAATAATTTTTACTATAGCTATGAACATTAATATAGCTAAGAAATATGCAATAAATGTTAATACACCAAGTCCTCCAAATGTAAAAATACCAGCTAAAGATGCTATTGATAAAAAAACTACATATATCAATGCAACAATTTTAAGAATGCTAATCCAATTACCTATATTTGTAGTTTCAGAATAGCTATTATCTATAAAATAATTAGCTAATTTAGTAATATCAACAGGATTTTTGCTTGCCTGCTCTTTTTCTTTATTAATTAAATCCTTTGAATTTACATCCAATAAGTTTTTCAAAACTTCCTTAACTTTCTCATCACCATTACTCAGATAGCAGGTATAAAGGTAATTAACAGCAGATTTTGCCTCTTTTATGTCTTCGCTTCCTTCCATTATGTCTATTTGTTTTTCACAATTTGAACATATTTCATTTGTATTTCCCTCTATTACCTCAAATAATACTGCTGGATCTTCATTTAAAATATCATTGCGACAAATAACACACTTTTTCATTATCCCTCCCCCTATTCTAAATCCCCTTAATCATTATTATTTAATCTATATACGTCATGATTTCATCAATTGACTTTCTCTTTTTATCACGTATATTCTCATTCTTAGCATAACCAACGGCTATAACTAGACGAATTCTTTTATCCTTTGGTAACTTCAAGGTTTCAACAAGCTTTTTCTCGTCAAACCACCCTAGTATACAAGTAGATAATCCTAGTTCTGTTGCAGCAAAGCAAATACTTACAGTCGCTATACCCAAATCACTTTGAGAATATTGATGATTTTTTACAAGTCCACCAAGACCAGCTGACAAATTAGCTTTCTCTTCACACACTACAATAAACGCAGAAGCTTCATTTGTAAATTTGTTCATTCCCATACTCTGTGTACATTTAGCAACAAGTGGCGATTTTTCCTCGCTATTTACTACTACAAAACTCCAAGGCTGTGAGTTACAAGTGGAAGGTGCTAAACGTGCAGCCTCTATGCATTTAACTAGTTGCTCCTTAGAAACCTTTTTATCACTGTAACTTCTACAGCTTTCTCTTTTATTAACAAGCTCAAAAAAATTTGACATTTCAACACCTCTTATTTTAAAATTTATATTAATAATAATAAAGAATATGTTAAGCCAATAATCCATATTACAATAGTTGGAATAATAAAACTCCTTAATCTTAGATTAAGTCTCTTTTTAAATATTTTATACAATATTAAATTAACTAAAAACGCTACAACATAAGTTCCTACATAAAATAACATGCCAATTATATAGTCCTCAGTACTTGGTTTAGAAAACAAAGCTCCAAACATACAAAACGTTCCAATAAGCATTGTCCAAGCTCCTCCAATGCATATTAAGATATTAATTAATATAGAAATAATATAATATAGTGTTTTCTCTCGCACAAAATACTCCTTCATAAAAAAATAATATGCTATATATATTATAGCATATTATCCAATATTTGTCTTTATACAACTTTATATTACTTAATTAGTGGAGTTTACTAAACAGCATTTAAATCTCGATTTTCAAAAGCTTTAAATGCTAAAACCATAAATATAAAGCTAAATACCAAGCTTATTAATACAAATAAAACATCTAGTTTTCCAGATAATAAATCAACTGCTCTAAAATATTTGAAAGGTACAACAATCTTCATCAGTTTTGTCCAGTCAAAAATATCATATATAACTGAAAATATGTATGTCAGCATAAATATTTTATAGCTATTACTTATACCTTTTTCAGTTTTATTTGCAAATGCGGCTAAAAATATTGACATTGAAAAAAATAATATTCCTATTAAGGTGTTTGATATTGCGAATAAAATCATCTCCTTCACAATTGTATTATTAATATCTAAAATTATAAAAGTAGCATAAGAAAAAATTAGATTTAATATACAAAATATAAATAAATAAGTAAAGGCTGCTAAAATTTTATTAGATAATATATATGAACGAGTACAAGGCTTAGTAAATATAAACTCATATGTTTTATCGATACTTTCTCTCGCTACTGAATTTGAGCCCAATTGAATCGCATAAATTACAGTGCATATAATGACGTAATTTTCAAGCACAGAATAAAATCCACCAGCACTTAATATATCTACCTCTCCCATTCCAAATACTAATAATATTATTTTAGGAATTTTATCTAGAATAAGTGCCATTTCATTGCCTGTACCTCCACTAACACCTATAAATTTTGTCATTCCGACAAATAATAAAAATGCTAATCCAATAGTCCAAAATATAAATGGTTTCAAACCAATTTTCAAATCATGCTTATATATATTCATAACACACCTCCTATACAGATGCTATATCTTCGCTGCAATATTTTTTCATTGATAAAAATATTGACATTACAATTAAAAAAATTGCAAAAACAACTAGTTTAGTGTCAAATGCACCATCCTGCACAACATATGATGGTTCAAAATACTTAAGTGGCGCAAGAAAATACAAATATTCCTTTTCTAATAGATTCATAATCGCTGACAATATAAAAGCTATAATTCCGAAAGAGGTTGCGACAACTGAAACTGATCTAATTTTTCTAAATATAATAGAAATTAATATACCAAATGACATAAATACTAGCTGTGTAAAAAAAGGTGCTAACACAATCTGTAAGGTATCAAAAGTGAATTTATAACCTTCTTCATTTACAAAAAATATTATTATTGTGCATATAATATAAATTAAGTTGCTTAATATAAGTGCAGTCATGCATGTAGCTAGCTTATACATGTAAATTTGAATCCTACCAATAGGTTTTGTTAGAATAAAATCCATACATTTACTTCTTTTCTCTCTAGAAAATATGTCAACTGAAATAGAAACAGCCATTATTGCAGACATAAGTCCGATATATGTAAAACTAAAAGCATAAAACGGCTCAACACCAAATAAATTATCTAAATCAAAGCCAAATGCTGTTAAGAACTCTGGTGGAAAATTTTTAAATAGTTCTACTAACTCCTCACCACCATCCTGAAAAACTGGATATACGACTATCATAAAAACAATTAAAGTTATAATTATGCTAAATGTCCACCAAAAACATGTTTTTAATATTTTTTTAAGCTCAAACAAATAAATATTCATTTTCCCCTCCTAATTTTAAGAATAATAATGCATAAATATTTCTTCTAGCTCTGGGTCAGAAATATCAATATTTTTTAAGCTATATTTTACTACTTCATTTAAAAGTAAATTGCAGTCACCTTTATAAATGAAACTAATATTTTGGCCATTTACATTTATGTTAGTGATTCCATTGAGATTGATATTTTTGTAGCTTTCATTATCAGAAATAGTAAAAGAAACCTTTTTGTATGAATCCCTTTGTAAATCACTTATTTTTTGAGTTTGAATTATTTTTCCTTCTCTTATAATTGCAACTCTATCACAAATACGCTGTACCTCAGATAATATGTGAGAAGAGAATAAAACTGTAGCTCCATTTTTATTTTCTTCCATGATGATATCAAAAAATTTCTTTTGCATAAGAGGATCTAAACCACTTGTAGGCTCATCTAAAACTATTAACTTTGGACTGTGTAAAAGTCCTTGAATAATACCTGTTTTCTTTTTATTGCCTAAGCTCATGTCCTCAATTTTTTTATTTAAATCAAGCTCCAGCGCATCAGCTAAATAACTAATTTTATCAGAACAATCTTTTTTATAAAAACTAGCTGAATAATTTAATAAATCAATAGCCTTCATATTATCATAATAAAATACTTCACTTGGCAAATAACCAACATTCATTAAAATTTTCTTTTTATCCCTTTCACAGTCTAAATTAAAAACTTTAGCTACTCCGCTTGTTTTATGTATTAATCCCAGCAATGTTCTTATAGTTGTTGATTTCCCTGCTCCATTTGGACCAATAAATCCGAAAATTTCTCCTTCCTCAACTTTTAAGTCAACATCTATTATGCCTCTTGACTTACCATAGTATTTCGTAAGCTTGTTTGTTTCAATAGCATACATAATATTCCCTCCAATTAATATTTTTTAATATTTGATTGAAAATCTTGCAAAGCCTTATTCATTCTTTTTGTTTCATAATTTATACTTATTTTAAAAGCTATAAAAAACATGCATATGGCTACTAAATTTACAACATACATAAATAAATTACACCAAGTACCAAACTCGTCAAACCAGTTATAGTATTCTATAAAAAATATTGTTAAACAAATATTGATAATTGCCCAAATAGACATTCTTTTTACACAAATATTATGCTTAGAAAAAATAATACTTTGAAACAAACCTAATATTCCACACAAAACTATCATCTGAATAATTGTTATAAAATCAATAGAATTATTTACAAAACCATATTTAATTACGGAAAAAAGTATGTAAAATATAATATAAAAAGCAAAATATATTCCACTTGTGGTTTTCCCTTCATAAACACGAGCAAAAAGTGCATAATACCAATTTTTCATATAATTAACCCTCCTTTTATCTAATCATATAAACCAAGCCTATTTTTAAGAAGCTGAGCATAATGCCTAGACACTATAAGCCTTTCATTATTATTTAAAGTCAACTCAACTCTGCTATTAAGTAGGTTTTTTAGATTCCTAACATGTTGTAAATTTACTACTTGTGATTTTCCGATTCGCAAAAATCCAAAATTAATAAATTTACTTTCAATTAACTGCAACGTTTCTGAGGTTTCATACACATAATCTCCAGTATATAAAAACACCTTATTATCTACAGCATCAGCATATAAAATTTCTCTAGGGGTTAACATTGTGATATTACCATCTTTTCTCGCTGGCAATTTAAGAGATTGTTCTTTTAGAATACTTAATATTTCAAGCATCTCATCATCAATGTTCTTACATCTTAAAACAACCTCATTTTCTTCACAATCAACATGCTCAACTGTTATCTTCAAATATATCACCTCACATCATGCATAATATATTCATAGTATACAAAAAAATCCATCAGCAAACAATAGCCGTATGCTAAGTTGCCAATGGATTTGGTTAAGTTGCAAAATACATTTCGACAATAAACTTTTATTCTGCTTCTTTTTTAGTTTTATGAACTGTACCAAAGGGATGCGCTGGAGGAGCATAAATAGTGTATAATTTAAGTGGGGTATTGCCTATATTTGTAATGTTATGCCACTTTCCAGCAGGTATAATAACTGCTATCCCCTCAGTTACATTTGCTTCTTGTGTTAAATTATCTTCACTGTCTCCAATTGCAACAAATCCTTCACCGTCTACAATACTAACAAATTGATCAACATTTGGATGCACTTCTGCACCTATATCTTCTCCAACATTAAGGCTCATTACGGCTAACTGTAAATGGTTACCAGTCCAGTAAACATCTCGAAAATAATTATTGTTATCAGCTGCTTCTTCTAAATCGATAATAAATGGATCTGGCCCGTAATCTTGTAATATAGTGGCCTGATTCAGTATTTTATCCTTTAGCATTCGTGAGTAAACCCAATATGTGTAAGCATTCATATCATCATTATACGAATTTGATTTATAATACATTTTTAATATTAACCTCCTTCACTGTTTTTAATATAATATGTACTTACTATAGTAGGGTGATATATAATTTATTAAATATATTTGATATATATTTAA
>DLNM01000035.1:62725-188599 GCA_002479485.1 Firmicutes bacterium UBA7510 | reverse complement strand
TCTTTTTTTAATTTTAATTGTATAATATACATATTAACTATAAATAAAAAAAGATAATATATTATAATTACTATAACACATTATCTTTTTTTATCATTAATTGTTATTTAACATACAACACTTTTTATACTTCTTTCCACTGCCACAAGGACAAGGATCATTTCTTCCTACCTTCTTTTTTTCCTTGTTTAATTTAATAATATTATCTGCATTATGCTTTAATAATTCATTAGGAGTAAAACCTCTATTTATCCATTTTCTACTGTCACTACTTAAATTCATAACTAGAGTCAATAGTTCCTTAAATTGATTTTCAGTATCATAGGCAACTTCACTCGAATTTATCATTTCGATTATATCGTGAATATTTGCATCCATTATACATAAATCATATATCATAAATGCTACATCATTAACATCAAAATATGAGTTTTTAGTTAACTTTTTTAAATAATCAAACATTTCAATATAGCTTTTTCGTGTTGTATCCATACCATTATCTACATAATTCATAACCTCATCATATGACGGTATATAATACTCTTTTGATTTTGTACTTTTGATAATCTCAACACATGACATATCAATCATACTTGCTTTGTGGACAATATATTCATTAAATTTATTAAATTCTTTACTTAAAATATTGGAATTAACAAAGCATTCCTCTATAAAATTATCATCAATATTCTCTATCCCAAACTTATCTAACATAAATTTCAGATGACTTATTTCATATACTCCATATAAATTGACGAGACCAGTAATAATTGTGATTACTTCTTCTCTTTTATAAAGCTCATCATATTCAAATTTATCAATATTTGTAATAAGTATATTAATAATCTCTTTTGGAACAACTAATATTTTTTCAGGATAATGCTCCTTACTATCTAAAAAATATATAAAACCCTTAAGACTATACTTATTTTTAAGTCTGAACATTTCAAAATCACTATCTAAGTCAACAAATGACATATTATATAAAACTATTTTTTCAAGTTCCAAAAGTTCCGATGATGTTATAACACGTAAAGTTTCTATAAATTTTTCTTCTATAGCTTGAGCAAGCTCCTTTGACATTTCAGGCTTATTAAGTGATAATTTAACTCCATAGTTATTATATCTTATCAATTCCTTCAAATCATCCTTAGTCATTGTTTGTGAAAACAAATCAAGCATTGATAATTCAGCCTTATCATATTCATTTTTTAAGCTATTTAATATTTCTTTTTTTTCTCTTAATTTAAACAAAATCCTACCCTCGTTTTAATTTTCAGTCAAGTTAGTATTATATCATACATTTTTGATATTTTTAACAAAAACTTATTTTATTTATAAAAAAATCTCAGTATAATATTTACCGAGATTTTATTAAAAATAAATACTCTATTCATTTGTATTGTTAAGTTAGAACTATTTATTTAATATATACCTACATTTAGGAAAATTACTACATCCCTTAAATGCTCCGTACTTTCCCTTTCTATCAACTAGCTTTCCTCCACACTTAGGACATATATTATTTGCAATACTAGCCTTTTCGGTATTTACAGTAGTTCTTATCATATCAACGTGATTTCTTCTATTTTCTTTAGAATCTACATTAGCACTTAATATTCTTCCTGCTATTTGTTTTATTTGAAGCTCCGTATATTTTGTATGACTATAGCTTAAAATTGTTTTCTTTAATTGACTAGTATAAATGATTGGCTTACTTACTTTTACATTAATCTGGCTACTAACTGAAAACACAACTATAGGTATAAACATTGTTTCTTCAATTCCAAGAAGCTTTTCAAGTGCCTTAACATGTCCATAATTTTGCCTAAGTGGATTATAAAAATAATACTTTTTGCCATACATATTTTTAGTCCACTTGTCCCCAAACTCAGTTCCAGTAATTATACCTTTATAATTTTTTGTTTCAATTACAAAAATCCCATATATTGAAACAACGATATGGTCAATTTGAGTTGTGCCTTTTTCAGTTTTTAGCATTATGTTGTTAAGTATAATATATTTATCTTCAGGTAATTCTGATAGTAGTTTTGCTACCACAGTTTCACCAAATACACCTTTAATTTTTGGTAAAAAAATTGGTATAACTAAAACTAATATTGTCAATACGATTACAATCCCCATATTTTACTCCTATTACTTTACTTTATAAATTTTGGTCTCCCTCTTTATACCCTTAGTGGTCAATTATTCATGCAAAACTTCCTTCAAAAACACCTTATCCTTAAACCCACCACGCTTGTCTGCTTTTTCTTTACGGATTTGTTCAAATTGTTCCTTAGTATAACCTTTTGATTTAATTATTGCTAGCATAACTTCATACATATCTGCTAGTTCCTCAATATCCTCGCTTTCTTGATATTCGGATAATTCTTCGGTTAGTTTTTCATCTAATAGTTTTTTGTAGTCTTCATCTGATAAGATTTCACATGTGCAGCGTTTGCCATCTTCTTTTATTATTTGTGGGATTTTATCTCTTACGAGCTTATTGTAGATTATTTTTTTCATAATTTCCCCTTAAAAGTTTATTTGCCTATCCATTTACATTATTTTAATTATAGCATAGGATATGAGCATTTTCTACATTATTTCCCAAATTTGCTTAATTTATATAGTTAACATAGATTTTTATTACAATAATTACATTGTCAAAACCTGTCACATAGAATTTTTGAGTATAATTCAATAGATTCAGCAATCCATGCATATCTATATAATAAGTATTAATTTTAATCTTTATGTTTTCAACTTATTTTATTTGATTTAGCTTATCAAAAATGGTAAAATATTACTTACATATAGCGGGGGCTAAAAGGGTTGGGTGATAATTATGGGGGAAAAAATTAAGTTGTCTGAGATTTACTTAGGTGATGTAGATGGTGAAACTGAGGTAGCTAAATGTAAGAACTTTTATGATTTGTTTTATTGTCGGGACGAGGTTATTGATGGACTAATTAATGGGAATAAATATGTTATCATCGGTAGAAAAGGTACTGGCAAAACATTATTATCATATTTTATTAAAAGCATAATAGACGAAAAGGGTAATAATTATCATTGTAAAATATGTGGTTCAAATGACATTAACTTACAGAAGCTCTTGGATATTGGAGAGAGTTCGATTCCATCTGATCAAATGGGCACATACTGGGAGTATACTTTGTATAAACTTATAGCAAATATGTTAATTCAAAAGGAAACAGGCATTAAAAGATTTTTACCTTTTTCCGATATAAAATATTTGCGCAGGTTCTTAGAGAAAAAATCAGATATGTTTAAGCTAATTGAATATACTGATTCATATAGCATAAGCGGGATGCTCAAACGCAGCTTAAGCAATATTGAAAGCGAAGCTAGTTCTTCATCATCTTATGAAGGTAAATATGTTCACAAAAAATTTTATGATAGGCTTGAAAAGCTTAAGCTTCTTGTTGAAAAAAATCTAAAGGGCAAGCAAACGATTTTAATTATTGATGAATTAGATTGTTTAGATGTAAGCTCTAAGATGGATAGAAATTATAGTATATGTATAGCAAGTTTAATCAATACAGCTAAGAAGATAAATAATGAATTTACTAAGATAAATAATTGTAATTCCAAGATTATTATACTTATACGTAATGATATCATAGATTATTTAAACGAAAATGATTCAAATATTAACAAGGCTATTGGTGGTAAAGATATAGAGCTTGACTGGTGGAATAAGGTTGATGATGATTCTCCTTATGAACACCCTCTTATTGAAATGCTTCTTTTAAAGGTAAGAAATTCTAATGAATTTTATATGGATAAAACCAATAAGGAAATTTATAAGATGATTTTCCCTAAAGAGGTAGAAGGCAAAAGTATTATTAACTATTTACTTGATAATAGTTTTGGTAGACCAAGAGATGTTATTTCATTTTTAAATATTATTAAAGAAAAAGAGAAAAATAGCTATTACTTTGATCCAAAGTATTTTAAAAAGTATAAATGCTATTATTCTAAGGCTTTTTTTGATGAATTAAAAAATGAAATAAGCATACACGAAAAATCAGCTATGCTAAATGATTCTATTAAATTGCTTAGAGACTACAAAAAAACTAGTTTTATTTTTCATGAATTAGAAAAATATTTTAATTTAAATCAAGAATATTATCCAAATATTATAAATTTTAAGGAAGCTATTAGAGCCTTATATTATCAAGGTGTAATAGGCAATGTATGGACTAAACTAACTACTACTTCAAATGGAAAGGTTTGTACTAAATCCTTTGTTTCATGGTCCTATCGCAACGACTCAGACCCTGAGCCTAATTTTACTAATAAGTTTATAGTTCATAAAGCACTTATTATGAGCTTATCAATTAAATAATTTGAATAGAGTAGGAGAGAAATAATTAATTTACTTCTCGACCTCTCAGTCGAGTAAGTAAGAGGAATCTCACCTCAAACTTCTCATGGAACCGTACGTGAAAGTCTCCTTTCATACGGCTCTTATCATTCAACAATACGAATAAAGATTGCTCCAATGAGCAAACAACCTTGGCTCTCGCTTTCTCACAGTGCAGAGCCATTTCTCTGCTTTACGCCTTCTTCCACGAAAATTCTTATATTTACACATAGCCCATTTCAGAAGTCTTCTTTCAATGAATTGCAACGTTCCTTTCATAGCTGATGGATTAAACTTACCAAAATAATTCATCCATCCCCGAATCATAGGATTGAGCATTTCGGCAATGATATCTATTTTGCATCCAGTTTTCTTATGAATATCCATATCTTTTATTTTATTTCTAAAACCTTTTGCTGCTACATTACTTACCGATGCAATGAAGTTATATCGAAGCTTTCCACTCTACATTTGATATATATCGCTTTAAATGAGTAGCCAAGAAAATCAAACTCATTAAGTTCTTCATTATTCTTTCGGTCTTCATCTTTACAATAGACAATTCTAGTTTTAACAGGATGTAATTCTAGCTTACATTCCTCAAAACGTTGTGAAAGCTTTTCTCTTATAAATGTAGCTTCTTCCTTACTATGACAATGTTGCTAACATAGGACTAATTACTCCTCCTTGT
Organism: Firmicutes bacterium UBA7510; assembly: GCA_002479485.1. Taxonomy (GTDB): domain Bacteria; phylum Bacillota; class Clostridia; order Tissierellales; family Sedimentibacteraceae; genus UBA1535. Next base: position 183,512 of record DLNM01000035.1, on the reverse strand, counting down.
GGAGTTCCAGAATTTCTTTCAATCTTCTGTCCATCTCGTGTAACAAAGGGTGTTTTGCTTCTAAAAAAAATTTCTTTTATTACCTTGAGTAACTCAAAGTTGAAAACGACTTAATGTTCAGTCCTTCACAAAAGGTTCATGACCACTTTGCTACTATTACCTCTGCTGACTTCTGATAGTTCAATTACACATCACTGTGTAGGTTATTTCTAAGAAATTTCATCTATTTGCAATGTATCTATCAGACCTCCCCAGGTAAGAACGCAAACTTTCACTCCATATATCTGCCAAAGTATACTCTCTTCGTTTCGGATAGCTATCGGGCTTTGTTTTGTTGTGCAAACTCACCCACGAAGATAAGCCTCTAATTTGGTTCGTGTACCTCAGACCGGAGTTTTGCCGCCGACTTCCTTCAGATTCCAACTCACGATGGACACCCTTGTCTTAAGCTAATGGTTGGCGCTATCAGCCCCCACATCGGACTTTCACCGACTAGTTTGCGCCCATGCTGGGCGCACACATAAAAAAAGCGCTGAAATTCAGCGCTTTTAATCTTTTACTACATAATTCCTGTCATTGTGTTAATTAATTTTTGTTATCTGCGTTAGCATTTTGTTAGCATAATCTTTATAAACATTTTATCATAAATTTCATTTATATTATAAATTACTAAAAAAAAGGGTGCTGAAAACTATTTTTTAAATAGTTTTGCAACACTCCCTTTTTTGATACTAATTCAAATCATACTATTATGATGCTGATTTTGAAAAGCTTGAGCTTACATAATCTACAGGAATAGTAATTTTTCCTGTTGCATTTTGATTTGTAGTATCTTTTGGTAAAACTATTTGTCCATAATTGTTCATAATTGTTCCTCCTCGTCTAAAATATTTATATTAACATTATGCTTTTGAGCATAATGTTTATATAGCTAGGTTATTACATAGAATTTTTTCATATGTAGCTAGAATAAATTCACTATATGTATTACATTTTGAATAAACTGAATAAGAAATGTCATTTATTTCATTACATTCCTCATAATAATTTATTAAGTATATTATTGAAAACTTATCATGAATATTATAAATAGATAGTGAATCATTATAATTACTTGTATCTATCCCATGTAAGTCAAAATATTGAATTAGCTGCTCTTTTAAGCGATTCTTTAGGTTATCTTCATTCTTTAACATCGCAGCAACTTCATTTTTTATTTTGTAACAACAAATTAATGATTTTATAACTTCGTTTATTTGTTCAGCAAGGTAATTATTTGGTATTGTATTATGTTTTAACTGTGATTTTAATAAATTGTGTTGTATTAATTTAATATGCTGAGAAATTTGATTAGTTAGATTAGAGCATAATTGAATGTATTCGTCACAATTACTTATTTCATTTATTATAACAGCATCTCTTTTTATATATGAAGCTATGTAACGTAATATATCGTATAACTTACTTGAATCATATCTATACTCTATATTATTAACGTTTAAATAACTTTGTCTTGTTATCCATTCTGGAATAACACATAATTGATTAGCTATTATTTCTTTAATAGATTCATCTTGATTTCTTTTACAGTGTTTAATTAAATAAACAGGATTAACATATTCTTTATAAATCGATTCATCCAACAAAAATTCAGTAGATTCATAAAAATTATCCAACACTTGATATTTGTTTTGTGTAACACCATATATAATAAAACAATGTGTACCATCCTGAACTCCATTAGAGAGTGGATAATTTTTATTGTCTATACTTGCTATGTATATCTGATCTGATTCGAATTCTAATTTCGAATTTTTATCTATTTTCTCAAAGGTTATTCCATAAAATCTATTTAAATTTTTTATAATATATTGAGTATCACAAGCTTCAAGAAAATTATCAAAACATTTTATGTTATCAAATCTAAGTTTCAAATCTTGCCCTATAAATAATTTCCAATACTCTCCATAATAATGGTATATAATAGATATCACCTGTTGTACAAAACAATTAAAATAATACTTATCTATATCTGGTACTATTTCATATGCATTTTTATTTTGCATGTAATTATACACTCCTTATTTTCATATTTACTAACTTATCTGATTTCATAAATATGTATGTATATAAAATATACTTGTATAAGCATTTCAGTTATTGCTTAATTAACCAACCACTGATTACACATACTAACTATCATACTTTCTTGTATCTCTTCTATACAACAGCCTTGATTAATTCCACAAATTGAAATAACATAATTATCCTTAACTATTGTCTGCATTTTTTTTGAAATTGTTTCATCAAAAACGTTAAAGGAGTTCAATGGTATATGTAATCCTTTGCCAATGTACTTTATATATGCTTCCTTTTTCGTCCATACTATATAAAATCGTTTTTTAGATTCTGCTACAGTATTATCTATAAATTCAATCTCTGGCTGAGTAAAAAAGCGATTAACTATTTTAAATTCAGCTTCTCTTATCTTCTCAATATCTACTCCAACTTGACTATCTGATACAACAACTGCAATAGCATTCCTAGTATGGGAGACATTATAATGAAAATTAAGATAATTATTAAGATTTGGCTTGCCATATTCACTTTTAAAAAAATCTATATCTTTATTAGTTAAACCAAAAGTTTTACAAGCAATTACTCTAACAATTAAGTCCGCATACAAACTAAGTTTTTTGTCAACATTAAAGTAGTAGCGGTTAATTTGCTCTTTTTTTTCTTTCGATACAAAAGTAAGAAGATAATTTAAAGTGTTTTGATTTATGGTGTCATCAATACGAATATAATATAGATTTTCCATTAGTTAAAATATTGTTTCAATTCATTAACTTTATCAGTTTTTTCCCACTTGACATCTAAATCTTCTCTTCCCATATGTCCATAAGCAGCAAGCTTTTGATATATAGGTTTTTTTAAATCAAGATGATTAATAATAGCTGAAGGACGCAAATCAAAAATTATATTAACTGCTTCTGCAATTTCATTATCTGAATATTTACCAGTACCAAAAGTATCTACCATAATAGAAACTGGACGAGCGACACCAATAGCATATGAAACCTGCAATTCACATTTCTTTGCAAGACCAGCAGCTACAATGTTTTTTGCTACGTACCTAGCCATATAAGCTGCGCTTCTATCTAATTTTGTAGGATCTTTTCCAGAGAATGCCCCTCCGCCATGTCTAGAATATCCACCATATGTATCAACAATAATTTTTCGTCCTGTAAGACCACTGTCACCCTGTGGACCACCAATAACAAATCTTCCAGTAGTATTTATATGCATTTTCGTTTTACTGTCAATTAGGTTTTTAGGAATAATTGGTAGTATAACTATTTGTATAATATCATTATGAAGTTGTGTCATATCTACATCAGCAGAGTGTTGTGTAGAAACAACTACAGTATCAACTCTGACAGGATTACCATCTTCATATTCAATTGTTACTTGTGTTTTACCATCTGGACGTAGGTAGTCAAGTTTACCTGATTTTCTTACATTTGTTAGTTGCATAGCAAGCTTATGTGCAAGGTAAATAGCTAATGGCATAAGTTCTGGCGTTTCGTCACAAGCATAACCAAACATCATTCCTTGATCACCTGCTCCATTTAAATCTTCTTCTATATTGGAGCCAGTCTTAACTTCCATTGACTTATTAACACCCATAGCTATATCCTGTGATTGCTCATCAATTGAAGTAACTACAGCACAGGTATTAGCATCGAATCCATAGTCAGCGTTTGTATAACCTATATCTTTTACAACTTTTCTTGCTATCATTGGAATATCAACATAACATGATGAAGATATTTCTCCCATTAGAGTAATAATACCTGTCGTGGTTGTAGTTTCACATGCTACACGACAATTTTTATCCTTAGCAATTATAGCGTCCAAAACTGCATCAGAAATTTGATCACATATCTTATCTGGATGTCCTTCTGTCACTGACTCGGATGTAAATAAATATTTTTTCATATTTTATCACCTTTTTTATTTTATTTGTTTATAATAAGTTGAAATCAACTTGCATTATTATATCCTCTTGATTTTTTTAGTTATAGTTTTGGGAAATTCAATTTTTCGCACAATAGTTTTAGAAATATTTTTATATGTTTGCAATTGACTATTTATCATATTTAAATCTTTTTTAAGTTGTTTACTATACTCATCAATATTTTCATTTCCAAAATATACTTCTGCTACAATCTGATCACCCGTTTGATAAACCATAACCTCTTTTATATAATCAAGCTTATAAAAATACTCTTCTATTTCTTCAGGACTTATATTCTTTCCATTACTCAAAATAATTAAGTTTTTCTTGCGACCAGTAATATATAAAAAACTATCCTCATCTACATAACCTAAATCACCAGTTTTAAACCATCCATCTTGAAAAACCTGTGCTGTTTGTTCATCATTTTGAAAATAACCAGAACTTACTACATCACCTTTTACAAGTATCTCATTGTCAATTATTTTAATATCAATTCCATCAAGTACTTGTCCAACACTATGATCTCTAAAATAATAATTTCTATTAACGGAAAGAACTGGTGAACACTCAGTGATGCCATACCCATTTAGAATTTGTATTCCTAATGCTCGGAAACCTTCAACATATTTATTTTGAAGTGGCGCACCTCCTGATATAATAAAATCTAGTTTTCCACCAAAAGATTTTCGTACACTGAAAAAAAATATTTTTCTTAAATCTATTCCAAATTTTAAAAGTAAATTACTTAAAATAATAAGTTTATTTAGCAATATATCTTTCTTTCTTTTTTTAGCTATAATCCATATTTGTTTATATAATGATTCAACAATCATAGGTACAAGGATTAAATTTTGTGGTTTAAATTTAATTAAGTCATTTTTTAACTCTTTTAAATTTCTATTAATTAAAATCGTTCTACCTGATAACATAACACATAAAACACTTGCAGTTAATGCAAATGCATGATGCAACGGCAATACCAATATACTTGTCCCTTTAAAATAAACATTTTTTATTGAAGCAACAACATCAGATGCTATATTTTTATGAGAAATCATGACACCTTTTGGTTCGCTTGTTGTTCCAGATGTATACAATATTGCACTACATACATCATCTTGAACTTGATAATCAATGAATGAGTATATCCCTTTGCGAATGAGTTCCTTTCCTTGAGTAACAAGCCCTAATATATCTGTCTCTAAAACTAAAATGTTTTTTATTTTTAAATGATTATTTATTTTTTGAACTTTTTCAGCACATTTTTTTGAACAAATAATACATGATACATTAGTTTTTTTTATAAGATTAACTAAATCAATTTCTATTATTTCTGGATCTAAAGGAACAATTATATTTCCTCCATTAATAACTGCAAAATATGAAAGTATCCACTGGTATGAATTAATCCCAATTAGTGCAATTTTCTTATTATGAAGACCTAAATTATGAAGCGCAGTACCTAAACCATTTATATCATCTAATAATTCTTGATAATTTTTTTGTTCAATTTTACGTTTGTTTTCAAATTGAAATGCAATTTTATTTTTATATGTATTTGCACAATATGTGATGATATCTTTTAAATTATTGATTTGAGGTGCTACATTTAAAGTATAGGGTTTATTTTTCATACAAATCCTTCTTTCAATTCATATTATATATGAGTAATCATAGTTGTTTATCTAATAAGCTAAAATCTTTGAAGATATTAGAAAGTTGTATTTATTATACTGGTAAAATCATTCATATCATTAATCCATCTGCATTTTATACTCTCATCTATAATACGAGTATTTCCAGATATAGTACATCCAGGTCCTAATTCAATGATATAATTACTTCCATACTTCTTTTGATTTCTAACTAATTTATCCCATATAATTGGTTTTGCTATTTGATTTGATAGTTTTTCTTTAATATCTGTGCCTTTCGTGGTCATATCTCCATCTACACAAGAGAAAACGACATAATCAGCATCTCTAAATTCATGCTGATCAAATATCTGCCCTGAAGATTTTAATATATCATTACAGAGTGGACAATGAAAAGCACCACTTGCCCCCAAAGGAATTACCCATCTAGCACCTTTTTCTTTAGCTAGTTTTGATAATTCTTTTATTTTATCACTTCTCCCTGAAACTACGTTTTGATCCTGCGAATAAGCAATAGATAATGTAATATTTTTTCCTTCATGATCTATATGATTACAACATTCTTTAAGAATTTCTCTATCTAACTCCATTACTCGTACCATAGAACCTGTCCGTATAGTTTTATTATTTATTAGTAATAATTCTAAATCATAAACAAGTTTTAATACTTCAGGAAACGAAACTGAGCCAGCTGCCGCAACAGCAGCAAATTCTCCCTGACTAAATCCAATTGCAGCATGAGGTTTATTTATATATTTAAGAATTATTCTATAAAGCGCCAAACAATGTGTTATAAGACATACTGTATGAAGTTCAGGTCGTAATTTAGGATTTATATATGAAATTTCATATATATCTACATTCAAGAAGGCACTTGCTTCATCATAAACATTCCTAAACTCACTAAATTCATCATAAAAATCTCTAGATAGCCCATGGTAAAAAGCATCTCTTGCAGGAAATGCTATAGAGTATTTATCGTAAACATTCATATTTCACCTTATATTACTTAATTTTATTTAGAATTAGTTTTCTTCTCTTAGCGAGATATTTCATATGCAACAAACGTTGGCGTACTTGAGCTTCATCAAAAATATTTTTATATAATCTTAACAATCCGTCTTCCAATTCACTGATTTTCATTTTTGAAGGTTTTATATTAACATCCCAAAATGTATAATAGCTCCAGTCATTTACTAAAATACGGTTTTCCTCATACATCTTGTCCCTCAAACGAGTGCCAGGTAACGGAGTAGGGACTGTTATATTAACTCCATATAACTTGCTTTGTTTAATAAAGTTTTCTGTTTCATCAAATACATCAATATTATCCTCATCAAGTCCTATTATAAAAGTTCCATACACTCCTATTCCGAAGGACTGAATTTTCTCTATTGCTTGCGTATATCCAGGAAGATGTTTAAGCTTCCAGTTTCTATCATCAAGTTGATATAGGCTATCATGGTGTACGCTTTCAAAACCAATTACAACCCATTGACAACCTGACAATATCATCAATTCTAATAATTCTTCATCCTGTGAGATTGACACATCAGTTTGTGCTAACCATCTAATATTCATTTTAATCATTTCTTGCATAAGTATTTTACTTTTTTTACGGTTAACAAAAAAATTATCATCAGCGAATAACACTAATGCATCAGGATACATTTTTTTGATAGTTTTTAATTCTTCCAAAATATTAGAATTATTTTTTCTACGATAACCAGATCCAAATACTTTTGATGCACAGCAAAATGAGCAATTATGAGGGCAGCCACGTGTCGTTTGAATCGTAATAATTTGATAATTGTAGTCTTTTAAGAGATCAAATCGTGGTACAATATGATTCTCAAACTGAAACCTCTTTTCAGAATCATCTCTATATATTTTTTTTACACTTCCATTTTCATAATCTAAAATAAATTGTGGCCAAATAACCTCTCCTTCACCAACCATAACAACATCCGCATGTTGCATTGCTTCATCAGGCAATATAGTAGAATGTATACCACCAATTACTGTAAGGATATTTAGTTTTTTAAATTTATCAATTATTTGGTAAGCGTTAACGATTTGTTGAGTCATCGAACTGATGCAAACCATATCATATTTTTTTTCATAGTCTATCTCTTTATAGTTTTCATCTATATAATCAACTTCCCAATCCTTAGGAAATAATCCAGCTATAGTAATTAGGCCTAGATTAGGTCCGGTCCAAAGAGCACGAAAACTTTGCATGCCGCTTGTTTCATTCAAAAATTCATTTAATTTATCATTCTTCCCAAAAGCATTACCTTTAGGAGATATTAGAGCTATTTTTTTCATAATTTAATTCTACAGCAATGTTCTTATTAAAAAACTCAACTATCCTTTCCTCATATTCTTTCGGTTTTAAATACTTGTTGGTTAAGTGTCTGGAATGCGGAACTAACCATATAGATGCATTGTTTGATTTAACTAATTCATATGCCAGTTTTGCATTTTCTAATGTAATAATATTGTCTTTTTCACCGTGGATCATTAGAACATTTTTTCCGTTCAAATTCTTCAATACATTGATAGTTTTTTTCGACATCCTTGTAAATCCAATATAATGTAGAAAAACGAATAGAAACGCTGCTCTACAAACAGGATTTTTTATTTTCTTAATATTTAATACATAATTAAAATATTTTTTAACATATATAAGTGGTCCACTGTCTATAACAACTGCATTTATATCATCATATTCATCCATGGCCCAAAAAGCTTGAGTTGCTCCCATAGAAAAACCCATAGCACCAAAAGGACCTTCTATGCCCATGCTTTTAATTTTTTCGTAAAAAGCATTTAAGTCCATCCTTAAATTAACTTTTATTTTCTTAGCGGTATCACTTTCTCCGTGATTACGATTATCAAAACTAAGTATACGATATTCATTCATAAGAAGAAAATCTACAAACATTAAAATGGCTTCTTTACTTCCTCCTAAAAAATGAAAGACAAGAATTGTCCCTTTACATGCTGTCTTAGGCTGATAATCTATACCTGACAATTTAATCCCATCGCGTGTTATAAAATCAAATTTTTTATATGTATAAGGGGTTTTCGTATTTATTTCATAATTGAACTTAGTAGGATGTGTCATTTTATATATTAATTTACGTGTTTTCATTGCTATAACGAAGCAATACATAAAAATTGCTAGCAATAATAAACAAGTTAATATACGTATTATCATCATATAAAACCGTCCTTTATAAATGAATGGAGTTTAGATTGCATATTCTTATAGCATTATTTGCGTAGTCAGCGATGTATAAATAGTTCTTAGTATAGTCAATAGCTATTCCCGCTGGAATATTGTATCTAGCTGTTCCATCATGTGTATTAGAATCTACATAACCTCGCTTATGATTGCCTGTAAGAGTATTAATAATATTAGTTTTAAGATTTAATATTCTTATACAGTTATTTTCAGCATCTGCTATGAGCAAATATTTTTCTTGATAAACTGAAACCCAAAATGGTCCGTTTAGTTGTGCCTTTAACCCATTTTCTCCATCACCTGAATAACCAGGCTCTCCTGTTCCGCATATAGTTCTTATTGTATTGGTAGACATATTTACTTCCCTAATTTTATGGTTTCCATAATCAGCAATATAAATATATTCACCATCTTTGGTAACTGAAAGTCCGTACGGACGATCCATAGAAGCATCTAAAGGATTTCCTCCATCACCGCTGTAACCGAACTCCCCAGAACCAGCCACAGTATATACAATTCCATTATTTTTTATAATACGTATAACATTATTACCATAATCATTTGTATATACGTTATTATGTTTATCCACAACTACTCCACCAGGTCTACTAAACTTTGCATACTCACCAGATTTTCCATCACCTTCATATCCTTCGCTACCACATCCTGCAAGCGTTTCAATAATACCCTGCTTGTTGACTTTCCTAATACAATGATTTCCGGTATCTGCAATATAAATGAATTCGTCCATCCAAGCTGCAATTCCACTTGGTTTATTAAGTCGTGCTTTGGTTGCATATCCTCCATCACCAGAATATCCATATCTTCCTTCACCGGCGATAGTAAAAATTATTCCATTGGCATTGACAAGTCTTATTACATGATTACCTCTATCCGCAATAAGTAATTCTCCATTGTTAGTTATATCTAATCCATAAGGTTCGGCGATTTGTGCACTTTGTGCAATACTTCCATCTCCATTGTAACCTGCAAGACCTCCAATCAACGTAAAGACACCTGACATATTATCAGTTATTATATGTGTCTCAATGTCATCAGCACAAACAACACGGTTTCTACCTTTCTTTTTTGCTTCGGATAATGCAATTTCAGCAGTCTTGAGAAAATGTTCAGTATTTTTATTGTCGCCACTATAAAAAGCAATCCCACAGCTCATTGTAATAGGAACATTGGCATATATAGAGCGTTGATCCATGAATCTTTGTCTTTTGAATTGCTTTCTAAATATATCAACAAATGATGTAATATATTCTTTGTCACATTTTTCAAATATTAATATAAAACAATCACTGCAATATCTCGCTGCTATAAACTCATCATGAGAAGAAAGATAATCTGACATTCGAATTAAAATTTTATCTCCTTCTGAACTTCCAACTTTTGAATCAATATTGATAAAAAAATCAATATCACATAATACAATAGAAAAATTAATTTTTTTGCTTATCTTTTCGGTAAGATAATTCATAACAGTATCTTGATTCCAAAGTCCTGTTAAAGAATCAAATATTTCTATCATTATAATCCCAACCCTCCATCTAATGGAATCACCGTTCCAGTAAGATATTCAGGTGCGGCACTATCATCAGCTAAGAATTTAACTACATTTGCTACTTCATCAACCCTACACATACGATGCATCGGCACCCCTTGAAGTAATTTTTCTTTATCCTTTTCATTCATAGATGATGTCATATCAGTAACAACTCCCCCAGGAGCAACAGCATTTACGCTAATTCCATACGGAGCAACTTCTTTTGCTAATGAACGCGTAAAACCAAGTAAAGCCGCTTTTGCAGATGAATAATTCACCTGTCCTGGTATACCATAAATACCGCTAATTGAACTAATAAATATAATTCTGCCAGACTTTTTCTTTAGCATATGAAATATTGCAGCTTGGGTAAGATAAAACGCACCATTCAGATTTGTATCTAGTACATCATTCCAATTTTCAATAGACATGAAAGCTAGTGTTTTATCCTGTCTTATACCAGCATTATTGATTACAACATCAATACAGCCCCATTGATTAATTACATCAGCAACCATTTTTTTAACTTTATGTTGATCTCTAATATCAAGCTGATAAGCTTTAACTGAACCCTTTAGGTCTTTGCCCTTTGAAATAACATCATTTGCAGCATCTTTATTGTTCAAAAATGTAAATGCTACATTTGCACCTTGTTCCACTAGTAGTAAGACAACTGCTTCACCAATACCTCTTGAACCACCGGATATAATTATGTTTTTACCTTCAATAGACATGTATTTTCTCCTCAATATTTTATTATTTATGTATGCACTGTATATAAGATTTAAGCCTTTGAAAAGTATCTTTTGAATTTAAAATTTCTAATAATTGCTTTTCTTGAAAATTGCTCAATAATCCTTTATTAATAATTTCTTTGTGTTTAATCAATGTGTTAAACGATAATCCACATAATTTTTTTGCAAATAAAAAAGAAGTCTCTTCAAATTTCTGAAACTCCGTAATTTTGTATATTAATCCCATATTATATGCTTCATTGATATTAAATCTGTCATTTGTAAGTGTAATCATAAATGCTTTTGAACTGCCTACTGTTTTTGTGAGTATATCAATACCTCCATCTGCCAATAATCCACCGTATTGTACATCCGGCAACCAAAACCATGTGTTCTTACTTGCTATGCGAAAATCACAACTTAATGCAATAGACATTGCTGAACCTATAACAGGTCCTGAAAGAGCAGCAATAAATATTTTAGGTGAATGTAAAATAAGCTCTACTATTTGGAATGATGTAAAAACTGCATTATGGACATTGTCCGTAAAAACTGTTTGCTGGTTGTCCATAAAGTTTCCTAAATCTAAACCTGATGAAAATCCAAATGATAATTTACTCATTATTATTACAATCTTAATATTTTTTTGCTCTGTAGCCCATTGTACTTTTTTATACAACTCATCTAGTAGTTTTTGATCTAAACTATTTGTACCAGGTTTATTCATATAAATAGAACATATATTGTCTTGTATTTTTATATCTATGTACATTTACAGTCTCCTCAGTATTGTCATACTACATTTTATTTAGCAAATGTGATTTATACTCATCAGTTAATCTTGAAGCTATTTTTAATCATATGGATTTGATGAAACATAAACTAACATTTAACTCAATTAAGAAACTTTAAAAGATTTTAATTTACCCCACATATTTTTTTCATCAAAACAATAAGGATCAACTACATCACCTTTAATCTCAATAAAAGGAATATTTTCTTCTTTCGCTTTATATTTTATGTGTGGAACCAATGGTGGTAAAAATCTACAATTATTATGTGAAAAATGAATAATACCTTTAATATTAAATTGATCGACAGTCTTAAAAATTGCATCTGTGCGATTTTCCCATGTAAAAAACCTTGATGATATAATTCTTCGAGCAAGGTCCTCAAAGAAAGTATAACAACTCAACTTTGGCATACCGAAATCAAACATTTCTTCGCAGACTATCCTGCAATTTAATTTATCCTCAATATCTTTAATAATGCTATTTTTATAAAGAGGAATAATACCCAGCCAAAGTACTCTTGGTAAATCTTTATCATTGGTCTTCACATTTTCTATTTTATTTTTAAATAGATTGAGTATCTCAATTGCACTTTTTTTACCGAGATCGTTATACAGTGGGAAAATTTTAAATAAATCCATAACATTAAAGCTTTCAGGATTTTTTATTCTAAAAACATCAATATCTTGTTTAATTCTTTGCGCTTCGTTTGATGCTGCTACAACCTCTTCTATGCTTGATTTTAGTGGAAAAATTTTCTTTAGATTGTTATACATTTCTTCCAGTTGTTGTGCTAGATATTTAAGCTGATCTTTTCCTGTTGCTTTTGTGATGTCAACATAATAAAATGGAATTTCATATTGCTTTGCAGCATCTTTGCAATATGTCCATGCATCATTGCATGCAAAGCTCAATGCTGTAAATCCAACAGGTTTTGGTACAATCTCTTCTTCCATTATCAAGTGAAACATTGCCTGATATGAACATCTACCATGCGGAAATCCTTTTGTCTCAGCTTGTAATGCTGGATTGTCAAATATACGCCAAGCAGCAGCAATCCCAGCAAATCTTTCTATATATACAGCCTGAACATCAAACAATTCAAGCAACTCTCCTGGGACATAATAAGAAGCAGCTAGATATTCTTTTTTATTTTCTGTTATATTTTTCATTAAGCTAAGCTGATTACTAAGATATTGTGTCATATACTGCTCATCTTGTGATTTATAAAATCTTACAGCTAAATCCAATTTTGATAGGATACTATCTAAAGTTTTTGAACTTTGAATCATATTATTTCCCTTTCTTTACTATGGACTCATATTAATGTAATTCATTGTTAAAGTAATTTATCGCAAATATTGCTGCTCCAAGAGCACCAATTATTTGTGGTTCTTCTGTTTGATAAATATTATCTTGTAAGCTTTTAGATAAAATATTGACTATACATTTATTTTTAGCAACCCCACCAGTTATAGCTACAGGTTTTTTCATTCCTATAGCGGAAATCATACTCATCAATCTTTCTCCTATAGCCTGATGTATACCTGCAATAATATTTTCTTTAGGTTTACCTTCTGCAATCTTTGAAATGACCTCTGATTCAGCAAAAACCGTACAAATACTGCTTATTGGTTCTATCTTTGTCGCAGTCATAGCAATTGAACCTAAATCATTAATATCGATTCCCATTGTATGAGCCATCACCTCAAGAAATCTACCTGTCCCCGCAGCACACTTATCATTCATAAAAAATGTTTCTGCATATCCACTTTCGGAAACACGAATAACTTTACTGTCCTGACCACCAATATCTACAATAGTACGTACCTCTGGTGATAAAAAATGTGTTCCCATTGCATGGCAAGATATTTCTGTTATAGCTTTATCTGCTCCTGTTACATTTCTTCTTCCATAGCCAGTTGAAACAATACTCTTGATTTGTTCTCTCTTTATTTGAGCTTTACTACAAATATTATTTATGACTTCTTCTATGGCGTTTCTATGATTAAATCCACTTTTTACGATGGAAAAAGCGATAATTTTCTTCTTATCATCTAATAATACAGCATCTGTTGTTACAGATCCTACATCTATACCCAAATACAATTTATCTCCTCCAAATAGTTTCCTTAAAAGCTTCGAGCCTCAATTTCATTTGTTCCTCTGAGAAGCCTCTCTGATCAATACAATCTCCAGATAATTCAAGATAAGGTACGTCCAACTCATCTGCTACATCCCTCACTTGCCATGAAGCACCAGCAATAGCACGACAACCATTGTGCATCATATGTATCACTCCATCAATCTTATAATCTTGAATAATTTTCGCATATAATTGTTTTCTTTCTTCTGCTTCTCCTAAATAAAAATGAGATAGAGTACGTTCGACTAGGCTTTCTAAAGGCTTGTCTAAATTATACTCAGGCCAATATATATGACCTGTAATATCAAAAACTATATAACATCCAAGTTCTTCTTCTAGATATTCTAGTAAATTGTTATTATAAAGTGGTGCAAAGTGAACCCATAAAATTCGTTTACAGTTTTTGGGAGTTTTATTTTCTTTGGCCTTTTTATAGCGTTCAAACATTTCATCATAATATTCTTTTATTAATTCATATCCAAATTGTGAACCAAATAAAAAAGTTGCACCAAATAAGTTTCTAAGCATAAATCGCCCTGGAACAACTGGAGCTCCTTTTCTCAGTTCAAACACCTTAAGCCAATCTTCTCTGGTCTTATTAGATAACTCTAAAGCTTCTAGAATTTTTTCATTGGATAACTTCTTATTCGTGTATTTTTCAATCCATAAAACTAAATTTTTATATTGGCTTAGCAAGTAATCTTTATTAATATTTTTTCTATCAAATGGAACATTTAATACAAACGAATCAGTACCATATTTCCATTTAAAAAAGTTTAAAACCCCTACGCCACCATCACAAATATGTGAGGAAATAACTGCTCCTTGAGGACGACTTAATCCTCCTTCTTCAATTAACCCCAACATTGCTTTATGATATGAACATATCGAGGAACTAAAACCATTACCTTCACTATGAGAAATATACTTTCTTGATAAATGAAGTGATGACAACCAACCAGCAATCAATTCAATATTAACTGGGATTAGACCGGCAGCATAAAACAATTCCGGAGTCATAACCATATTTGTCCATACAATTTTCTCTGGATTTTTCCAAATTATATTTGTAAATATATCTACTTGATTCTCAATAACCATTTGAATTGCTTTGAGCGGTATATTTGGTATAATTGCTCCTGTTAACTTCATGCGTTGTACAAATTCATTATTAATATTAGGTTCTTTTAAGTTAGATTTAATAAAATCATGTGAATTATTATATTTTAAACATTCAATAAATGCCTCAATCCTTGTCGATAATTGACCAGAACATTTTTCATTATAATTAACCTCCAACTCAATTACTGGAATACCATTAGCTTTACACAATTCTTGAACAGCAGAATAGTTAAACAAATAGTTATCACAATTCTTAGTTGAAAAATATACAACACCTTTTAACCGATGGTTAGTTTTTATATAATCTTTAAATCTATCAATAAAACTGTTCATTCTAGCACAAGGATTTTCATAGTCATCTATTTGCGTTATGTTTGATGTATAACATATATATTTTTTCCATAATGCATCTCCGTTGTTTCTCATTCCGCAATGGTTTATCTCAAGATTATATTCTTTAAAATGATTCTTTATTTGTTCACGAAGCAATGTAGATATCGCATTGCCTAAAACATAAATTTCATTATTCTTATCCACATTAAGTTGATTATCATTTTCATGAAGTGGCAAACTATTTTCTAAAGAGAACACCTCGTTTAATTTATCCACTAAATCTTCTATATGGCTACCAAAAAACATACACTCTTCTTTATTATTATCACGTGGAAGCTCAAGCATATAACAAAACATATCTGGTTTAGTCAGCTTAATGTAATCATACAGGCGTTGCATACTGTTGCAGCAATTAGTAATAATGAGTCCATCAATTTTAATTCGATCCAAAATTTCGGCACAGTGTAACGCATAACTGCATAAGTTAACAGGGAGCTTGGTTGCGCTTTTTTCTATTTCTTCGTTATAATCATTTAAATTAACAACTAAAAATCCAAGATCACTAATTAATTGATGTGGAACATATGAACACATATATCCAATAATCGGTTTTCTGTCAAGTTCTATCATTTTTCTTTGTTACTCAACTTTTCTTTAAAATAATTCATCTTGTTTTTAATATTTTGTGATGAATTGATAGTTTTCATAACTCTTAAGTATCCTTCGTTTAATTTTTCTACTGTCATTTTTTTAGGCTTGATTACAGGATTGAATATAGTATAGTGATTCCAATCATATGTTAGTATTCTATTATCATCACACATTGCTTTAAAATTCAAAGTTCCTGGATAAGGCGTATTGACAGTAATGTTTGCACCATATAACTTTGTATCTAATATGAAGTCAATTGTTTTATCAAAAATATCTTCATTATCCTCATCAAGTCCAAGAATAAAACTTCCAATAACCCCTATACCACAAGATTGAATATTTTCAATTAAACTCTTGTAATTTACATAGTTGCGGCTTTTAAAACTGTTTTCATCTAATCCTTTCAGATTAGCAGAATTAGCGCTTTCAAGTCCGATTAGCACTTGTCTACAACCACTTTTATACGCCATTTTTATGAGTTCTCTGTTTGCACCAAAGGAAATATCACTATTAGCGTACCATGTTAGATTATATGTACTGATTTTTTGCATAAGTAGTTTTGCATGTTCTTCATGGCAAAACAAGTTATCATCTGTAAAATATATCATCGCAAGTGGATTTATTTGCTTAACAGCTTGAATTTCTTTATCTATGTTCTCAATCTTTTTTGTTCTATATTGTTTTCCATACAAACTACGTAGGTTGCAAAATTTACATCCATGTGGACAACCTCTTGCAGTTTGAATAGCTACTAGTTTTCGTGCATTCTCAGGTAAAAGATGGAATGAAGGCATAGGAGAATAATCTAAATCAACTTCTCCTAAAGGTTGTGAATATATTTTTTTAGTCATATTCATTTTATAATCTTTTAAAAATATAGGCCAAGTATATTCAGTTTCTCCAATCATGATCGTATCTGCATGTTTAATTGCCTCATCGGAACAAACCGTGGCATGTACTCCACCAAGAACAACATAAGCACCTTGCTGTTTATAATATTCCGCTAATTTATATGCTCTTTTTGCATTCGGTGTAACAGTATACATTGCAACCAGTTCATATTTTTCTGTCATGTCTAATTCTTGAAATTCCTCGTCAACAACTTGTACTTCATACATTTTAGTTTCCTCAGCTAATTTCGCAAGTACAAGAACACCAGGGGTAAAGATTCTCCACATGTTTTGGGTAACTAAGTCTTCAATATCATTAGACCAGTATTCATTCCATTTTTTATTTTCCGTTGGTCCATCACATTTTGGAACCAATAATAACAGACGTTTCAACGTTTCTCTCTCCTAAGTGTCAAATATATATTTTTAAAATAATTCATTCGTTTCTCAGAGGACTCTTTTGAGTAAATCTGTGTCAGTGCATAGCGGAAACCCTCTTTTAAATCATCAACACTCATATTTTTGGGTTGTACAACCACGTTCCAAAGACTATAACTTCCCCAATTCGTAGTTAGGATTCTTCCTTCTTCTAGTAACCTTGTATGAAGACTTGAGCCTGGAAATGGAGTTGGAACTGATATCATTGCTCCATACAAATTGTTTTTAAGTGTAAAATCAACTACTCTTTGAAAAACTGATTTATCATCACCATCTAAACCAACTATGAAAGTTCCCCATACACCTATTCCATAAGACTGTATTTTTTGTATTTCTTCGCCATATCTTTTCATGTGGTTATACTTCCATTTTTCAACGGCGTATAAAGATTCAGGAATAATGCTCTCAAAACCAATAACAAGTTTACGACAACCTGCTGAAAATAGTCTTTTAAGAATTTCATCCTGATCAGCAACACTTATATCTGTGTGTGTCATCCAACGTATCTTCTTATCTTTCAATGCATCTAGCAATTCTATTGCGAAGTTCTTTTTAACAAGCATATTGTCATCAGTAAAATAAATCTGTGCATTTGGTTTTAACTTTTGAATAATTTCAATTTCACGCATCACCTTAGCTACGCTTTTATGACGATATTTTGGTCCATATACTTTAGTTGAAGCACAAAATTCACAGTTATGAGGGCATCCTCTTGAAATTTGTAATGGTATAGTTTTATACTTATTTATTTTTAATAAATCATATCTAGGTATAGGAACCTCTTCCATATTTATTTCTTTAGTATTTTTATATACACTCAATGGTTTATTGTTAAGATAATCCCTCATAAATTGAGGAAGAGTTATTTCACCTTCTCCTATAAAAACTGTATTAAAATATTTAAGAACTTCTTCAGGTGAATTTGTAGGATGCATACCTCCAGCAATAAGATAAACGCCTTTTTTCTTAAATTTCTCAGCTAATATAAATGCTCTGGTTGCTTGTTGTGTCATAAATGACATAGCTACCATATCATATTGCTTCTCCCAATCAATATCTTCAATCTCTTCATCAATATACTCTATTTCATCGAAAAAGCTTTCCAATATTGAAGCAACTGTAAGTAACGGAGAATTTGCGCAGGACATTAATTCCCTTAAGGAATCTATCCCTCTAAGATTACTGTACAGTTCTGCTGTATATTTATTTTCTTCATTTGTGCCCATTCCAACTCCAATTGGGGAAATCAATGCTAACTTCATGTTTACCTACCTTTTGGTACAATATTTTTTACATCAATGTTTGAATATAATATCTTTATATGTTAACTATTTACTTTTTTCTATTTAACAACAAGTTTTGATTTAATACCTCTTCTATGACAAGAGCACTCATCTTCAATAAATAATCCAAAACAATCATTCATTTTATTTATATGAATAATCATAATAGCACAACATCTTTTAGCAGATATTTGCTCTATACCATATATTAATGCATGTTTATTGTTCTTAGAGGATAATAATGGCACACAAGGTCCTTTTGCTCCAATTTCTATAGCTATTCTTGATAACGCGGTTGCTGACATTATATTAGGAAACTTACTAGGATTGATACCAATATATCCTTTATTTTTTAATATTGAATTGTATTCTAATATAGACTCAAGCGGTCCAGTATCACTAGAAAATACAATACCAATATCTTCAGAATTTATTTCATTACCCTTTACCTTAGCATAAAGCTGTTGTGCAATTTTTATAACAGTTTTAGTTTGCACACTCATTAATCGTGAATCACGGTGCAAAAACTCATGCTCATCAAATTTTCTTCCAAATAAATATACCCAATCAGTTACTACAATGCTCATTACATCACACTCTGTTCTTCATTTTTACATAAAATTATTACATTTGTTCCACCAAATGCAAATGTATTAACCATAGCTAATTTTGCTTTATGCTTTATACAACATTTTGAAACTAAAACATCGCATACAGGATCTTGCTCTTCTAAATTGCAAATAGGTGGGATTATATTGTTTTTAAAAACACCTATTGCTACCAGAACCCCAAAGGCTCCAGATGCTCCTCCTGTATGCCCAATCGCACCTTTCGGCGCTGTAACATATATATTATTTGCATGGTTTTGAAAATATTGATTTATTATTTGGGACTCAATTTTATCATTTTGTATTGTTCCAGTGCCATGTGCAACTATTAAATCAACATCATTTTTACATAAATGAGACATAGAGAGTGCTTCATCCATGGCTCTGACAACTTGTTTTCCATCTGGATTTATTTGCACAATGTGATATGCATCGCAAGTCACACCAGCTCCAGGAAGAGAGCAATAGATTTTTCTTTGATTTCGTATTGATTCTCTTCTTTCTAAAACATAAAAAACTGCACCTTCGCCAATTGCAATTCCATTGCGCCTTATGTCAAATGGTTTACATCCATCTAAATCAATAGCATTTAGTCTTAAGAAACCTGCATATGCTGCTTGTGAAATAATATCAATACCACCAGCAATTACTAGATCATATCTTTTCGATTTAAGAAGATCCATACCATAACTAATAGCCTGACTTCCAGCTGAACATGCATTTCCAATATAAACTACATCACATTTTAGTTCTGTAATTTCTGATAGCTTGTACGCTAAAGAACAGAAATAATTTGCTTCATTAGCCTTACTCTCATCAAAATAATATTGATCTGTCAGTCCTATTCCTGATCCAATTATCAAACAGATACGCTCAGCACTTGGATAATTATCAAAATTACGATCTTTTAAAGCAGCTCTAATTGCTTTATTGCCCATAGTTAAAATTCTATCTTCAGGTTCTTCAGATTGTGATTGGAAGTCAGTTTTAAATACTGGTATTTGAATATCTTTTAATATATGTTTATCCGTTATTTTTGTAATTTCATTGTTACTACTATTTATTCCGTCAAAATAATCTTCAATAGTATCGCCAAACACAGAAACAACACCTATTCCAATAATACATATATCATGCCCATCTGTTTTATTCATTTTTTACCGCTCCGAATGTCAATTGTCCTTCCACAATCAATGCATCATCTACTTTCACACAAGCTTTTACAATTGCCATCTGTTGGTACAACTTAACTGCTTCTACTTCAATCCTCATAGTATCACCAGGTCTGACAGGCTTATAAAAGTTGACACGTTTCATCCCTCCCAGTGCCAAAAATTGCATTTGTTGATTACTTGGTTCATTCTCATATGCAAGCGAGCATAATATAGATGCAGTTTGAGCGATTGACTCAATTATAAAAATTCCCGGATATACAGAATTATCTGGAAAGTGAAAAGATGAGAACATTTCGCTTCCAGTTACATTTTTTATGGATACGATTCGCTTTCCTTTTTCATGTTCAATTACCCTATCAACAAATATAAAAGGTGATTTTTGTTTTAAAATAGATTGAATTTCATCAAATGAAATCATTTTTTCTCACCTAAATATTCATTGGTAAGCTTAATAACATTATTGAGTGTTGTCATATCTCGAAGTCTTTCTGGTTCAATTGTGATACTAAATTCATTTTCTATTGCTGCAAGGATTTCTAAAGCTCTAAGTGAATCTAAACCCATGTCATCTATAAAAGATTCATCTGGATTTATTTCATCCTTGTCAATACCCACTATTTCACATACTATCTCTTTGATTCTTTCTTCACAGTTCATAATTATGACCTCCAAAATTTAATTAATTTTTATACAATTTATATACCTTTTAAAATAAGAACAGCAACTTTATCTTTGTCTGTGTTAATCAAAACCCACATTGCATTTTTTTTGTTATTTGTATTTATATCTATTAATGCTTTATTTGCTTGTACAATACCGTAAGTTCCCATCCAATCTGTTTCAATATATTCTCTTGAATTGTTGTAATTCATTTTCTTGCATATATCATCAAGAAGTTTTTCACTCTCTTGTAGAGCAAAATCTGAACTTAAACTCATATTTGATATTTTACAATAACTGTCTCCTGCATATTCTGCTGTATCAATAATTAAACTTGCAATTGTTTCAGTTAGAGATACTCTCTGCTCTCTATTTAGTGCTTGTGATTTATATCCAACAACTTCTGCAAGTTTTTTATTATCTGTTATTGTTTTTTCGCTTTCTAGCATCAGAAATCCGCCTGCTTCTCCCAATCCTTTATCACTATTTTTCATCAAGATTTGAAGCTCTGCATTTTCATCCACACCACCAGCCAAGACCATTGACGATAAACCCATTCTAATAAAATTGTATCCCATACCTATAGAATCAAGACTTGATGTTAATCCATTGCAAACTGTATATACAGGGCCAGCAATTGAAAACTGTATGCTTACTTGACATGCTGGAGAGTTAAGAACAGTATTCGGAAACAAACCTGGATTAACAGCTAACGCTCCATTTTTTAAAGCTTCCATATCATAATTATGTATACTTTCCAGGGCACTATACTGAGTTCCTAAAATCATCATGTAATCATTTATACTATCTTTTTCAATGTTTATACCGGCTTTTGCTAATGTCATAGCAGCAGCGGCTATTGATATTTTACTAATTCTATCAATATTTCTTGTTTGAAAATTTTTAAGCAATGGTTCGTATTGTTCAGGCTTTATTTTAAAATCTTTATGTATATTGTCATCTTGCATTCCAATAATAACCCCTGAGCTAGTTATATACACTCTATTTTTTTTCATTTATTTACTCCCATTTTTGATAATAATACTACTAGATTGTCCCCCAAATCCAAATGAATTAGATAGAATAAAATTAATATTTGCTTTACGTGCAATATTAGGAACGCAGTCAATATCACAGTCTGGATCTGGGTGTAAATAATTAACTGTAGGAATCAATATGCTTCTTTCCATCATTTGAATAGATGCTATTAATTCTAAAGCTCCAGCTGCACCCATAGGGTGACCTATCATAGATTTAATAGAACTTATTGGTGGAACTTTATCTGAACCAAAAACTGCCTTAAGAGCTTTAACCTCAATTTTATCATTTGCTACTGTTCCTGTTCCATGAGCTGAAATATAATTTATATCTTCAGGTGAAATATTAGCCTCTTTGATTGCACAAGCTATTGCTCTTTCAGCGCCATCTCCCTGTGGATGTGGTGATGTCATATGAAATCTATCTGACGTTAATCCGACTCCCATGATTTCGCCATATATATGAGCTTTTCTTGCTTTTGCAGAGCATAATTTTTCCATTATTACAATGCCACAGCCTTCTCCAACCACTAGACCTTTCCTGTCTTTATCGAAGGGTCTACACATATCTGGTGATAGTGATAGAAGTCTTTGAAATCCAGTAAATGCAACTCTAGAAAACACATCCACACCACCAGCTATTACAACGTCAACCTCACCCCACTCTAAAAGTTTTTTACCAAATCCAACAGCATAATTGCCTCCTGCACAAGCAGCAGGAACAACATATATTGGTCCGGAAGTATTTAGAATATTACTTATAGCAGATACTATATTATCTGTTCTATACTTTTCAAGAAACTCCTTTGTAATTTTTTCATAATTTTCACATTGCTTAATCATAGATAACTGCTCTTCAATATTAATTTCTCCCATTGTAGTACTTAGAACAATAGCTACTCTCAAATGAGATAAATCTTCTATAGCTAATCCTGCGTTTTCAAGTGCTGATATAGATGCTGCTATGCTATATTGAGATGCTTTGCCATATATTTGTTTATATTGATTTGGCACCAATACTTGCCATGAATTATCTGCTACACGAGCACCTATTTTTATTCGATAATTATTATCATCTTTATATTCTTCAATTTCTTTATAAGTGATCGTTCCAGATGATAGTGTTTTCCAAAATTCTTCAAGGTTTGTGCCAGCAGAGGATATGACTCCCATACCTGTTATAACTACACTATCCATATCTATATTCCTTTCATTTCATCGAGTGCATCCGGAACTACATGCATTCCAACTGCAATTTTCTTCTTTATTGGACTAACTTTATCAAAGGTTGAACGCATAAACTTTGCACTTACGCTTCCCTGATAATAGCGACCTAAAGTTGTTAACTCATATCGGTTACCATTGTCAAATATATAGTTTTTATTCTGGAGTTCTATCAGGATATCTCCAAATACTTCCTCCATATGCTTACCATATTGATCATAAAATACTTGCTTATCTATAAAACTTCTTCTAAAACTTAACATCATAGTACGTTCTAATAGCTTGTCATGAGTAATCTTTTGACTTACCATTTTAATTGGCAATTTTCCTTCATTGACTTTAGAAATATATTCTTTAGGATTTTGTAAATTTTGATAATTAACACCATTTATATATCCAAAACTGAATGCACCAAAAGAAAGATTATCTCCATATCCATCATAAGTTAATTCCCAGAACTGTGATTTATTATTATTTCTACAATATTCCTGACTACTTTGTACAATAAAATTGTTATCCTTAAGAATTTTATCTGCTTCCATATACATTTCAAGGACTTGATCTTCTTGAGGTAAATTAGGAATTGTACCATTTTCTAATTCACTATATAATTTTACATAAGAGAAAACTGTTAATTTATATATTGATAGATGATCAATAGGAAGTGTTAGTGCAATCTGTAAATCATTCTTCCATTCATCCAGTGTTTGTCCTGGAAGACCAAATAGGAAATCAATAGCAACATCTTTGAATGGATATTTTTTAACCATGTTAATCCACTCGATAATTTCTTTTTCAGTATATTTCATCTCTAATATATTTCTAAGTTTTTGAGAAAATGTTTGTACTCCTGTACTTATACGTGTAACTCCTGCTTCATATAAAGAATTAATCTTGTTTTCATCAGCATTGTACATATTACACTCAACTGTAATTTCAGGATTTTCTAGAGGTAAATTGTTTTTTAATTCTGAAATAATTTCTTTCAATTGTGAAGAGGAAAGTACTGTAGGTGTGCCTCCTCCTATAAAAATAGCATCTATTTTTTGAGATTGAACGTATGCTGTTTTAGCGTATAGATTTATTTCTTTTTTTAAAGCATCAACATATTCATCAAGAATTTGTTTTGAACTAGGAATTTGCCTACTGTATACACAAAACTTACAAATATTTGAGCAAAATGGAATATGTATATAAACTGGCACACTCCATAGATCAACACTTTTATAATCAAGTTTCATATATGAGCTGTAATCTTCAGGCTTAATTCTAGGATCCATAAGCGGATAATTAATTACTGCAACGTCATAATCAGTATTAGTTTTAATCATAAGATACCTCAATAAATATTAAATTTTTTTTTAAAACTATTTTCAATTTCACTCCCAAAATCTTCAGCAGTTCTTCTGTCTCTAGCATCTCGCCATACTATTTTTTTGCTGTCAAATTCCCCACTCATAGCATCAATTCTTCTTAATAGTCGCCCCATGATTAATTTATCTTTTTCACTAATCTTATCTAATAAAAGTTTGCCTGGTAAAGCTTTTTCACAAATTAAATCAGAAGGCGGAAGATTTTTTTTAATTTGATCTAAAAATTCTTTTGATGCATCTCCATATTTAGTAGCCATAGCCCAGCAGGTCACAAAAACTGCTATTTTTTTATCTCTAAGTTTTTCTTTATTATTTATAATAAAATTCTCAATACTTCTCATAGGTTTTCCTATAAATATTGGAGAACCTATAATAATAATGTCATAATCTAATGAATCTACCTCACACACTTTTTTTATATCTGTATCCATTTTTATACCAGATTTTATGTACTTACAAATTTCATTGGTAGAGCCATATTTCGTGTCATAGCAGATTAATGCTTTCATCTCTTCATCTCCTAAAACTATATGTCTTTTTTATAATAAAGAATTTAATCATCTTAATTTTTACTTGTTAATACCACTTTAAAATGATCTATAACTCTTTTCATGCGTTCAGTAGAATTAAGCTTTATATTGAGATCTACATACCCTTTTTGCAACTCTTCAATTGTCATATTGTTTGGTTTGTATGTGAGTTCAAAACCGTTATATACAGACCAATCATTCGATAGTAATCTCCCTTCACGTTTAAATTTTTCGTAAATTTCAGTGCCTGGGAATGGAGTTAAAATTGTTATATTAGTTGCATACAGTGAGGTTTCTTCAATAAATTTATATAAATTTTCAAATACATCTACTGTATCATTTTCCATACCCACTACAAAACTTCCAACAACTCCTATTCCGAAACTTTGTATACGATTAATAATATCTTTATAGAAATTAAGTTTTTTCATTTTCCAACTATTTTTGTTCAGATCTTGCAAATTTTCTGAGCATAAACTCTCAAACCCTATCAATAACTGGGTACACCCTGCGTCAGCTATTTCTGAAAGCAACTTGGTATTATCAGCAACACCAGCATCCGAAAATGCATACCAGTTTAAATGACTATTTTTCATAATACTTAAAAAACTATCATTCCTGCGTTTATCAATAAATAAATTATCATCTGTAAAGAAGATATATGGTTTTTTAAATAAGTCCTTTATGGCTTGTACATCTCTATCCATTTGATATGAGGTTTTACATCTAATTTTATTACCATAAATCTTTGATGATATGCAAAAGCTACATTGATGAGGACATCCTCTTGATGTTTGCATAGGTATACTTTTATAAGGATATTGTTTTGTCAAATAATATGCTGGCATAGGTGTTAATGATAAATCGGGATACCTTGACTCTTTATAAATCCGTTTGGTTATGTTTTTGTCAACATTACTCAAAAACTCTGAAAAAGTATTTTCAGATTCTCCAACAAATACTACATCAGAATGTAAAAGAGCTTCATCTGGTAAAAAAGATACATGTGGGCCTCCCATTGCAACTTTTATTCCTTTGCTTCTTAGATTGTCAGCAAGTTTATATGCTCTATTAACTTGAGAAGTAGCCGGTGAAAAGAAAGCCCAATCAGCATCAACCTCGAATTCATGGGTGTAATTCAAATCAATATATTTAATATCACTATCTTTTGGCATCATTCCAGCGATTGTAATTAAGCTTAAACTTGGACATGACCATAGCCTACTTCTAGCATGGTACTCCCAATCATCATCCATTTTTATAAAAAAGTTATTATCCTTGGAAGCAATAGAATACTCTGGAACAATAAAAACAGCTTTCAATATTTAATCACCTCAAAATGTAATTTAATGTAAATATGTTTAAATGAGATTAACTACTTGATTATTGTTTTATAAATACAGCCTTTGATTGTATCTACCCAGTAAATCTCACCTTTATTTTTAGCGAACGCAGCTCCAATATGACATATTCTATCTTTAATATAGTGTCTTTGCATTTGTTCCTTCCATATATCTTGATTTAATATTAGAGACAAGACATTTGTATTAATATCAATCAAATACATTCTTCTTTGTTCACAAACATATATATTACCCTTCATATCAAGGGTTATTGCTATTGGATAGCTTAATTCTTTAGTCTCTGCCTGTGGGTTTAATATATGAACTTGATTATCTTTTATGTCTAAATAACATATTCGTGCATTTCCTGTATCTGTATAATACAGTTTGTTGTTGTGGTAAAAAATCCCATAAGGTTTATTAATATTTTCGCTACCCTCTATAAGCACCGATACATCTCCATCAGATGTAATTTTAACAAGTCTGTTATTCAAAAAATCATTTGTGTATATATTGCCTATCTCATCAACTGTGACTCCTGCTGGGAAGTTAAATGTAAACTCAGAATCAATTTTGATTGGTCTCCATACCTCCTCTTGCTGAGTCTTATAGAAAATATTGTTTTGCTCAGCATCAGCCACAAATAAAGTACCGTGATTTGTAATCCATAAAGCAAGTGGTCGCATCAAAGTTGAGCAAATATCGCTGCATGCAATACTGTTCGGCAATTCTCCTATACTACCATCTTCTTTTAGCCAACATATTCTGTGGTTTTGCATATCAGCAATATAAAATACGTTATTTTTTTCATAATAACAAATTCCAGATGGATAATTTAAATCTCCATCCCCACTTTTAATTGATTTAACTAAAACAATTTCGCTCATCGTTTATGAAATATAACTATCAATTAAATCAGCAAAAGAACTAATGTTTCTTATTTTGTCCATGTTTAAATCTGAGTCATCAATTTCAATATTAAATTCTTCCTCAATCTCAACCAAAATGGATAACGCAAGAATTGAATCTATTCCAAGAGATAAAAGTGAAGTATCATACTCTAATGTACGAATTTTTTCTTCATCTTTTAGTCTTGAAATGATAATTTTTTTAATTTTTTTCTTTACTTCATTCTCATTATTCATTGTTTATTACCTCCAATTTCATTGAACATAATCTATTATTTGCACCATCTAGCAAATACAAATTTTTATTTATATCTACTGCCAGTCCATTTGGATTTGCCAAGCGAAAGTTAGTAACTGAATCTGATTCACCTATTCCTGCTACTCCATCGCCTACCAACGTATAAATCTTTTTAGTCTGCGCCTCATAAAAGCGTATGCAATGGTTTCCAGACTCTGCAATAAATAAATTGTCTTTATCATCTGCACAAATCGCTACCGGACGATTTAAGCATACTTCGAGGGCGTTTTCTCCATCTCCTGAATATCCTTCTTTACCGCTTCCAACTATTGTATTTATGATGCCTGTTTTAATATCAATCTGCCGGATGCAATGATTAAAATAATCTGCAAGATAAACACAACCTATTCTCCTATTTATCCCTAAACCATATACTTCTGCAAAAGTAGCTTGAGATGCTTGACCACCATCTCCTGAATATCCATATTGTCCAGTACCAGCAAAAGTTGTTATTATATTATGCTTATCAACTTTACGAATTACATTATTAGCAATATCATTAATATAAACATTATAATCTGCATCTACTACAATACCACCTGGCTTATTTAAGCATGCATTTGTTGCTAATCCACCATCACCCGAGTATCCTGTCTCAGAAGTTCCAGCTAATGTTGATATAATGCCTGTTTTTAAATCTAACAAACGAACTACGTCATTGCCTGTGTCTGTAATGTATACTTTATTATCATATACTGTAAGTCCCGTTGGTTTATTGAGCATTGCATTAATCCCTAAACCTCCGTCCCCTGAATATCCAAACATACCTGTTCCCACAATCCTGCTTACCATAAGTCCATCATACATAAGAATGCTGTTGTTATTCTGATCTGCAATATATATTCTACCAGATTCATCAATATCAATTGCCTGTGGCTCCCAGAGTCTTGCTTGATAAGCATTTACCTTACCATTAATTTTTCCAATTTCACCATAGCTACCTAATATTATATTAATTTTTAGCTCTTTATTATAAAGTTCACGTTCGCATCCAATTGTGTTTGTTTCAGGAGCTTTGACCACTCTATTTCTACGATATGCTTTGGCAAGAAATAATCCTACTATAGATTTTTTTATAACAGTATATAAATCAAGTCCATCAATAGGGTATGAAGCAATACCAGCACTAAACGAGATTAATATATTTGAATAATTCTTGTAACTATTAATTGCAAATTTTTGTTTTCTAAAATCTTTCCTTATATTATCAATAATTTCGTCTAGTTTATTTTTATTACAATCTGAAACTGCAATTAAAAACTCGTCACCTTCAGATTTCCAAATTTTTGCTCCAATTGGCAATCTAGTATTTAAATAAGTCCAAATGTTTTTGATGATATCATTGAGTTCATTTACACTAAAATGTCTGCATATGCGTGTAAAAAAATCAATATCAATTATACAAATTGCATATTCTTTACTTTGTCCACAATTTTTTAATAAAAAAGATTGAAGCTCATCATTTGGCCAGCTTATCATTTTTCCCTCCTTGTAAAAACTCCGCTATATTTGGTGGCATATCTTTAGTTCCAAAAAAGCTAATATAACGATTAATCTTTTTAAGAAGATGGTTATCTATCCACGGAGCATTGGATTTTTCATATGTATATTTTGACCATCCTTCAAGTGAATCAGGAAAGTCCATTCCATATTCAAGTGCTGTTTCATAAAGCGGTGTTCCAAGATAAGGTGAAAAGATGAATAGCAATATCTCTGTATTAGAATTAATATTTTTAATTTTCTCAATTAAGAGAATTGTCTCCTCAAAATCTTTTTCAGGATTCCAAGGGAAACCAACCATAAATGATAATGATGCCATTATATTGTGCTGCTTGCATTTTTCAACAAGCTTTAACACTTGATCATTAGTATGTTGTTTATTTATTTTAACTAAAACATCTTCATCCCCTGATTCAATTCCAACTATTACTCTGTAAAATTTGCTTTTTACAAGTCCGTCTAAATAACTATCAGAGAAATTTACGAATTGTTCAACAACTGCAGTACCATCCCATCTAACTGGAATATCTTCTTTTATCATAAGTTTACTGAAATCTCCAACTCTTTTTTCATCAACAAAAAAGTTGTTATCATAAAAATGTACTGCATCAATATTATGATTTTCATAAAGATATTTAACACCATTGAATGTCTGTTCTGCTGTAAGGCTGTTCCACCTTCTACTATAAATTGATCCAATTGAGCAAAACTTGCATGAGCATGGGCAGCCTCTACTTGATTCATATCCTATAACACGTTTGTTTCCCCAGAGTTTTTGAATATAATTATCCATATTTATATATTTATATGAATGTTCAATTGATCTTACTGTTTTTATTTCTTTTAAAAAACGTTCTTTTGTAACTATAATATTGTTATTTTGGTCTTTATACAGTAAATTAGGAACATCATCTAGATCATTCTTATTAGCTAATTTATCAACTAGTAGGGGAAACGTACATTCTCCCTGTCCAGTTATTATCATATCAACTAAATCATTGATTATTGTCTGTCTAGGCATAAGACTAGAATGCCAACCACCCCATATAATTGGAATATTAGGGTTTATCAGCTTTACATAACCGGCAAATTTAATTCCGTCCATTATTTGATAACTAGTGATAGCGCTTATTCCAATACATACGCACTCATCATCTATTAAATTAATTAATCCATCATTGCAAGGGTTACTCTCAATCCTTCCGTCTATAACAGTTATTTGATATTTATTATCGTCTAGCTGTGCAGCAAGTGTTAAGACAGATAATGGCAAACCCCTATACAAAGGTTGAGAATCTTCATCTCCTACTAATTTTGGATAATATAGTATAACTTTTTTCATTTATATTCCCCATTTATAATTTTATATCTGCAACATTTTGCAAAAAACATGAGTAAGTCTGTCAAAATCAAGCTTTTCTGGTTGTATAAGAGATTGAATATGAAAACCATCACTTACAACAACCATGATCCATGCCAGTTGTTCTATATCATATCCATATTTATTCTCATATATATTTTTTATTGTTTCTTGAAAAAAGTTCACATAATAACGATAAACACTTAATAATTCATTACTTAACAGTTGTCTGTTTTCTGTTTTTAAATCTCTTAATTTTTTCCAAGCATCTATGTATAATGACAGCGACTGCGAATGACTTTCAGAACCAGAAATATAATGTTTTATAAGCACATATATTCTATCTTTTTCTGTTTTTTGCTTTTCCACGTCCGCCTTAATTTTTTCAACCCATAAAACAGCAGCATATTTCATAGCTGACATTCTCAATTTATCATCAGTATCATAATACTGCTTAATTTTTTCCGCATCTAGTTTTACATAGCGGGATATGCTATTAATATTTGCATCTTCATAAAAGCCTTCAAACATTACTTTTAAAGTTGCTTCAAGAATCAATTTTTTCTTTATTGATATTTTTTCGGTTATCATCATCCCTCCTCCGAACATTTATCATACGTTTTTTTAGTTTTAATGTTCTCTCAGATACATTTTCTTTAGAGTAGAAATTATCATAAACCCAGGCTACGCCCCTTGCAAGATCATTTGCTTCCATATGAAGTGGTTTAAATACAACATCCCAAAATGTATAACGACTCCAATTATAGTCGATAATTCTGCCACTTTTCGACATTTGTTTAAACAATTGTGTTCCTGGAAGAGGTGTAAGTATAGTAAAACTTCCTGAATAAATACCATTTTTCAATGTAAAATTAAGAGTGTTTTCAAATACTTCACATGTATCATTATCCCCTCCAAACATGAATGACCCCCATATGTTAATACCATTTTTATGTATTTTATCTATAGCAGCTTCATAATTTATAAGCTGTTTTGCTTTCCACTGCTTATCATCAAGAAAATTCAGTCCACTTTTTGAAACATTTTCAAAGCCAATAAATATCCAATGACAACCAGATTCATAGAGCAATTTTAAGAGTTCATCATCATCTGCTACTGATATATCCGTTTGTGTTCCCCAGACAATTCCAAGCTTTGTTATTTCTTTGATAAGTTTTTTTGAATACTCTCTTTGTATAAACATATTATCATCAGCAAAAAAAATAAATGCATCAGCATTAATTTTTTGGATTGCCTTTACTTCATTTATAACCTGCTCTATATCTTTATGCCTGTATGTTGCTCCGTACATTATTGGAAGTGTACAATAATTACATGTTCTAGGGCATCCTCTTGTAGTCTGTACACTGAATGATTTATATAGCTTTGGATCTAATATATCATATCGTGGAGTCAGTGATTTAGTTAAATCAATAAATCCATCACTACGATAAATACGTTTTGGACATCCTTTTTCAAAATCATCTATAAATTGTAACCATGTGTTTTCACCCTCACCTATGAATACTGTATCAACATATTGCAAAGCTTCTTGTGGCATAATTGAAGCATGAATACCACCTAACACAACATATGAGCCATTTTTTTTAAATTGTTGCGCTATTTCATATGCTCTATAAATCTGTTGAGTCATACCAGTTAAAGCAACAATATCAAAATACTCTGAAAAATTAATTTTGGTTCCATGATCTTCATCAATGAATGTAATATTGTAACGTTCAGGTATTGCTCCTGCAATTGTTAATAAACTTAAATTTGCCGTTTCCCATGCACCATAAAAGTTTGACACAATGTCGCTTCTTTCAAGAAAACTTTTTAATAAACTATTGTTTCCATATTTAGAACCTTTCGGTACAATCATTGCAATTTTTTTCACGTGCTTCCAACCTCCTTATTGTATAATTTGGTACAATCATTCTTAATGTGTCAATATATACTACTTTCTTCATTAATGATTTTTATTCTTCCTGTATCTCCATTAATATTAATCCATTGGCCGTTTTTAAATACACTTGTGGCAGCGTCATTGAATATAACTACTGGTATTCTATATTCACGTGCAACTACAGCACCATGCGAAAGTATATTTCCATAATTCATAACTAATCCACTAACAATTCCTAATATTGGTGTCCAACTAGGATGAAATGTTGAAACAATTACAATATCACCATCTTTTACTTTGCTTAAATCCTTCACATTAGAAACAATTCTTACTTGTCCTGTAGCTGTTCCACTACTTATACCAATAGCTTTAAAACTCATTTTATCAACATTTACCTGAACCCTGTAGAGTGAATCATTTTTTATAAGATATGGTGGTTCAATTTTTGCATTTTTATTATATGTATGGATTCTTGCCTCTATAATTCGTCTCCAGTCTTTTTGTACACGGTATTCACTATCCTGCACTAAAAGAGCTATTTCATCAATAGTCATATGAAAAATATCTTCGGTATCATTAATAATATTATGTTCTTTTAATATACTTCCTATTGAAAATAAAAGTTTTCGAATAAGCAACCAACTTTTGTCAAAATAATAACGTTGATTCTCTCTAAGAGCCATGTACTGTGAAGACATCTTTGTAAAAAACAAAATTTCTGTTTTTCTCCAGAATCTATTTAATATGCTGTTAGATGATTGTTCAACATACTGAAATACTTTTTTCTTGCTATCATTATAATGTTTTTTTATATCTTCATTGCATATAGAAAATTCTTCTAGATTATATGATGGATTAAGTAAAAATTGTTTTATGATTTCTAAAACTATTTCCGGTTTTTCTATCCAGTGTGGTGAGTATAAATCATCACATGAGGTTCCCCTGTGACCATGTTTATTGATAAAACTATCAAAATTATGCATAAATTTTTCTGCATCTAAGCTACAGGATTTTGAAATTTTATTATAAATATTTATAACTGGACACGTTAGGAATATAGTATTGATTTCTGGAGATGATTTTGCTAATTGTGCCAAGCAGAAAAGTTCATGATTTGATTTTATAGTCATATTTTTTGAAGAACCTGATTCAATTAACCCTGCAAGTATCTCTTTATAATTGTACATTTCTTTCAATTTTACTGAAAGTAAGTTATATGCAATTTGTGCAATACCAAGAAAACGATAATGATCTTTACCAATATATTTACAAAAAACATTTATGACAGATTGTAATATTATCCATGTATCTGACAAATTTGTTGTACTTACAAATCTTTCTTTAAGGTCACTTAACTTTTTTTCATACCTATTTATCCTTAGATACCAGCTTTTACTCCCAATTAACATTAATAAAAGTAACTTAATTTTTTTAGTAAAATTCTTTTCCTTTGATTGTAAAAACGGAACATCATCAAAAAAATTTCTTTGATAAGATTGATTCCAATATACACGATTAAAATAAAATAGAAGCGGCTTTTCATTAAATAATTTGCCTTCTTTTTTATTATAAAAACTTAGATATACAACTTCTTGCCATGATTTTAATAATGAAAGATAGCAGATACAAGCTGGCTCAGCATATCTATCCAGCAAACTGCATTCAATTTCTTCTGAAATATTACTATCAAAAGGGACATCCCTAATTATTGATGAAGCTTTTTGCAGAACAATTGGTCTGCACTGTAAAACAAAGATTTCATTATCAGAAATTGTCCATTCAATATCACAAGGTACTCCAAAAGTATTTTCTATTCGTTTACCAATATCAACTAGAATGCCAATTTCATCTTTAGAAAGACTAAATTGTTGTTGAATACTGTTTTCTACATTATCTATTTTTAACTCAAATGACTTTTTTCCTAATGAGTATTTGAGTTTTTTCTTAGCTGTTGTTTTTGAAATTATTTCACCATTTTTGCCTATACACAAACTATCAGCAGGTGTCGTTCCATCAACTACACCAATATTTAAACCATAACTTGATTCTATTATCATCTGTTCGTCATTTTTATTAATTGGATTAATTGTAAATAACACTCCCGATTTAACTCCAACAATCAATCTTTGTATAATAACGCCCATACCTTTTGATTTAATTTTATTATAGTCTCTATATTGTTTCGCTTGTTCAGAGTAATATGAAGCCCAACACTTTTTAATAGCAGTTTTCATATCATCTAATGATAGAATATTAAGAAAACTTTCATAGATTCCTGCAAATGAATGCTCTAAGCTATCTTCTCCTATAGCTGAAGATCTAATAATTATTGACTCTTTATTACAATTAATACATAAAGTATCCCATATATAACTAATGCTTTTAATTATTTTATCTGGAAATGTTCCTGTTTCTATTAATTCTTGTATATTTTTATCTATGGTAGAAATATTATTAAAACTAAGAAAATCATTAAGAGCCATATAAGACAAAGCATATCCATTTGGTACTAAAAATTTTTTAATTTTTAATTTTGAAATATTAACAGCCTTATCTCCATAATATAAAGATTCTTCACTATTAATTTCAAAAATGTTCTTTATGTAATACAATATTTTTATCCCACCCTAATTTATTCACTAGTATACTAATATACTTATTAGATTAACTTTTAAGTCTTAATACAATTTATCATTTATTTAACAATTAAAGAATTAACATATTCCACAAGTGAACTTATTTGATTAAAAAATGATGAATTTAGTTTATTAAATGGAAATTCAACTCCAAATTTCTCTTCAATTAATACGGTCATCTTAACAAATAATATTGAATTTAAACCTGTCTGAGCGATTTTAGTATTAATATTTAATACATTTTCATCAGTTCCTGTGACCTCACATATTATATCTATAATCTTAGTGCATATATCATCAGGAAGCTCTTTAATTAAATTCGAGTCATTACTAATAGTTAATTCCATGTTTTCTAATGCTTTACGATCTATCTTTCCATTAGCTGTATAAATAAAATCATCTAATGGAATAAAAATATCTGGTACCATATGACGTGGTAAATTTTCTAGCATAAAGCTTTCAAGAATATTTATGTCAATATTTATATCATGCGTAAAATACATGCAAAGAATACTATCAGCATTATCTTTTTTAGGCTTCTTAATAACTGCTATAGCTTTTTTTATTCCATTAAACTGTGTAGCTACTTCATCTAGCCTTTCCAGTTCAAATCTAAATCCCCTTAACTTTACTTGATTATTTTTTCGCCCCACATACTCAATACATCCATCTTCAAGTATTTTCGCATTATCTCCAGTTCTATATATAACTTTATCTAATACATGATTTGGAAATACAAATCTATCTTTTGTTAATTTTTCATTATTAAAATAACCTGCTGCGAGACCAGCACCAGCAATGCATAATTCTCCTTCTTGTCCAGCTTGTACTTCATTAAGCTCATCATCAACAATATATATACCAGTATTTTTGATCGGTTTACCTATATCAATTCTATCTTTATTTGTTAACTCACTAACAGCAGACCATACTGTGGTTTCAGTTGGTCCGTACATATTATATATACGTGCATTTGTTCTTTCTTTAATCAATCTCAAAAGCTTAATTGATAATTTTTCTCCGCCTAGCATAATGGTTTTAACATTTTTTAAGCATGATAATTCTTCATCATAATTAACTAACATTTGCATTGTTGATGGTGTCATTTGAAGCATAGTTACTTTTTTATTACATATTAACTTGTCCATTAGTTTAGGATTAAACTGTTCTGTTTCATTTGCTAAAACAATAGTTAGACCTTTGCATAATGCAAGTATTGTTTCTACTACAAAAATATCAAATGAACAAGATGTAAAACATGCTATTCTATTTTCTTTTGAAAAATCAATGACTTCACTTAACCCTTCAATTAAGTTAATAACAGCTGTTTGATAAACTGCTACGCCATTTGGTACACCTGTTGAACCAGAAGTAAATATTATATAAGCAATATTTTTGTAATAATCATTACAGTTAATTATTTCTGTTGATTTGTTTTTGTTACTATCTTCAAGACTATCTAAAAAAATAACATTTTTATTATCAAAATAATCTTTATACCTAGATAGGGTAATAACAATATTAGAATTACTCTTTTTTATCATTGTTTCTATCTTTTCCTGCGGATATATTGGGTCTATAGGAATATAAGTTATACCCAGTTTTAAAGCTGAGAATATAGATATAATTAACTCAGGACACCTTTCAAGCATAATAATACATGAAGTATACTTATTTTCATGAATCATAAATCTACTTGTTATGATTTCAGCAAACGCATTAACTCTACTTATAAAATCACTATAATTAATTGTATAATTATTAAAATCAATAGCTGGTTTGTTTAATTCTTTGTTTTTTAACAACATATTAAATATACTATCTTGATTCATATTAACTCCTTTGTGTATAAAATTTGTTTATAAATACCTTTATACTACAAAACTTACTACCCAGCTCAATAAGCATATTATAACAATTATAAATTATCATTAGATAACATTATAATTATTGCACATTATTGTACTACTTTATTACTTAAGATATTGATCATATTTTCTATAGAAGTTTAAAGCTCTATCATTTATTGAAATTGATTCATCAACATTCATGCTTTTTGCTATGAACTCAGAGCAATAATTGCATTCATGACAAACTTCATTGCATAAGTTTTTATTGTTATAAAATCTATCAATATAGCCATCTAGTTTTTTATTATCAAGTTTTAGTTGAAATGAGTTATATGGTGAGAATAAAGTAATTAATTCTAATAAATCTCCATCGTAGTTTTCATTAAAGTAAAATTGTATAGCTTTTAGAAGATTATCTCCATTTGTATTTTGACGTCCCTGTAATTTAAAATATTTTACACCCTTTCTATAATAATAATGTAAATCTTCAGGACGAATCCAATTTAGTTTTAACATATTACCTATATCTCCGGCTTTTTGCATTGCACATCTATGAAAATAATAATTTGTTTCATCTTCAGTGTTATTATTATGGCAATGAGACTCATGGTTGTAATGAAACATTTTATACGGACAATTACGCATACATACGTTATTAACAATTATTTCAACTTTAGAATCAAAAGTATCACATATATTTCCTATAATATCAAATTTTCTTGTAATATCAGGATCAATAACAATTCTGTCTGCTAAATTTTTATAGAAAACAGCTTTATGTACTGAATTTATCTCACAAATTGCAGAAGCTTTAATTTTTATTTTTAAGTTTAGACTATTAATCAACTCCATGATTGATGGTAATGCTACAGTCATTGAATCTACACCAATTTCATAGAGTGAAGTAATAAAGTCTTTGATTCTTGATATCTCCTCTTTATTAAATTCAATATTGCCCATACAAGAGGGATTAAAAACATAATTAAAATAAATATTTTCTTTTCTACAATAATTTATATATACTTCTAGTTCTTTAATGTTAATTTTGGGTAACATCGATGTCATTCTACCTGAACCAATAAATTCACCCTCTGTGATCTGACCATATACCTCATATACATTAAATTTATTTGATTGTGCATTCATCTGACTAATCTTATCAAGTGTTTTACAATTAAAATCACTTGGAATACAAAAATAATACATTTTTTCTCCCTTATTTTTTGATAGTTAATGAAATAATTTATTTAATTCTTTTTTGCTATAAATCTAAATTAATTTTTACTTATTTGATTTCTTCAAGTAAACATTCAAATTCACGAAAGCTTAATTGTTGTTGTTGATCAGACAAAGCCTTTTTAGGCTCTGGATGCAGTTCCAGCATAATTCCATCAATATTCATAGCCTTGACTGCTTTTGCTATTGATAAAACAATGTCAGTCCTACCTAACGAATGACTTAAGTCAGCAATTATAGGTAGAGATGTTTCATGTTTTATAATAGCAATGCAAGAAATGTCCAATGTATTTCTTGTACTGTCCTCAAATGTTCTTATACCTCTCTCACATAAAATAACGTTTGTATTTCCATTTGAAACAACATACTCAGCAGCATTTAAAAATTCATTAACTGTTGCCGTCATTCCACGTTTTAATAAAACGGGATGATTTGTTTTTCCAACTTCTTTTAACAAAGAATAGTTATACATATTGCGTGATCCTATTTGAATAACATCTATATAATCAATTGCTTTTTCGATATCGCGTGGATCCATAATTTCAGAAACAGTTATAAGATCATACTTTTTTTTAATATGCCCTAATATCTTTAAACCTTCCTCTCCTAATCCTTGAAAGTCATAAGGACATGTACGAGGTTTATATGCACCTCCACGAATAAACTTCAATCCGTTTTTTACTATGAACTGAGCTGTTTGTTCCATTTGTTCTAAGCTCTCAACCGCACATGGACCTGCGATTATATGTATGTTTGAGTTAAGATCGAATAGTTTATTTAAAGTTTTAAAGTTATTATTATAAACTAGCATATCTTTCTTTTCCATTAGAATATCTCCTTTGATTTATATCTAAACGTTTACAATTTATGATGTTTAGTATTTATAGCAATTTACTACTCTAATAAAATTCCAATCAGTAAAAATTAGTAATTATTGTTTAATTTCCTCTTCATTAGGTTTCCTTAATATATTTACTGATAAATCAATCAGGCGATCTTGTCCTTGAAATTTAAATAAAACTTTTACTCTTTGTTTATGTTTATCTAGTTTTTTAATTAAACCTGTATAGTTACATAAAGGTCCATCGGTAACCTTAATAATATCATTTTCAATAAAAATATCAGATATACCAATTACACCTTTTTCATCAACCATATTGATTATATTGGCTATTTCACTCTGATGAATTTCTTGAATTTGATAATCACTACTTAGAAATCTATACAAATTTTCTAATTGACGTACTTTTTGATAAACATCCCAAGGGTTATTGGTTTTTATAAGGATATAGCCAGGGAACATAATTCTATAAACATCAATAGTTTTACCTTTGTGCTGTTCTTTCAACTTGCGTTTGGGTACTATTAACTCACATTCTTCTGTATAATTATAGTATTCTAACAATTTTATTATCTGTTTGTGCACTATATCTTCTTTACTTGTTTGAACATAAACAGCATGCCAATTCATATTATCCCCCCAAAAAAAGTCATAGCTTCGCCATCTGACTAATAATCTTTAGTCAACATATAAAAGTTATGTCTAATTATTGTTTTTTAACTCGCCGAAACGTAGATTAAATCATATAATTATCTTTTTTACTCATTCTATATTAAGCTATGGTATATATAGTATATATATAATAGCTCCCAATAAGTTTATTTTAATTATTATTTCGACAAAACAAAACCCACAATTGTTCCAAATTAATCACCATTAGGTAATAAAAGTATATTATTTTATTTATTTTGACAATTTAAGAATTTAGGTTCAATAATAGTAACATGACTTCATCCTCTTTATTAGCAATCTTTTGTACAAGTTG
Organism: Firmicutes bacterium UBA7510; assembly: GCA_002479485.1. Classification (GTDB taxonomy): domain Bacteria; phylum Bacillota; class Clostridia; order Tissierellales; family Sedimentibacteraceae; genus UBA1535. The sequence continues at coordinate 143,170 of DLNM01000035.1, read as the reverse complement.
ACTTGCTTTATTATTGTAACCGTTATTGACAACAGCATTTTTAATTAATATAGATTTCACAGTTCCCCACATAACATATATTTCATCTAGCTTAGTGATTATCTCGTCAAATAATGAAGTATTAAAATTTTTTTTTGCTAATTTTAAAGCAGAAGAAAAATTATTTCTTCTCCACTCAATATTAGCAATGCTAAAAATTAAATTCGATTGATCTATACTTTTAGAATTAGTAGTATCTATTTTTTCACACCTAGAATTTAATATGTCATCAGCAAAATTTTCTATCTTTTCTATATGCTCCTTACGTTCAACACATATATATCCTTTTATAAATGACGTTATACACTGCAAATCATTATCCTTTTTTATTTTTTCGTCATAATTAAAATAAAAAAAGCTTTCAGTATTATCAATTAATGTTTTTTTATCAATTCGTACTTTATTGTCAGATAAAAATGCATCAACACATACATAGCCATCATTCTCAATCTCTGTAATTAAAAAACAATGAGTTCTATGTTTTTGAAATTGTAAGCTATTCCACGGAAGATAAAATGAATCCATCTGTATACCGATCGGCTTTAAATTGTGATACACTACATCTTCTATCTTTTGGGCAACAGCATTTTTATTATGGATTACTTCTCTAGTGACGAGTAATCCATAATAGTCCTTTAATATGTTATTTTCAACAAAGGATTTGACACTTTCATCATAATCTGATTTTTTTAATCCTACTTTATAATACTTAATACTGAAAGCATCAAGAAAGTAGTAGTCCAGATTGCAATGAGGTAATAAAATATTTCCTGCTGATAAAATCATAGCATCAAAACAATTTAACTTATTCATTTATTAATCCTTTTTCCTTTTCTTGATTATTATTATATAATTAATTCTAGACATAGCTGCTTTATTCTGAATCAACATTCTTATTATATTGCATAATGAATTGCACCAAATCCTTAATGCAATATATATTTGTTTCATCTATAACAATATTGAATGCATCTTCTATATCAGCAATAATACATGTATAGTCAACTGAATTAATCATTAGATCTTTTAAAAAGTGCATTTCCATTTTAATTTCACTTGGTTCATTAAGATACGGAAGTATAATATCACATACTTTATTTAGAATTATTTGTTGTTCCATATATTTAACCTCTTTTTTTAATTGAATTAATAGTAATATTATAATTTCAGAATATAAGTAAAAAATAACCACTCTCAGATTCTTTCCATGAGTGGTTATTTTTATAAGTTTGTAATAATTATATTCTACAACACATATTTTAATTTTAATGTAACTTTTTACCCCTTAACATACGGTTGACAGATTGGACAATAATAAATTTTTCCGCCTAAAAATGCTTCGCACATAATCGTATCGCCACATACTGGACACTGTTTTCCTCTTGTTAAGGTTGACATTTTAGTTTTATATTTACCTTGATTTCCAAAAATGTCCTTTTCAACATCTCTTCCGCCACCTACTACTATTTCATTTAATACGTGTTTAATTGAATAAAATAAGTCTTTTTTCTGCTGATTATCAAATGCTTCAAGTTTTAATCTTGGATGGATATGAGCATTGAATAATATGTCTTGTAATACTCCATTACCCAACCCTGGAATACGCTGTTCTGTAGTTAAAAACGCTTTAGCAGACAACGTCTTTTTTGAATTTGCAAACATATCATTATAATACATTTCATCAAACTCATCAGTTAATGGTGATGGTTTTTCCTTTGCCATTATGTAGTAATAATTATCGTTTTGACCTTCGACATATGCATATAAACCACCATACATCTGTATTGCTCCAACAAGAGCTGTACCGTCATCAAAACGAATATATAACTGATGTCTTGATGGTTCAGATTCTCCTGCTTCAAGGTATCTAAGAGTCACACCACCTTCAAACGATATACAACAATCCTCAGCATGCATCTCAACATGTCCGGCAACTGCATTACTCCCCGTTATTTTTTTACCACAAAGTAACTCACCATACCCATTTGGATCACCCCAGAACCATGCTAGTTTATGTGGTGAATGATTAGCAACAACGTAAGTAATAGTTTTGCCATAGAATTTTTTTAGTAACTGCTCTGACAAACTTTTTGCCTCTGGAAGTTCAATCATGAGTAATTTCCTCCTCTAACAATTAGATTACAAATTCGATTAATTCTATTTAAATAATATTTCTATTGACTTTCACTACCTTATTTTAATTTAATAGGGACAAAATATTCAACTTGCCTATATCCTAACCCAAGCTTTAATGTATCAGGAGAAGTAACGTGAAACATAACACAATGTCCTGGATGCTCATCTAGTTCTATATTGTTATTTGCTTCTACCCACTCTTTTATACCATTATAAGCTTTTGTAGCTTCATTTAATTCAAAATCATGTGCAATAACAGTTGCGTATAGTCCACCTTCGAAATTAATTATTTCGAATTCTTCCGTATCTTGATTTGTTACCCAATCTTCAACAGCATACCACCACACAGTGTCATCTTTTTCTTCATCATACCACATAAAATCTCTTGGGAAAAAGTGATCTTTCCTCTTTTTTTCAAGACGCTCCCACATTATATTGAATCTCTCATGGTTATCTCCTTGTTTAACACCAGAAGTCACCATTCTACATGCAGGTAATTCAATAATTCTAACATCCTGCTTCTTATCAAGTTTATTTGTTACCTCAAATAAACGGTTGATGTTAGCAGGTTTACCGATATAATCTACAGTTGTCAAATGTGTCTCAATATCCTTAGCTTTATCATAAAGCAGCTTAACACTAGATTCATTGCTCAAATCTATTCGCTCTATTTCATGAATGAAATCTAGCACAATTCCTTTTAACTCATGTAAAAGCGCAACCTCATCATCAATATTCTGTACTTTTTTACCTAGTACCTCCAGAACAACTTCAGAACCAGATGTATTAAAAATGCGTTTAATATCTTTAATGCTAATATTTAGTTTTCGTAATGTGAGAATTTGCTCAAGTCTTTTTATATCAGTTTCATCATACGACCTATAAGCATAATCATCGTTTCTTACACTACTTATTAGTCCCATGTCTTCGTAGTAGCGTAACGTACGAGCTGTAATGTCATATTTGCTAGATACATCACGAATTTTCATCATGCTTCCCATACATTTTACCTCTTTCATAATATTATTTATTATAATACAGTATAAACGCTTACCCAAAGGTAGAGTCAATAAAATTTTTATTTTTTACTATAAACGCTAATCATTGGTACTATGTTAAGAAAAGTACAAATTCAAATCAAAAAAATTTTTATCCAGTTTTGCAAACGTTTTAATTATATCTTACTGCAAATTAAAATATTTTTCAATATTTTTAAAATTTATATTAACAAGCAGCTAATATTTTTTTTGATAGCAACTTATTGTATTCTTTTTCATATGCATTTGTAAATTTATAACCAAAGTAACTACGAATTTTCTACCATCACATATTTAAGAATCTGATTCTAGTATACTTATTAAATGAATAATAAATTTTTCTTCTTTTACTTGCAAGACTTTTAGCATGTCAGATAGTTTATGTGTTAATGATGATTTCATTTCGATTTCTTTTATATATCTATTGCATAGCATCAAAGAGAGTTTTTCCAGTTCGTTATTTTCAACTAATAAAGGGTCTAAATCAGGAATGTATCCATTTTCATATAAATAATGTAACCTTCTGTTCATCAACACAAATTTTGTATTAATAAGATGCAAAGGACGGGATATATTCAGATTTTCATTAGATTTGATTAAACTTATTAATAAATCATACATTTTCAATCCAAAGTAATAATCTTCCTGCAGACGATCGGATGTCGCCTCAAATAACATAGTTGAATCTAAACAATATTTAAGTTGCCTAATAACTTGACCTTTGTTAAACTTCCATGTTATATTATTTTTCATAATATATAAATGAGTACTTACATATCTATCAGAATATGTTGAATCATCATATTTTTCAAAAGCTTGATTAATTTCATCATATGTACAAGTTTTAAATGCAAATTTTCTATTGTCAAAAAAATCAGCTAGATATATTATTCTAGCTTCTTTGTCATATCCATAAATAAAAGGATTATAGTCAACATTTATAGTTTTTTTGTATGCAGCAATATATTTTGCATTTAAAAAAGTGTATATATAATAATTTTTATCAATAGCGCGTTCTATATAATCGGTGAACTTACAATCCATCAATGTTTTCAATAGTTCACGACTTATCTTTGAACTATCTAAGAAGGGACAGTCGAACCAATACTCATAACTAAAAAAATTATCATCGTCTCCATCTGATCTCATACACGTTACAATAAAGTTATTCATTATCCAACTGTAGGCTTTTGGCTCTGTAAGAAGCATTGACCAAAGACGCGTATTATTTGGTGCATGTTCAACAAACGGATGCACTAGTTTTAATACTTTCATCTTCTCCATAATATTCTCCTTTTTTTCATTAACATTAGTAATATTCATACCTAACTATCGATTGTAAAGACAGTCGATTAAAGATATGAAATATATTTTTTATTTATCTTAATTAATTGAATATGTTGTTCATTAATAATCGGAACAATATCTTGCAATGAATCTACTTTATTTTCGCTGATTAATGAAGAAATACGATACAATAAATCAACATCTAATTTCAATATTTCTATAGCCCATTTATTTTTATTTTTTATATCACTTAAATCTTGAGATAAGAAAAAATATTTTTCAATTTTTTCTTTCCATATATCTATTGCACTTTTACATAAAGCTGCTTTACTATTTTTAATTTTATATCCACATTCATTATCTGTTTGCAAATTATTAGCATTTATATATTCTTCAATAGCAGTTCCTGGGTATGCTACAACGACACTACTAGATAACAAACGTGTTGCAAATAAGTATTGATGATTATCTAAAATTTCTTTTAGCATTTTACAATTTTCCTGAATATCACTTAACTTTATTATTGGGTTAAACAACATGAAGCCAAATGAATAATTAATATGCAATGACTCTAGTATTTGTAATGATTTTATGTTTGTTTCTACTGTAATGTTTTTGCTATAAAAATTCAGGTGTTCCTGTACAAAGTTCTCAATTCCAATAAATACTGATTCTAATCCTATTTCTTTAAAATTATTAAGATACTTTTCTCCAAGTACAACATCATCAGCTCTCATTTCACAAATGAATTTCACATGAATATTTTGATTTTTTATTAAAAAAGAGAATTCCTCAAACCATATTTTATCATTCATTGTTCTAAATGCAAAGTTATCATCAGCAAAAACAATAGTTGTAGCATTATGGTTATTAACCAATTCCTTGATCTCATCAACAACATTTTTCGGACTTCTTTTTCTTAAACGTTGGCATTTTGAAGCTTCAATCATTTTATGTAAACTACAATAACTACAATTTCCTCGACATCCTCTTGATGTTAATACAGAAAAAATATTATACTTATTTTTTTTATTTGCTACACGATAAGGATACGGCAATAAATCTAAATCATTAATTGGTTCAGGCGAACCAGTATAATTTACTCCATTTTGATCTAAATATGCAATTCCTCTGGTGTTTTTCCAGTCTCCATTTTTCAAATTTTCCATTAGCTTAATACTAATCTTTTCACCTTCACCTATTATCATGCAATCTATATAACTAAAAAAATTAGCCATATTTTCATATGACTGTGTAGGCATGTACCCTCCAATAAAAGTAAATGTTTTATTATTAAGTGTTTTTATATATTTTGCAATTTCAAGAACAACATCAGCATTATGGTAATATGTTGATAAGCCTACAGCATCATATTTTTCTTGTTTTAAATGCTCAAGCAATTCATCATTTGACATTTTCATTGCTGGGCAATCATATACATCAACATTATGTCCTTCTTTTGTTAATGCTGAAGCAATATAAGCTATACCTAAATGTACATTGTACTCAATAGTTGTTTTTATAACTAAAGAGTAAAAAATTAAACAAATTTTCATTTATTTCACCTTTCTATTATGCTTTCAAGCATTTATTATATTCATTAACATTGTTAGCAAACCAGTTATAGCTATCATTTGCATCATTCCATATGTTTTTATTAATTTCCTGCGCAACTATTAACATATTTTCCTGCACAGTTTTTATTTTATCTTGTTTTTCAAGAATAGATAAATAATATGGGTAACATTTATCATTTTTGAATTGGGCTTTCATTTCTCCATCAAGCCATTTCTCTTTGATTTGTCCCTTTGATATTTCTGTGGTAATAAGATCATTACATGAGCATTCTCTAGAATAATTATATGCTGTTGATTGTTCTTGTTCTATGTAGCTGTTTACAAACTGTCCAAAGTATATTTTGCTTAATATTTGTGGAGCATTTACATAAATATTATCTAATGCTTTAATCAATGAGAACATCCATGGTAGACCTGTATGCTCTCCAAACGCCAATCCATGTTTTTGAAGGATTGTACTATCTTTTAGACTATCATAAATGAACCCTTGTAATGATTTGTTTGAACGTCCAAGTATAGAACACGATATACCATCTATACCTTGTTCAAATGCCCAATAAACTGAATTTGTAAATTGCTCAATGCTTAATTTTTCGGTAAACCCTGGTATCCCCATTAATATATTCCCTATTATATTAATGCCCATCTCTTTGCAGCATTTTATTGCATTAATAATTTGATTATTTGAAATATCTTTGTTTAACCACTCATTTCTAATAAAATCATCGGCACATTCAACTCCAATTCTGATTGTTACCTTTGAATTGCCAAGATATTTCTTTAAAAATTTTAAACGCTCTATGCTAATATTTCGAGCTGAACATTCAAACTCATATATGAAAGGCCTACGTGAGAAAACTCCACTATTCTTCGATAGAATCATTTTAAGACATTCATCTGGCATTTCTTTTGGATCTAAAAAATCATAACAAAATAAATATTCATGTATAGTACGATTTTCAACTTTTCCTCTTGCGTTAATAAAACTCTTATAAACCAACTCTGAATAATATTTTTCATTTCGATCTTTCATAGCTTGAAGTAAGGCCATTGTATAAATTGATTTTCTGTGCAAATTACACATACTACAGCCAGACAAAACGGATTCATTTTGAAAATGATGACAGCCACACGTTATCAAACTACTCATGTTATTATCATCAAATGAATAAACGAGGGCTTTATTATTTTCAAGTAGTGAGTACAGCTCATTTTCATCCATACTTGATGCTTTATCATAATAATATTTGAATGTCTTTGTCTCATCCTTCCATATATATTTCATTACATCATTCATAAATAAACTCTTTTTCATTTTATAACCTCATTGTGAACTTATTAATTTAGTTTATTAAAATTTTGGTAAATATCTGGTAGATATGTTATAAAATTATGCATTAAATTTTTTTCACACTCGATAGCAAATTTTACTTTTTTTAATATAGCTTCTTTTTTTTCAGTATAATTGTTTAACAAATATGACTTCATTAATATACCTGAAATAGCTACCCATTGTTTGTATAAATTGTTTGATTCATCTTGCATTTTTGAGATATTTGGATTTTTATAAAATGCATTGATTTCCTCTAAATAATATGAAAAAAGTAATCGTCCTCCAGGGATATAATAACCAATTGCTTGATGAAATGTTGAAAGCCAAAAATCGTTTTTTTCTGTTGAATAATATGTATTATCTAATGAATTTATTTTCTCAAGTACTTCAAACAATTTATTTAATCCATAATAAGCTTTTGATTTATACATTTTATTTAAGCATCTTACAATTGATTTTTTATATTGTTTATTGATTGATATGTTTTTACGTTTACTAATATAGTATACTTTTTTTGTTAATTTCAACAACTGTTGTGCTTCTATATTTATACAATTAAGACGATAGTATGGATCACAACATATGTAGTGATTTTCGTCTTTTTTGAGTACTAAAAAATAATGAAGTTTATGCATTTTTTTATATAATGTTGACCAATAACAATCATAGACGTCCATTGAAATAATAATTGGACAATCATTAATTATTTTTGTATCTATATAGTTTTGCAATGACTTAATAAAAAAAGTTTTTCTGCAATGAATCTTTAAACCATATATTGATTCAACCAATTTTATTGTATAGTGAGGAAAAGTCAATCTATCACCAATTTGTAAATTTATATCATCATGATAATCTATACAAAGAGTATTTGCTAACGCTAACTTATATGAACCATATAATTCATTAATAATAGTAAACAAACAAACATCAAAACATCTCATTCCCATATAATTAATGATTTTATATTCTTTCATTTTCTTCTCTGTTATCTCTCTTTATTTTTCCGGATAATGTTCTGTTTATTTTATTAACAATTAAGATTTGAGAAGGAATTTTATACTCTGCAAATCTTTCTGCACAAAATTGTTTTACATCATACAATTGGATAGGTGTATTAACTTCTATATGAGCAATTGGCACTTCTCCACAATAATCATCTTTCTGTGCAAATACATAAGCACATCGAATACCAGGATATTGTTCGAGAACATTCTCTATTTCTTCAGGGTTTATATTTAATCCGTTTTTTATAATTAAATTTTTTTTTCGTCCTATTATAAACAAATAGCCTTCAGAATCAATATAACCTATATCCCCAGTATAAAGATAGCCATCATTTACAGGGTTATTTATTTGGCCATAATATCCCAACATAACGTTATTTCCCTTTACACATATTTCTCCTTCTTTTTCCCCTTCATTAGAAGGTAAAACTTTTATATGCACACCTTCAATGGCTAGACCAACAGAGCCAATTTTACGCTTAAAATCCTGCGCTGGTAAAGTAGTTAACCTTGGAGATGCTTCTGTTATACCATATGTTGAATATATTTTGCATTTCTTTATAACTTTAATTGCTTTCTCCCATAAACGAGTATTCAACATAGCAGTACCAATACAAATATGTCTGAGTTTATCAATAGTTTCATCCACATCTATATCATTAAATAAATTATTCAATATTGATGGTGTTATATTGGTAATAGTCACGCCATTGTCGATTATTGTTTTTTTAAATACAGTTGGGAAATATGCATTGTCATTTAATATGCTTGTTATTCCGGCATAAAGATAAGAAAGAAATTGAGATGTATGCGCATATGAAAAAGACATTGGCAACACAATCAATCCAACATCATCTTCTAATACATCTACGCTAGCAAGATGTGCTTTAATATTTGAAATAATGTTTTTGCTGCTCAGCATTACATATTTTGATTTGCCAGATGTACCTGATGATTGCAGTATTACAGATAATTTATCGTCATCGTTACAACAAGAGATTTCATCTGTTGTAGTTAAATTATAACTAATTGTGGACATATCAATACTCATTATCGTGTAATTAAAATCAGGTTGTTTAGATAAGTATTGCGCCTTGTCACAATCTGTTATTATCATTTGAATATCTAAATCCTTAATTATTCTACATACTTCTGATATCATTGAGTCCTTATAACAAGGTACTACAATACAATCAGCATAAAGAACAGCAAAGTAACTTACACAGTACAAAATATTATTTTCAAACATAACTATTATTTTGTCACCTGGGTTCAGCTGTTTTTTAATAGTTTTTGATAGGTTTAAAGAAGCATTGTGCCACTGTCGAAATGTTATTGCTTTATTTCTATGCTTAATTGCTATTTTTTTATTATCCTTTTTATCTATTAGCAAGTTTCTAATCACTGTTATTTTCCTCCAAGTTCATTTTATTTATGTAATGTAAAATTATCTCATTTATATTATCTATAGTGTTAATCTTACTTGGAGCAAAATCATCAGCATCAATTTGAAATCTATATTTTTGCTCTAATGCCATAATAAGACGAACAGCTTTCATAGAATCGAACCCTGAATATAAAATATTGACATTTGTGGGTATACTGAAAAAATCTTCATTGTCAGTAATCATTACAAGGAGTTCACGTATTTTATTAATATAATTTTTCTTCTTCAATTTTGCCCCCCCACTCATAAATGCTATAATATGTATTGTTAAGTAATATTAATGATTGCTTGTTCAGCATAGAACTATATTCATTAGCATAACTAGGAATTAATATTAATCTCAAAAAAATATTAGTTTTTAATAATGAAACATTATTAGTTATTATAAATAGAACAAATTTGTCTTCATGATGCTCGACACCTATTACACAGTATTCACCTAAATATGATTCTCCTTTATAGTTAAAACCAATTTCGTTAAATTGCATGTGTATAATGTTTTTTAGTGAATTGTGATATTGACTTATAAAAATTATATTGTTACCTTTTACTGCCTGTTCTACATTATCAATTATGCGGTAAGTAACATTTGACTGCATATCTAAAAAGAATGTCTTAGGAGATGCTAAATTTTTTGCTAATTGTAAAAATAATTTATTATTATCTTGTAGTAGGATATCTACACCTTTACAAAAAAATTCTGCAATACTAAATCGCATATAAGGAATTATATGTAGATCGCAACTTGTCGTATAACAAGCAATATTATCATTATAATACAATGTAATATCATGACCTGTATCTGTTACACTAAAGCTTTCTTGCTTGTTGATATGAATATTAAATATTTTTCCTCTCATAAAATCCTTAGATATAATAAAACCTTGGGCGCCAGATATACTAATATAAATATGTTCATCCGCTACATCAACATTTAGCTTTATTTGTCTACAGTATTTTCTTATTGGTAATAATTTAATCCAATATATCTGTAAATGATAATTAGATTTTGTTATAAATGAAAAATGAGAAGGAACTTTATCCTTCTCAAATGAAAGTAATTCTTTCATAAAAGTGGAATCATATAACCAATAATGTAAATCTGAATGATAAGATTTTTCCGCTAAAAAGCCCTTGAAATCTGCAATGGTTGACAATTCATCTTTAAGTAATTTATACGCTCCCATATATAACTCATCGTCTGTACTAGATATGTTGCGAATATAAAGATTTGATAGATTTGATAAATGTTCTTGATAAGGCAGACCTGATACAGTATATATCCCTGATATAGTATGTGGATATTTTTCAGCTAGTACCCACGCAGCATGAGCACCATTTGAATAACCAATTAAATATATTGGATATTCTTTTAGAAATAAACTTTTCAGGTAATTGACTATATCTAAGTAGTGTGTCTCACCTATACTGTTTCCTAAAAGATGTCCTACCTGTGGTGCAAATACATGTATGACATCCCCCTGATTATATCTTCTCTCATCCGTACAGTAAAAATCATCTTGTCCAAATGTTAAATCCATAACCACTTTATACTCTTTATCATCTTGTAAAGGAAATTCCGGCAAATGTAAATAGTAATAACATGGTGATATATGACAGGTTGAATGGTAATATACCTTATTATAGTGGTAATATATTGGTAAATATATTTTGTTATTAAAGTTATGTTCATTAGGATAATCTAGTATCCATGAATATAACAGTTGTGCTAAACTTGTTTCCCAATACCGTTCTACATCTTTTGTGTTAGCCATAGCATACAATCTTATCTCTATCTCTTTTTTGATATATTCAGATGCATTTTTATATACCTTTATGAGTTTCTCTTTGGTTTGCTCATAATTATAGTCTATTTGAAACGTGTCTAAGGTAAACTGTGTTTTAATAATTTGTTTTTCGTTATCACTGCCTACATTTTCTATCACTAAAAAATATATATCAGATTTTGGAAGCTTCATATCCTTGTCAGTAAACCGATAATTTGTTTCTAACAAAACTTTATCATGTAATACCATTTGATTATTAATATTATATACAATTAATTTATTCTTTTGAGTTGATGTAATAAAATTTCGTTCTCCAATATAAAATTGATATTCATTTTGAGTTTGTTTTTCTTTAATATACATAGAACGTTTTAAGAAAAAATTATCCTCAATCTCATCATCAAAGTTACAAGAAAATATCTGTATGCTATAAACAAATTTTTTGATTTCGCCAGGAATTTGAAAATATAAACAGTGTTTCCCAGGTTGTAATTTTAATGTTATTATACATGCATCCTTCTTATCCCTCCAATATATTAGCTTATCATCTATATAGCAAAAGAATGAGGAATTAACAACTATACTAATTCGTACATCTTGCTTAGATGATTGCTCAAAAGGGAAAAAAATAAAGTATGATTTTACTATGCTATCAGTTTTTTTAATGAGGCATTCACCATTACCATTAATTAATGTTTTATCATTTATTAATGGCATCCAAAAGAAATCTGATTTGTATCCATAATGATGTTCAGATGGCAGTAAAAAAAACTTATTAAGATGATTTATATTTGATATATTATACTTCATCTAATACTACTCCTCAATTCATGCATATATTATTTTTGTACATGGTTTATTCATTTTTTATTATTTACTAACATTTTGCTATACCTTATTCATAAAAGTAAGATTTAAATGTTTGCTATACAAGTTTTTTATATACAATAGTTTTTATATTGATTGATGCTTTTTATTAAGTATCTTGCTATATAAATCATACATCTTCTTTATTTGTCCCTGGTAATCTAAATTTCTGCTCCATTCCCTACAGTTTGCCTGATAATCTTTGTAAACATTATTGTCTGATAAAAGCAAATCCATCGCACTCGCTAGCGCATGAACATTATGATTTGGGACAGAAATGACGGTGTATCCATCTATACTCCAATTATTTATTCCTTGAATATCATAAGTTACTACTGGTATTCCATAAGAAACTGCTTCTGCTCCGCTAAATCCATATGTCTCACGACAAGTAGATGGAAATGACATGATTTTTGAATCTAAAAAGTATGGTTTTAGTTTCTCGTGTGGTAAAAAACCTAAAAATTCAACCTTATTAATAATTTTAAGATTGTCTGCCAATTTTAACAAGTATTTAAGATATTTCATACTATCAGCACCAGCAATGTAAAGGTGCCAGTTATCTGTTTTTAATAGTGCAGCCGCGTGTAATAAATCCACAAGCCCTTTCTCATTAGCAATTCTTCCAACAAATAAAATATTATTCTTTTTGCCTTCAGAAAAATCTTGCTGCTCCTTAACCAATGGAGGAATATAGTAACTCTTATCTTTATTAAATCCAAGCTTTTGCATAGTATTTTTTACATTATCTGAAAAATAGAAAATTCCATCATATTTTTTGAGTTCTTCTAAATATTCGTTGTATTTATCAAATAATTCATTACTTATGCAATTCTTTTTTACACAAGTTTCATTTACAGGCTCTTCACAAAATATACCTTCTGGATATTTTAAATAATTAGGACATACTACAGAACTGTAATCATGAAGCGTTCTAACTCTAATTTTTCTTTTACTATATTCATAAAATTCCTTATATTTTGTATCATTTGTAATCAAATAATGACTTACAACATCATGGAAATGAATTATATCAGGATTTTCCTCTTTCATAAATTCGTCAACATCAATTTGATCTAATGACGTAACACTTTGATTAAATACATTTTTATTATTTTGTTTGGAAGGTTCATAACATAAATAAATTTGTTCTACATCATATTTACTCATGTCTTCTCTCATATTATGTAAATAGGTATATGTGCCGTATATCTCTGAAACAGATCTGACAAAATGTAATATTTTCATATTCTACTCCTTGTTTATTTTTAGTAGTTCTCGTGTATTGTTGTATTCAGAATGATTAATACAGTTTCCACATGGGTAATCCCAATGTTCACGTTCTTCTCCAAAAGGTTCTATCATTTCAACAGCTGATTTTATTCCATCGCATTTTACCATACCCAATTTTTCATTATTTATATAATACATATAACCATTTTTTATCATATCGCAAATGAAGTTTCTTTTATTATGCTTTACAATGTAATCCCATCTATCAAAAAATTCTTTTGGTGGCAAGAAATCTGCTTTTATCAATTCATCATATACAAAGGACAACTCTGTAATTTTTCCATCAAGGCTACATGGAAATATATGTAAATAACTATCAAAATTTCTTTCTTTTAGGTATGATATAAAGCTATTCATTTCATCTTTATTTTGATAACAATATACACATTGTATTTCTGCTTTGTAGGTAAATATATTATCTAAAATGCGATTGACTTGATCCTGCTTAAGTCTTCTAAAGCGATTCATTCTTTCAGTGTGACCATCTAAAGAAACAACCGCTTTTAGCTTAGTACCAGGACATAAAACTTTATCTAGTAACAGTCCATTTGTAAGTATTTCAATAACATATCCATCTCTACAGCATTCTTCCAAATAATCTATAATCTTGTTATATAAAGTGATTTCTCCCCTGCACTCAACCCTAAAACAAGTAGTATTCTTATTGAATTTTTTAAAAATCTTGCTAATATTAACAATTATTTTATCTTCATCAACTTCAAATGGTTGATTTTTACAATAAATACAATGCAAATTGCATTTTGCCATAATATTTATTACTCTAAAATCTTTGGTTTTATCCATATGTTCTATCTCTCCATTTTTATATACTTTATTAAACTAAAATCTCTTCCCTAATAAAGTAGAGGGAAGAGATTTTAATCATATAAAAAATTTTAGTTATGACGCTTTACCATTTCAAGGCGTACTGATAGCTAAATAATATAATTAATAATTTATTACAAGGCGAACTTCATGATATTATCATGTAGATTAATTATTATTAGTTAACTTACTAATATAATTTACCATATCAAGTATGGTTTCAAAATTACCCGGCATCAATGCTTCATCCTCAAATTCAATGTCAAATTGATTTTCAATGTCAATTATGATTTTAATATAATCAACAGAGTTAATATTCATATCATTCATCTTTTCTTCAAGTGTTAAAACTTCATTATTATCTTTTATATACTTTTGATATATTGCTATTAATTGATTTTCTATTGTTTTCTTATCCATGTTTTTACCTCCATCAATTTAGTCCTTTCAGGTACTCTGAAAGCTTAAATTTTAATATTATATAAATAATCTTATCAGTCTACAAAAAAATTTATTAATAATCTTTTATTTATGGTTTTGATTATCAATTTGTTTATTCCAATCACATAACATTTTATATAGCAAATCAGTTAAAGTGTCAAAATATCTGTTCATGGTGTTGTATAACTCTCCAACAAAAATTTTCTTTTTTAATTTAAGTAGATATTTGTAATATAAGATATCCCACTTGTTTTTTTCTTTTGCTAACTCCATTTTATAACCATCCTGATTATTAAAATGATGTAAACTATCCCTTAAATATGTGAAAAATGGAATAAAATAAGCTTGAAAAAGAAATTTAATTTCTTCTATATAATCCTCTTCATATACTAAATTAAGCAACTTTTTTACCGCATTTATTCCTGTTATAACATTGTCACTGTTATTTGGGTATAGAAACTCAGTTATGGTATCTCTTATTTTTATTTTTATAGAATCAGTACTATAATTTTTATTAAAAACAGATGTAATATAGAAAAAACCAGTGGCATTCTTATGCAAGAAAGGTATTTCTATTGATGTCCATAGGGCACTAATAAGACCATTATCATCTGATACTGTAGCATCGGCAACTAGGTAATTTTGCTCTTTTTCGTCATATCCATATAATACAGTGCTATGCATTTCTTGATGACCTACAGGATTTAATACTCTATTATTATAAGGAATAATTCTGGGATCCATTAAAACTATTAAAGGTATGTCATTGCATAGTAATTCTTCAATCTGAATTGTATCCATTTTTTTACTAAACAACATATTGCAATTAAAGTAAGTTGATATATTTTCAACAATATGTTGATAGCAATCATAATCAAAGCGATCACTAATCAATTCAGTTTTTGATGCAGGATTAAAGCTATAACGCAATCCTTTGCAAATAAAATACAAATCACTTTCAGTTATGTTAATACCATTAAAACATAAAATATTTTTTATAGATGCAAGCATACAGTTTTTTCCTGTCGTTAAAGGATAGCCATTAATCATGTAACTGTTCTTTATCATTTTGCTAACTCCATAATTTCATTTACAGATTGATAATATAAAAACTCTTCTGGATTTATATTTATTGAAAAAATATCTTTCAAATCAGCAAATATCTGAAGAGCCACAATCGAGTCTCCCCCTAATTCATATAAATTATCATCTGAATTAATCTCTTCACAGCCTAAATGCCTGCATATTAAAAAACTAATAATTGTTTTCCTTAATGAATGGCTATTGCTAGCATCAAATTTCAAAAGATTTTTTAATATACTATTATCACTGATATTCATAGTATTCATCATAGTATTTGAATCTTTATTAAAATCAAACCAACAACGCTTTGATTCGAAAAAAGACATTGAAGATACTGTTGACATAGAAAAATTTTTTTTGAAATCAAATAGTTTGTCCGATTCTTCTATAACAACATGACAATTAGTTCCACTAATACCAAATGAACTGATTCCGCATCTTCTCGGAGCATTGTCAGTATTCCAATCTGATACTTTATCACTTATAAACAAAGCACTATCATCTAAGTTTATGTTTTTATTCAGCTTTGAAAAGTGAACAGTAGGTGTATATTTCTTATGAATTAATTGAAGAACTGCACGAGTAACACCAGCTAGACCTGCACAATATCCTAAATGTCCTATATTTGATTTAACTGAGCTTGTTGCGCAAAAATGTCTGCTATTTGTATGCTCTTTAAATGCTTGTGTCAATGCATCTAATTCAATGGGATCACCCAACCTAGTTCCTGTTCCGTGAGCTTCAATATATGTAATAGTTTTTGGATCAACATTTGCATTCTCCCATGCCGAAAGAATTGCATTTTTCTGTGAATCAAGATTTGGACTTGTAATACTAATAGAATTTCCATCACTATTGATTGCACTTCCCTTGATTATAGCGTAGATACTATCACCATCAAGATTAGCTTTTAATGCATTTTTTAGCAATAGTGTACATACACCTTCTCCAGATCCTGTTCCATCGGCACTATCATCAAATGAACATGTTCGATGATTTTTTGAACGAACGCCTATATCACCATTATATACAGGAACTGAATATATTTGAGCACCACCTACTAATGCCATATCGCATTCACCATTGCGAATGCTTTGACACGCTGTGTGTAATGCAACTAGGGATGATGAACAAGATGTGTCAATTGCCATTGCTGGCCCCTTTAGGTCTAATAAATAAGATATCCTTGATGTTATAAATGATGATAATACGCCAATAGCATGAACATTTTTATTATCTCTATCAAGGATTGATATTATTTGTTGAAATTCATAATCTCCTCCATAACCTATAAATAAGCCTGTTTTACTATTTTGAATTCGTTCTCTATTATATCCTGCATCTGCAAAACATTTAATGGCTGTTTCCATAAATATACGATGAGCTGGTTCAGTGTATATAGCTTCCTTTTGACTAATGCCAAAATATTTATAATCAAACAGATCAATTCTATCCAAATATGCTGCGGGTGGAATTTTTTCAGGTAAATGCCCATAAGCATACTGATAAAAATTTTCTACATCCGTTTTTCTTTGTTCGGGGAGTGTTCGTATATAATCCTTTCCTTGAACAAGGCCTTCCCAAAATTCATCTAAAGTATTCGCTTCAGGAAAACGGATAGCAATGCCAATAATTGCAATATCATTTTTTTTCATACTATATATTTCCTTCTATAATTATTTAACTAATTTGCTCTAATAAATAATCAGCAAGCATATTCACAGTGTAATATTGAAACATGTTCGTAATCGTAATTTTATCTGGGTAAAGCGAATCAAGTTTTTCATATATTTTCATTATAATCAGTGAATTTCCCCCAATGTCAAAAAAGTTATCATTATTACTAAATTTTTTATCTCCAAGCTCTTCTTTCCACAAATCTTTTATAACTTTAATATAAGGGTTTATTTTTTGTACATTATCACTTTTTTTATCTGATATTGCAAGCATTCTATAGTCAATTTTTCCCCTTGACAATCTTGGCAATGAAGAGCAAAAACTAAAGGTAATAGATTCCGCATAAAATGGTAACTTGCTTCGTATCTCTTGTAAATAATTATCAGGCTTATTATTATCATCAAGAACTATATTTGCAACCAATTTACCATTATTATAAGTTACAGCAATATCGGAAATGTACTCAATTTTTTTAAGTAAATTTTCTAAAGCATCTAAATTTACTGCAATTCCAGATATTTTTACCTGCCGATCAATTCTGCCCATTAAAATAATATCTCCTTCCTTATTTTTTATCCCCGAATCTCCGCTACGGTACACCCACTCATTAAATGGAGTTAAAAACAGCTTTGGATTATTAGGATAATAACCACTGTATAAACCTACACCACTTATACTGATTTCACCCTCATGTCCTACATCAACAATATTTCCTTTATCATTAATGATATAAACATGAACATTTGAAATTGGTACTCCAATCATTCTCGAATCTTGACCATCCATTCCTATAAACGCAGTGGTAGCTATACTATTTTCCGTAGGACCATATTCATTAATTAAAATTAGGTTAGTGTATTTCTCATTTATCATTTTTATGAATTTTTCATCTGACATATCACCTGCCAGTACAACAGACTTAAATGTGTGAAGATTGTTTTTATTAGCCTGTTCAAGTAATTTCAAATAAAAAGGCAACATACTAGCGTGTGTAGCTTTGTAATACAAAATAATTTTGATTAAAAATGGAATATCTCGATTTTGCATTGGAGTAGGCATAATTAAGCATGATCCAGCAAGCAATGACGTGAAAAAATTCGAGTAAAATCCATCAAATGCTTCTGATAAAATTTGAAGAATCACATCTTCTTTTTGAATATCATAAACATGAATTCTCCAATTTGTATAATTTACAACACCCGCTTGCTTAATAGATATACACTTTGGTTTGTCTGTTGTACCTGATGAGTATATATGATATAGTACATTTTCTTTTGTAAGCTTACATAAATCTCTTTTTTCTGTCTCTTGTCTTAACAGTGATATCATACATCTACTATTTTCGTTTACATATTCTGTATCTGTTAATACAATCAATGGATGTATTTGTTCAACTATATTATCAATTGATTTTTTATGTAACTGTATATCCAATGGAATATAGCAACCACCAGCCTTTATTACTCCCATAATCGCTATTGCTAACATGATACGATTTTTCGTATACAAAATAACTCTATCTTCCTTTTGTAGTCCCTCTGATAACAGATAATAAGCTATGTGATTAGACATCATATTCAAATATCTGTATGATATAGTATTAGGTATAAGTTTCTCATATAGTTGTTCTCTTCTGTGTTTCTTAATAGAATAGCTCATCTCCATATAATGCATTAATATTCTGTCTGTTTTACCTTTTTGCTTATAATCAATGTATGGATAATTATATGAAGACATTTCTGGATATCCATTGTCAGAATAGTAGTTTTTATTACTGTAATCAAGATAGTTCTCATAACAATTCGCTGATGAAGACATTTCAAACTTTTCAGCATGCTCAGCTAATAATGCTCCTGGCTGTGCATGAAGGCGTCCCCATTCAAGAGAATGAAAACATCTGAATCGTTTTAATTTATCTAAAACTCGATTTTCTTCATCTATATCACTATCACTATAATATGGCATCCCAGCGATAGAATATATGTCTACTTCACAGTTTTCAAATTGTTCACACAGTCGCATAAACTCAAATAGTTCATTATCACTAATTTGAGGTTTGCCATCTGTCATGTCATTAATTTTTTTACGATGCTTTTCTGATAAACTACAAATATCAATTCCAAAACGAACAAATTTAAATACATTTACAACATATTTAACTACATCGTAATCTATAATACCCGTACAAAACAATGCACAAAAGTGATTTCTAAGATTTAACCCATTGCAGATATCATAAAAAAAATTATAATTTTCAATTTGAGGATTACTTATACTAAACATATAGGATGCTGTATATTTTTGAGTAGCAATAATATCTTTCCTAACTAAATCACTAGAACGTGTATGTGTATTGCAATTATTTTTAAACGATAATTGTTGAACAGCCTTTGAACCACCGCATTGAACACAATTATAATGGCATCCTCTTGATAGTGGCAGATATATTGTTGTATATAAGACACCACTACTATCTATTACTATTTCATCTAAATCTATTAAATAGCTATCTACACTAGTTATTGTAGTATTACTATGTTGTATAATTTTATCACCTTGTTTTGAATATGTATTAGGAATCAAATTATCTCCTGTACATATTTTTAAAAAGGCCTCTTCTCCATCACCATAAACTAAGTAATCTATACATGGATGTGAAATTACGTTTATTGAATAATAGGATGCAGTGTCTCCACCAACCACTACCTTTATAGATGGATCATACTCCTTAATGATTGCTGCTGTTTCATAAACTTTACGTATGTGTGGAAACCATTTCATACTAATGCCAATACAGCGAGGTTTAGTTTTTTTTAAATAGTTTATTAATCTGGTTTTGTATTCTAATGCTGTGTAAAACCCATCAATTAAAATGGTTTTAGCATTTATACCATTTTCTTTAAGATAAGATGCTAAATATAAAATACCAACACTTGCTATCCCTGGCTTATCACCAATAATCAAGACATCTGTATTAGATAATGATTGTGTATGCAATACTGGGTTATAAACAGGTTCGCAAGAAGGGATAAAAGGCTTTATATTATTTATTGTTGGTAGCATCATATATTGAATACTATCAATAATTAAAAATCCTCTTTGTATAAGTAAATCACTTATAAAAATTATTTTTTCTAATGAGTCCAATTCAAAACTAAATTTAGAATTTATGATATTTTCTGATGAATACGCAACCTCAGGCTCAATAAAGTAAAACACTAATTCTTTATTTTTTTTATCACTTTCATTATAGGTATCCCAAACAGTTTTGCTTCCATTAAAATTCTGAAGTAAACAATATGCTGCATCATTACATACTAGATTATAATTTTCAGTTGATTTAATAAACCATAAATTATTTTGGATTTTTCTGATTACTAAGTATTTATTCCATACTAAACAGTAGTATAATATTTTATTTTTTATGTTTTCACAAAGATTGAATTCATCCATGCTAGCGAATGTTATTATGGCATTTTTATCAGTGTTTTTGGCAGCTACTTCTACAAATTTATCGATAATTGTCCATCCCGGTAATGATATGTTTTGTTCTTGTTTAACTTTCATATTCTTTATTCTTTCATTTTTTGTCATATGTAGACTCCATTATACTTTTTATCATTTGCTTATAATCATCAGTTGATTGATAATACTTCATCGCTAATTTATTAACTTTCATACTCTCATCAAAAGATAAATTATCATTGAAATACTTATTGCAATATAAACATGTCTCACAATTATCATTACAAAAGTTGTTATCTAAAAACGGTTCTATAAATCTGTCTAGTTTTCTGTTATCTATCTTAACCCTAAAAGAATTTGTTGGTGAAAAGCAATCCAATAAATCCAATAAATCTCCTTCATACGATTTGTTTAAATAAGATACTACCGTTTTAACTATATCACCCTTTGCAACAGCCTGACGTCCTTGTATTTTATAATAATGAATTCCAATTTCTTCATAATAATGTAAATCTTCTGGTCTAATAAATGGCATTTTTAGAATGTTTTCTGGCTTTTCAATTCTTTTCATAATACATCGATGAGAATAAAAATTTGCACTTGATTTGTTACATTCATAATCATGTGACATTTGATTGTGATGAAATGGCCTATAAATACAGTTTTTGTAACATACTACGTTAACAATCATTTCAACTTTGCTTGTTACATGCAAAATGTTTTTAAGTTCACAGAAATTTCTATTAATACTTTCATCCACAACTATACGATCTACATTCATACTAAGATAAGAGCGTGCTTTGTCAGAATTTGTTATACTACACACTGTTGATGCTTTAATTTTAAAAGGTAATCCACTCTCTCTAATGAGTTCAATGAGTGATGGTAAACAAACTGTGATTGATTTTACGCCTACATCATGCAAATATTTTAGAAACTTGATTATATTTTTTATTCCATCCCGTGTAAAATCTTGATTTGATAAACATGTTGTGTTAAGCACATAATTAAAATCAATATTTTTTGATTCTGAATAAGAAATATATTTTTCTAATTGCTTTTTATTAACATATGGCAGTTTATCAGCAGATCGTCCAGAACCCAAAATGTTTTTCTCAAAGTTTAGCTGTCCATATGTTTCATGTATATAATCGTCATATTGCTCATTTAGACGATTATATGCATTTAAAGTTTCTACATTGAAATCTGCTGGTACACTAAATTTATTCATATAGTCTTATCCTCTTTCTATAAACATAAAGTAATTGTTTGATTTTTATTTAATTTCATCAAAGCAACCATAAAACTCTTCGAATACATTCTTTAGTTTTTGATTACTTTTCATTACAGACATATACTTCAATAAATTAAAAAAGTGAGTGGCAAATTTATTTATTTGATTAATGTTATACATTTTAGCATTATAAGATATCTCCATACATTTCATAAAATCAAATGCTTTAATTGAAACATTGAAAGCACTTATTATTTGATAATTTGACGATAAAAATTCGATTTTAATTGAAGTATATTTATTAATGCTTTTATCAATTGGATAGTTTTGAATTGTCAACATTTGACTATACACTGTATTAATATTTGGAAATATTCCAAACCAATCATGATTATGTATGTACATATGTTTTTCAGCTAAAAGCAAATCATTTTGGATGTTTGAAATGATATCACCTATAAAAGTATCATTTTCACAATTTACTCGTATTGGTACAGTTTGTATCCACAAACCAGTTAAATTATTCATTTCATATGGCAAAAGGTTGTTTCTACCTGATACAGTCGCTCCAATAATTATGTCTCTTTGATTGCTGTGCAATGATACTTTAATTGCCCAGGCAGCATATAAGTATGTTGATAAACTACAATTATTTGCAACACAAAATTCATCAATCATATTAAGTAAATAATCTGGAAATGGGAAAGAACATATACAATTTCTAATAGAGTTTTCATATTTTAAATCATTAGTTTCATACTCAATATAGTCAGAAAGATATTCCATCCAAAACTGTTTATGTTCTTGTTTGTTATATTCATCCAATGTTTGTTTTAAATGTTTTTTATACAATAACAAATCATTTTCTATAACAACAATTTGTTTTTTGCATAATGAATTATAACAATTCACCAAATAACTCATAATTAGTCCGTTGCTCCACCCGTCAAATAATATATGATTGGTGCTAATTATCCATTCACATTTATTAGGAGATAGTAAAGTAACACTTAATCGTATAGGATTAATATTTAGTTTAACCCTATCCTGCCATTCTTTTCTCGCGATGTCTTCAGATAATGCTCTTGAATTATTTATATTAACTTGTAAATCATAAACACGAAATATAGCATTTTGTTTTTTCAGAACAACAAAAACTGGATCACGAACCTTATCCCATACGAATATTCCTCGTAAAATACTGAAATGCTCAATTGTTTTTTCCCATGCTGTGCGCATTAGCTCTGTATGTATTTCACCAGTTACGGTGTATCTCCATTGCTCATAATATTGAAAAGAAGAAGGGTGCGCTAATCCCCAAAACAAGATTGTACGTTGCAATGGCAATAATGGTATAATATCTTGTACTTTACATGCCGCATCATCTTTATTATACATTTATACTCCTTTGTATATTTTAGTTAAGCTTTATGGACTACTGCTTACTGCTTATCTAAAAAAGGTTTATATATTATATTAATCATCTTTTACAATATATCCTTGGTATAATTACCACTCATGATCTTTTAGTAATGCTCTAAGTAAATATGAACGACGTATTTTTATTGCTTTAAAAGGACATAATTCTTGACAACAATAGCAACGTATGCACTTATCTGTATCAATAGTAATCTGATTGTTAACAAATGATATTGCTTTTGCTGGGCAAGATTGTTTACATACTAAACATTTTACACATTTACTTTGATCACATACAGGTTTTGCCTTTATATTTTCATCAACATATTTCCCGTCAAACTGATCTGTTTTCAAGAATACATCGCTTATTGAATCGGGCATTTCAAATGGTTTTAAATTAACATTAATTTCTCCCTTTATTTCAACATCATCGCTATTTAGTTTACATAAATTTCGCTCAATGCTCTTTGCTACAGTCGGCACAATATCAAATGGAAAACCTATCAGATCACAACATACTTTGTCTAAAGTAAAAGGATCTGCCGAGGCTAATATTGTATTTGTGTTCTTTTTATTTCCGGCTGAAGGTCCATTTCCATCCATGGATACTATAGCATCCATAATAGTAAGTGTTGGCTTAGCTAATAAACATATATCAATCAATGCATCGGCAAATTTATCATAACCTGACATATGGAGGTGGTACTCAGCTTTTGTAATACCTGGAATAATTCCAAATAAGTTTTTGACAGCACCCGTATAAGTCATCATTGAGTGTGTTTTAAGTTTAGGCATGGATATAATTTTATCAACATTACTAATAAACTCAGATACTTTAACTTTTTTTAAATACAGTCCTGCTTCATTATCATACATTTTTTCTTTAAAGTTATAATTTAATTTAGCTCCTGTCTTTTCAGCTACCTCTCTCATGCCAGTTGTATTATAAATTGCATCCATAACTTCAGCTGTGAAATCTCCTCCAGGACTATCTGCAATAAGGACGGTAGCCTTACACTCATTGATTAATAATTCTGCCATGCACTGAACTATCATGGGATGAGTTGTCACAGCATCTTCGTAGTTCTTCCTCATTAATAAATTTGGCTTAATCAGAACACGTTCACCTTGTTTGATAAATTTTTTAATCCCACCAAGATAATCTAATGCTTCAATTAGTGATTTTTTTACCTCTGTATATTCATAACTGCTACATTTAACTATAGAAATTGTTTTGATAATATCATCCCCTCATTTATGTGTTTTAAAATTATATAAATATCATGTTTGCACTATTATCTTTGATGTTCATGTATTAAGCAAATCTACTATGACCCGATGCACGAAGTGGGCTTACAGATCCCATCGGAGTATATTGCTTGTTGTAATCTATTCTGGTTATGATTTTATCTTCCTCAAAATCCAGAATGTCAATCGATCTAATACCACACATAATAATATATTTAGTATTGTTAACTGGAAGTACTGTATAAGGAGTCTTGTCCATTAATGGGTAATAATAAGGTACTATATCACTATCAGGTGTAACGTGTTTTTTTGATAAATAGACTTTCTTTTTGCAAGTCATCGAAGTTACATTTATAATATGAACTTGATTAGAGTATACTGGAGTAGCCAGAAGACTTTCCGCCTTATATTCAAAAACTTCATGGTTGGGAATCCTGTAAAAATCGTCATCCTTATATGAGCCAATTTTAATAATTTCATTACTGAAATCATATTTATCCAATCTTGCTGATCCAAAACACCCCAAAGGAGAGAAATTGCAGCATGCTACATATCCAATATCACTATTATTTTTTTCAAATACTATATGTGCAGGTCCATTATCAGATGATGTCACTTGCAATTCTTCGGTCAAAAGGTTATATGACAAAATTCTTGAATCCTGCAAAGCACTACTAACTGTTTTACCATGCCTATCTAACACATCTCTTTCATATCTTGGAACTTCAATTGCAATAATTTTATCTCCCTTTGGAGATAAAACAGTCTCATGTATCGATTCTGGCCCTAATATACTTTTCATTATATGAAATTCCATAGATTTTATATTGTAATATCCAAAATCTAACTGAACATCCTCTTCAGTATTTTTTCGTTTAAAATAATCATAGATTGTCCATCTCGTAAAATATATTTTGTCATTAAAAACTCCATTTGTGAAATTATAAATATGCTCCATGCTTCCATTGATTATTTCATATTGATTTGAGTCAATGTCAAAACGAAAAATGTAATTACCATATGAAGGTAGAGCATAAATTTTATTATTATAAACAAATGATGTATGTAAACCAAGTCGTCCATAAAACTCTGCATTACATATTTCAAATTGCTTATACAGGTTTTTTATATAGGAAATATAAAGACTAATATCTATACTCCAAATAGATACTAATGATTTTGCTAAATTAACATAATAAATATATTGAATCCCGTCATAATCGCAAGCTGGTAGTAATATTGTTTTTTTGCAGATATCAGGTATGCTATTATCTACTGATATTTCATATTGACGTCGTTCAACTTTAAATAATGAATTTAATTCTGGTTGTTTGTAATTAGTCATAATAAACTCCTCAAAATAAAATTTTATATAAAAATTGATTTTCTACCTTTACATTATAATTATGAAAGGTAGATACAGCTTTTATAATATTTTTGCAAGACGTTCCTTAACAACTCGTATATTAATTAAATTATATAATGAAAGATACTCATCATAAATTCCATTTAAATTTGTCTGTTCTAGTAACTTGTCGAGTTGATCTTGTGTTGCACCGTTGGCACACATATCAATAGCTTTATTAGCAAATTTGTAGTTGATATCATCGTATTTACGACAAACATCATCTAACTCTGTAAAATGATGCATTATTTTTCCAATATTTTTGTTATCTTGATTGTTGCTAGCAAAGACGCGATTCATGCCAGATAAAGTATCCATAAAATATATTGGTGAAGCAGTATATGCCTTTTTAAACAGTAAATATAGTTGATACATTTTATTATCTTTAAAATAATAATTATAAAAATGAGATTTGTAATCAAAATCACCTATTATCAGTCCATCTTTTTGCAATTGTTTAATCAAATAAGACTGAGGTAAAAGTTCCAATCGTGTTTGAGCAAGATAAAATACATGACCAAATCCACTTTCATGTAAGAAATCTATATTATGCTTTATAGTTGAAAAAGTACTGAACGGATTAAAATTAATAAAACCTATACCGACATGAATTCCAGAATCACGAATAACTTTAATTGCTTTGTGATTTTTTTCTATTGTCGTACGTTTATTATATAGTTGAATATCTTCACTACTGCCAGATTCAATACCAACATAGAAACACTCTACGCCTGCTTTTTTTGCTTTTTGATAATACGAAGCTGGCGCTTTGTCTACAATTTCTGCTCTTGTAAACAAATGCAAACTGACATGCAAATTACGAGATATTATTTCATCATAAATGGTTTCAGCTCGCTGTATACCTGTGCCATCATTAGTATCTTCAAAAGTTGCATCAGTAAATCTAAAAGCATGCATTTTATACTTATTGACTAGACCCTCCATTTCATCTACTACAGATTTAGGGCTTCTTAAACGAATAAATGGTCTTCCTATATCCTTTTTTGCAGATGTTTCTCCACAAAAACTACAACCACCTAAGCATCCACGGCTTCCAGTTAAATAAAGATATTGTTGACTATTATGTTCATGAATATATCGTGACGGAAATGGAAGAGAGTCTAGGTCTACGATAGGACTTCGGAAAGGATTGCGAATAATTTTGCCGTTATCACGATATGTTACTCCTAGACATCCCTGTAGGCTTTTTCGAGTGTTAATTCTTTCAACAATCTCTAAATATGTTTCTTCTGCCTCATAGGATGTTACCATATCAAAACATGTATTATCTTTAAGAATCTGTTCTTCGAAGTTATTTACCTGTGGTCCGCCTACAGCTATTTTAACTGTTGGATATAAAGACTTAAAGCAATTGGCTGCTTCAATTACTTCATGAACATTGTCTGAATACATACATAATCCTATAAATTGAGGAGTTTGCTCAAACTTTTGTTTAATATATTCAGTCTGCACATTTTGCAAAATATTTATATTAGTTTGAATCCCTTTACTTTCGAGATAAGATTTTATATATCCTATACCCATATACTCATTTACTCCAAGAAAACTGGTATTCTTATCATCACCAGTTATTACAACCACTAAGTCTACTTGTTTTATTATTTCATTTGTACGCATAATACCTTCCATTGCATTATCCTTTCTTTATTTTCGCAATTCCATCAATTTCAAATAATAAATCATCACGACATACATCACTAATAACACATACATATGGAAAGCTAATTTTTAGTTGCTTGCATATATCTATGAATATTGAATAATATTGTTTTGATTTAATGTAAACATTACTTTCAACAATGTCACACATTTGCATTCCAACTTCATCGAGAATATTTATAATATTTCTTAGTGTGAGTTCAATCTGTTTATAAGGGTTATTTAAAAATTTTGTTTGACCATCTGTTCCAATGCTTGCTGTACCAGAAATTTGCAGTTCTTTTCTATTATAACCAAGAATCATCATTGCTCTACTAAATGAAGGTTGATATAAATAATTATTTCCTTCTGCTTCATTTTGCATATTGTTATATACTCTTTGTTTAGTTAACAACTCATTATCACAATGCGCTGCTGCGATCATTATCACACTCTTACCATAACATGTTTTTCCTCCTATACATGTACTAGCTGGTAAATCCTTTGAATCTACTTTATAAGAAATCTTATTTAAAGCAAAAAAATGATTCCTGGCCTGGTTAAAGCTCTGATATTCCGTTAAAATATTATTTAAGTAAAACCATGTTCTAACAATATCTGATGCTTTATAATTATGTTCAATAAGTTTTAAATTCAATTGATTGAATCCCTCTTCAGGACGATCAAATATATGATAACCATATAGATAGTTCATTCCTCCACTATCATATTGGATATATGCGCAATCGTTACTTTTACTTGTTTTAATATTAATAATTTCACTTTTATTTTTCCCATACAAATGAACACCAATTGCCGATGTTTCATAAGGTGAATCATAAGACAAAGCAAAAGTTATAGGAGCATTTATTTGTCGTTCCCACTGTAAATTTTCTTCTATAATTTTTGCTATCTCCGGATTACAATTTCTATATATTTTTTGATATATTATAAAAATATCATGTTTAACAATAAACTCTTTTAAATCGTTAATATAAGATATTAATAAATCATGTTGACATATATCAACTAAGTTTATCGTGATATGATAGTCATTTTCTATTTGTTCTATATTTACAGCAGAATTTATTTTCATTATGATCATCCTTTCTTTTCAGAAATTTATATTATATAAAAATGATATGTCATCAAAATGCTAATTCCATATATTATCTATTATTTGATCTAAATAACACGCCAATGTATTGCATGCATTTATATACGAACGAATAATAGAGCGTATAGCCTTTTCATTAGCATTATCACTGATAACCTTTATTGCTAGAAATGAAGTACCTTTTTTATTTGCAAAATTTAAAACACCACTACTTTCCATTTCAACACAAATTGCTTTATATTCATTCATTAAATATTGTTTTATTTTTGTATCGTTGATAAACTCATCACTACATGCAATCGATCCATATTTAACATTAAAACTTTCTATTGTAGGTATTTTTATTGTATCTAAAAATTTTATTATCTTATGTTCTTCCTGTTCAATATATGTAATAGAATCTCCTACTATGATGTCTCCTATAGTCAATTGTTCTGAAAGAGCGCCTGCAAGTCCTGCTGATACAAAACCACTTATATAAGGATAATTTTCATGCAATAATTTTGTACATTCTTCAGCTTTTGCTTTTCCTACTCCGGCTTGTGCGACAACAATTTTTCTGTCAATACACTCAGCAATGATACACTCGTTATTAACTTTTTTTATATGCTTGTCTACAATATTAAGCTGCTTAATAAGGGCGAGAAATTCTAAATCTATCGCTACTATAATACACTTAATTCTAAAATTTTTTAGTAAAACATCCATCACTTTATATGCCTTTCATTCGATATTATAATTGTTGTACAATTGAGTTGATGTCATCTTGTCTCAAATCAACCATATTAAAATCAGATGGTGTTAAAACTAACTCTTTTGTTTGCAAACAATGTTTGATTATAATCTCTAATGTATTAATCAAATATGAAAAGATTATGTCTTTTTGTTCGCTACATGCTTGTGAGAAAGCAATTGTCATACGTAAATATCCTTGTAACTGTAAGAGATTTATATCTATTAAATATGAAGATTTATTTTGAGATGCTATATTATTTTCCCATTCATAATCAATTAACTCCCAGTGATGGTTATTGATTTCAACTAGATCGCCCATATAATTCAATCTAATCTTAGGTTTGGATTTATCATTTAAAGGCATTAATTTATTAATTCCTATATACTTATAAGTTTCGTATCGTCGAAGCTGTTCTTTTAAATCAATTATTTGTTTCTTAAGTTCACTATTATCAATAGTTAAAATTACAGGATTAATTGCTGTGAACCAACCAATTGTTCTTCTGACATCAATATCTGGAAGTATATCTCTTCCATGAGACTCAATATCTATCTCAATCTGATCATTATTAGTAAAATGTTGAATAGTCAATGCTAATGCAGCTATAATTAATTCATTTGGTTTAGTGTTATAAGTTATATTTGCTGGTCCCATCAAGTTATGTGTTAACTCACTGCTAAGTACTTTTTCAACAACAATATAATCTTCATATTTTATTTTTCTTTGCTGTGTTACATTTATACCTATATCATTATTCATAACAGTAGTAGAAAGCATTGATTTGTTAAATCTTTCATTGTATTCATGTGCAAATCTTGCATATGAAACTGTTTTATGAGGTAAACATTGTTTCACACTTGCCTTATTTTCGTCAAGTAATAGGCTAACATCATGAAGAAATATCTGCCATGAAACACCATCAATAATTATGTGATGAAAAATAAATAATATATATTGTTCTTCATTGGCAAAAATCAAATATATTCGAAACAACAAATCCTTTTCAAGATTAAATTCAACGCATATTGAATCTTGAATTTCAGACTCAATATTAACCCATCCATGACTTTTAGCATTAATTGCGGTGATTTTTACAGAATGTGTTAAATGAACAGGATTATAAAATAATTGGTTACTTTC
Source organism: Firmicutes bacterium UBA7510 (assembly GCA_002479485.1). GTDB lineage: Bacteria > Bacillota > Clostridia > Tissierellales > Sedimentibacteraceae > UBA1535. The sequence goes on along the minus strand of DLNM01000035.1, from coordinate 111,911 downwards.
AGATGTTTTATTTATTCGTAATGAATCATGATGAGTTATCATAATATTTAGTACTTTTTCTAAACAATTTACATTAACATTATGCTTTAACTTCAAAACTACTGAATGATTATATTTTTCAGAATTCTCAAAACCTTGATTGAAAAACCATTGGATGATTGGCAACCCTTTAAATGGCTCTTCAGATATTTTTTCATCTTCCAGTGGCTCTTGTGCTTTGGTTATACATTTTACCATTTCACTAAATATTGGATTTGTCAAAATATCGACTACTTTTAACTCATATCCATATTCAATGATTCTTGATGAGAGTTGAATGCCTTTTATAGAATCTCCACCGAGTGCGTAAAAGTTCGAATCAGAGTTGATATTCACTCCATCTGACAACAGTTCATTCCATATATTGAATAACACTTCTTCCTCTTTTGTTTGTGCAATAAATGAAATATCGCATTGATATGGTTTCCATTCTGGCAACCTAGATTTATCAATTTTACCATGAATCGTCAACGGCATTGCATCAAGTTTTATGATTCCTTTTGGAATCATATATCCTGGTAGTTTTTGTGCTAACCAATCTTTAAATTCTTTTTCTTGATAGCAATCTGCACTAACAATATATAAATACAAATTTGTGCTACCTTGAATTGTAATAGTTTTAGCTGATGCTTCTAAAACCATCTTGCTTTCCATTGCTTTACATTCAAGTTCACCTGGGTTGATTCTGTATCCACGTATTTTTAGCTCGTCATCAATTCTCCCACAATATACATATATACCTTGATCATTCATATAAGCAAGGTCGCCTGTCCTATATAAGATTTTACCTGGCAACAAGTCATTAGCAATGAATTTTTCAGAGTTTTCTGACTTATTGCAATAACCACAAGTCAATCCTTCTCCACCAAGGATTAATTCAGCTTTTGTATCATAAGGTAAAAGCACTCCATCCTTATCAAATAAAAAAGCTTGAACACCGTTAATTGGTTTTCCAATTGGAACTGTATTTTCTCTATCTTTCTGAGGATCATATTTATAAACAATGCAGCCGACTGTTGATTCTGTTGGCCCATACTCATTATAAATTCGCAGCACGGTATTAAATTTTGTTAGAAGTGTTTCACAACTATGGGTCTTAAGATCTTCACCACCAACAATAAAAGTATGAATGGAGTCATTATGATGCTCTACACTTTTTATGAGTCCTATATGGCTTGGGGTAATTTTTAGTATAGTAACTCGATTCTCACAAAGTATATTCTTAAAAACATTTGGTTGCTCAGATGTACTTTGATATATACGAATTTCGCCGCCACTCATCATTGGTGCAAAAAGGGCGGTAAACGTGAAATCAAATGTAAACGCTGAAAACAATGCATACACATCATGTTGCATTATGCTGTATGTATTACCAGCCCACTGTAAATAGTTGTTTAAGCTACGGTGTCGAATTATTACACCTTTAGGTTTTCCAGTTGATCCAGATGTGTAAATTATATAGGCATTATCTTCACCATCAGGAATGCTAAACTTGGTTAAAGTTGAATTTTTATTTATTTTATACTGCATAGAAAGTGTATATACATTCGGCAGACTGATAGATTCACTAATCAAGAAGCGAGCCTTACAGTCTTGTTGAATTTCTTTTATTCGTTCAATAGGCCATTCCTGCGAAACAGGCAAATAGACAGCACCACATAATATGATTGCATATATTGCTGCAATACTTTTTATTTCATGGGGGAGTGCTGTCATAACAATATCACCTTTTTTAATTCCAGAAGCCTTATAATATATAATAAGTTGCTTAATTTCATTATAAAACTGTGCATATGTCCATGATTTGTCACCCTGCGAAACAGCAATCTCATCTGGTGTATTAGTAATCCAATTATTCATACATTGGATCCATGATACTGGTTGTTTATTAGTATTATTAATAGCTGAGGTAATAAGTTTCTGCTTATCTTCATCAGATATAAGGCATAAACTACTAATTTGTTTCAACGGATTAGCAATGATTTGTTCAATAAGTAACACCCATTGCTCATACATAGTTTGTATTTGTTTATCTGAATAAATACCAGTCTGATAATCAAAGTCAAGTTGAATTTTGTTTCTATTCCAATGACGTATTATAACTTGTAACGGTTGTTCCTGGCATCCACGATGAAACTCACTATTTTCAAGTAAAAAATCACATAACTTGTTTGTTAATGTTGTATTATAATAATTAATACAGGTATGATAAAGCATTCCTTCTCTCTTGATTGCTTGTATATTTTGCACTAATAAATTTACTGGATAATATTGATTCTCATATGCCTCCTTTAGTTGCTTAGTTAAAACCATATAATGCTCACTAACTGTCAGTTTCTCATTTAAACAACTACAGAATGGAAGTGTATTTGTAAATGTGCCAAATGTCATATATTCTTGTTTACTTGATCGTGCCAAAAATGGAATGCCTGTAGATGAAACCTTTTGACCTGTTTTTTTATATTGGAATATTTGAAGTAAGCCAATAAAAAATACATTCCATGTAATTCTTTTTTGCTTTATAAAATCAGAGAGCCTCTTTTGAAGATTAAAATCAAGAGAAAATGATTTTCGCCTTGCCTCTAGATTATTATTTATAGATATACTCATATCAGAGAGCAATTCAGCATTTTTCTGCCAATATATACTCTCTTTTTCCCATGACAGTGTGGATTCGTGTGTTACATAATCCATATAGGAAGGCCTTGTTGTTTTCGGTTCTTTTCCGGATAACAAACATTCATAATTTTGAACAATCTGCTCAGTCAATAACTCCATCGACCAACCATCTGCAATTATATGGTGAAACTTAACAAAGTATCCGGTTAAGCTTTCTGAAAGTTTAAATACGCAAAAAAAATACAGAGGTGAGCCTATCATACTAAAAGATTCTGTTAATTTTTTTTTACACCATTCATCACATCGTTCCATAGCATTTGCATTTTCAGAGAAGTCAATAATTTCAATCTGTTCTAAAGTATTTGTTACTATTTGAAAAACTTGACTATATTCTTCATACAATCTAATACGTAATGCATCATTTTGTTCAATGAAAACCTGGAAAGATTGAGCAAGCAAATTAAGGTTCGCATTACCCTTTATTAATACACGACCACCTATATTAAATACTGGACTTGTACCATATTTTTTTTGAGCATACCATATTCTTTTCTGTGCGTTTGTAAGCTGATATTTCTTCATATACTTTCCTTCAATCGTTAATATAAGTTTTATAATATATTATTTGTCCTTTATTATTATCACTACAATTATGCATTTCTAAATAAAACAGCATTTGCCATTTCTCCTCCCCCACACATTACACTAATACCGTACTCTACTTGTGAACGAATCATTTCATGTATCAATGTAACACACATTCGTATACCAGATGCTCCAATTGGATACCCAAGTGCAAGGTTTCCTCCATTGACATTAACACAATTAGGATTTACTCCTAATGCTCGAATAACTGCAATAGCTTGAGCTGCAAAAGATTCATTTATTTCATATAATCCAATTTCATTTTTATCAAGATGATTTTCCCAAAGAATTTTTTCTACACATTTTTCCATAGCCATGCCTGATTCATCACTTGATACTCCAATACATGAAACATCTTGAATTTCAACTAAATACTTTAATCCGGCTGATTTAGCAGTTTCATAGTCCATAACTACCATGGCAACTGCACAATCACACATTGGTGAGGTATTATAGTTAGTTAGTGTACCATCTTGAACAAATATTGGTGTTTTATCATCTATATATTTTTCATTTATTATTTGTTGTACTAACTCATCACCATCAAAAAAATTATTATTTTCATCTGAATATGGGATAGGTATAATCTCTTTTTCAAAGTAATGTGATTCAAATGCTTTTCTCGCATTTTCCCTGCTTTTTGTTGCAAAATAATTTTGATCCTCTAGTGAAATATTTAGCTTTTTAGCAACTATTTCAGCTATATAATGCATATCATTCTCTTCATAGCTTTGTTTGACATCACACAAAAGAGGTAAATGTCCTTTTGTAGAATCACTTACTCTATTCTTCATATGTCGTAAAACATATGCAGAATTGCTAACTTTTTCACAACCTCCTACCAAAACCGCTCGTGATTTTCCTGTTATTATTTTGGTATATGCCATATATAAAGCCTCATCTGACGAAGCACATGTTTTGCTAATAGTTGAGCAACTAATACGTGAAGGCATACCTGACGCTAAGACTGCTTTTCGACATAGATTGTCCCTTTCCACGGGGAATGAGCTCCCTGTTATTGCTGTATCAATCCATTCGTGTAGTCCTCCCGATACAGTTTTGAATACTGTAGCCAATAAATCTACTTCTTTAACATAATTTAATATACCAGGAATTTTACTAATCGCACTTCTTTGCGCGGTTACTACTACTACCCGGCTATTTGGTTGTTTATTATTATTCATCTTAACTAATCCTCTATAATATTTATTATATAGTATCAACGAGTTTTACAAAGAATTGACTCTATGTCACAAACTGATGACAATTGTAAAACGGACTCTTTATCCATTGAATCATTTGTGTTTATCCATATTGATTGCATGCCATATGACATAGCTCCTTGCACATCATCTGTTAATGAATCTCCAATCATTACCACATGTTCTGCTGGAGTATGTAATAACTCACAAGCCCTTTGAAATAACTTAATATCTGGTTTATTACATCGCATATCTTCTGAGGATACAATATAATCAAATTTAAATCCCTGCTTTTCTATAGATTTATACAAAATTTGATTATCAGCATTAGTTAATAATAAAACCGGATAATGTTTTCTTAAATTTTCAATTGTACGCTGAGCACCTAAAAAAGCTGGCGATTCTGTAAATAGATTAATAATTAATCTATTAAACTCTGCCGGCATAAATTTTATATTATATTTATCACAAGTTTTTTTATAACTATTCATTAATAGAACTTGTCCTAAATAAAACTCCTTATCAAATAGTAATTTTGCATGCTCCTTCATAAAGGATATATATATGCCATTAATGTCATCAGTGGAATCATTGTATGTACTTGTAAACCATTTTCGAATTTCGAGAAATGGATGCCCAACATCAACCAACGTTCCATAATAATCTATGGCAATCGCTTTTACTAAAAAAAGGGATTCTTTTTTCATTTCATCACCACTAGTATATTTATTATTCACAAATCAATATTCCGCGTTCTAATGATATTATTTTATCTGCTCTTTCAAAATAACGTTCATCGTGAGTTATTACAATAACACCTTTACCTTGTTTTTGTAACATTGGTAATAAATTATCATAAAAATATGCTCTGAATTCTGGATCCTGTTCAGCAGCCCATTCATCAAAAAGTACCATTGGTTTATCTTCTAAACAACTTATAATAAATGCAAGACGTTTCTTTTGACCTGTTGATAAATCAATAGATTTAAATTCACCTTCATCATTTATTTCAACCTTATCTCTGATTTTCATCATATCGAGATATTCTGCAATCAAGTTCTTTTTCTGTTGATAATCTATACCATATAACTTTTTAAATAAATTATAATTGCTATACACAGATGAAAATAAATCGTTTTGTTCTCTTATTTCAGCTTGTTTCCCATTAATCAATATTTTTCCTTCTTGTGGTGTATACAATCCTGTAATAAGCTTTCCTAACGTTGACTTACCACTTCCATTTCCTCCAGTTATAAAAGTTATTTCTCCAGATTTAAACTCTGTTGTGATTGGACCTAATGTAAATTCACTTTCTTCTATATCTCCAAACTCATTTTTTATAACATACTTGTAATTAACATCTTCAAATTGGATGCAAATATGTTCTGGATAAGAAATGTTTGTTTCTTCTTCTATTGTTACATTTCCTGTGGAAACTTCATCTAATTCATAAATTAACTTATTAATTCTTTTTATATTAACATTTAACTGTACCAATTGTGGAATTGCTCCAGTAATTGCGTCAAATGGTCCTATCATATAAAAAACAATAAATAAATTTTCTCGCAAACGATTAACATCATGAACATCAAGATTAGACATAAAAATTGGAAACAAAAATACTACAACACCAAATACGAAATTATACATCAATGTATTATACAAACGAAAGTTTAAAAACTTAATCGATGCTGACTTATTCAATTCAGCAGACATCCTAGAATATTTTTTCATATCTACCCAAAATGCAAAACGTCTCAACTTATTAAGTACAAGTTCCTTAAATCCATTCATCAAATCTTGCATTTGACCAAAGTATGTATCTTGGATATCTCTGTTTTTCTCCCAATACTTTGAAGCGATTCTACCTGTTATTAAACTAATAGCGCTATTTAACAATATAATTCCAAAAGAAGCAAAAAAAGCCCAAAAACTTTTTGTAAACATATATGAAAGGCAAAATATTAGTGTCAGTATATTAGAAACAAACATAACAATTATGCCAGGTACCTGTGCTATTGCAGCGCAGTCATTATTTAATCCAGAAAAGATTCTATCTCTACCTATTACTTCAATTGACTGATATGATGAGCACATGATTTTATCAATCATATCAATACGTTTTTCATAAGCAATTTCATTGGTAATTATAATCATACGTCCTTGTAATAGCTTGATTGTGTAAACAAAAAAAGATAGTGCAAAAACAAAGTAAACTAGTAACTCCTTTGAATATTCCAGCTGTCTGTTAAAAGTTTCATTAATAGTAAATATAATTAATGCACTGGCAATACCATTAAATAAACTTAGAGGTACTAGTGCAATATAGCCTTTTTCTTTATCTTTTGGAAAATTAAATGTTAGTAAAATATAAAACATAAATATAATAAATGCTATATATCCAATAATACATCCTTTCATAATGGAAGATGATCCCCATACATTAACCGCATTCCAAGGTATTCTTTGTAATAATATGTTAGGAAGATAATATACACAATAACCTGAGAACACCAATAATGGTATAGCTAATAGCAGTCCTGCAAATTTACCAGCATTTAGGTTATTTCTAATACGTTTTCCATTTATTAATTCTATAATTGATTTTACTAGCAAATAAATAATCATAATTCCTAATACTATAGAAATAATAGTAACAATTGAAAAAACAGTATCTAAACTTTTATATGAATGTGTTGTATACTTTTCAATTCGTTTTCCTTGTATGATATTTAATATATTTACACTTAGGTAATCTGCAACATTTGAATTCATATTTGCTAAAACACATACACCCAGCTTATTATTAGTTTGCATTATTAATGAAGATGAATAATTAGGATTATTTCCACTATGTCGTATATCTAAGCCCTTAACGTTAACACCCCATCCAGCGCCATAAGTATGATCACCTATAGTTCCTACAGATGTATTACCAATATGTGACTTAGCAATGATACGTTCAAATTGTTCTGATACATCAATTAATCCCATTTGTATTCGCATCCACTGAGCCATGTCTTCATTATCAGAAATAACGTATCCAGCTGGTGTGTTTCCTCTATATCTTGGAGCATCATATGGCTGGGCTTGAAAAAAAGACATTTTATATCCTTGTGCTAATAATCCTGTTTTTTCTGCATCTTCTGTAAAAAGATATGTATTATTTAACCATAATTCAACCAATATTTTATCATATATAAATTCCTCATATGATTGTCCAGTAATCACTTGAATTAAGTATCCAAGCACATCATAATTAACGGTTGCATACTGATACACATCCCCAGGATAATAATCAAGTTTTGTTCCTACAAGTGCCCTTACGGTTTTTTCAAGCATATCATCAGAGGTACCTTCAGGAATATAACCTATTGTTTTATAAGGTATTTCACTTGTATGATAAAGAAAATTTGATATTTTAGGAGATACATTTCCATCATACCTTTGGTGCTCATGTAATCCTTTATAATAAAAGGTCAGCCAAGGTATATACTTATCTATTGGATCATCAAGAGATAATTTACCCTCATCTTCCAATAGCAAAATTCCTAACCCTGTAAAAGCTTTACTCATTGAACCTAGTTCAAAAAGTGTATTGCGCGTTATTTCTATTTTATATCCAGTATTAGAATAACCATATGATAGATATTTTGTCTGATCCCCATTCACAATAACAATTGAAGCACCTGGAACTTTAGATTTTTTCAGAGTCTCATTGACAAAATTGTCTATTATAGTCTGATCAATCTTGTCCAAATCTACTGTATTAGATTTAACATTTAAATCAATTGCATATGCGTTTATACAAAAAATAGCCATAATAATTACAGCTAGAATAGTACATAATATTCTTTTCATATATTTTTACCTCAAACAGTTATTGAATTACTTAACTTCATTTGTTCTTTCACATAATTACATAATGTATTTAATGAGGCAAATCTATTATAATCTAACATCTCGTCATCAAATTCAAAGCCAAATTCACTTTCTAAAGCAACTACAATTTTAATAAATGATAATGAATTCATCTCTATTTTACTCAAATCGTCGTTTTCGGATAAGTATTGTTTAACATTCTCCATTTCACTGAGGGATGAAATAGTATCAATTATTTTTTCTTTAATTTTCATTTTTAGTCCTTCCTTACATTATATTTTATTAAAATAAACTGCTTGTACACTTTTTTCTAATGCACCCCAAATGTATCATTAAATTAAAAAAAGACATAGCTTCGCCATATGACTTCCGGATTATAAGCCAATATTTTAAATCTATGTCAGAATATTGTTTTTCAACTCGCCGAAACGTAGATTGAATCATATAATCATCTTCTTTGAAATTTCTTTTAATACATTCCACCCATACCCGGATTCATCGGTGGCATCGGTGGTGTTTCCTCAGGAATATTAGCAACCAGACTTTCAGTAGTAAGTACCATTGAGGCAACACTTGCTGCGTTTTCAAGTGCAATTCTAACTACTTTGGCAGGATCTACAATTCCATCTTCTAACATATCAGTAAACTGCTCAGTATAAGCATTAAAACCAAATGTTTCTTTTTCATTATCCTTTATTACTTTAATAATTAAAGAACCATCAACACCGGCATTGTATGCTATCTGTTTTATAGGTTCTTCAAGTGCCTTAAGCACTATATTAACACCAGTCTTTTCATCTCCCTCTAGTTTTTGTGATAGCTCACAAATTTTATTAATAGCATTTATGTATACTGTTCCACCACCAGCTACAATACCTTCTTCAATAGCTGCTTTAGTAGCTGCAAGCGCATCTTCAATTCTAAGTTTTTTTTCTTTCATCTCAATTTCGGTAGCTGAACCTACTTTAATTACTGCAACACCACCTGATAATTTTGCAAGTCTTTCCTGTAGTTTTTCTTTATCAAAATCAGAAGTAGTATTTTCAATAGCGTTTTTAATTTGGATAATTCTAGAATTGATTATATCTTTGTTACCTGCACCATCAATTATAATAGTATTCTCTTTTTGAACTTTTACTTTTTTAGCTTGTCCAAGCATGGAAAGATTAGTGTCTTTAAGCTCATAACCTAATTCGTCGCTTACAACTTGTCCACCTGTTAAAATTGCAATGTCTTGTAATACCTCTTTTCTTCTATCGCCAAATCCAGGAGCTTTAACTCCAACCACTGTGAATATTCCTCTTAACTTATTTAAAATAATAGTTGCAAGTGCTTCACCCTCAATATCTTCAGCAATGATAACAAGCTTTTTTCCCGCTTGAACTATACTTTCAAGAAGTGGTAAAAGATCCTGAAAGTTAGATATTTTTTTATCTGTAATAAGTATATATGCATCCTCAATAACAGATTCCAATTTATTTGGATCCGTCACCATGTATGGTGATATATAACCTCTATCAAACTGCATTCCTTCTACAACTTCCGTATATGTATAAGCTGTTTTGCTTTCTTCAATAGTGATAACACCATCAGAGGTTACTTTTCCCATTGCATCTGTAATTAGGTTTCCTACAAATTCATCTCCAGCAGCTATTGTAGCAACTCGTGATATATCGGTACTACCATTTACAACTTTTGAACTTCTTTTTATTACATCAACTGCAATATTTACTGCTTGATTGATTCCTTTTTTAAGAATCATTGGATTAGCGCCAGCAACTACATTTTTCATACCTTCCCTTATTAAAGCTTGAGTTAGTAATGTAGCTGTGGTAGTACCATCCCCAGCAATATCATTAGTTTTTATTGCTACTTCTTTTATAAGTTGTGCTCCCATATTTTCAAACTTGTCTTTAAGATCAATTTCTTTTGCGATTGTTACACCATCATTTGTAATTAGAGGTGTTCCATATTTTTTATCTAAAACTACATTTCTTCCTTTAGGTCCCAATGTTATTTTTACTGTATTAGCAAGTTTATCAACTCCTGCTTGTAAAGCTTTTCTAGCATCTTCACCATATAATATGTCTTTAGCCAATTTCTTTCCTCCTTTTATTCAACGATTGCTAATATTTCTGAAAGTTTAATAATATAAAACTCTTCGTTATCAATCTTAACCTCTGAGCCAGAATATTTATTAATAACAACTTTATCACCAATTTTAACAGTCATTTTTATAACCTCTCCATCCATCATACCACCTGGACCTACTGCAATTATTTCTGCAATTTGAGGTTTTTCTTTTGTTACAGCTGTTAAAATAATTCCGCTTTTTGTAGTTTCCTCTGCTTCAAGCATTTTCACTACAACATTATCCGCTATAGGCTTGAGTATCATTTTTTATCCTCCATATTTTAATTATTACTCATATTAAGCAAATTAACTGTAAAAAATCTACAATAAAAATAATCACAGTTATCCTATGCTACATTTAATACTGTTTTGATATTTTCCAAAGATGAACCTGATAAAACTTCTAAATATACAAAATCAATGATTTTGTTTAACATTTTTTAAGTATACCTCTACTGATCATCTATTTTTATAATGTGTTAATATTTCAAGGTTAAATAACTCAATGTCTGTACTTAAAAATGCTTTCATATTCTTAGAAATAAAGCTGTCTTTAGCTTTTCAGGATAATAGAACTACAGCATAATTAATTAGATTTAATGCACCTTCATACCTATAAACACGATAAGATTAAATATTGATTTACTTGGATACCAGCCATCACATAGTAGATATGTTTATTCACTGACAAGGGCTTGATTTTCCCATTTTGGTATCGTCAATTAATATGTACACAGGACTATTTTCATCTGATAATGACTTTATACTATTATGAGTACAATCAGTTAGACTATTCTCAAGAATTAATTCATCCCAAGGGCTATCATTCAAAAAATGTCCCAAGATCGTTCTATGGTTTTTACTGAAACATTAGCTATGTATTTTAGTTAATTTACCATTGAAATTCTAGTGAATACATCCATGTATTGTTTATTTTGCTAACGTATGGTATTATGTTCATGGACAAATGACTCCTTATTAGATTTTTGTGTGCAAACAAATTTTAATACAAAGTAAGTCATTTGTTTTTTATTTTTATTCAATTGGTAGAAATCAACTTAAAATTTACTCATTGTGAGTTCTTAAATACAATTTTCTCAAAGAACTAATAGCCTTTCTTTAATTGCTCTTTTCCGTAATATTAATTCACATAAGATAATAGTATAATATTTTATCTATAAAAACATTTCTCTATGTAATCCAAATTTTTTTACTTAATGCTTATTTTATAAATTGACTTTAATGCAACTATAATCTCTTTAATCTGCCCAGGTGAGAACATATTCAATATTTCTGACAATTCTATGTTATCATCATTTGTGGGATATCCATTTAAAATATAATCACTACTTATATTAAGTGATTTAGAAATTCTATACAATATATCTGAGGAAAATCCTTTTTGTCCTGTCTCTATTTCATATAAAAATTTTGATGAAATTTCTGCACTTTCTGAAAGTGACTCTCTGCTTAAGTTTAATTTTTCTCTAGCTTTTCTTATTCTATTACCAACTTCCGAATATATAACACTCATAGTATTTCTCCTATTAACCATATTTTAGAATTTTTTTCGACATATTAAAACCCGCAATAGTTCCATAAACATAACCCATATGTATATTATTTCATATTTTGTATAATATTGTCGAAACATATCAAAGTATGATATGACTAAATAATTAAAGTGCATAAGTAAAATATAACTAACTCATGCACTATATAAATTAATAGGTAAAATGTAAAAGAAAAGTGTAAAAATCAAGTATTTGGTTCACTTCAACTATTTTATAAATTTCAGGATGTTGTTTATATAAAGCAACATGATAACTTACAAATCTTGTTCCTAAAACTACTACTATCATCATTACGTCCGTTATACCAATTTTTAGCACTATAAAATTTTTAAAATATTGTTTTATCTTTTGTAATATAGAGTTATGTTAAATTAAGCATAACTTATTATACTTTTCATATAATTAATTTTCCTGTCCTTGCTTTATTAATTTTATCGCAAGTTATAATTAAATTGTTTATAATAGTATATTATTTATATTAAAGCAAATTTTTTATAGAACCTATTGACTCTTCCTTTAGGTAAGTGTTTATAATATATTATATAAGTAAATAGCTAAACATATAAAACATAAAACTTTAAAAAAGCTGAGCAAATTCTCACTTTGCAGAAGTTGATTATTAATATAATATATCCAACACTTTTTTATACATCTGGCTATAAAGTTGTTCTTGAATTACTTGATAAAAAAGTACATAATATTAATGAGGATACTTTGTGATCATTAAAATAAGACTTTAGTAACTAATATACAAAGGGATAGAATAAATAAATACAACATATAAATTTGTAATATCTAAAAATAATAAGATAAAGGAGGATTTATTTATGTACAAGGGAGGTAAAATTTATGGCTAAGGTTAATGGAATTAAAAAAAGACTGATTGAACATAACATAGACGAAAACACAATAAAAGAAGTAATTGGCAATGGTGATCTTGTAGATATTATTGAAAGAATGGAAAAATTGCTTGATCATGAAATAGTATATCAAATTTTGGATTCTAGTGCTTGTGCTACATCACAGAAAGAACTCAATGGAATCAAAAAAATTGAAGGTAATTCATTACAAGAAAAGATTGAACAAATTCCTTGTTTAGAAGATTTTCATTCTGATTGGAATGTTAATCTAAATAGTGATAATACAATAACAGCGAGATGGGTTATTAAAGATAAGGATAACTATGCCTGTGTGTGCCCATGTACAGTTAATAAAAAACTAAAGGTCAACAGCCTTCCTAATGAAAACCGTACAATGCCACTTACATATTGTTTTTGTTGTGCAGGTCACTGTCGACGTCACTTAGAAAGACTACTTGATTTACAGTTAAAAACCAAGGAAATTGTTTCATCACCGATAAACAGCAAAGGTGAAATGCCATGTGAATTTATTTTTGAGAGATTGTCAAATTAAATGCGTAAGTTTTTATAAAAATTATAGATATTACTTTGTATTCTAACGGGTAGGTATTTGCAAATACCTACCTGCTAAAATTTTACATATATTTTCTCATTCATTCCCTTATTTTTTCATCGATATCAAGTTGATTTCTTACCATAACCCAATTGTTCTGAGGGCGGCCATTCCATTTTTATAAAATTCGGTAATTCGAAGATACAAAAGTTTCAACAGCGAATTTTCATTAGAAAATACACCTTTTTTAGTTACTTTTCTAAAGTTCCAGACATATTTGGATCTTTAATATTAGTTGCTATATCCTCTAATATTTTCGCTTCTGTATCCTGATATCTAGGAAATTTATCTTCTACATATGAAGTAAATATCCTTTCATCTTCTGATTTTAAATGAGAAAAGTCTGCTAAATTAGCCCCCTTATCTCCAACTTTATTTATTTGGCTATGTGCAACATATTCATTATTTAATCCTTCAATATCAACATCTGCTATAGCCATATTTCCTCTATTTTGTAGTTTACTATTAGGCATTACTTTTCTTATGTTATTTATTCTCTCTTGATATAATTCAGGATTACTTACCCCCTCTTATTGAAATGCTCCTTTTAAAGGTAAGAAATTCTAATGAATTTTATATGGATAAACCAATAAGGAGATTTATTAACTATTTACTTGATAATAGTTTTGGTAGACCAAGAGATGTTATTTCGTTTTTAAATATTATTAAAGAAAAATGATTCTATTAAATTGCTTAGAGACTATGAGCTTATCAATTAAATAATTTGAATATAAAAAGAGGCTTCACGCCTCTTTTTTTTCCAGGCCCTTTATGTCCTGTGTTATATTAATTATTACTATAAGCTTTTGTAGTTTAGTACAATTTTAAATACAGTAATACTCAATATCGTAAATAGTATCCACTATTTACTATTATATTATTCAACTTATAAAACTTTGTCAATTACTTTTTTACAAATTATTACTTAATTTCCATAATTATTTTAATCTTTATTTAAATGACTATAATTATGTGTTTGCTCCAAAATCATATCCTTAACTTTCATTAGGCGAATTTGAGTGCTTCTTTCGTTTTCGTCTAACTTCATTCTTATGTATTTGATGTTTTCTTGCATTTCAGGAATCATTACATACTCTAAGGCATTAACACGACGTCTAGTTTTTTCTATTTCAACAGCTATTAGTTGGCATGCCTTTTCATATTCAGCTAATTGTAACATATCCTCTAATATATCTTGCATAGATTTCACTGCATCATCTAGGTCACTAGATGTGAAGGCAAATCCATATGAATATATGTCGCTTGAATCTGGAGTTTTAGTTCTATATTGAAATTGAGGTATGTCAACACTCATAACATTTCTTTTGGAAACCTCAAGAGTTATCTCTTGTTTTGGTGCCATAAGCGCTACGTTTACTGTTTCATCTGTCATAGTTGCTCTAGCTAAAACAAAATTTTTATTAGCAGCATTTATACCTTTTTCCACCTTTTCACGTAAGTCCTTACTTTTTCGTACCAACTCAAGAAACTGTCTCATAAGCTCATCTCTTTTATCTTTTAGAAGCTTATGTCCACGGGTTGCTGTAATAAGCTTTTTTTTGAGTCTTGTCAATTCCATACGCGTCGGATTAACCTGTGTTCTTGCCAATTGCGACTCCCCCTTTACTTCCCGTAGTACTCTGCAATAAATTCATCCTTGATTCTTTTTAGCTCTGTTTTTGGAAGTATATTTAGTAGCTTCCAGCCAAGGTTTAGTGTTTCTTCTATATCACGGTTTTGATAGTAACCTTGTGAAACATATTCTTCTTCAAAGGCATCTGCAAATTTGGCATATAGCTTATCTATGTCTGTTAAAGCTGCTTCACCAAGTATAACCATTAACTCTTTTGCTTCCTTGCCTCTAGCATAAGCTGCAAATAGCTGATTCATAGTTCCTGCATGATCAGCACGTGTTTTACCAGCACCTATACCCTTATCTTTTAATCTTGATAGTGATGGCAAAACATCTATTGGCGGCTCAATGCCTTGACGGTAAAGCTCACGGCTTAAAATTATTTGTCCCTCTGTTATGTATCCAGTTAAGTCTGGTATAGGATGTGTTTTGTCATCCTCAGGCATTGATAGTATAGGAATCATGGTTATACTACCTGATTTGCCTTTTTGTCTTCCAGCTCTTTCATATAATGACGCAAGGTCTGTATACATATATCCAGGATATCCACGACGTCCTGGGACTTCCTTACGTGCTGCTGATACCTCTCTTAGTGAATCTGCATAGTTTGTTATATCAGTTAATATAACCAAAACGTGCATATCCTTTTCAAATGCTAGGTATTCTGCAGCTGACAAAGCCATACGAGGTGTTGCAATACGCTCTATAGCAGGGTCATTTGCTAAATTTATAAACATAACGGTACGATTTATAGCACCTGTTGACTTAAAGCTTTCAATAAAGAAGTTAGCTTCTTCAAAGGTTATACCCATAGCGGCAAATACAACGGCAAAAGGCTCACTTGTTCCTCTAACTTGTGCTTGACGAGCTATTTGTGCTGCAAGCTCAGCATGTGGCAATCCACTTGCTGAAAATATAGGTAACTTTTGACCTCTAACTAATGTATTTAGTCCATCTATGGCTGATACTCCTGTTTGAATAAATTCTTGAGGATAGTTTCTAGCTGCAGGATTCATTGGCAATCCATTTATATCTAGTCTTTTTTCAGGAAGAATTTCTGGACCATTGTCTATAGGTCTGCCTAGTCCATCAAATACACGACTAAGCATATCTGCAGATACTCCTAGCTCCATACTTTTTCCTAAAAATCTAACCTTACTGTTTGATAGGTTTATACCAGTTGAGCTTTCAAACAACTGAACTAATGCATTCTCACCATCTATTTCTAAAACCTTACAACGTCTAGTTTCACCATTAAATAGAACTATTTCAGCTAATTCATTATATTTAACGTTTTCTACTCCGCGTACTAGCATCAGAGGGCCAGCAACCTCTTGAATGGTTTTATATTCTCTAGGCATTAGACTTCCTCCTCTTGCACTAACAATTTGTCAACCTGTTCTTTTATTGATTGAATTATTAAATTATATTCATCATCGACATTTTCGTTAGGTGTATATTTAAATCTTCCGATTTTTTCTTTAATAGGTAGTTTAACTAATGACTCTACTGTTGCGCCATGTTTTATTGCTTCAACAGTTTCATCATAAAATTTAAGTATAAGCTCCATCATTTTATATTGCTTATATAATGATGTATATGTATCTACTTCATGGAAAGCATCCTGATGCAAGAAGTCCTCTCTTATTGAACGCGCTGATTCTAGCTTTAATCTTTCCGGAGGTGATAACGCATCTATACCAACCAGCTTTACAATTTCTTCAAGCTCTGCTTCATCAGAAAGTAGTCTCATAAATCTTGCTCTTTGTGCAGTCCAGCATTCATTTATATTTGAATTAAACCATTTGCCCATTTTATCTGCATATAAGGAATAGCTTGTTAACCAGTTAATAGCTGGGAAATGTCTTTTATATGCAAGATTTGAGTCAAGCCCCCAGAATACCTTTACTATTCTAAGAGTTGCTTGTGACACAGGCTCTGAAATATCTCCGCCAGGAGGTGATATAGCACCTATAACAGATAGTGTTCCTTCTCTATTATCTTTACCTAGCGAAATGACCTTTCCAGCTCTTTCATAAAATTGAGCAAGACGGCTACCTAAATATGCCGGATATCCTTCTTCACCTGGCATTTCCTCCAAACGTCCAGACATTTCACGAAGTGCTTCTGCCCATCTTGATGTGGAGTCAGCCATAAGTGCAACTGAATACCCCATATCTCTAAAGTACTCTGCTATAGTTATACCAACATAAATTGATGCTTCACGGGCAGCAACAGGCATATCTGAAGTGTTAGCTATAAGCACTGTTCTTTTCATAAGTGAGTGTCCTGTTTTTGGATCCTTTAATTCTGGGAATTCGTTTAATACGTCTGTCATTTCGTTTCCACGCTCACCACAGCCTATGTATACAACAACATCTGCCTCAGCCCATTTTGCCAATTGATGTTGCACAACTGTTTTACCACTTCCAAACGGTCCTGGAACTGCTGCTACTCCGCCCTTAGCTATAGGGAATAAGCAGTCAATAACTCTTTGACCAGTAACAAGAGGTTTATCTGGTGATAATTTCTCTTTGTATGGACGTCCTATACGAACAGGCCATCTTTGCAGCATTGTAACATCAATTAATGTGCCATCTTCAGCTTCTACAACGCAAATAATGTCTTCAATAGTGTAATCACCTTCATTTATAGTCTTAATTACACCCTTAATTCCTACTGGAATCATGATTTTATGTAAGATAATTTCTGTTTCATTAACTTTACCAATTATATCCCCAGCCTCAACATAGTCACCAGAGTTAACCTGCGGTTCAAAATGCCATTTAGCACTTCTGCTAAGAGACAAAATATCAACGCCACGGCTTAAATTGTTTCCAATAGCGTTCATTATATCTACTAAAGGACGTTGTATTCCATCAAATATACTTCCCAAAAGTCCCGGTCCTAGCTCCACACTTAATGGATTATTAGTAGATTCAACAATTTCTCCCGGTCCTATGCCTGAGGTTTCTTCATAAACTTGTATTGAAGCTTTATCGCCGTGAATTTCAATTATCTCACCAATTAGTCGCTGACCACTAACACGAACAACGTCATACATGTTAGCATCCCTCATTCCTTCAGCTATAACTAGTGGACCAGCAACCTTTTTTATGATGCCTTTACTCATATTTATGCCCATGCCCTTTCTTGCACAAAAGCCCATAAGTTATTAAGCATGGGCTCGGTGCATATTTTTTTATTATTCATCATTTCTTTCAACCTACAATCCACCTTTATTTAATTTTCATTATTAAAAATAATATCTGAGCCAACTGCTTGCTCTACTATTTTTTTAATATTTGACATACCTATACCAATATTGCCAGTAGCACCTGGTATGACAATAATAGCCGGTATCATATTTGTTTTATATTGATTTATTTCAGCTTCTAGTTTTATGTAATACGATTCTGTTACATATATAATTGCATACTGCTCATCAGCAAGCTTTTTCAATGCTTTTGTTGCTTCATCCATAGAATTGACTGGACTTATGTGTATTCCTAAGGCTGAAAAGCCATAAATACTATCAATATCACCTAGCACTGCTATTTTATACATACAGCTCCCTCAACCTTTCTCTAATAGATTCTTCTCTCAAATTATTTCTTTTGCCTGACATCAAAATTCTTACGTTTTTTATCTCGTTTTCTCTAGCCAGTATGTATGCTGCAAGTGGAGATATAGTAAAAGAATTATATTTTTGCGGCTTTATAAGCTCAATAATTTGATCATCACAGTATTTTTCTATGGCAGATGATGATTTTCTTATGCACTGTACAATGTCAGAGTAACGAGTAGTTTTTAAATAATCACAAATCGCATCTTCACTTTCAAGTGCTGCCTCAATTAGATTAGTTATATTTAAACTTTTACATTCTGCCATTGATCTTATCATATAGTCCCTAGTTTTACCGATTTTATTGCATCTAAGTGCAATATTTATGTCAGCAAATGCAACTCTAAGCTCTGCATATTTACTAAAAACCTCATTTTCTGAAGAGGTTCCACTTTCATAAATTGCTTCTAAGGCTTTTTTATCTATAATTACATCAGTTAATTGACTATCACCTGTATGCATTTGTACGTCATATGCTTCAGCAGCACATTTCTGCATATAGGAAGGAAGTAATTTAAAATTTTGTTCCTTTAATGCCTGCAATATAAGCTCAGGATTAAAAGTGCAATTTTCAATATAGATATTGTTAAACTCTTTATCTGTATAAAGCTGTTTAATTGCTGCTTTTAAATTATGAAAATCATTCTCGTATAAAAATGTATTAAACACAGATATATCTTCAACAAGTTCCCTCATCAAATCCCATGTTTTCTTTCTTTCACTTTTTATAAGCTCCTCTAATGTAACATTTTCAGAACTTCCGAAGTTTTTTTCCATTAAAGTAACTAAGCAATCTTCATAAGTTTTACACGCTAAAAGCTGTTCCATAACTTGTTTATTTAACAAGCTAAGTTCCTTACTTCTAATACGTGCAACTGGATATATGTACTGTTTATCAGTCATGTTTCCCTCCATTACACCTAAGCGGTGTCACAAATAGTGTGAAACGTCTTTCTTCACACTTTCTAAACAGTGCTTTCATCAAATAATAATTTATATACCTCATCTTGTAGCAAATCATACTTATCTAAAAATAATGCATCAAATGAACAGTTTTGCTCAATCTCGCCATAGTTTAATACAAATCCGCCATCAATTGACCTAGTCTCATCAGATATTTCAAGGTGTGCTCCCTCTTTAGTAGAAATAGCTTTATTAATTTGTTGTTCAAATTGTTCAGGCATACGCTCTCTATCATATTGAGAAAATATTATCTGTCCCGATTTACCTATACAATATTTTGTTAGCATTTTAAGTATAACCTCAAAATATTCTTCTTTTGGTAACTTAATTATGTAATCTTTAGCCCGACTTATTAAATCCTTTATGATTTGCTGCTTTGAATCTAGTATTATCTGCTTTTTCTTTAATGCAGCAGAAGCCTCTAAAAAACTGATAAAAGCATCTACATCAGCTTTACATTGTTCAATCTTTTGAATAAATATTGCATTTGATTCTTCTTCTGCTTTATTTACAATTTTTTCAGCTGCCATGTTGGCTTTTTCAATAAGCTCTTTCGCATTATTGTTTGCATTATCCTCAATATGCTTTAATATTTTTTCTAAACCAGACATTCTCTCTCTCCTAACAGTTAGATATTGATACCACCTATACCAGTTACGGCTAAAATAGATATAAGTAATGCTAGAATTGCATATGTTTCAACCATAGCAGGGAAAATCATAGCTTTACCAAATTGATCTGGTTTTTTCGCTATTAAAGCAATACTAGCTATTGATGCTTTAGCTTGATTAATTGCAGAAAAATAACCCACTAAAGCCATTGGAAGGCAAGCTGCAAAATATAGTAATCCTTTAACTAAAGAAATATCACCACTTCCACCTAATACACCAATTTGAGTTAAGGTAATAAATGCAATCAATAATCCATAAATACCTTGAGTTCCTGGTAATAATTGTAATATTAAAACCTTACCAAACTTACTTGGATCCTCTGTTACTACTCCGGCAGCTGCCTCACCAGCTATACCTACTCCTCTTGCTGAGCCAGCTCCTGCTAATAGGGCTGATAATACAGCTCCCAATAATGCAAATAAAATACCACTATTCATCATTTACTTTTCCTCCTTAAATTTAAAATATTTTGTTTTTATACTTAATGGTTGGAACTTACGTCCACTACCACCGTAGAATTTTCCGAAAAACTCTACATATTGAAGACGAGTAGTATGAACATATGCCCCCAATGCATTAATACCAATGTTTAATATGTGTCCAAAAATAATTATAATAAAAAATATAATTGGTCCAACAAATGGCACTCCTATAGTCATAGCTGCCATTTTGTTAATAACTGTACATATAACCCCTGTTGCAAGACCAAGTGCTAATAGTCTTGAATAAGATAATACATCACTCAAATAACCAGTAATGCCATATAAAGCATATAATCCCTTTAAAAATCTCTTGAAAGGATTTTTAGATTCTCTTCCATTGGTTGCAATAATTCCAATTGCAGACATAGCAACTAATACAGCGGAAATATTTCCTGCTATAGATGGTAGAATAAAACTTAGACCAAGTGTGTCTACAAACAGCTTCATAGAAAGTAGATAAATCACACTGCTAATTAATAAAACATACCAAAAGAATACATCATATATTATAGCCTTAAAATCTCTACTTCTAATATTGTTTACAAGCTTCAAACTTAAACCTGTAAGTAAATGAATTATACCTATTAGCATACTAAACACTAGCATACGCATTGGCTCTTCTACCGGGAAAAACCACAAAGGTGGAATGGTTATTTTATTACCGAAAAAGTTCATAGTAATTATATCTACTAAATCTCCAAAGTAGCTACCAAACATTACGCCCCAAAATATAGTAGCTAAACCACAATACAAATACATTCTCAATGTCTTTCTCATAGGTTCTTCAATAGTATTTTTGTACTTTATTAGACCTACAGCACACATTATAGCAATAATAGCACCATAAGCTGCATCTGATAGCATTAAACCAAATAACATGTAATAAAATAATGACATAATCATTGTTGGATCAATCTCGCCTCTATCTGGAGTACCAAAGGATTCAACAGTACTCTCTAGCGGACTAGAAAAGCTGTTATTCTTTAATAATGTTGGTACCTCTTCATCCTCACCTGGCTCCTCAAACTCCACATAAGCATCAAATTTAGATGAAATATTATCAAGAAAAACTTGAGTTTTGTTTGAAGGTATAAATCCAGAAAATATAAACATGTTATTAGTTTGCAAAAGATGTCCTATAGCATCATATTTATCTGCTCTCATAGTTTCATAGTCTTGTAAAAATTTAAGCTCTTCTATTTTATCTTTACTATTTACAAGTTCTATTTCTATTTCTTCTATATCTTTTTTTGTTTTTTTAATTAATTCATTAATTTCATTTATTTTCTCTGTCGGAACCTTACTTAATGTAGAGTCAGGAAAACTAAATCCAATAGTTCTTAATGCTTCTAATAATGATTCTTCATTTTCTTTAATGGTCATAGCGAGTATACAGGTCTGCTCTTTAGATGTGCTTATTACTTCCACATGCATAGGCAACTGTGCATTGTGTTCAGGGAACTGTACGCTATGGACAGGTAGTTGTGCATTGTGTACAGGTATAATTTGAGATAATTGTTCATTGATAAGTTCAATTGACCATACATTAGGTAATGTGCCAATAAAAAATGAGGTATGCTTTGTTCCATCAAAGTCAACTGGAATGTCTAAGTTCTTCCATGTCAAAAGCATTTCCCTCTGTGTTTCGAATTTCGATACTTCTGTCTGCTTTTCTAATATTTTTTTTGAAATGTCTATTATATGATTCGCACCTTGTAAAACGTTATCATGTTTGCTAGAAAAATCATAATAAACTGTAGTTGAAACTTCTTTTCTTCCATTTAAGACACTTAACATAGAACTCTTCTGATTACTATATTTTTCAAGAATAGATATTGCTTCTTTAGCAAGTGTAGCATTTTTTTCGAAACCAGCTCTGCGTAAAGACATATCCTCCTTATAAAAAATATTATCATCATATATTTTATTTTCAACCTCTATAAATCCTTGTCTTTGAATTAGCTCTAGTATTTTTTTTCGGTCATTTTTTAGCGCATAGATATAGACACGCTGCATTTGTTGCACCGACATTTAGTAACACTCCTTTACTAATGCATTAAATAATTTGTGATAAAATAAGCTCTATTGCAACTTCCTCTTTTTCTTTTGCCTTTTTAATTAATTTTTCCTTTTCTTCATTGCCTACTATAATTGAATTTTGTACTATTTCGTTACCTAAAATTTTTGCTTTTTCCATTTCCTCATTTGATTTTCTTAAAACCTCTTTTTCTTTTGTGCTAATTATTAGCCTTGCTTTTTCTTCTGCTCTTAATAGTATGCTGTCATGTTCTTTTGATGCCTGACTTTCAACTTTGGCTGCATTTATTTCCGTTTGTTTTACAGCCTCTAATGTTTCACGAGCCACGAAATCACCCCATAATTAATATTCTATTTAATACCAAATAAGTTATAAAATCCTATACAACTCTGCCACAATTATAGCTTATACTTTTAAAGATATCAATATATTATTTGGCTATTTTTACATTTTTTTCTATATGTATTTGTTAAAAAAAATACTATAGCAATATTTCAATATTGCTATAGTATTCCTCCACCAATAAATTCTTTAAGTATTGATGTGTTTGGTATCATATTTTCATTTTCTATTGTTCTAAAATAGCTTAAGAATTTTAATAATCTTTGCTTTTCTGAGTAAAATTCGCTGTTTTCCTTTACAGCCTCTATTAGTGGAACTGCATATTTTTTTAGAATTCCTAGCTCGTATGCTAGCGAAGAATTAAACATAACATCAGCATTTTCTTGGAATGGGAATATGTACTTTTCTTCTCCTTTTCTTACATTATCCCATAATTCCATAGTTTTTTGAGCATTATGGCCTCTAAATTGATTGTCTCTTACTATTCTTCTTATCAGCCTTGTATCTGATGTTGATATTCTATTATGATTATCAATATTTAACTGAGTTAATGCACTTATATATATCTTAAATTTATTTTTCTTTTCTATATGTGATGTTAGCTTATCATTTAACCCATGTATTCCTTCAACTACTATTATATGATCTTTAGAAAGCTTTACTGGCCGCTTATCGTATATTCTTTTACCAGTTTTAAATTCAAATGTAGGTATCTGTACTTGTTCACAATTCATAAGCTTAATTAGATGATCATTAAATAACTCTATATCAAGTGCATCTATTGTATCAAAATCATATTTTCCATTCTCATCAAGGGGTGTTTTTTCTCTGTCAACAAAGTAATCATCTAAAGAAATAGCATAGGTTTTTTTGCCATTTACTCTTAATTGAATAGATAGTCTTTGAGCAAAGGTAGTTTTACCAGAAGATGAAGGTCCAGCAATCAAAACTATTTTTATGTTCTCGTCAGCTGAGATTTCATCAGCAATATAAGCTATTTTCTTTTCATGGAGTGCTTCATTAACTAGTATTAAATCGTTAATTTTATTATCTAATATAGTTTCATTTAATGCGCCTACATGGCCTACCTCCATAATATCGCCCCAATCCTCAGTTTCTTTGAATATTTTAGCAAGCTTTATATGCTCAGCATATTCAGGAAACTCATTTATGTTCTCCCTTGACGGGTAGCGAAGTATAAGCCCTGTTCCGAATAACTTTAAGTCAAATTTATATATAACATTGGTATTTGGTGCAACATAACCATAAAAAGTATCATAGTAACCATCAAGTTCATAAACTCTAACATTTTCAGTGTTCCAATTTGATAATAGTGAAACTTTATCAAACATATTTTGCTCAATGAATATTTTCTTAGCATCATCTATTGATAACATTTGTTTATTAATAAAAATATTTTTATCAATAATTTCCTGCATTTTTCTTTTAATTTGAAATATATCTTCTTCTGTCAATTTCCTATTTAACTTTATTTCAGTAAATAATCCTTTATTTAAAGAATGTTCAATGGACACTTGAATGTTATTATACAATTCTCTACATGCCTTTATGTAAATTAAACAAAGGGTTCTAACATATACTCTCATACCGTCAGGGTTTTTAATATCTAAAAATTCAATTTCATCATTTTCAGAAAGCTCGTTATAGCTAAGTTCCTTTAACATATTGTTAACCTTAACTGTTAAATATTTGTTGTATTCGTCATTATATATTTGCTTTAGTAGTTCATAACAACTAAAATTTTGATTAATTTCAATGTTTCCAATACCTTTAACCATTATATTCATAATTACCTCCATTACGCCGTTTCACGGCGTCACAAAATTTGATGAAGAATCGTTTTTTGATTCTTCCATAGTGTGAAATGCTTTTCTTCACACTTTTTAGCCTCCACCTAATAATATTTTGTATTTTTGGAACTTTTACATATTTGTTGCGTCTAAAAAGTTAGTTTAAAAAACTAACTTTGATAGTTTAATTAAACTAGTTTTTCCACTCTCAAAGGTAGCGTATCAACTATAGATATGCTACTTTTATATTATACTAATGTTATTATAACATAGTCTTAATTTTTATTTAAGCCATTTTAGAATATTATAGTCTCAAACTATGCTTAAGACATTTAAAATATTATACCATATTCTTGTATCAAAGCTTAAATAAATTTGCTAAAAATGTTGAATAAACTGTTATTTTGTGTTATTATATTTTAAAAATATCGATTATCCGGAGGACAAAAGTGAAAAAAATTATTAACTGGTTTAAAGATTTAATTTATAATTTTACTGATTATGCGATTATTCTTTGTGTTATAGCTGGTGTAGCTGCAATACTAATATGGAGATTTAATGTATTATTTGATTTAAAAATAGATAAGGATACAATAAAACCTGTTACCCCACCTATTGAAATATCTGATAACGATAATGATAGTACAAATAAAAATGATGACGAAATCAAAGATAATACAGATGATAATACTGATTCAAATGACAACAATACTGACCCTAATACATCTGGTAACAATCAAAATAATCAAACGGATAATACTGATAACAACAAAGATGATGAAACCAATAATAATGATTCTACTGATGTTGCTACAGGAACTGAAATAACATTTAATATACCTGCTGGTACTTTTCCATCTAAAATAGCAGATATTTTATTAGCGAACGGATTAATAGATGATAAACAAGTATTTTTAACTAGATGTGTAGAGTTAAAGCTTGATACTAAATTAAAGCCAGGAGATTTTACAATAAAAAAAGGAACATCCTTAGATGAAATAATTAAAACAATAGCTAAGTAGTATCCAAATTTTAGCAAAATATTCCTAAATAAATTTTAGTATAATTAAAAAGTTTAGTATGATTAAAATTAGTTTATACATAGTATAAGCTAATTTTTTTATTTGTTAAATTACAAAAACTTTTTTTTCAAAAGCCAATATAACCATTGACAAATTTTAGCTCTAACAATACAATAGAAATTAAGAGAGTTAAAGGAGGATTATATAATGAAAATATTAATGACTGGTAATGAAGCTATAGCACGTGGTGCTTATGAAGCTGGAGTTACTGTTGCTTCTGCTTATCCAGGTACACCTAGTACAGAAATCATGGAAAATTTCTCACAATATGAAGGCGTACATTCTGAATGGGCAGTAAATGAAAAGGTTGCATGTGAAGTAGCAGCTGGTGCTTCTATTCGTGGAGCACGTACTTTTGCAGCTATGAAACATGTTGGTTTAAACGTTGCCGCTGATGGATTTATGTCATATGCATATCATGTAACTAATGGAGGTTTTGTATTAATAACAGCTGATGAGCCAAATATGCACTCATCTCAAAATGAGCAAGATAATAGATATTTTGCACTATTTGGAAAAACAGCTCTTATAGAACCTTCTGATTCGCAAGAATGTCTTGATTTTATGAAGGAAGCTTTTGAAATCAGTGAAAAATATGAAACTCCAGTTTTATACAGAGTAACTACCCGTACTTGTCACTCTAAATCAATCGTTTCCATTGGTGAAAGAGTTGTTCCACAAATTAAAAATTATGTTAAAGATCCTAGAAAGAACCTTATGGTTCCAGCAAATTCAAGAGCTAGACACCCTGAGATTGAAAATATAAGACTTGCAGGATTAAGAGAATATTCTAATAACTGTGCTTTAAATAGAATTGAATATAACAATACATCTATTGGTATAATCACAAGTGGTATTGCTTATCAATATGCAAAAGAAGTTATGGGAGACAACGCTTCTTACTTAAAAATAGGTTTTGTTAATCCACTTCCTGATAAAATGATAAGAGAGTTTGCTTCAAAAGTAGATAAACTTTATATCATAGAAGAAAATGATCCTTTCATTGAATCACAAATTAAAGCAATGGGAATTGAATGTATCGGTAAAGAAGTATTCCCAATTTGCGGTGAATATTCACCAGAATTATTGAGAGAAGTATTATTGGGTGCTAAACCATCTTGTGCTTATGAAACTAAAATGCAAGCTCCTGCAAGACCTCCGGTATTATGTGCTGGATGTCCTCATAGAGGATTGTTCTTTGAGCTTGGAAAGTACAAGAATAAAGCATACTTAAGTGGAGATATAGGATGCTATACTCTAGGAGCTATGAATCCATTAAATGCTCTTGACTCTACAATTTGTATGGGTGGTGCTATAACTGGTGCTCATGGATTTGAGAAAGCTAATGAAATAGCAAATGATAAATCTATGAAATCTTTTGCTCTAATTGGAGATTCAACATTCTTCCATTCAGGTATAACTGGATTAATAAATAGCACATACAATAATTCAGCTATTACTACAATTATATTAGATAACAGTATAACTGGTATGACTGGACACCAAGAAAACCCTGGTACAGGAAAAACTGTAAGTGGTCAACCAGCACCAGTAGTTGATATTATATCTTTATGCTACGCTTGTGGTATTAAAAAAGAGAACTTATTAGTTGTTGACCCATATGATATCAAGGCGACAAGAGAAGCATTGAAAAAAGGTTATGAAGCTACAGAGCCATTTGTTATAGTGACAAAACGCGAATGTGCTTTGTTAAAACCAATTATTAAAAAACGTGCAAACATGAAATCAAAAGTTGATCCTGACAAGTGTAGATCTTGTAAAGCATGCTTAAGATGTGGTTGCCCTGCATTAATGTTTGAAGGAAAAACTAGAATCGACAAGGATGCATGTAATGGTTGTGGAGTTTGTAGACAAATTTGTCCATTTGGCGCAATAGAGAAGGTAGGTGAATAATATGTCAGATGTTAAAAATATACTTCTAGTTGGAGTTGGTGGTCAAGGAACTATCCTTACATCAAAAATACTTTCAAAAGGCTTTGTTGAAAATGGTTATGATGTAAAAATGGCTGAAATACACGGTATGAGCCAACGTGGTGGTAGTGTAACAACTCAAATAAGATATGGAGAAAAAGTTTACTCACCTGTTATAGAAAAAGGATGTGCAGATATAATTGTTGCATTTGAAAAATGTGAAGCTTTAAGATTTTTAGATTATCTTAAAAAAGATGGCATATTAGTTATTAACAGCTATGAATTACATCCTGTAACTGTAAATATAGGTGCTTCAATATATCCATCAGGAATTACTGAAGAGTATGAAAATGTTGTAGGAAAAGAAAATGTTCATGTAATTGATGCACATAGCATAGCTGAAGAGCTTGGAAATACTAAATGTATGAATATAGTATTATTAGGAGCTCTAGTAAAAATGTTCAAACTTGATAACATTGATTGGAAACAACTAATCAAAGATTCAGTTCCTGAAAAAGCTATTGATATGAACATTAAAGCATTTGAAAAAGGATACGAAATTTAATTATTTTTAATTTTATTAACTGCTATTTAAACATTTTTGGTTTATTTAGCAGTTTTTTTATTGTAATAGATGACTAAATAGAAAATTTATAGTATAATTGAATTAATTTGTTAATTTTAACATTATTATAAAATGGTATTAAGGAGAGCTAGCTATGAAATTTAACATCAAGGGCAAATTAATATTTATATTTTCTATTGTAATTTCTATTACAATATTATGTTTTTTAATTACGTCTTTTTTAACTATTAATAACGCTTATAATTTTGCAATCAAAAATGCTGAAGATGGCTTTGATAATATTATAAGGACAAGTGTAGAAAGCATCATTGGTGTTTTAGAGGTTAATCATCAAAGATATCTAGATGGTGAAATTACTGAAAAAGAGGCATATGAAGATGCTAAAAAGATAGTAAGAGATGCAAGATACAATAATGGCGAAGGTTACTTTTGGGTGGATTTAGAAGATGGCACCTGTGAAGTTCATATGAATCCAAATTATGAAGGACAATATCGCTACGATGAACAGGATTTGGAAAGTAATTATTTTATAAGAAATCTAATAACTGCTGGAAATAATCCTAATGGAGGCTTTACCGAATTTTGTTTTACCAAACCTGGAGAAGAAGGTACATTCAAAAAAAGAGGCTTTACAAAAAAATTTGAACC
The DNA here is from genome assembly GCA_002479485.1 of Firmicutes bacterium UBA7510. Lineage (GTDB taxonomy): Bacteria > Bacillota > Clostridia > Tissierellales > Sedimentibacteraceae > UBA1535. Next base: position 82,531 of record DLNM01000035.1, on the reverse strand, counting down.
ATACGGTTGGTATATAAGTACTGGAAATTACTATAAGGATATAGAAGTTGTTATTGACAAATACAAATTTGAAAAATTAATCGCATTAACAATAATTGTATTATCCAGTATTCTGTCAGCTGCTATTGGTATAATAATATTTTTTAGATTTTCAAAAAAACTCGGAAATAATATTAACAAGGTAACAAAAAGACTTCAGTTACTTGCTGATGGTGATATGCAAACAGAATCGCCATCAATAAATTCTGGTGATGAACTTGAAATACTTTCAAAAGCTACACAAAAAACTATTGAAAATATCAATGTAATTATTAATGACATCAACTATAACATGAAAGAATTTTCAAACGGAAATTTCTCTAATGTAACCCCAGTAAAATATCTTGGAGATTTAGAGGATATTAAAATCTCTATTTTAAGATTTAGAGAAACTATTGTAAATACAATCAACAGCATTAATGAATCTTCCGATGAAGTATCAAATGGAGCTAACCAAATAACAATTGCTGTACAAGCCTTATCAGAAGGTGTAACTGAGCAAGCCAGTGCTTTACAAGAATTATCAAGCTCATTAATAGAAATTAATGAAAAGGTTCAAAGAAATACACAAACATCAATTAAAGCAAGTGATGATATAACTGATATCTCTCAATCAATAAACGAAAGTAACGAACAAATGAATGAGATGTTAGAGGCTATGAATGAAATTACTGTAAAATCAGAAGAAATTAAAAAGATTATTAAAGCTATTGATGATATTGCATTCCAAACTAATTTACTTGCTTTAAATGCAGCAGTTGAAGCAGCAAGAGCCGGAAGTGCTGGAAAAGGCTTTTCAGTAGTTGCAGATGAGGTTAAAAACCTTGCAAATAAAAGTGCAGAGGCAGCAAAGAGTACAACAGCTCTTATTGAGGGTACTATAGGAGCAGTAATATCTGGATCTGAATTGGCTACAAAAACTGCAAATGCTTTAGAAATAGTAACGCAAAATACTTACGAAATTGTACATGCTATGGCTGAAATTTCTAAGGCGTCAAAAGAACAAGCTTACACTATAAATCAAGTTAATATTGGTGTTGAACAAATATCAGCAGTAGTTCAAAATAATTCTGCAACTGCAGAAGAAAGTTCAGCAGTTGGTACAGAATTATCTAATCAAGCTACTAACTTAAAAGAATTAATATCTGGATTTAAAACTTTATAACTTTATATAAACTAAAAAAGCTCAACATGTTAATTGTTGAGCTTAAATTTTATCTACTTGACACAGCATAGTATAAAATATCCTGATTTTTTATATAGGGTTTCACAGTTGCCAAAAAGTGATGTTAACTTATCTATGGAACTTTTTGCACCTTGTTTTTTTTGTATAACTACATATAGTTTTCCACCATCGTTTAAATGTTCATAAGCTCCGTCAAAAAAAGTATAGACCGTTTCTTTACCTGCTCTTATTGGTGGATTAGTCAAAATTCTATCAAAGTTTTCCTCTACGCTTTCAAAGATATTTGATTGAAATATCTTTAGCTTATCTAATGCTTTGTTTTCCTCACCATTTAAGGCTGATAGTTTCACTGCCCTTTCATTGATGTCAACCATAGTAATTTTTACATCACCCATAGTCTTAGCAAGTATTACACCAACTGGTCCATAGCCACATCCTAAATCAAGTATACTACCTATAAATCCCTCTTCATTTGCAACAAAGGTTTCTAGCATAACCATTGTTCCAAAGTCTACAGCTGTTTTTGAAAAAACGCTATTGCTTGTATTAAAGACAAATTCTTTGCCTAATGCATTCCAATTAAATTTAAATATCTCATCTTTAGTTGTAGGATTTTGAGTAAAATATTGCTCCATATATATTCTCCTTAATCTAGCCTATTCACAATAATCTCCAGTAAAGTCAACGATTACTGCACTTTCAACTCCATCTATTGCTAAAAGATTATTTAGGAAAGATGTATTATCCTCGTTTATTTTAACCTCATAGGTCAATTCTGTAAAGTTTTTTGTCGTAGTCCTGTTTTTTAATATCTTTTTAATTCCATCAAGTACACTTGAAACTTCGCTTCCTGCAGTTTGATTATGCTTTACTATAAGCAAGTATACTCTTTTTTTACTTCTAATTTGTACTAATAATATGTATATTAGTGAAATAAAGACTGTTCCTATAATAGATATAATATATAAGCCAGCACCACTAGTTATTCCAATAGCAACTGCCCAAAATAAAAACCCTACATCTAATGGATCTTTTATAGCAGTTCTAAATCTAACAATTGACAAAGCTCCAACCATACCTAAAGATAAAACCACATTAGAACTTATAACTATAACTGTAAAGCATGTAACAACCGCAACTAATACTAATAGTATGTTAAAATTGTTGTTATATATTACACCTTTATAAAAAAGCCTATATACATAATAAACAATTACTGCACATATAAAGGCTATGAGCATTGACATAATAAAACCTTCAGTTGTTAGATTTCCCGTTTCTTGCAAAAAACCTTTTTTGAAAATATCCGAAAAATTTGTCATCTGTATTTTAACCTCCTCTTATTTTCTCTACACATAACGTATTTTGAAATAGCACACTTTTCAGTCATAGCTGTTTTTAGTATGCTTTGCACCTTAGATGGTAAATAGTCATCATATTTTATTTCTAAAACCATTATTTTTTCTGGTAATACCTTTGATGTAGCGAAGCTTTCATCAAACATATCTAATGTACCAGTAGAGGCGGATATATCTTTGTCAAAGGTTATACGTACATTACCCTCCTTCAAAATAAATGCTTCTCGTTGATATTCTACTGCAACTACAGGTTTAAGCAATTTTATTTTGTTATATGCTAATAATTCCTTACATATATTTTCATTACGTGTAAATAAAAAATCATAATTACCAGCTAATATTAAATCGTACTCTACTTTAGACAAATTAGCACTTACCTTTGATATATATTCATCAAATTTACTTTTACATTCAAGCTTAATCAGACTGTCATTTCGTTCATAGCTTCTAATTCTAAACTTTTTTCTAAACCTAGAACCAGATATCTTTTCACTCATAGCTGATTTATATATATCATCAAAATATAGACTAGTTACCAAGTAACCCTCATCACTTTTCATATTTGAATCTGCATTTATTATGATTTTTAACCTATTTCTTAAGGTATGATAAACACTTTCATTGATATAGTACTTTAGCTCATGCCTCAATGTATTTCCATCATATTTCATAGCTATCACCCTACTCTATTGTAAATTCTAACAAGCCATTAACATATATAAACTCAACACCAGCAAATTCATAATGTTCAAGAGAGAATTGCTCATTGCTTTCACTATCTACTGCCTTTACTTCTAGATAATATTTACCAGGTTGTAAATTTATATCTACATCAAGTGTTGTACCTACTATATTTTCTTGTTCAAACAAAATTTTATCCATTTTGTAAGTATCATATATTTTAACTTTATAGGTTATAGTTCTACCTTGATATGAATAAGAAGGCTCCCATGCTAGATGAAGAGTACCATCATTATTTTTTTCTGGTGCTGAAACAAACATTGGTGCTGGAAAATTAAATGAATATAAAAAATTATCATAATTTTGTTGTATAATGTCACTAAATGAATTTATAAGTTCAACAACTTCTACAGGATCGCTCTTTAGCAGAGATAAATCAGGATAATATGGTAATGTTTTTTCTAAAACAGGCAAATATAAATCAGTATATGAGCGTATGTTTTCCTCTGTAAAGTATTCGTTTTTAAGTTCAAGAATTTTTTCATTTAATTTATCAATACTTCCAGGATATTTAAAAAACTTTTTATGTAATGTTACCATATTTAATTTCTGCCCAGACCTAAGGCTTGGAGCTATAGCATTTGAGGATATTGCATCCATATTAGCATCAAAATCCCAAGGTATAAAGTACCATGTTTTTGAATTATTAGGGCTATAAATTATAAAGTTATGGTTCAGTATATCTTCAGAACCAACTAACAAATTAAACGCAAGCCATGTTAAATAATTATCTTCATTAAAATAGGTAGAAAATAGTTCTTCAAATCCCATAGTAGGATTGTTTATAGCTTCTAATAGTTCTATAAGCTTAGTATGATCTTCTGCCTCTCTTATTGTAAGCACTTGTTCAAATTCAACTTCAGAATATTCAGGGTCATCAATATTTCTAATTAACTCATCTTTTTGAAAACTAAAATTTCTCGCTTTATACATAGAACAGTTACTATCTAATCCTCTAACCTCTAAAAATGTTTTGTTAGGCTGTTCAATATTTGTATATAATCCGTAATATTCATATTTTCGATCCTCAATAGGTAATGAATCATCCTTTATCCAAACACGCATAAAATTAGTACGATAACTTACCATATCTGGCATTCCTATTAACATATCTGCACTAAACTTAGTTAATATTTTAGTTCTATCTTCACTATGTTTATTTATATTTAATACAGATTGACCAAAAAAGGTTTTAGCTTCATCATCAAGCTTAATTTTATAACTTTTATATAAATCTCCCCTTGAGGAGTTACCACGAACCCTTATAGTAGCATTTGTCTTATCAGTAACTGTGATTGGATCAAGCTTTTCATCTTCATTTAATATCTGGACGTTACAGTTTAAAACAGGATTATATGCATGATCTCTTGATGTATGTTTTGAAAAATCCGAGAAATCTAAAAGCTCACCATTTTCGTCCTTAGTTGGAAAAATTGTAATATAAACATCATATATATTAGTATCTGGAGTATTAGGATATATTGACTTATCTTCTTTTATTGGCAATCCATTCAAATCACTATCTTCGACAGTCCAGTTCTCAAGAGATGATGCTTTATCTGTTATATCTGGTTTTTCAACTTTTACAGAGGTATTCAAATATAAGAATGTAAAAGAAACAAATGCCAAAACTAAAAATATTAATAGAATAACTTCTCCATTTTTTATAATTTTTCTCATACTTACACACTCTCCTACTATTTACACATTATAAAACTATTTAAATTATTTAGTCGTCTTCTTAGCAATATAAAACCAATAATCCAACTTATTATTCCTGCAATCAACAATGGTAATGGATAATAAGGACTACCTAGCTTTAAACAAATAACACAGCTTATAAGCTCTACTATAAAAAAAACAACTGTCGTAATACATGAACTTCTATAGTCTTGAAAATAATATAAAAACAATACAGTTAAATACATACTAGTTGTACAAAACAAACCCATTCCTAATATCATAAACATACTTAATACTTGATTACTTATGTTAAAAAGAGGAAATACAATACCAGCCGCAGATATAGATAACACAGTTATTACAAGCTGAATATCATAGACAAAAAACAATTGAAGCTTTATAGTATTATTCATGCTAATCCTATTTTTTTCAATAAGGTCATACGTTCCTTCATTTAAGCTAGATATGTATTTTACATATCTGTCATAAAAAATTGTTTCTACTTTTACAACAAATAAAACAAATGCTGGCAAGCTTATGACAACAGCAAAAAACATAGCCATATCATAATTAGGTGCTGTACTAAAAATACTTATTTTTAGTCTCATATCTGAAAAATTCCAATATATTATATTTGATAAATACAATCCAAACATATAGCTTAGTCCACTTATTGCTAAAACGGGGTATTTAATAAAATATCTAAGAAATTCAAAATATTTATTGCTAGACATTCCAAATGCTTTTACACACCAAAATACTAGCATAATTACAATAAAAGTAAATCCCACAGTTAATGACGCATATAAGGAAATCAAAATATTTATGTTAAAGATTAAATGGGTAAAGAAAAATACAATAATTGCAGGAATACATCCAAACAAGAAAGAAAATGTTACTTCTTTATATTCTTTTAATGCAGAAACATAAGTCATTAGTACATAAGTATTTGATGCTAGCACACCTAACAAGTAATAGTTAGCTAAAAAATAGATTGATACATTGTCTTTCTTATACATTAGAAAACAAAAAATAAATAATATAATTCCAGATAAAATGCTAGTAACTGTCATTGCTCCAAACAAAGAAGCGCAAATATCTTCCTCTTTTTCTTCAAAAATTTTATCAGATATATACCTAGAAAGTACTGTATTAAATAATGATGCTATTATTATTGCTATTAAAAATTCATATGTAAAGGAAGATACAAAAAACAAACTTTCAATCTCCGTTGCGTTAAAAATATACATTACTTTATTTAATGTAAACAATAAAATCATAAAAATTATTGTAGGACCAATAGTAGTCATTGTGGCATATATTGAACCTATTATATTTGAGGCTAATGTTTTTCTACTAAATATTTTTCTTAATTCAAATCCTATGCCTGCCATGCTTTAGACTCTCCTAATTCTTCGTATATTTCTTTAAATTTCTCTAAGAAATAGCTCTTTTTATAGTATTTAGAAACTCTAGCTTTGCCGACCATGCCCATTTTAGATATTCTTTCCTTATTTTTAGCACAATAAACTATTTGCTTTGTGAGAGCTTGAGTATCCATAATTGGCACAATGAATCCAGAAAGGCCTAAATTATCTCCACAGTTGCCTTCTAATAAGCTTTTGCAATCTCCAACATTTGTGCATATATATGGAATTCCTGACGCCATTCCCTCCAAAACAGAAAGTGGCTGTCCTTCGCTTATACTTGTTAATAAAAGCAAATCAAATTCATTTAAATATCCTTTTATATTAGCTTGTCCATAAAACACAACGTCCTCAATTAAAAGCATATTAACAAGCTGAACACATTCATTATAATATTCTGGATTCTCGTCATAATTCCCTAGTATATTTAATTTAGCATTTGGTACTAGTTTCTTAACATTTGCAAATGCTAAAAGCATTGTTTTTACATCTTTAATTGGCACTATTCTAAGAATAGCTCCAATATTAAAATATTTCTTGCTTTCTTCTGAACGTGGATTTAAGTCTGAAAAATCATTAATATCTACACCATTTGGTATAATTAAAATTTTTTCTTCAGGACAACCTAACTCAATTTGCAAAGTTTTATTTACTTCAAATAAGGTTGTAACGATATTTGCTTGGTTATATGTTATTAAAGACATTTTTTTAAAAAAATTAATCCATAGTTCTTTGAATGAACCTCTTAGCCAGTTTGAACGTATTATGTCTTCTTCACGTTCTCTTGTATATATCCCATGCTCTGATAATAAAAGTGGTTTATTTTTCACATTGGATGCTATACTACCTAACATTCCAGCATAACCTGTTGAAACTGCATGATAGATATCTGCTTCAATCATGTCCTCTGATAAAATTTTCATAAATGGAAAATACATTCCTCTTAAGCTCCATAAAAACTCATTAAAAGAAGTCTTTGAATACCCCATTCTATATAGTTCAAGTGAAATGTTGAAAAAATCTTTACTCATAAGTATATTTACCAAATTTTTTTGATATTTTTTCATCAGGCATAAACATTCTTTCCATTCGATGCTATTAAGATCACCTATTAATAAATTTCTAAGAACTTCTTTATCATTAGAATCTAACTTAATTTTTCTATAATGACCTTCTATTCTATGCTCACTAATATAAAAAGTTTTTACCTTTTTTACATTGCTTGGTAGATTATATTTATAATCACTCATTTCTTCTTTATTTGTAGCTATGCTCCATATTATAAATTCTATATCTGAGTAGTTTTCTATTAACATTTGAATCCAGCTAGATACTCCACCTAAAACATAAGGATAACTACCTTCACATATAAGACATACTCGCATAATTTCACCTTCATTTTTTTAGATTTATCTTCACTACAGAATCCTTTATTTTCAGAAGATAATAATAGTCATTTATCTTTAAATATTCTGCACCTTCTATTTTTTCTATTAATTTATCAGTTCTAAAATAGAATGCTTGATTTTCAATAAAATCATCGCATACTAAAGTAATAACATCATTATCAACTTTCCACCTGTACTTTAGGTTTATATAACCGTCAATATAGCGAATATTTTCTGATAAAGTACAGCTTTCAAGCCATTTTAACGGTTTGAGAACTCTATCCTCAAAATCATCTATATATTTAATTCTTTCATTCCATGTTTTATTACCTTCTTCCAAGCCCATTAAAACATTAACATCAAATAAGTGGGATAAAAAACCTTGGGAAGAAATCATTGAGGATATATCCCATAAAGTGCCGTTATCTAACTCATCCCCATAGCTTATAGTTGGAAAGTTGTAGTACTTATCATTTCTTCCTAAAGTGCATATGTAAGTATCTTTTTTATTACCTGTTAAATTTCCACGAATAATATTAATACAATTAAATCTTTCTTTTATTTGACTATATATTTTTTCATTAAATATACCAAATTGAACAGCAAAACCATTAATAATATATTTGTTAAAAACCTCATTGAAACTATCACTAAATTTATTATTTATATATATTTTTTCATCATCATAAAAATTACCAGCGTATACAACCTCTCCATCATATTGCATAGATGATTTACTTATAGTATAAAATAAGTTGTTTGTTAATTCCGGAAAAGTATCTTTTAATGAAGCAGCTACCAAAACACTAGAGGTTATTTTTAACCCATTTCTAGCTGAAATTCCTTGAAAAACAGGCCATATTTTATCTCTAACTAAGGAGTTAATTGTCCTTCCATACATTTTCATAGACTTACCATCATTACTGTTATTAGTAACAGGGAAGTTGTCTAAAAATACTGATTTTGTTCCCATTATTGGATAAATAAAATCGTCAAGCAGAATAGTTATAGAACCACATAAAATGCCCATCGATTTTTTATCCTCTAAAAATGAAGCATTTATTACTATGACTTCACCATCACCATAATTATTTGAATATACTATTGGTACGTTTTTTGTTAAATCTGATATAAAAACTGTAGCTTCATTCTTTGTTTTTATCCATGTAGATAAATTATATCCAGAATAATTCATCTTAGTTTCCGTAAACGGTAAAAATCCATCTTTTATAAAAAAGTCGTTATAATTTTCTTTTATAGTTTTTTCAACAATTCCAAGTATAGGCTGTAAATATGAATCATCATTAGACTCTGCTAATCCCGCAGCTAAAATAGCTTGTCCACCATTTTTTATGTAGCTTTCTAAATCTTGTAAATCCGCACAATCTGATATTTTTTCTGAAGTAAAAACCAAAATTGAATTATTATTTAAATGCTTAGTATTTATAGTTTTACTTGTTTTGTATGCTAAACCCATACTATTAAAAAGTTCAACTGTGTTATTAAATATTTGATTATTTTCTCCGACTATGTAAAATATACGGTCACTATTTATTATTGATAAATCACCATTCAATAAATTGGTTGTTTGAGGTATATTATTTTCGAAAACAACCTTTTCTAAATTATTTTCTTCAAGTCCATACATTAATAATAAAATACTTACACTTATAGTAACTATAATTATACCAAGTAATCTCCGTAAAGATAGCATATTAATTCCTTTCTGATAACCAAAAACGTATAATTCCAACTCCTTCATTAGATAAAGCTAAAGAAGAATTACATAAGATATCTAATGTCATTTTAAAATTATCTTTTTGATTTTTGCTATAATACATTTTTAGAATCTGTATATACATGTTTTCATTTTTATATTCTTCTGGAATTTTACTAAATGCGGGTATAACAAAATCATATTCCTCCAAATGTACTAAATATTCAATAAATTTATCAAAATAGCTTACCTTTTCTTCATCTATTTCAATATCATCTGACATAAACTCATTCTCTATAATGTTGCAATACTTAGTTTTATAGATATTACTCTCATTTACAGACAGTAACTTACTATCAATAATATCTATCAATGCAATAAGTACATCATAAACATTAGATAGTTTGCTTGATTCTTTTTCATATGACTCCATTACACTTTGTAAATTTATATTTAATTTATTGTAAATTTCCATTTTTGCTGATGCCACATAATGCGCTGTTTCAGAATCACTGTCATTACTAGCTATTAAAATATTTTTATAATTATTGTAAATATCTTTCTTAAGCTGTTCCAAAAGAAGTTTACGTTTTTCAACATTATTGCTTATTACCATAGCATCACTTATTGGAATTATATTTAATTCTTTATTAATATCAGGAGTTAGCACTTCATCATCGAACTTATATCTGTGAACTAGACTAAGTCTATCATATAATTTGCTACTAATTATTCTTATAACAAGCAATGCAACTAGATAAATAGCAAAACCAATTATCGGTAAAAAAACAAAAAACAAACCTATGAACAATTTTTGCTTATTATTAAGGTTAGCTTGTAAATAAATAATTACTAATAACAAATTGATTATTAACAACGCATATATAATCACTCTTATTCTCCTAAATATTCAAATTCATCTGTTATTTCTGCTATAATGTTATTATTTTTTAATCGTTCAATTAAATATTTTCCATCTTCCTTCGAGTCATTTCCTAGCAAGATGCATACTTGGTCATTGTTATTAAGTCCTAATATATCAGTAGTTCTAAGTAAACTCTTGATTAATGAATATTTTTCTATATCATCTCTATCAATATTACACTTTATAACACAGCAGTTGCCTAAATTTAATTTTTGTTTTTCATACCCTAAAGAAACCTTTTTTATAAATTCATTATAAATTAGGATTTCCGTACCATCGATGTAATTATTTGCTTCCATATTTTTTTCATAATCCATAGCCTTAGAAACCGCATCTGATATCAGTATAGTAAGTGTTTTCAATAAATTTACTTGATATAAGGATTGATTTTCAAATAACATCTTTTTAATAACTATTACTGCTATGCAATTATTTCTATGCATAACTGGTGCGACAAAAGCAGGCTTTCCTTGCCATTTATCACCACGATATATTTCACCATTATCTATAGATTCTTTAATATCAAAATCTTCTATTAGATTCCAAGATTTACCATTATATACAGATTCTTTATTTAACGCTGCTGTAAGTCTAATATAAGAACTATTTATATTAGTTGTATATACTGCTACTGTACTTGTATCCATCATTTCTGAGACAACATGAAGTATTTCATAAAATATTTTTTCGGGTTGTAATATATTAATCTTTGATATAATTGAATATAATTTGGGCAAGCTGTTTTTAGTATTTAATAATCTTTTTTCATATTCATTTTTTATTAAAACATTTTTATTATTTATATCTTTAATTTCATTCTTTTCAGCAATTAATAAAGCATTCTCTTCAGTTTTTATTCTTATATCTTCTTTAAGCATCTCTACAATGTATGCAATAAAAATTCCAATTAAAAGATATTCAATAACCTTTAAAATTATATCAACATAGGAATAAAAATTTGTAATTTCCTTAAAATCAAAATTTATATTAAATAAATAAATTATACTTGAAAGCACTACTGCTATAGTAGTGTGAAAAATGCCATAGGAAAGTGATATTAAAATTAAATATATAACCATCCAATCAACATTTGCAAATAAATTATTATCCTTAGTCAAAAAGATTAAAAAACAAAAAACTATAAATATAATACAATGCTCCATAATTTTTCTAGTAAAGTCACTAAATCTTTTAAATAATCTAAATTTTTTTAATTCAGACTTAGATTTTATATTTTTATCTAATCCATCAATATCAAAATATTTTGAGAAATTATGCTCCTCTATGAATTCTTTAAAATTCTTAAAATCTACCCATTCTATATCATGTTTTAAGGTTTCATTATCAATTGTTATTCCTTCACCTATTGAAATATCTATTTCACATTTATTGTCAATTTTATTAGTTAGTATTTCATACATTGTAGATTTTTTTATAACATTTGACGAACAAACATTGTATATTTTGTTATATAAACCATTTTGAAGTAAGCGCTTTATAGCATTTGCTATATCATTCACATGAATTGGTTGTATAAATTCCTTATCTGATACTTTTATGGTTAAATTAGTTAACAATTTGTTTACTGACTCTGACAAAAAGTCATTGTATCCAACATTTATGTTATAGTCAAAAATATCTGAGCATCTTAATATTGAAGTTTTTATTTCAAATTGTTTTTCATAAAGTTTAACCATAGCCTCTCCGCTAGCCATGGTTAAGCCTTTTAAAGATACTGGATTTATTAGATTCTCCTCATTTATTGCTTGTCCTATATCTCCATAAACCTGAGTTGATGATAAATATACAAATTTCTTAACAGTCTTACTCTTTTCAAGCCAAAAAGATAATTGGGATAAATAGTTATCAGAACTATTCTTTACATCCCAATCACTGCTTAAAAAATACTTTCCAGCAAAAACAATAACATCTGGATTTATTGACATAAATATTTCATTATTAATCAAATGATCTGATGAAATTGAATAAAATTTATATTGTAATGCTGGTCTATTATTACTTTTAAAATCACACTTTGATACTATAAATATACTATCATCTTCTTTAGCAAAAGTGTCTACTAAAGCTTTTGCTAAACTATCGGTTTCTCCAATGAATAATAATTTCATTTCTTCTCCACAACTTAAAATTTAAATCTAACTTTTATATTTTTTATTAAACTGTCACTATCAAAACCGTATTTTTTATATATATCGTTTGGATTTCCGTGCTTAATAAATATATCAGGAAATGTTTTTACTAACACATCAATATCTTTAGATAATAAACCATTTATTTTATGACACATACCAGCGTCATTCGAGGTCTCTTCAATTATTAAAACCTTATTTGTTTTAGTTGCTGACTTTAATATAAGATTATTATCAAGAGGCTTTAAAAATCTTAAATTTATTACTTCTACGCTAATATTTTCTTTTTTTAATTTTTCTGCAATATCTATAGCTACTTCAACCATATGACTATAAGTGATAATTGTTAAATCATCTCCCTCATTAACAATTAATCCTTTACCTATCTCAATTTCTTTATTTGAATTTGATATAGCCATAGAGCTAGAACCCCTAGGATAACGTAAAGCTATAGGTCCATTAAAATTATTGACTGCAAATTCTAGCATTGAGTTTAATTCATTGTAATCAGCTGGTGCCATAACAGTCATATTAGGCAATTGAGTTAAAAATCCAGTATCAAATACCCCCTGATGAGTTTCCCCATCATTTCCTACAATTCCTGCTCTATCTACTGCAAAAACAACATGAAGATTCTGAGTTGCCACATCATGTACAATTTGATCGTAAGCTCTTTGCAAAAATGATGAATAAAGTGCAACTACTGGCACCATTTGGTTTACTGCAAACCCAGCTGCCATTGTAACTGCATGTTGTTCAGCTATGCCAACATCAAATATTCTACTTGGATATTTTTTTAGAAATTCGCATAATCCAGTTCCATCAATCATAGCTGCTGAAATAGCTACAACCTTATCATTATTTTCTGCAATTTCACAAAGTTTATTGCCAAATATATCCGAATATGTTGGTATAGTTGCCTTTTTTAGTGATTGTCCAGTTTCTATGTTAAATGCTGATACACCATGATAGTCGTTAGGTCTTTCTTCAGCATATTCATATCCCCTACCCTTTTTAGTACAAACATGTATAAGTACCGGTTCATTAATATACTTAGCTCTTTCAAATACATCAACCATCTCAGCTATATTATGACCATCTATTGGACCTAAATAAGTAAGTCCTATTTCTTCAAAAATCATACTTGGTAAAATCATCTTTTTAACGCCTTCTTTTATAGTACGTAAAAAATTCTTTATAGCTTTACCCGCTCCAGGTATTTTTACCAAGAAATTATCTAGGTCTTGTTTTGTATTTAAATATCTTGTAGCAGTTCTTGCTTTACTTAAATGTGTTGATAAACCACCAACATTTTCAGAAATAGACATTTCGTTATCATTTAACACAACTATAAGCTTTGTGTTATTTTTTCCAATGTCATTTAGGGCTTCAAATGACATACCACCTGTTAATGCTCCATCACCTATAACAGCTAGTACATTATAATCTTCTTTTTTCAAGTCTCTTGCTCTAGCAATCCCAACTGCTGCTGATATAGATGTACTGCTATGTCCTGTATCAAAAGTATCATAATTACTTTCTTCTCTTTTAGGAAATCCGCTAAGTCCATCCATTTGCCTTATAGTACACAATTTATCTTTTCTACCAGTTAAAATTTTATGAACATAGGACTGATGTCCAACATCCCAAATCAGCTTATCTTTACTTAAATCAAAGGCATAATGTAAAGCTATAGTTAGCTCTACAACTCCAAGATTTGAAGCTAAATGTCCTCCTGTTTTTGAAATTGTATCTATTAAAAATTCTCTAATTTCTTCTGATAATAGCTTCATATCTTTAAAGGTAAATTGGTGCAAATCCTCAGGCCAATTAACCTTAGATAATAAATCTTTCATAATTACCCCCATGCCGCAGTGCACAAGGATGTTAACCATTTCTCCAAAAGAGCTAAAAGATTTGTGCATGGGCTGTGATTTATTTTATTAATATTTATATTTCTGTTCATACTTTTTCCACATATATAATATTATTACATGTATTTTATTTGTGTTTTTGTATCAATCTATTGTATTATATATTTTTTCATCATAACTGTAAAGAGTTAGTTTGGTGACTTAATTCTTATAAAAAATATCTGTACTTTTTGTTAAATGTGTTATATTATATAGTTATAATAATGATATATGTTATATTATATATTGAAAAGAGGTGTTGATTTGGACAAAACATACATTTATGTAATTTCTGATTCTCTTGGTGAAACAGGTGAATTGCTTGGTAAAGCAGCTGCAATCCAGTTTAACTCATCTATAGGTGACATTTATAAGTTTCCTTTTACTTTTGAAAAAATTCAAATTGATAATATTATTGAACAGGCTTCAAGGGAAAAAAGCTTAATACTTTATACTTTAGTATTATCTGATTTAAAAGATTATTTATGTAAAAAAGCGTTAGAAAAAAATATAATTGCGATAGATGTAATTGGTCCTGTGATTGAATCATTAACTCAGTTAACAGGTAAAGAACCAAGACGAGAGGTTGGTCTTAACAGAAAACTTAACGCTGAGTATTTTAAAAAAGTTGAAGCTGTTGAGTTTGCTGTTAAATATGATGACGGAAAGGACCCACGTGGTGTACTAAAGGCTGATATAGTATTAATCGGAATCTCTAGAACTTCAAAGACACCGCTTAGTATGTATTTAGCTTATAGAAACTTTAAGGTAGCTAATATACCATTAGTTCCAGAAGTTGAGCCGCCGAAGGAGCTATTTGATATATCTCCTAGAAAAATCATTGGTTTAACTAATGATCCTGACAAATTAAATAGTATAAGAATAGAAAGATTAAAGGATATGGGTGTGAAATCATCATCAAACTATGCGCAAATGGATAGAATTTTAAAAGAGCTTGAATTTGCAGACAATTTGTTTTCAAAGCTTAGATGTCCAGTAATAAATGTTTCTTCTAAAGCAATAGAAGAAACTGCAAGTATAATTTTGTCAATAATATAATTTAAAAATGATTCTTCATCAAATTTTATGGAGGTAATTATGAGTAAAAAATGGGTTTATTTATTTAAAGAAGGAAGTGCGCAAAAAAAAGCATTATTAGGTGGAAAAGGAGCAAATTTGGCTGAAATGACTAATATAGGTCTACCTGTTCCATGCGGTATCACTATTACTACAGAAGCATGTATAGAATTTTACAAACAAAATAAATGTCTTTCAAATGAAATAATAGAACAAATAAATGAATATATAAAAAAGCTAGAAGAAGAAACTGGAAAATTATTTGGAGATGTTGAAAATCCTTTACTTGTTTCAGTTCGATCTGGTGCTGCTGTTTCGATGCCAGGTATGATGGATACAATATTAAACCTTGGATTAAATGATAAGGCAGTAGTAGGTTTAGCAAACAAAACTGAAAATGAAAGATTTGCATATGATAGCTACAGAAGATTTATACAAATGTTTGGTGATGTTGTTTTATCAATACCAAAATATAAATTTGATTATGCTCTTGATGATATAAAAGAAAAAAATAATTATAGAAATGATACTGAGCTAACAGCTGAAAACCTTAAAGAGCTTGTTGAAACATTTAAGTCAATATACCTAGATGTAACAGGTACATCTTTTCCGCAGGGTCCACAAAAGCAATTGTTAATGGCTGTTGAAGCAGTATTTAAATCATGGAATAACCCACGTGCTATAACCTATAGAAACTTATATGATATTCCTCACGATATTGGAACTGCAGTAAATGTTCAATCTATGGTATTTGGCAACATGGGAGATACATCTGGCACAGGTGTTGCATTTACCAGAAATCCATCTACCGGCGAAAAAAATATATTTGGTGAATTTTTAATGAATGCTCAAGGAGAAGATGTAGTTGCTGGAATTAGAACTCCACTTGTTATAACAGAGCTAAAAAAAATCATGCCTAATATATATGATGAATTTATAACAGTAGCTAATAAGTTAGAAAATCATTATAGAGACATGCAAGATATTGAATTTACTATAGAACAAGGTAAATTATATTTCTTGCAAACACGTAATGGAAAAAGAACTGCAGAATCAGCATTAAGAGTAGCAGTAGAAATGGTGGGTGAAGGACTTATAACTAAGGAAGAAGCGATAATGCGTATAGATCCTAAATCATTAGACCAATTACTACACCCTACTTTCGATCCTGAAACACAAAAAGAAGCAATACCTTTAGCTCAAGGTCTTCCAGCATCTCCTGGAGCTGCTACTGGAAAGATTTATTTTACAGCTGAAGAAGCAGTTAAAGCTTATGAAAATGGAGATAAAGTCATATTGGTTAGAAAAGAAACTTCTCCTGAGGACATAGAAGGAATGACAAAATCTCAAGGTATCTTGACCTCACGTGGCGGTATGACATCACATGCTGCTGTTGTTGCTAGAGGTATGGGTAAATGCTGTGTTGCAGGTTGTGAAGATATTTATGTAGATGAAGAACTTAAAATATTTATAGCTAATAACGAAAAGTTCCACGAAGGTGATTATATTTCTCTTGATGGAAGCACAGGAAAGGTATATAAAGGTAGCATTAAAACTATTGAGCCTGCTATATCAGGAAACTTTGAATCACTTATGAAGTGGGCTGATGAAGTAAGAACGCTTGGAGTTAGAACAAATGCTGATACCCCTAAAGATTCTCAAACTGCTATTAAATTTGGAGCTGAAGGTATAGGTTTATGTAGAACTGAGCATATGTTTTTTGAAGAATCAAGAATATTCTCAGTTAGAAAAATGATTGTGTCAGAAACTGTAGCGCAAAGAGAAAAAGCCTTAGCAGAGATTTTACCTATGCAAAAGAACGACTTCAAGGAAATTTACAAAATTATGGGACCTAGACCTGTTACAATAAGACTTCTTGATCCACCTCTTCATGAGTTTTTGCCACATGACGACAAAGATATAATTGAATTGGCAAAAGATATGGATATGGAATTTACAGCTTTAAAAGAAATAGTAAACAGCTTGCATGAATTTAATCCAATGCTTGGGCATAGAGGATGCAGACTTGCTGTAACATATCCTGAAATAGCTAGAATGCAGACTAGAGCAATAATCGAGGCCGCTATCGAAGTTAGTAAAGAAGAAAATATTAATATAGTACCTGAAATTATGGTTCCATTAGTTGGTAAAAAATCAGAATTAAGTATAGTAAAAGACATAATAGTTGAGACAGCAGAACGTGTAAAAAAAGAAACGTCTTCTGATTTAAAATATATGGTTGGAACAATGATAGAGATTCCTAGAGCATGTGTAACATCAAATGAAATTGCTGAAGAAGCTGAGTTTTTCTCCTTTGGAACAAATGACTTAACACAAATGACATTTGGATTCTCAAGAGATGACGCTGGAAAATTTATATCAGATTATAAAGAACAAGGAATTCTAGAAACTGATCCATTTCAATCAATTGATACAGTTGGTGTTGGAAGTTTAGTAGAAACTAGTGTAAGACTTGGAAAAAGCACAAATGATAAGCTTAAGATTGGTGTTTGCGGAGAGCATGGTGGAGACCCAGCTTCAATAAATTTCTTCCACAAGGTTGGATTAAATTATGTTTCATGTTCACCATACAGAGTGCCTGTTGCAAGATTATCAGCAGCACAGGCAGCTATTAAACAAAAATAGATTTATATTTAAATAATATATATAGCACATGATTAAAAAGAAGATGCAACTCAAATTGGGTTTCATCTTCTTTTTTTAGTAACTAACATTATACTCTTATTACGACTGATAAACCTACTTAAAATAAGTTACAACAAAATTATCCGAATCGAAATAAACAACTTCTTTATCTTCAAATACCTTTATACAACGTACTGCATTTATCTGATTTATCCCATTTTTCATAACATAATTTTCATACTCACAGCGCCATCCAATTGGTGTTAAAGTACCATTTATATTTTCAATTTGTCGTTCTTCACTAAAGAATTCTGTTATAGCACCTTCCTCATTAATCGTAAATACTCCTGAACCTGAAACCCCATTATATGTAACAGTAGCTTTCACATGTATATCATCTATAACCTCATAAGTAACATATGGAGATAATATCATCGAAGGATTAAATGCTATAGATTCAGCTAACCACGATATTAATGCAGCCTTATATCCATGACTATCATATATATCAAAAATCTGAATTGCTTTTCCTAATATGCCCTTCATTCCCCCTTGATTATCATCAGTACAGTAGTCTATGCCATCAAACGGAACGAAGTACATAGAGGATGTGCAATAAGCAGAACGATAAAGTTTATCATTAAACAGCCATAAATCATAATCCATATCCAAAGTTTTACCTGACTGTGCATCAAAAACAAATTTAGTTTTTTTAAATATTATACGAGCAGCTTGATATTTAGGAAAATTCTCTAAACCAATATACTCACAATATCTTTGCACAGGTTCTGGCAAACTTGCAATTTCTTCTGATGTACATACATCATCATTTTTTGTTATATCATCTAATCTATTCTCCATTTTCTTTATAAAATCAGCTTTATATGGTGAATAAGAAATATTCCAGTAAATTAATATTCCACCAACTAATAATAAAATAAAACCAACAAATATCATAATTCTATTTCTCACTTTCATATACACTCTCTATTTCCTTATACATTTTTCGATTTAATTTCATTCTATAATACCTCCCATATTCTTATCCATCTTTATTAATGTACTTAATGTAGTTTTTAAATCTTCTTGTGAGATATTTTTATACAATTTCGACATGAATTCAATAGTTTTTTCTCTTTGAATATCAGATATTTTTTCTAATTTTCCAGTAGATATCAACAGTAATTTTCTTTTATCTGCGCTATCTTGTACTATATTTAAGTAATGGTTTTTTTGCAGATGTTCTGCCATTCTTTTTACATTTTGATAAGAACATCCAATAAGATCTCCCATCTCTTTTAAGGTTGGTGGTTGTTCAAACATTCCTAATGCAATCATCATAAAATGCTGTTTCATTGTAATATCTTCAAATTCTTTATCACCTATTGTCTGAATTCTATTACTTAGAGAAAATAGCATTCCATATATTCCATATTCTTCATTAACACTATTTATTTTCATAACTCCTCCATTGCATAACATGTTATGTATTTCTTGAATAATATATAACATGTTATGTAATTTGTCAAGAAGAATAAAATGAAAATCAAAAAAGA